>NZ_JBALCW010000048.1:0-15617 GCF_036917635.1 Nostoc sp.
TAGCTAATGCGACTGCCAAGGTTAATCTTTGTTTTATTCGGTTGATGGTTAAGAGGCTTGCTGCACCTTCTTAGATGTCAAATGGGTTCTATAGTAGGCCCCAAAATAAGTCCTGCTATAATCAATGGGAAAATACCACCTTGGATATCTAGCTCTTTATCAGACAAATTTATCAAGTAACTTTCAAAAGCTTTTTCGGAAGAATTCAGGTCACAGATTGTAATACTAGTCATTTTGAAATGTACTCCTAAGTAAATTTGTTTCTTTTGAGATGAGACTTGTAATTGCGTCATTCCATTACCATCATCTGTTATTAAATCTATTATTTCAAGGTTTAATTCACTAAAGAATGTGCCATAAGTAATACAGTTATATGTTAGCCTATTGTCAATTTTACTAAGCTATTTTTAGGTAAATAAGAATAATCTATCTATTGGAAAAAAGCAGCTAAGTTTTGATAACATATATAAAATATCTATTACATCTGCCATAAAGAAAACTCCGTAATTGCAGACTCAGATATTTCTGTTGCATCTGGGTTGGCATCTTCTGAAAACGCTCAACTACTTCAGATGGTAATTCCAACGGTTTGTAATTTGGATGGTGGATGGAAAAATCAGATTTTATCTCAATTTTCCGAACAATATCTTGCAGAATATCCAGTAATTGCCCAGTTAAACCACCTTCTACCTGAGTTTGAGGATAATTTAATAATTGCATAACTACTTTAGTAATAATAAAATGATTTAAACAGCAGAACTACTCAGGTGAGTTAATTCAACAGCAGCAGTACCAAAGATTGTTGGCATCGATTGTACAGGACGGCTTAATAACGTCTTAGCAACCTGAAGCATGGCAATCCCCATATTGCCAAAAGATTTTTGATAATGCAGCACCTCTGGTAAAAATGAGTGGTAGTTGCCAAGGTTTGGAAATCGTTGTAGAAACTCTTGAATTCGCCACTCACTTAAAAACTCACCAGCCGCTTTCCCTTCATGATTGTATCGTTCTTGCTTAACTAGAAGCTTGCGATCGCCTGGCAAACTCAGTAATAAATTGAAATTCTTGGCTGTAAGTTGTTCTATCTTAATCGGTGGTTGATCGGATTGATTACATAATCCTTTTTTAACCAAATAATCGAAAACATTCTGTGAGTTTAAGATAAATGTCATAGGTCTTAATCAATTAGTTGTAACTTTTGAAAATACTGGCTTCCTTCTCAATGCGGTCTAAAGCCTTCTTTGCTCTAAAAATCAGCCGCAAATAATTTAACTGACTATTCCAAGCTGAACGAGGTAACAGGGTTAGTAAAGGCTCTAACTCACTCTCGGATTGTTCAATGTGAGTAATAGTCGGATCTTGTGGAGGGATAAAATCACTTGACATATTATTTATCTGAATGAGATTGAGAACTAACTAACTCTGGTTCTTGTTTCCAACCTTGTGGCCATTGAATGCGATCGCTAGTAAAATGAAGCGGATCGTTTTCAGGCCAAGGAGCATTTATCAATTCTTCAATTAGCCCAAACTCCCCATTATCAAAGGGGTTTCCGTCCGCCCGACGCTGAAGAAAAACTCGCTCTCGAATACCGTCTTTTTCCTGAGTCAGGGCGCGATGATGACAATAAGGATTATTGCCTCTCTTATCAAAGAAAACGTGAGCAGTCCAACTGCAACCACCTCGACAGAGTTCAGCAAATTCACAAGTTTTGCAAAAACCCCATAAGTGTGATGTTCCTTTAGGAGTATCCGCGCCGAGATTAAACCGTAGTTCTTCGGTTTCTTCAATAATTGTCCGTAGTGAATAATCGCGGATATTACCGCCAGTGTATGCTGTGGTAGGTAGTGAGGGACAACCTTTGATAGCACCATCGGCTTCGATGCCTATAGCAGACAGTCCAGCACTACATCCTTGCCAAAAAGACCAAGCATCTCCTCCTCGCAGTATCCGTTCATAAGGCCCGTAATAGCCAATATTATTTCCTGGCTGTACTTGCACCCCTTCTTGCTTTGCCCGTTCGGCAACACGAGCAATCATCGGATATACATCTAGTAATTCATAAGGTTGCAGCAGAATCTCGCTATTATCTGCTGCATTCCCCATCGGCACAGTCAATTGAATTTGCCAAGCGAAGATGCCGGCGTCGCGCAGATGCTCGTAAATACGAGGAAATTCTGGTGCAGATAGACGATTGATTTGAGTGTTGCAACCGAAGCGAATACCTGCTTCTTTGAGATTGCTCATAGTCTTAAACGCCCATTGCCAAGAGCCTTGTTTACCACGGAGGCGATCGTGAGTTGCTTCTAAGCCATCAACTGAGACAGATACCACTCTAATACCAGCTTCTTTCATCCGGCGTGCTGTGTCGAGAGTGATACCATAACCTCCAGTGGTCATACCGCAAAGCATCCCAGCAGAAGTAATTGCTTGGGCAATCTCCAGCCAATCAGGACGCAGAAATGCTTCACCACCAATTATGGTTACTTCAGTAATTCCCACTTCCGCCATTTGCTTGACTAAATCAAGAGCTTCTGCTTTAGAAAGTTCATTCGCCCTTGGATGACCAGCACGAGAACCGCAGTGCTGACAAGCTAGATTACACTTTAATGTAATTTCCCAAACTGCATAACTAATTCGTCGATAAGTCATTAAAATACCCTCAATTAATTTTTCTATAAAGGGACGAATATATCCCTATCCGTCCCCATAAACCTAACTAGAGCGGCGTAAATAATTCAAGGTTTATAGTCATGACCTTAGTCCTCTCTTCGAGACGCGATCGCGTTCACTACGAACTAATCTCAAAAAAATTACATTACGTAGTCTAGTTTTATTTGTTTTCACGGACTTACTTAAACTGCTATCTAAGCAATATTATCTAACCGAATAACTCCATAAGCAAGCTGATGACCAGGTGGCTTATGCGGAAAATCAATAGGTTCCGAAATAACGCCATATAGCGGCCGTATAATAGGCTTGTTAGTCATTGATGAAACCCCACCAAAAACAGCTTCTAGTTCTTGTTCATTTAAATCCTTGAGTTCATCATCGCCAGCAGTTGACTCCAACAATTGAGCCGTATATTCTTCAAACTCATCCTGGGTGAAATCGTAGCCAGCGGCTTTGACTCTTTCGCTACATTCTTCCTTACTTTTAACGCCTTGAATTTGAGCGCGAAAAGCTTCATCATTGGCTAACTTTGCATAAAATGCTTGAACATTTTCTATGGACATGATTTCCTCCTAAAATTATTGAACTACAGACCTAGCTTTCCTTAACCAAAAATCGGTGTTAAGCTGTTCCACATTTAAATTACATAAGTTAAGCTGGGCGGGCAGGATGCCCACCCCACAAGAGTTATGTTTAACTCGATTATGTAAATTAGATGTTTTTGAACTTACCACTTCAACTGCTAGTTCAGAGGGATTGTAATTATCTGTAATAACTTGCGGGCAACGTATACAAGCTGCCTTGCCTTGCTGCTGCCTCTACCGACAATCTAGGCGTATGGAACAATTATGTAATTTCCCAAAGGGTATAATTAATTCGGCGATAAGTCATTAGAATAGCCTCAATTCATTTATTCAGAAAAGGACAAATATATCCCTATTCGTCCCCATAAAGCTAAACTGTTATCTAAATATTTGACTGAATAACTCCATACAGAGGCTGCACAACAGGTGACTTATGCGGACAATCATCAATAGGTAGCGAAATAACTCCATATAGTGGCCGTGCTACTATAGTATGCTTTGCAGCAATTGATGAAGCCCCACCAAAAACGGCTTCTAGTTCTTGTTCATTTAAATCCTTGAGTTCATCGTCGCCAGCAGTTGACTCCAACAATTGAGCCGTATATTCTTCAAACTCATCCTGGGTGAAATCGTAGCCAGCCGCTTTGACTTTTTGGCTACATTCTTCCTTACTTTTAACGCCTTGAATTTGAGCGCGAAAAGCTTCATCATTTGCTAACTTTGCATAAAATGCTTGAACATTTTCTATGGACATGATTTCCTCCTAAAATTATTTAATTATAGACCTAGCTTTGGTTAACCAAAAATCGGTGTTGCCACCTTAACTGCTAGCTCAGATGCGTTGTAATTATCTGTAATAACTTGCGGACAACGCATACAAGCTGCCTTGCCTTCTTGCTGCCACCACCGACAATCTCGGCGTATGGAACAAGGGGGTAGTTCTTCTGCTACTGGCGCTAACTTTTCTACAATTCGCATTGCTAGACGGCAATCTTGTCCATCAAAATGCTGACAACCTTTAGTAGCACAAGCTGCCGCCGTCCGAAAAATTTCAGCAGGTGTAATTGGACTAGCTTTTGCTATCAGTTCATCAGTGATAGGTAAGGGCTGTTTAAGATAAGTTACACGGGGTTCTGCAACTGTTCCACTGATGATTCCGAAAACCACACTATCCTCAGATTCTGGCCTAGCACTGGGGCAAAGTATAGTTTTATCCACAGCAATATCTTTCATCAATTGAGCCTCCAGTGGAGAGAATCTTTATCAAGATAAGGTGTCACTAGGATTCGGTTCTGCTATGAGTCCTGTAGTAGTAATAGGAGGAATAGCAAATTTACCAAGTATTATGGGATTCAATTTTGATACTCCACCTGCAACGCTTTTTGCTTCTTCGTCAGACATAGCTAACAATGCTTCTTCTGAATCAAAAACTTCGTTCCGACGTGTCACAGCATTTTTCACAGCATCATCAATCAAATCGTTAATTTCAATTTGATTGTTATACTTTCTTTCTTTCGCTTGCATGTTGATTTTACTTTTAATTATTGACGAGTGACTATCTTTTAGGCAATTAGACTAATCAGTGTAATTCCCTAATATTTCCTCATCTTAGGCAAAAAGAAGCTACTTACTCTATATGTTAATAAGTCTAAATTAGACAGAAATAAAACTTTTATGTCACTAAAAAACGATAATTTTTGAGTTATCCCTATTTTTATATAGGGGTATATATCAGTTACTCAAGCTGTGAACTCTCGCACACCAATTAAAATTTGATTTTTCAGGCAATTTCAACGATTAACTAAAACATTTATGTCCCCAAAATATTGCCATCTGATAGAAAATGTCTAATGTCCAGTCACTCTACATCAACTTAAAAAACATAGAAGTTATAAAATGTCAAGATAACAAGCCATCTTTTGCCATAGCGCTAGACGATCGCACTATCACTATAACTACTCCTCATTCACTTCTCGCCTGACAAATAATGCTCGATAAACAGGTTCACCCTTTTTTTGCGTACCTATTTCCCGTTCTGTGGCGACTGGTAGCGGATTTTCTGCTAACCATTCTTCTGTACCCACTTTCTGATAAGCTGGGTGAGCAGCAAAGCGATCGCGCATTTCCACCGCCACAAATTCCATATCTGATTGCAGAAATACAACGGAACCAACCGCAAGATAATTAGCTAATTCTGCTACTAGTTCTGGTTGCACTACACGGCGTTTAGCATGGCGGGTTTTAAACCAAGGATCGGGGAATTGAATTGTAACGCGTTGTAAACTTCCTGGAGGGAGGGAAGATAAAAGCGATGCCTGCGACGGGCTTTGCCTACGCAGTGAGTTATTAACATTGCAAAATAAGTAGTGCAAGTTTGTGAAACCTAATTCAGAACGTAACTTATTGGCCTCCACCACCAGAGGTTCCCGAATTTCTAAGCCGAGAAAATTCCAGTTGGGTTCTATTTTGGCCATATTTACCAAAAACAGTCCTTTAGCGCAGCCAATATCTAAATGTAGCGGTTGATTTGGCTTTGCATAAATTTTTTCCCAATCAAGGGGACTTGCTGGTGTTTGATACTTTTTACCAAGTGGATTAACATGCTGGCGGACTCGGACTGCTGCCAAAATTTTCTCTCCTTTATATAAAAATGCCCTGTTTATTCTGATACAAATTTTTGCGAATGTTCGTTTAATTACATATTGGAAGGCTTTATCCAGTTCTGCCCTTTGTCTAAGTAGAAATAATCAACTATGGTTTAATTTTTCAGACCTTATTTAGTGACAAATCTAATAAATAACGGTTATAAAAGTAAGAGCTATAAAGCCAATTTAGATTGTTGCCTTATAATTTACCCTGTTATCTTTCAATTTAAGTAATTTTGCACTAAGCAATCTTTTCGTTCAATCCTCTTGTTAATTAGGTAGAGCTGATAAAGTGTAAATTATTATACTCTTTTTTACTATATATTTGGGTTAGTTTTCCAGGCAAAGAATAGGCAATATATGCTAGAATTGTATCAAATTATGGGAATTATTCAAGAGCAATTTAGAATAATTTTGCGCTTTGTTGAGTAAACAAGCTAAAATCTACGATTTTTGGAGATTTTTAGGTTATGACAACCTCACAGGAGAGGATTATCCCGATAGACTTGCGAACCGAAATGTCGCAGTCTTATCTGGAATACGCCATGAGCGTGATAGTGGGTCGGGCGTTGCCAGATGCCAGGGATGGTCTAAAACCTGTGCATCGTCGCATTCTCTACGCAATGCACGAGCTAGGTCTGCTCCACGATCGCCCTTTTAAGAAATGCGCCCGTGTGGTGGGGGAAGTGTTGGGTAAATATCACCCCCACGGTGACACAGCAGTATATGATGCTTTGGTGCGGATGGCGCAGGATTTTTCCATGCGATCGCCCCTAGTTAACGGACATGGTAACTTTGGTTCGGTAGACAACGATCCGCCAGCCGCCATGCGGTACACAGAATGCCGCTTACAAGCTTTAACTAGCGCTGGTCTACTGCACGACATCGAGTATGAAACCGTAGATTTTGCCGATAACTTCGACGGTTCTCAGCAAGAACCGACAGTTTTACCGGCGCGGATTCCGCAGTTATTACTCAACGGTTCCTCTGGGATTGCCGTGGGTATGGCAACCAACATTCCGCCGCACAATTTGGGCGAATTGATTGATGCTTTAGTGGCTGTAATCCACAATCCAGAAATCACCGATCTCGAATTAATGCAGTATGTCCACGGCCCCGACTTTCCGACTGGGGCGCAAATTTTGGGGACATCTGCCATTCGAGAAGCTTACACCACCGGGCGTGGTTCCATCACCATGCGTGGTGTCGCTAACATTGAAACCGTTGAACAACGGGGACGGCCAGATAGAGAAGCAATTATCATCACCGAATTGCCCTATCAAACCAATAAAGCGGCGCTGATTGAAAAAATTGCCGAAATGGTGAACGAAAAGCGGCTAGAGGGCATCGCAGATATCCGGGATGAAAGCGATCGCGACGGGATGCGAGTTGTCATTGAACTTAAGCGTGATGCTTATCCTCGCGTCGTTCTAAATAACCTCTACAAGCAAACGCCACTACAAGCCAACTTCGGCGCGAACATGCTGGCATTGGTGAATAGCGAACCCCAAGTACTCACCCTCAAGCAGTTCTTAACCGTCTTCTTGGATTTCCGCATCGAATCCATTGCCAGACGCACCCGCTACGAACTGCGGAAAGCCGAGGAACGCGACCATCTTCTGCAAGGATTATTAATTGCCCTATCCCAATTAGATCCAATTATTGTCTTAATTCGCCATGCTCCCGATGCACCCACAGCTAAAGGCGAGTTGATTACAACTTATGGACTCTCAGAAGTGCAAGCAGATGCGATTTTGCAAATGCAATTGCGGCGGTTGACTGCCTTAGAAGCAGACAAAATTCGTTTGGAACACGAAGAATTACAAGTAAAAATTACTGACTTACAAGATATTTTGGCACGCCGGGAGAGAGTGCTAGAAATCATCGAAACTGAAGTTGGGCAATTAAAAACTAGCTTCGCCACACCCCGCCGCACGGTGATTTTACCAGGGGAAGGGGAACTAGACGATCGCGACCTAATTGCCAATGAAAAAGCGATAATTCTGGTGACAGAGCAAGGCTACATCAAACGGATGCCAGTTAATACCTTTGAAGCTCAAAGCCGTGCTACCAGAGGCAAAGCCGCAGCCAAGGTGAAAGATGATGATACCATTGAGCATTTTTTGACTTGCTGCGATCACGACAGTATTTTATTCTTTAGTGAGCGTGGTGTTGTTTATTGCCTGAGAGCTTATCAAATTCCAGCGAGTTCGCGTACTAGCCGAGGGACACCAATTGTCCAGATGCTACCGATTCCCAAAGAGGAAAAAATCACCTCGATTGTACCTGTTGACGAGTTTAGCACTGAAGAATATCTGGTCATGCTCACCAAGGGCGGCAATATCAAAAAAACCGAATTGGCAGCGTTTAGTCACATTCGCGCCAATGGTTTGATTGCCATTTCCTTAGAAGAAGGCGACCAACTGCGCTGGGTGCGACGCGCTAAAGTAGAGGACAGTGTAATCATTGGTTCTCGGAACGGCATGGCAATTAACTTCCGGTGCAACCACGAACAACTGCGTCCTTTAAGTAGGGCGACTCGTGGGGTGAAAGCCATGAAACTCAAAAATAAAGATGAACTGGTGGGTATGGATATCCTCCCCGCAGCAATTCTTGAAACTTTGGATATAGTTACAGAAGCCGAAATTGAAGATATCGAAACAATCGAAACAATCGAAACAATCGAAACAGAAGATATCGAAATTACCGAAACTAATGAAGAGTCCGCAGAAGTGGCTAGCAGTGGCATTGTTGGGCCTTGGGTGTTGGTAATTACAATGGGAGGATATGGTAAGCGCGTACCCGTTGCCCAATTCCGCCTGCAAAATCGTGCCGGTCAGGGTTTAATGGCAACCAAGTTCAAAAACCGCAAAACTAAAGACAAGTTGGCAACCCTACGGATTGTCAACAATGATGATGATGAAATCATGATGGTGACAAATCGTGGTATTATCATCCGTCAAGCGGTAAATGCGATTTCTATCCAATCGCGATCGGCAACTGGAGTCAGAGTGCAACGTTTAGACGAAGATGACGCTATTACCGGAGTGGCAATAGTTCCACCTGATGCAGAAGAAGCAGAAGAAACAGAGTAAAAAGCAGGGGGAGCAGGAGAAGCAGGGGAAGAGGTTTATCTCTTTACTTCCTTCCTTAATTGCCTTAGCTAGCGGCATTTTAATGGGGCTAACCGTCGCCCCTGTAGGTGCATGGTTCTTGGCTTGGATTGCCCTAGTCCCCTTATGGGTAATAATTCTCACCTCAGCCAAATGCAAAAACCAATGTCCCCCTGCTTTCCTCTGGGGTATCGGTTATCACGGTGTCGCCCTATCTTGGATTACCGGAATTCATCCGATGACATGGTTGGGCGTTCCTTGGTTGCCGAGTTTGGCAATTACCCTTTTTTGTTGGGGATTTATCAGTGTGTTGGGAGGGGTATTCGTTAGTATTTGGGCGGCTGTGATGGTTCGCCTAAACGGACAAAAACCGTGGCTACGTTTACTGATTGGTACAGCCGTCTGGTGCGGCTTAGAGAGTCTGTGGAGTGCGGGGCCTTTGTGGTGGAGTTCTCTTGCTTACACCCAAAGTCCGCACAATCTCGTAATTGTGCATTTGGGGCAACTCTCTGGGCCTAATACTGTGACAGCAGGAATAGTTGGTGTTAATGGGTTAATTGCGGAAGGATGGACGAACCACAGAGACGCAGAGGGCGCAGAGAGAATTTCCTCTGTGTCGCGCCAGTTGCTACAACGGGGGGAACCCCCGCAACGCACTGGCTTCTCTGCGCCTCTGTGGTTCGTTAATAAATACTGGGTTATCGCCACAGGATTATTAATTACTTTACACCTCATCGGTTTTATCTTATACAGCCGTCCGATCGCCCAATTACCAGAAGCAGCCTTGAAAGTGGGGATTGTTCAGGGTAATATCCCGAACCGACTTTTACGAAGTTCTGAAGGGTTTCGTCGCGCCCAAGAAAACTATACCAATGGATATTTAACTTTAGCAGACCAAGGTGTTGATGCAGTCCTCACCCCAGAGGGAGCCTTACCTATTTTCCAGCGTAACTTGATGGAAACTGCTTTAGTCGCAGCCGTGAAGGAGAAAGGTGTAGTTGCTTGGATTGGAGCTTTTGGCGAACGGGGAGATAGTTATACAATTAGCTTGTTTACTTTCAACAGTAAGGGTGAAATTGTCAGCCGCTACGATAAGTCCAAACTAGTACCTTTGGGAGAATATATTCCCTTTGAAGGAATTTTAGGCGGGATAATTCAACGCTTGTCGCCTTTGGAGGCACACCAAGTTCCGGGTTCGGCAAATCAAATATTTGATACTCCTTTTGGTCGTGCGATCGCTAGTATATGTTATGAATCTGCTTTTCCTGAGCAATTTCGCCGTCAAGCTGCTGCGGGTGGGCAATTTATTGTCAGTTCTTCTAACGATGCCCATTACACTGCATCGATGCCATTCCAGCACCATGCACAGGATATCATGCGGGCAATTGAAACTGATAGATGGTCAGCACGGGCAACTAATACAGGATATTCAGGCTTTATAGATCCTCACGGCAGAACCTTGTGGATATCTGGATATAATACTTACGAAACTCATGCTGAAACAATTTATCGACGACAAACGCAGACTTTATATGTGCGTTGGGGTGATTGGTTCACGCCGTTGTTATTGATATCCTCTGGAGGAGCTTGGCTGTTCATTCAACTTGGGCATACTAAGAAAATAAGTGATTAATAATTAACTTTTTTCCCTTATCCAAGGATACTATCTCAAATTACCCATAATAAAATAACCCCACCCCAACCCCTCCCGAAAGCGGGGAGGGGAGACGAAGCATAGCTTTGGGTGTTTGGGGAACTCCTGGTTTAATAAGAAGTAATCAAACGGACATAATATTTAATGAATGCCTGCCTTTAGAGCCAAATTATTAATTTTAGATGCAAGCGATCATTGCTGATAAATCCAAGAGATATAATTTTATTTTTAAACTCTTACCATTATTGGTAAGAGTTATTTTATAACAGTAACCCGCCGCAATGCTTATCTAAACCACAATTAAGCAAATTTCTCCAACAGACTAATTGTTGGCTGTAATGACTGACCTTGAAAACATAGCATACTTTGCTCACCAAAAGCAGTCCAATTTTGGTTAGATAAACGCTCAGAGGCAACAATAACTTGGTCTGGGTGCTTGAGTGCATCACAAGACCAATAAAGAGTAGGCGCTTGTGTGCCGTAAGCGTAGCGAATTGCTGCAATTGCTTGACCATCGGTGACAATTATATTGGCACTAAAGCTGGTGTCGTATTTTGATGCCAACTCAGTCAATTTTTGAACTGTGGCACCTAAGGCTGAGAACAGAGTGCTGTCTGGAGATGACTGCCACATTTCCACTAGCAAAGCGAAGATGTGTTCAGAGTCAGTCATGCCTTTAATCAGGCGGTATGTGGAATCAGAGAGGCTGTCACGGATTGGTCTATAGAGAGTCTGTTGAAAGTTTGAGATTTCGCCATTATGTACAAACAAAAGTTTCCCACTGCGAAATGGCTGACAGTTACTAATGTCGAGCGATTCACCTATCCCAGCTAATCGTGCATAGCCGACAGTACAAGTAGATTGTACATAGTTGCTCAACTCTTCCAGATTCGGATCGTTCCACATCGGGATCGTATTTCGGTAAATAAAGGGTTTACCCACTTCGTCATACCAGCCTACACCCACCCCGTCTGCACAAACTACTCCTGATTTTAATTCAAAAGGGCTGTAACTTTGTTTGTAGAGCGAATGCTCCTGTTTATACAGCAACTCATCTAATAGGATGGGGTTACCAAGGTAGCCAATTAATCTACACATAAAAAAATGACGTTGCTGAAAGAGTAACGAACGAAATTCAGTCACAAGGGGAGCATCCCAATCCAAGCAAATCTACTAAGATAATGGGTCGTTATTGCGAATGAAGCGAAGCGGAATGAAGCAATCGCAAAGTACCGATGTTGGGATTGCAACTCTTAGAGACGCTACGGGAACGCTTCACTACGTTACGCTCGCAATGACAAATTATGTTTTTACAGATTTGGGATGCTCCCGTCAAAAGCCCCGATAGAAATCGAACCTTTGAACTGTGCAATGACTGCGAATCTTTACTAAATTTAACAATTATTTTTTATATTGTGTACGCTTTAACTATGACTAAAGTCATGGTTTTGTTTGCGAATTTTATAAAAATATTTTCTAAAAAAATAGATTAAATAAATTTAGATATAACTAAAGGAAGTAAAAAATATTGCTATTTTATGCATATCATTTATGACAGGATAGCGCATTGAGTGCCTTAGTTTTGCGCGGTTTGGTGAATGATGTCTACGCAAACGTGGCGTTAGTGATGCTGATGGGGCTAGCGTCAAAGAAGGCGATTTTGATGGTCGAGTTTGCAAGTCAAGCCCTTGAAGATAGGCGTGACAATTAGACAAGCAGCCATAACCGCAGCGCAAGAAAGGTTTCGACCGATTGTGATGACTTCAAGGGCCTCATTGCTGGGATTTTTTCCCCTCGTAATCACCACCGGAGTCGGTTCTGCCTCGCGCTGGTCGTTAGGAACAGCCTTATTTGGCGGGTTACTCGTAGCAACAATTCTGAGTTTGCTGATTGTTCCAGTGCTATAACCGTCTTAGACACTGATCTGTTAGTGCAAGACATTATTATTTCAAAATACTTCCCTACAAAACAACATTCTACTGAGGTGGAAAAAGTGGGATTGCCCTAGCTTTGCAGAAAAATTTATGCTCCCGCTACCCTTGCTCAAAAACAAATTCCAATACGAATATGATAAGCAAACTATATCAGGCGGATCTTGAAAGGTTTCTGTTGAATGCGATATTTATAATATAGGGTTTTCACCCTTTTACTCTCTCATAAATAGGTTATTTTTGTATAATTTAATATCATTAATTCCACTACTCCTATGTAAGCTATGAAATTTCACGTATGGCTTAAGAGGATAAAAAAAGCTGGAAAACATTAGAGAGTTACTAATTGCAGCATTTGTAATGAATTTTATTACTAAGGATGGATGATTTTCAGTTCAACAAACTCGTATTTAATATTACAAATAGTGAAATACTAAATTTGTAGGTAATTAATTTTCCTGCGCTACCAAGGAGTAATAATGGTTTTAAGTCAATATCAACGTGCTGTAGGCGTATTTACTCATCGTCGAGATGCAGAACAGGCACTACATGAGTTGAGAGATTCTGGCTTGGCGATGGAAAAAGTATCTGTAGTTGTACAGAATACAGACCGCAATTATGAGATTGGCGATCGTGAAATAGGTGATAAATCCGACGAAGGCGCAACATTAGGAGGGCTTTCAGGGGGCGCTGTCGGTGGGTTGACTGGTTTATTAGTAGGTTTAGGCACTTTAGCAATCCCTGGAGTTGGGCCAATAATGCTGGCTGGGGCAGCTGCAACTGCTTTGGTTACAACCCTTGTAGGGGCAAGCATAGGTGCAGCTACTGGGACTTTTGCCGGTGCATTAGTTGGTTGGGGAATATCGGAAGAGCAAGCTAGAGCATATAACCAGCGAGTAGAGGTTGGACACTATTTAATAATCGTAGATTGTACATCTTTTGAAATAGCTAAAGTAGAAGTAATTCTTCTGCGTTGGGGTATTGAAGAGTTTGGCATTTACGAGCATCTCAACAGTGAACAGGCAACTACAAATTATCTGACCACCACCACTTCTGCTACTGCTATTGCTAATAAAAGTGGGATTTTAACCAAATATGCTGTTAGTGACTTTAATAACATAGATAATGTTGAAGCTGCAATTAATGATATGTGTGCCGCAGGTTTTCCAGTAAACCAGATTTCCATAATTTGCAAAGACTTTTCTCAATTTAAAGGGTCAACAGCCGTTAATTTAACTGAGCGATTTGACGCTATGAGGCTAGGAATAGGAGATGAGTGGGCACGCTTTTACAACGAGCAAATTGAGCAAGGCAATTACATACTCATTGTTAGTGGCACAGACAATGAGCTTGATTACGTTAGCTCTATTTTGGGTAATTGCGGGGTTCAAGAAATTGAAATTTATGACCCAATGTTAATTCGTTCCTAAAAGCGAGTACCGGAAAACTTAATAATGAAACACCCAAATGGCTGATCTGGAAGGATTATTGTCCTTTCGATGGGTTTGGGTTTGCTCTGAATATTCATCTTTAACCTAATGTATTGATTTCATCCAATCAATAAAACATGACTCGAGTTGTTGAGGATTTATTTGTGCAAAAACTCGTGCAAATGTATCGTGGGACGGAATGCCATTCGGTAATTCTAAAAATGTTTTTAACCACTCATATTTTGCACAACCATAAGTCTCTACGGGAGCTAGGCGAAAAAGTGAGATCATCGTGAAAAGAGCTTCGGATGCAGGGGGAGCAGGGGGAGTGAAGAGAAGATTTTAGTATTTTTTACTACCGAAATAGTCTTAAATACATTTATTTCCTTCTCTCCCCCTGCCTCCCCTGCCTCCCCTGCTCCCGAAGCCTCAAGAGCTTCCCTACCTCACTGTTAGAGCATTGCTCCCGTCTCTACTGCCACCCAGCCATCCGTGCCACAAATCACTGCACAGATAACAATCGTCATTATATCGATTAAGTTATGCCGCTTCGTGCGATCTATTCGTGGGTCTTCTATCACTGCAAAATGGTCAGCAATTGTGATTTTTTGCTTTAGCTTCATAGAGAGGAGGATAAGAGTGTAATTCTTCTTTAGAGCTTCTATGAGAATATCACGTTCTTTAATGGCAACCGTCGGTTGCATCTAATCCACCCTCATAATGATTATTATTCCTTTGAAAACTGATGTTTAATTTTTTGAAAGTACTATGAGGTAAGCTTCTTGTCCATTCTACTTTTATCTATGCTCATCAATATTTAGATGCGTTTGCCCTGAGTCTTTGATGCGACTCAACAACCAAAAGCATACCAATGCTGCCGAGGCTGATATTCGAGAATATGTTACTCGATGCAAGATAAGTGGTGGTACTCGACATGATGATGGTCGTCGCGCCCGTGATACATTTACAGGTCTCAAGAAGACCTGTCGCAAGCTTGCTTATTCGTTTTGGCAATACTTAATCTCCCGCTTGAAGGGAGATGAGAGTATTCCCTACCTACCTGATGTGATTCGAGCAAAGGCAGCTTCAAAGAATGAAGTATTTTCAATCCCTATAGAAGCAACTATTCTCACCTAACTCAGAATTATTTGCTCATTTTTGCAGCGCTTATTGAGAAGTTACCAAATTTGTTCTATTGGTTCTGGTGCGATTGAATCTACTGTTAAACAGATTGACCGTCGAACTAAAATTTCTGGTGCACAATGGAATATTAAGAATGTTCCTTAAGTGCTTGCTCACCGTTGCGCTTATCTTAATGGATTAATCTTTGCTCGCTAAATAAAAACTGGCATGCTCCCGTATGGAACGGTTTAGGCATGGGTTCGATATCAATAATTGTTCGAGCAACTTACATTTGAGCAGGTAATTTCTGTTTCCTCTTACAATTTTATTTTAGAAGCGCTTTTCTATGCAGCTTCATATTAAATTGGTATTACTAAATTCATGATAAACAAAAACCTCCGAGCTGTGATGTGAGCTTGGAGGTATTGTTTGAATTAAAAATCCTGGCATCGAGCTATTTTTGCGTA
>NZ_JBALCW010000049.1:0-17397 GCF_036917635.1 Nostoc sp.
TTGTCATGGCTGATAGATGGTTAAAAACCAATTGCTTGCTAGCTAGTGCAGCAGCTTTTTGGTTAACCGCACTTTCTCCAGTTCCGGCGATCGCTAAGGGAATTAGCTACAGCTTGGCGCTAGTGGCATCAGTGCAACTAGTGCAGGAGTCGCGTCGGCTGATTGTCCAGGATGCTCGACGTGCAGCGCTAACAGCGATGAACCAAGAACTAGAACAAACTGAATTCGCGCTGCATACCCAACAGCAAGAGCAAGCACTTTACGAAGTCTATGGCGCTGCACCAACTTACCCCCCGGAAGTTAAGCAAGAGTTGACTACCAGCTTGGAACACTTATACAAAGAGCCGAGCGCGGATCGAGATGGTGAACTTCAAACTTCAACTTCCGACAATAAAGCCTTTTATTTAGCTGTGAAGTCGCTGCTTGAAGTTAAGGGCGAAACTTACGTGATTGAAAAGGTGTTGCGGCTCGGCGGTGGACAGTGGGAGAAGGGGAAGCAGATATTACAGCAAATTTTAGCTGAGGGAGAAAGAAATGGATGGTAACGAAAGCCTAAGTTTAGCGCTTGTGAGAATGGCAACGTCTCCGGTCAAGGCGGATCGAGATGCGATCGCGCGACTTGAACGCGAATGTCAAATGGATGTTACAGAAATTGCTGCTTCATTGGAAGATTTACAGATTATCGCCCAATCCATCAACAGCCAGCCACACGGACAAGGACTCAAAATATTAGCAACAGGTCTTTTTTGGTCTGGGGTGATTGGCATTGCCACTATGTTTATCAGACCTTCTTACGTCTTCTATGGCGTGTCACTAGGTCTTGTTTCTGGGATTGCTGGCAGAATTATGCAGCCTTTCAAAAGTTGAAAGCGCGATCGCAATTCATTTACCAGGTTAAAAATACTGTGACTCAAACAAATTGCCCAAGATGCGATTGTACTCGGCTGCAATATCAAGAAAATTATGGTTACTGGGAGTGTCTAGACTGCGGTCATGTCTGGGCTTTTGATGCTGATGACCCAGATTATGACGAAATTGAATTGTGTTCCAAATGCCACGGCAAGGGGGTACTTCTTTTTGGCGGTGTGAATTACTCCTGTACTCTGTGTAACGGGAGAGGGAGTATCTAGAGGATGGACGCTGACGACAAGTGGATCAACGTTGATCCACGAACAGGAAAGCTGCTTATTCGCTTTTGGGTGAAAGGATTTCCCAAACAATTTTTTATCAGCACTGGACTCAAAGACACCAAACGCAATCGGGAGATTGTTAGAAGCAAGAGAGACGCGATCGCAAATGACATTGTACTTAACCACTTTGATACATCATTGAATCGCTATCAGTTTCGACCACTAAAACAGCACCCACCCATCGTTACTCAGCACTCAATATCTGACCTTTGGGAAAAATTTACAGAATTCCAAGAGAGGCAACTAGAAGAGACGACTATCAAAGACAAGTACATGGTGATAACCGCCAGAATTAAAAAATTTCCTAGTCAATGGCTAAAAGATGCTCCGATGATAAGAGATTGGCTTTTGTGTAACTATAGCCACTTTTCAGCCTGGGAAACACTAGCCTTTCTCAATCGCTGTTGTGATTGGGCTATCAGATCAGAAATTATTGCCGACAACCCATTCGCCAAAATTCAGATTAAAAAACCAAAGCGAAAATCTCTTAAAGATGATGATTTTAAATCTTTCAATGTAGAGCAGAGAGATTTAATCATTAAATCTTTTGAGATTGATCGCGTGCACAGTCACTATACAACCCTAATAAAATTTCTATTTTTTACTGGTTGCAGACACGGGGAAGCATTCGCGCTGAGGTGGTCAGACATTAACAATGACTGCACGCGGATCAAAATAAACAAAGCCCGAAATTTGTTTGGCATTCAAAAAGGAACTAAAAACGGCAAGCGCAGGATATTTCCTTGTCAGCAGGGGTCAAAGCTGCAATCGTTGCTGATTCAACTTAAAGAGAATGCCACAAGTGCAGATGGTCTAGTATTTATTTCCAAAGATGGCTTGCCCATGAACTCAGATGTTTTGGGCAACTGCTGGAGGCAATCATCTTGTAGTCTGGGGGTAGTAAGGCAGTTAGCCAAAATGGGACAAATACCATACCTGAAGCCCTACAGCAGCAGACATACGTTTGCTACGTTGGCGATCGCCTCTGGAGTTACGCCCGACAAAGTGGCACTATGGATTGGCGACGATGTAGCTACGGTCTTAAAGTATTATTGCCACCCAGAAACAGTTTCGTCCGAGTGTCCAGACTTTTGATTTATGCTACTCAAATGCTACTTAAATTCTCTTGAAATCTTTGGGAAATAGCTATTTATGATTATTATCCTAATGGGTGTCTCCGGTTCTGGCAAAACCACCATAGGAAAACTGCTAGCAGACTCGTTACAATGGGAGTTTAGTGATGCTGATACTTTTCACTCGCCAGAGAATGTTGAAAAAATGCGGCGCGGTATCCCTCTGAGTGAAGCTGACAGGATGCCTTGGTTACAAGATTTGCAAACAGCTATAAAACATTGGCTGCAAGAAAATAAAAATGTGGTGCTGGCGTGTTCGGCTTTAAAAGACAGTTATCGGCAATTTTTAGTATTGGATAGCGATGGCTTTGCCAGCGCCAAGGGCGAACGCATCAAGCTAGTTTATCTTAAAGGGTCTTATGAGTTGATTCAAATGCGGTTGCAAGAGCGTAGCAATCATTACATGGGCGAAAAACTCCTTAACAGCCAGTTTTCTACTCTTGAAGAACCATTAAATACCATATCTATAGATGTTGCACAACCACCTCAGGTTATTGTTCAAAATATTAGAACAGCTTTGGGAATTTAATACAACCGGAAGGTTAAGATTAATCACGCGTCTTTACGAAAACACGAACTTTTGGTACGCAAATTACATCATATATAAATCTAAATAAATTTTAAAAGCAACCATATAACTGGAGTGGTAGGAGAAAACTAGTGTTTCTAAGATTAGCGCAACAACATCAGGAATTCATTCAAGATTTGGTAATGAACCTGCAAGCCTTGACAATTACACTTGACAGGCGTGGCTATACTGCGTCTTGTTATATATGCGGCGATCAAATGCAGAGTGCTTCATTTATGGTTAGCCTTGCAGAAAAGCACCTGATTCGGTTTTTAGTGTCTGATTATGGGATTACTTGGATGGAGCTATGGGACGATCGCGAATTAATCAAGTTGGAGGGTGCAGAAGCCATAAGTCAGCTACAAGAGTTGGCTAACATTGTCAAGTATTCTCATGCTATACAATTGACGAATTAACACCTATGCACACGTAGTATAGCTGTCTAAAAAGTTATGGTTACTGAGAAGGCATCAAAATCTTTAAGAATTAGCGATCGCATAAGTGCTTTTTCTTAACTATAATTCACATTTTATCTACTTTGTCAATTGATTCTGCTCGTTCAGAATTTTCGCAAATGCTCTATTGGTAAAACATTTACCTACATAAATATCAAATAGGTTTCTTTATTTTGTAAAGTTCGATAAACGGGGATCGTATTTGTAATAATGCAGGTTAAACTAAAATAATGTTAAAGAAAATACAAATTTCCAACTTTGATAAAATCAGATTCTACTAATTGTAGTTAAAATCTGTTTTTAACCCACGCACTCCCAAATGTAGTTTCACAAAAATATGTAATTTTTTGACGTAGTGTAGCGTTCATAGTTTTGCTTTAAAAAACAAAACATCTAATTACGGGGAATGAATAGCGTTAACTCAAATAATATTAAATTATTATAAGACATTTGAGAATAGTTTAAACTGCCAAAAATAGCAGCAGTTCTAGGTTATATCTGAAGTTTTTAGACCTAGTTCAGATTGTAATAAATTGGCAAGTTTATATTGTACCGATCTCTTGCAAATTTAAATCCGTTATGAAGACAATATCGCTCATAGCTGGCATATTAGGTTTCGTTGTTGTTGGTTGCACAAATAGCGCTCAAAATGACAACACTGCTATTAATCCTACTGGTACTAACGCTGCAATCAATACTAGTGCAGAAACTCAAACCGCTACTGGGAATAAAAAATTACGAGCGGTTGGCTTCACCGTTGGCGATTTAAGTAACCCTTTCTTCGTCGTTATGGGACAAGCAGTTGAGGCAGAAGCGAAAAGAATTGGCGGAAAAGATGTCACCGTTATTGTAGCTTCCAGTGCCTATGACCTCAACCAACAAGCCAATCAAATTGAAAATTTTACTGCTGCAAATACTGACATCATTGTTTTGAATGCTGCTGATAAAAGGGGAATTAGACCAATAGTTGAACGAGCAAAACAAGCAGGGAGAATTGTTATTGCTGTAGACACAGGTGCTGAGGGAGGTGTGGATGCCACCATCACTACTAATAATGTCCAAGCTGGAGAAGTTAGTTGCAGATATATTGCCGATCGCCTCAAAGGTAAAGGTAATGTAGTAATAGTTAACGGACCGCCAGTAGACTCGGTGATTCAGCGAGTTAGTGGCTGCGAAAATGTATTATCGAAATATTCCGATATCAAAATTCTTTCCAAAAACCAGAATGCAGATGGTAGTAGGGATGGAGGACTGAGAGTTATGAGTGATTTGCTCACAACCTTTCCGAAAATTGATGCTGTTTTTGCCATTAACGATCCGAGTGGACTTGGCGCAGAACTAGCAGCAAAGCAAGCACAACGTAAAGAATTCTTTATTGTAGGGGTTGATGGTGCGCCAGAAGCAATCACTGCGATCGCTGCTAAAAATAGTTTATATGCTGCAACTGCTACTCAAAATCCCCGAGGAATGGCCCAAAAAGCAGTTCAGGTTGGGAACGACATCTTAAATGGTAAAAGACCTGAGTCACCCACCATTCTGATTCCAGTTAAGTTGATCACAAAAAATAATGTCAGCACAGAAAAAGGCTGGTAAATAATACAAATTATAAACTTATAATTTGTATTATTTTTAATCTGAGTTGAGTCTTTTGGTGCATTGACAGACTTTTTGCACATAATATGTACATCTGCAAAAAGCTTTAAATTTTGGAAGACGCACTTTAGAAGTTTCCAAGATAATGGTCGATTTTTAGAAGATGATTTTGTGATGATTTTAATTGCACATCAGTTGTGAGTTAATTGCTTTATAACTCACAATTGCGTTTTTAAATTCTTTTTAAACGTTCTGCTCATGACAAAAAGTATTGAAAACTCATTTTCTGATACACCAACCACCACTCCGGTGTTAGAAATGCAAGGGATTACGAAACGATTTCATGGTGTATCTGCACTCCAAAATGTCAATCTGACGATTTATCCGGGAGAAGTTCACGCCCTCATGGGTGAAAACGGAGCAGGTAAAAGCACATTGATGAAAATCCTGGCTGGGGCTTACATTGCAGATGTTGGAGAAATTCGCATCAATGGTCAACCCCTGAAAATTACCGATCCGGCGACAGCACGTAAGGCGGGTATTAATCTCATCTATCAAGAACTGAATGTTGCACCTAATTTAACCGTTAGCGAAAATATATTTATGGGTAGCGAGTTGCGGCGAGGTCAGCTTTTAGACCGCAAAGCTATGCAACTAGAAGCAGAGCAAGTACTAGAAAGCCTTGGAGCCAATTTTACAGCGGAGACTGTGGTTGGTACCTTAGCGATCGCAGAACAGCAGCAAGTAGAAATTGCCAGGGCGTTGAAAGACAAAAGCCGGGTTTTGGTAATGGATGAGCCAACAGCAGCACTGTCTGACCGCGAAAGTGAGCATTTGTTTGAGGTAATTCGCAAACTCCGGCGTGATGGCATTGCGATTATCTACATCAGCCATCGGATGGAAGAAATCTATGCCCTAGCTGACCGGATTAGTGTACTGCGCGATGGTCAATATATTGGCAGTCTGACACGCAGTGAAATTTCTCCTCAACGATTGGTGCAGATGATGGTCGGTCGCTCCATACAAGACTTTTACGAACATCAACGACAAATGAATCCGGGCCCAGTGGTGCTGGAAGTCAAAAATATGAGCGATGCGCGTAAGAAGGTTGAGCCGAGTAGTTTTAAAGTTCATGCTGGAGAAATTGTTGGTTTAGCGGGGCTGGTTGGTGCAGGACGCACAGAATTATCGCGCCTGGTTTTTGGTGCAGACCGCAAAGCCAGTGGTGAAGTATTCTTGAATGGCAAAAAACTGGAAATTAATACACCCAGTGATGCCATTGCGGCGGGAATTGGCTACGTCCCAGAAGACCGCAAAGACCAAGGTTTATTTCTGGAGATGAGCGCCCGCAAGAATATTGCCATCAACACACTCAAGCAGGATGCAAAGGCTGGAGTAGTTAACTGGGGTTCAGTTAATCGGCTGTCAACAGAGGCGGTGGAAAACTTTAATATCCGCCTAGCCAATTTGGAAATTAGAGCGGTGGATCTTTCTGGTGGGAATCAGCAGAAGCTACTGCTAGCGCGTTGGTTAGCCATTAAACCGAGAGTCTTGATGTTAGATGAGCCGACACGCGGCGTAGATATCGGTGCCAAAAGCGAAATTTACCGAATAATAAGCGAATTGGCAGCACAAGGTGTAGCTATTTTAATGGTTTCTAGCGAACTAGCGGAGATTGTCGGCATGAGCGATCGCGTTTTAGTGATGCGAGAAGGCCAGCTGGTAGGCGAACTCGACGGCAGTCTTGGTAAAGAAATTACCCAAGAAAAAATTATGCACTATGCAACTGGAGCATCGGAGGTATTAGAATCATGAGTCAGACAGTCAGACCACCCGCCAATAAATTAGCCAACAATCCCCCATCCCGCAACCGGAAATCAATTAGCAGCCTACTAGAAGTTGCCGGTATTCTGCCAATTTTAATAATTATCTGCATCTTATTTGCATTCCTTTCTCCCAACTTCCTCACAGCCGGTAACATCGTTAATATCTTGCGTCAGTCATCAATCAATATTGTGCTGGCGACAGGAATGACCTTTGTGATTCTCACCGGAGGTATTGACCTTTCTGTTGGGTCAATATTGGGTGTTTCTGCCGTAGTTGCCTTACTGGTATCACTACTGCCGGCTTTGAGTTGGGCAGCCGTACCTGCTGCCTTGCTAGCAGGATTGCTTTTAGGCTTAGTCAACGGCGCTATCATCACATTTTTGGATGTACCACCTTTTATTGTCACATTGGGTTCACTTACAGCCTTGCGGGGTCTTGCCTTTTTAGTTGCCAAGGGGACAACGCTAATTAACCCAGACATAAATTTTGCTTGGGTGGGTAATACCTATCTCGGACCCTTTCCTTGGCTAGTGATAATTGCCCTACTGGCTGTGATAGCTAGTTGGTTTGTGCTGCGGCAAACTGTTTTAGGAGTGCAGATATATGCCGTTGGTGGTAACGAGCGGGCAGCCAGATTAACAGGGATTAAAGTTAATCGTGTCTTGCTATTTGTTTATGGTATTAGTGGATTGCTGGCAGGTTTAGCAGGAATCATGAGTGCCAGCCGTCTTTATAGTGCTAGTGGCATCTTAGGTCAAGGTTACGAACTAGATGCGATCGCTGCTGTTATTCTAGGTGGAACCAGCTTTACAGGCGGTATTGGTACCATTGGCGGCACACTTCTAGGTGCATTAATTATTGCTATTCTCAACAACGGTTTAACTCTGTTGAACCTATCTTACTTCTGGCAACTAGTCGTCAAAGGACTAGTAATTATTTTGGCAGTTGTAATTGATAGACTCCGCAGACGTTCCAGACGGTAAATAACCAAAGTCTTTAGGAATTGGGCATGGGGCATTGGGCATTGGTAAATAATCAATAGTTCTTTTTCCCCTGCTCCCTCATCCCCCTCATCCCCCCACTCCCCACTCCCATATAAACTATGTCTTCCACTACTATTCGTCGTAAATCCAACACATTTTATGTCATTTTGATTGCTGGTGCTGCTGCCCTTGGCGGGTTTTTATTTGGTTTTGATACTGCTGTAATCAACGGCGCGGTTTTATCTCTAGCAAAAGCTTTTAACACCAGTAGTTTGGTAACAGGGCTGGCAGTGTCCCTAGCATTGCTGGGGTCTGCCGTAGGAGCCTTCTTTGCTGGACAGATTGCAGACCGTTATGGTCGAGTTAAGGCAATGGTGGTCGCTTCGGTATTATTTACTATCAGTGCCATTGGCTCTGGGCTTGCCTTCACTATCTGGGATTTTATCTTTTGGCGACTATTGGGTGGGATTGGAATCGGCGTTGCTAGCGTCATTGCCCCAGCTTACATCGCCGAATGTTCTCCTACCGAATTGCGGGGAAGGTTAGGATCTCTGCAACAATTAGCGATCGTAGTAGGAATTTTCGTCGCTTTATTGAGCGACTACTTTATCGCTGTGTCAGCAGGTTCGGCAGACTCGCCGTTTTTGTTTGGGGTTGCAGCTTGGCGCTGGATGTTTTGGACAGCAGTCCCGCCAGCAGTATTCTACGGGATGGTGGCTTTAACAATTCCTGAATCTCCTCGTTACTTAGTTGCCAAAGGACGGGAGCCAGAAGCTGCTAACGTTCTGACCAAGATTTTGGGGGGTGATGTGCTACCAAAAATTGAAGAAATTCGGCAGACAGTGCTTCAAGAACGCCAGCCTAAATTTTCTGACCTTTTAAGCAGAAGTGGCGGACTCCTCCCCATTGTTTGGATAGGAATCGGCTTATCTGTATTACAGCAATTTGTTGGTATTAATGTAATTTTTTACTACAGCAGCGTTTTGTGGCGTGCAGTTGGGTTTTCTGAAAAAGATTCCCTAACAATCACGGTGATTACAGGAGCCGTAAATATTATTACAACACTGATTGCGATCGCCTTTGTAGATAAATTTGGTCGCAAGCCCTTGCTCATACTAGGGTCGATTGGCATGACCTTGACCTTGGGGACGATGACTTATCTTTTTGCCAATGCTCCCCTAGATGCTGCTGGCAACCCCAATCTCACCGGAAGCGCCGGGACTATGGCTCTCATTGCTGCCAACCTCTATGTGTTTTGCTTTGGTTTCTCCTGGGGGCCAGTGGTTTGGGTGCTATTGGGAGAAATGTTTAATAACAAAATTCGAGCGGCTGCACTTTCAGTTGCTGCTGCAATGCAATGGGTTGCAAATTTCCTCATTTCCACAACATTTCCTCCCATCCTGAAAAATTTCGGTCTAGGTTCTGCCTATGGACTCTATACAATTGCGGCAGCTACCTCATTCTTTTTCATTCTCTTTTTTATTAAAGAAACCAAAGGAATTGAGTTAGAAGATATGTAATTCGTATCTCTGTGTCCTTTGCGGCAAGTAGCTACGCGTCAACGAACCGCAGACGCAGAGAGATTAACAATTCAGGCATTCAAACATTTTAGACATTACATAAGGGGATTTAAACCCCGACTGAAGTCTGGTTTGGGGCGATTGGTATGTCGTTTCCTGATGTAGGGGGTGAGGGTAACTTACCGGGAATTCTCTTTGGTATACCGCCGCGTGTCTCTAACAGTGATGTTCGTCAAGACCGAGACAACACTTACCATATCGAAGCATTCTATCGCTACCGCCTGAACGATAATATCTCAGTTACTCCTGGTTTTTGGATGATTCTCAACCCAGAAAACGACAACAGAAATGATACGCAGTATGTGGGCGTGATTCGTACAACCTTCGATTTTTAACTGAATGTAAATGGGTTGCTTGATTAATAGAGTGCTAGTCATTGGTCATTGGTCATTAATCATTGGTCATTAGACCAGGACTTACGCTTTCAAGGTAGTCAAAGCCTTGATTTACCGTAGGGGCAATTCATGAATTGCCCCTACATTTCGTACCTGATGCGTAAGTCCTATAGACCTTTTGCGTAAATCAAAAATAAAGAACCCCGCACCGCATTTGAGTTAATCAAACGCTCCCCTCCCCAAAATATCGGGGAGGGGTTGGGGGTGGGGTGTTAGGGACTTTTGCAAGAGGTCTATTAAGTAGGTAGGCGTAATTAAATATAAGATCAAACCTCACCCTCAATCCCGATGAAGTTACAGAATTGAGCGATCGCTCCGTAAAAATTTGATAATCTTTATAAGTCGTTGGGAAGAATCCCCAGTAATATGAAACGAAAGAAAATCTGTTTGATAAGCTCGGTTTTGGGTTGCGAGTGCGATCTTTCAGCTACCCTGAAATTGAATATATAAAAGAGCAATTTTCAAATGACCATTTACTTTTATAAGGTTTGGCAGCCTTATGGCTGTTTTTCTAACTTTTCTCCCCACGGAATCCATATCCAGGGTACTTACTGGCCAACGGTTGAGCATTATTATCAAGCGCAAAAATTTTTTGGCAGCACAGATGCGGCAATTATACGCCTCATCCATGCTGCCGCAACCCCAGAAGAAGCTGCCGCATTGGGAAGATGTAGCACTCGCCAACTCCGTCAAGACTGGGATTTGGTCAAAACTGAAATTATGCGAGAAGCTGTACTCAAAAAGTTTATCACTCATAGTGATATTAGAGAAGTTCTCCTGAAGACTGGCGATGAGATTTTGGTTGAAAACTCCCCAACCGATTCTTTTTGGGGCTGTGGTGCTAATAGAGCAGGTCTTAACCATCTCGGTAAAACCCTCATGAGTGTGCGTGAAGAAATCCGTATCTTACTATCTTTTACGGTAATTTCCGAATAATCTAATCAAAATAGTTACATTTAACATATAATCACCAATTCGACGGGGAATAGTAAAATTCCCCCGCCAAAAACCTTTAAAAAACTTGCCAATAATTTAGTTATTTATTTGAAAAAATTTTAATTAAACCACATCTATCTTGAAACTTATAGTTCTTCCATGATGAAAAGGATTTGCCCTCATCCCCCAACCCCGAATCCCAAATCTGGGAGAGGGGAGCCAGAATTTCAAACTCCCTCTCCCAGATTTGGGAGAGGGATTTAGGGAGAGGGTAAAAATACCTAGATATTTAATCATCAGTCTCTGCTATTAGGCATTGGGGCAATGCCTACGGCGGACATGCGATCGCACCCAACCATCGTCAATTTTTAGTCCCTAATCTCAGTCACCGCGATTCCTCTATCTCGACGCAATTCTTAGAGAATCCAATCCGCGATCGCAAGAAAACGGGCTTTGCTATTCGAGCAGGGTCAAGCGCGATCGCTATTCCTCAATCGTAAGGATTCAGGTGTTTGAAGCCCAGTCACAAAGCCAGTTTCAAAATAGTGTCTTTCCCCTTATCAACACAGTTGCTTCTTGTTAATCGTGTGCTAAAAGAAGGGCACAACCAATTGCGATACCTATAACAATTAGCGGCATCATACCACCTCGAACATTAACTTCGTTATCAGACAAATCTTTTAAATAGCTTTCCGAATCCGAAGTAGAAAAAAGTTTGGAATCAGCAGTATCCAAATCAGAAATCATGATGCTTGCCATCAGAGTACCTCTTATCTAATAAAAAAAGAAAATATCTTCACTAACTATAATTATCGAAATAGTTGAGTCTTTCAAGGGGACTAAATTATTTTTTAAGGACTTTTCAGGACATAATTAATTTACTTATGTCCTGAAAAGGTTTCTGATATATGAATATCCTTTGGAGTTTAGACTAAGCAGTAGGAAACGACCCAGAAGCACTGAATTCGCAAAAGATAAGCTTAAATCAGAAAAATCTTTGGTACTAAGCCGATTTATCTTTTTGTTTCCGTGGTTTCGGCGTAGTTTTTTTGACTCCCAGCGTAGCTGGCTAACGACGACGGCTTCGCCGCGTCTCTCGCCGAATAATCATAATCTCAGCTAAGGATAATTAGACAATGTAGATTGTCATTTAATCTGGACAGTTAAATTTGCGTTATTCCCTCCAATATCGCCGACTATTGGTGTTTGAAAGGCGCTGGAATTTGTATTGAAGCTGTTACTTCCAATATATGGATTATCCCAGTCAATGTGAAAAGTTTGTCCGAGAACATTCTTGTAATCCACATATCCTTGAGCACCCGTTGCAAATCCATCAGATTCATTTCCAAATGTAAGGGGCGTATCAGTAAGATGACCAAAAACGTCAAATTGTGCAGCAGGGATGTGTTCTGGTGGAACAGATGCCCCATTGTTCGACCATTCACCATGCTCTAGTCCTAAACCTATTCGATCCCAAGCCAGACCTGTTAAATTGTCAATTGTTATAGTAAAAGAACGTGCAGCCATAAAATCACCTCAAAGTATCACTATCACAAAATAAGAACTGAGGTACACCCAAATCTTTGTTACCAAGGTTAGTAGCTTTGAAAACGTACCTCACCAGATTGGGAACCGCTATATCATCAGACTACCTCTTATATAACGAAAAGATAAAATATCTTCACTAACTATAATTACCGAAATAGTTGAGTCTTTCAAGGAGAATAAATTATTTTTTCAGGAGTTTTCAGGACATAAGTAAATTAATTATGTCCTGAAATATTTTATGATATATAACGGTTATCAGCCTTCTGAAGTACAGTAGCAACTGTGAGTAAACCAACCAAATAAATTCTCTATCGTCACTTCTGCTAATGCCGTATTTTGGACAAAACTTAATAGCTACTTTCCTGATTGAGATGTTTTTCTCTTATATGTGCTGCAACTATTTTTTCTCGAAGATCGACAGAGTATAACTTCAGTAAAAGTATTTATATTTTAATTCAGTGCACCTTATAACAGACGGAAGTCAATACTGCTCGGATAAGACCAAAAACCTTGTGTAGAGACGCGAAATTTCGCGTCTCTACAGGTGTAAAACACTATCGAAAAATCCAAAAACCGAGCAGTATTGAGACGTAAGTGCTGTAATCCCCCCGATGCATTAGGGGAAACAATAAATCTAGTTCCCTCCCCTTCACAAGGCGAGAGCTAGGGTGGGTATTTTTAATGCTTTCAGCATGAGTAATCCTACTGAGTTAAGAACGCCGTACATTCAAGCAGCACCATTCTTTTCGTTTCCATAGGGTAGCAACCACCCAACCATTTTCTTCTAAGGCATCAGCAACAGCTTTAGATTGTTCTAGTAAAATACCACTGAAGATAGCCCAAGTTTCAGGTTTAGCGATCGCACTCATTTCTGGAACCAATTCAATAATTACATGAGCCAAAATATTGCAAACGATACCATCTACCGATTTCTCAACTAGTTTTGTCAAAACGTCTACACTTCCCAGTGCTGATAATAAACGTTCTGGATTAATATCGTTGAGCGCACCATTACTAATAGTTGATTGCACCGCCAAGGGGTCATTATCTACTGCATAGACTTTCTCTGCTCCCAGTAGCAGCGCCCCAATGGAAAGGATACCAGAACCACAGCCAATATCCGCAATTACCAGATGCTCATGTTTGCCACTATTACCCACAAATGACTGAGGAACTCCACTTAGACGCATTTCCAGGGATTCTAAACATAGCTGAGTTGTGGCATGGTTGCCCGTACCAAATGCTACACCAGGATCAAGACGAATTACTAACCGTTCTGTTGTTTCTGGTAATGGTAGCCACGCGGGATTGATTAGGAAGCGATCGCCTATTTCTTGCGGATGCCAATATTGTTTCCAGCTAGTCGCCCAATCTTCCTCGTCAATTAACTGCCATTGCAGTGAGGGAGATGAAAGCCCGACACAGAGAGCATCTTGACGCAGCAACAGCGACAGCGCTGCTAAATCTAACAGTTGCGTTTGAATTGTCGATAAATAAGCCCTAACTAAAAATGAATTTCCTTTGTTTTCGCTTGCTGTTCCCCGACAGCCAAAATCTTCCAGTCGCCAAAAGATCGAATCTTCTAGGTCTGGCTCACATAAAATCTGTAGTTCCCACCAGGTGTTTGCCATTTTTGAGTGCTGAGTTTAACAGAGTTATGAGTTATGAGTTAGGAGTTAGGAGTTAGGAGTTCTCCTGTTTAACTTCTAACTCCTCACTACTCACTCCTAACTTTTTTCACTCAGCACTCATAGTGTTACTGTATACGCGTCCCGAATACCAGGGACTTTTATAATTTCATTCAAAATGCCCTCTGGTAAAGGGTCATCTATACTCAGAGCCATTACGGCATCACCACGGACGATTTTACGACCTACTTGCATACTGGCAATATTCACATTAAAACTGCCGAGTAGGGAACCGAGTTTGCCGATAATCCCTGGCATATCGCGGTGCAGGGTAAACAACATATATTTGCTCGGTGGGACGTTAATCGGGAAACCGTCAACATCAGTTAGGTGGATTTCCCGTTCACCCAACAAAGCGCCGGTGACAGAATGAGTACCTAAAGTCCCCGTGGCTTCCAGATGCAGTGTGCCGGCATAGTCTCGAATCGAAGCATCGCGGGTTTCAATTACCCTAATTCCCCGTTCTTTAGCTTCTATGCTGGCATTGACGTAATTTACTCGTTCCCGCAAAGCTTGGTAAAGTAAACCTTTCAGGGCAGCTACTACCAAAGGCTGACTTTTGTTGGTTGCTAGTTCGCCTTGGAGTCGAATATTGAGTACTTCCACCCGTCCGCCAGCTAGCTGTCCCACCAGATTACCTAGAGTTTCAGCTAGTTGCATGTAGGGTTTGAGTTCTTCCAACACATCGGGGCCGAGTCCGGGAATGTTGACGGCTGAACGCGCTGGTAGTCCTAAAAGGACATCCCGAATTTGTTCAGCAACATCAATAGCGACATTCACTTGAGCTTCGGCGGTAGAGGCTCCCAAATGGGGGGTGAGGATTACTTCTTTGCCTAGCGATCGCAATTCTGATTCCCCCAGTGGTTCCGACTCGAACACATCCAAAGCTGCACCCCCGATTTTACCCGCTTTCAGAGCTGCTGCTAAAGCTACTTCATCAATGATCCCACCACGAGCGCAGTTGATAATCTTGGCTGTGGGTTTCATCTTTGCCAGGGTTGTGGCATTGATTAAGTGGGTGGTTTCTGGGGTTTTCGGGATGTGTAGGGTGATATAGTCTGCTTGCTGGAAGAGTAAATCTAGCTCTACCAACTGACAGCCAAGTTGTTCGGCTCGCTCTGTAGAAATAAAAGGGTCATAAGCTAGGAGTTTCATCCCCATTGTCTTAGCTACAGCCGCAACATGGGAACCAATTTTACCCAAACCAACAACGCCGAGAGTTTTTTTGTAGACTTCCGCACCGACAAAGCTATTGCGATCCCACGCACCGCGTTTCACCGAAGCGTTAGCATCAGGGATGTGGCGAGACAAAGCCAAAATCATCGCTAGCGCATGTTCAGCCGCAGCAATTGTATTACCCTCTGGAGAATTGACTACTACAATTCCTCTGCGGGTGGCGGCGGGAACATCTACATTATCCACACCTACACCAGCACGGCCGATGATTTTTAGCTGAGTGCCGGCTTCAATGATTTCTTGAGTGACGCGTGTCCCTGAACGAATCATCAGTGCGTCATACTCACCAATAATTGCGATCAGTTCTGCTGGTTTTAGACCTAGTTTGACATCAACGGTAGCAACTTGCAAAAGAATGTCAATTCCAGCTTGGTCAATAGAATCTGAGACAAGAACCTTAGACATGATTATTTCATTTAAAGCTACAGGTTTTGCTGCACAAGACTTTTTAGTTTAGTCTTTATCTGTCGCAATTTGGCAAAAATTATTCGTTTGAATATCGACTTAACCTTAACTTACACTATATGGTAATGGGATCAAAGCATGAGTTGCTTCTAGTGGGTACTGCCTCCTAAGTATTTAAAGCATGAGTGGCTGTTTGTACCACCCTGTCGCTAAATATAAAGCATTAATAGCACTAAGCACTTATATATTTAATTTATTATTGGATAGTTAAGAGTTACTAAAATTTTTTTTGCGTCGAGCAACTTCCTTGGTAGGCTAGACAACGCTGGATTTTGGCACATGGGCAAGATGCCCGCACTACCAAAATCCGTCAAAACAAAATAAAGAGACCACTAATTAGCTTGCTTTAGCGATGTCACATCTTCAGTTAATCTGGCTTTCAAGTGCGATCGCCCTACTGGCTACGGGAATGTTGACGCTTACGGCAGTTCTCGGCAATCTTCTCACTTCACATAAAAATCAGAAGTTTCAGCTTGGGCGAGGGCAGACATTTAAATATCACCGTTTTATCTCAATCTTGGGAGTTGTTTTAATTCTGATTCATCCAATTCCCTTAGTTTTTGCGCGATCGACAACTGGCGTGACTGTTGCATCTATCTTTGTGCCATTTCTGGCAGAGAAAAAAATCACTATTATCGCAGTCGGTGTAATAGCTTTATATGTCTTGTTAGTTATTCTGATTTCATCGCTATACATGAAGTATCTAAAACAGCAAGTATGGCGGGCGCTGCATTACGGCAGCTATTTGTTTTTTGGATTAGGAATTTGGCACGGTTTGTCAATTTCTGATAATTTTGAGCCAAATGCCGAAGTAAGTTTATTAAATCCGAAAAAAATACTTTTAGAAGTAGAAATTATGATTCTACTTATGCTTGTGGTATGGCGCGTTATGCTGTATCGAAATCAGCGAAAATCAATCTAGCAGACAATGATGATGATACTTAGATTGTTGCAATTGTTAGCCGTTGTCCTGATGGGTGTGCAGTTAGGTGTTTCCTATGCTCACTTTATGCAAATGCCAGGAAAATTGTCACTTCCCCTAGATTGCTATATTTTCGTGCAGAATCAGGTTATCAGCTACAAAGTTAAGTTAGCTTTCATTGAAATTCCATCTATTATTTCTGCTACAGCAGCAGTAATATTAATTCGTAGTCATCGAAAAGCTTTTTGGCTCACCTTCATTGCAACCACCTGCATGGTTTTGATGTGGGTAATTTGGGCAGTTTTTATTCAGCCGATTAATCACCAGATTGATAGTTGGACTCCAACAACGGCTCCAAGTAATTGGACTGATATTCGCTATCAGTGGCACTTCTACCACTTAATCCGTCTTTTCATTGCAGCAATTGGAATGATAGTTTTAACGCTGTCATTGTTAGTTGACAAAGCAAAGCACTAATGAAATGGCTATAATTCGAGTGAGTTAAATAGAGCAGTGAAATATTTATTCTTTGAGTTTTGGGGAAACCAACCATGTTAGAGTACAACTTGCCAAGGTACTTGCCCTCAGCCGAGGAACTACCAGACTCTGATGAAACGCCTGTGGATAATGAACTGCAAGAATTAATACCAGGCTTGCTCAAGGCGATCCTGCTGATACTTTGGTCAGAAAGGATGGATTGGCTGTTTGCTATAGATATGGGTATTTATTATCACCCCGATAAACCGCCCATTGTGCCAGATGGCTTTTTGAGTTTAGGCGTAGAGCCAGGGCAAACGCATCTAAATATTGACGAGCCTGAATCAGGATGAAATACACCAAGACTCAAACTACATAGGGCTTTGAGGAAATTAAATCTC
>NZ_JBALCW010000050.1:0-23784 GCF_036917635.1 Nostoc sp.
GACCAACCTACGAATACGAAGCGATCGCGCTTGAGCCAGTCGTCTAAAACGTCAAACCACCCTCTACTAGGGGCGCGTCCAACTGCGATGGTCATTAGAGCAAATCTCCAAATGTTTATAAGTACAGGTTGTATCTGTATTATAGATGCCTATACAAAAGTCATCTATAAGCAGAAATTTAACTGGGTTGTTAACCAAGTTTACAATTTTTTACATACCTTTAATCATATTAGGTGTAAATCGCTAATTTTTCTAGGGGTTTTGTAATAAAAATTAATTTTTGCTCCAGATGAGGTGGGGAGATGAGCGAGATGAGTTTTTCTCTCAGCAAGAGCAGCGCCCCTGGAGCCTCTTTCCCATGCCCAAAGCCCATTTCCCTAGAATCAGTCAGCTGACGCTAAAATGAGTCCACAGTTAAATTTGATTATTGCTAAATGTTTACCATCGATTTAAGCATCAGAAACACTGCTTTCCCTATCTCTGTACAACGCAAGTCAGCAGAGGATGCTGAGGCTGTCTATCAACTGATTTTGGCAGCAATACGCTCTGGTAACCCTGACATTGTGGAACTCAAGTGCGAAGGCAAAACAGAGAAAAAAATTGCTGTCCGCGCTAGTGAAATTTCTGGGGTGCAGATTGTTCAGAAAGATGGTACGACCCCTGGTGGTGGTAGGCCACCTGGGTTTTTCGCTGTAGCTGCTGAGTAACCAAGGTTGACAAATGGCTCAAGTGGGCATTGAGGTCAAGGATTTAAATTTCAGTTGGCCTAATGGAGAGAAAGTTATCAAATCTTGCTCTTTAGAAGTACCCAAGGGCGAGTTTTGGATGCTGTTGGGTACAAATGGTAGTGGGAAATCAACGTTACTTAGACTGCTGGCGGGGCTATTAGCTCCTGAGTCTGGGGAAATTCGGGTTTTGCACCCCGTTGGCTTTGTCTTCCAAAATCCTGATCATCAACTGGTGATGCCAACGGTTGGTGCTGATGTGGCTTTTGGATTGGTGGAAGAAAAGTTACCACCTGCTGCCAGCAGAGCTAGGGTTGAGGAGGCGCTAGGAGCAGTGAATTTGCTTACTCTCCTACGACGCCCTATCTACGCACTCTCTGGGGGACAGAAACAGCGAGTAGCGATCGCAGGTGCGATCGCCCGTCGCTGTGAAGTCTTATTATTAGATGAACCCACTGCCTTACTAGATCCAGATAGCCAGTTGGATTTAGTGGCTGGTGTGCGCCGCCTTGTCAAAAGTCGAGGTATTACAGCCCTTTGGGTAACACATCGATTAGATGAGTTAAATTACTCTGACGGCGCTTTCTTGCTTGAAAAAGGCTCTCTGGTAGATAGGGGTGAACCTCAACGCCTCAAACAACGTCTAATGGAGGTACACAGCGAAGCCTCTTAATTTAGTGCTGAGTGCTGTACATGGATAGCGGGGCGTTGAGCCGGTGCTGAGTGCTGAGTAAAGTAAAAAGTATTTAGGCTTTCATAGTCGTACATCCTCCACCCTTTATAGGTGGTCTTTTAACTCAGCACTCTTCGTTTTTATTACTACTGAAAAACAACTGCAACGCGCTTTTTAAAACCGACTTTCCGCACTTCATCGTGTAATATGCGTAGATTTCCCATAGGTGGAAAAAAATGGTTAAATCAACAACATAAATCGCCAATGGTATTCAATATTAATACTTAATAATTTGAACATTATTAGGAATTTTTATTGAAAAGATAGATAATACATTTTGAAGTGCGGAATGTGGGTTAAAACAAAGGCGCATTTTAATTTGGTACGTCTGTCTTAGGTTTTAGTTTTATGAGGCTGTCGTATTTTTTATTTTGTGTAGCATAGTGTTACATACTATGCATCAATTATTATAAAACTTATGAATGAATTTTGTTAACTCTAGAAAATTGTGATTAAAAACCATGCCCCGTTCCTTACTCCAAGCCGTTTTGTTAGTAGACGGCTACAATATAATTGGCGCTTGGCCTTGCCTTAAAAAAACGCGTGATAGTGTTGGACTAGAGGCAGCACGGGGTGAACTTGTGGAAGCGATGACGGGTTATAGTGCGTTTCAAGGTTATGCAACTCAAATAGTTTTTGATGCCCAATATCAGAACTCCTCTAGTAATAAAGAAATAATTACTGAGCTTTTATCAGTTTATTACACTGATTTTGGACAGACAGCAGATACTTATATTGAAAAATCCTGTGCGTCTATGCGCCAGCAAATAGCCCAATCATTGATTTCTCGTGTAATTGTTGCTACATCAGATCGGGCACAGCAGTTGATGATACAGGGGTATGGGGCTGAATGGTTATCGGCACAACAACTCTGTGGGGAAGTGGAAGCTACCGTCTGCCGGATGCGACAGAAATATCATACGCGCAAACAATCTAAGAGTAGGTTTTTAGCTAATGCTATTGATGCTAAAGCGCGGCAGCGTCTGGCTGAATTACGAATGGGATTACAGTAGATATTAATATTTAAAAGTCTCTGCTTAAGTTTCTGAATGGATTTTGGCTGCAAAAATTCTATAATTAAGCATCTAAAAAAAATATTAGCGAAAGTACTTGCCAAATCCTCTTTTTAGCCCTAAGATTATAAATTGTGAGTGGTCCTCAGTAGCTCAGTGGTAGAGCGATCGACTGTTAATCGATTGGTCGCTGGTTCGAATCCAGCCTGGGGAGTTTTAAATTTTTAATTCTAGATTTTGGATTATCCGTCATGTATTTTGGTAATACAAGGATAAAACTGACGACTTCTGTCGGTGCGGATGTCTAGGATTTTGTATTTGTCCCAAATGCAACGACCACTGGGAATTAGGTGTTAAGGTGGCTCACGTTTTCAACAGAGGATGAAATACTTACCACCAACCACGAATACAATGCTTGCCGCAATGCACTTGATTTTATTGCTAGTCGCACTGGTGTGCGGATGGTAGCAAAAATTCCTTTTTTTGCCATGAAAGCAAATTGATATGATTACTTGCTATTTACGCTACGTTATCGACCCTGATAGAATTTCGGATTTTGAAGTATATGGACGTATGTGGATTCCGTTGGTGGAAAAATTCGGTGGAAAGCATCACGGGTACTTTCTTCCACATGAAGGAGCTAATAATATTGCCGTAGCTCTGTTCAGTTTTTCCAGCCTTGCAGCATACGAGCAATACCGGATAGAGTCCCAGCAAGATCCAGCTTGTCAGGAAGCATACGAATTTGCCCGTCGAACAAAGTGTATTATTAGTTATGAACGATCGTTTATGCGCCCAGTTTTAGGTGATATTACCCTTAGGAGATAAGCTGACTATTTACTGAGGGACTTGTGAAGCCACGCGATCGCAAATTAGGCAATCCACCAGATCCACTTTTTGGTTTTAGAAAGTTCCGCTCCGAATGAAATCGGGATATTACGGGACACGATCGACCTGCCTAGCTGGAATCGAAATCCTAATACTCCCTACCCTCATGTTAAACTCCGAATGGATTTCCGGGGCGCTCAACATAGGATCGAGTATCGCAGGTACTTTTGTCTATCACTGCCATATCCTTGGGCATGAAGACAGAGGTATGATGGCAAAAATTCAAGTCAACCAAAGCTGAGTTCGACTGCCGTAGCCACTCTACAATAGCTCCCAATAGTTCTCGGTTAACAATTAAGCAGGTGTGTCGGAAAGTGTTTATCGATTAGCTGTTGTACGCCCATACGCTCTATTTGAGTTAGAAGTATAGGTATAAGGTATATCATCGACTTCTTCGTTTGTAATTATAGGTTCAGTAGCCATAATTGCGAAGATATACCTAATTGAGTCTTTTTGGCAATATGCCCTTAGATATACTTTTGACTAAGCTGTTGCGCCTTTAATTTGCACTAATATTTTTTCAACATGGTTGTGGGGTGGGCAACATGAGCGCCCTGATTGTGCAAGATGTATACATAACAGCTTATCTAGTTTTCCTAACTCCCTAAAAAATGGGCGAACCGGGAGTTATTAAACTAAGTATCAATGCTTTTTTAACTTGGTCGAACTGACGTAAAATTAAGAGTACAAATACTTTATATTAGGAAGTTTGGTGATATGTCCCTAAGTTTATCAAGTGTATTTGATGCCAATTTCTATCGTAGTGCTAATACTGACTTAGCTGGTTTAAATGATGCTCAAGCTTTATCACACTTCGAGGCTTATGGTTTAAATGAAGGCCGTTCTTTCTCACCACTGATTAATTTAAATTTTTATCGGTCTAGCAATTCTGACCTGGCAGACTTCAACAACAGCCAACTGTTGAATCATCTAGAGAATTATGGTGTAGCTGAGGGACGCAGTTTCTCTCCATTGGTTGACCTTAACTACTATCGTGCTACAAACAATGACCTTACAGGCTTGAACAACGAGCAATTATTTAATCATCTGGAAAACAACGGTATTACTGAAGGTCGTAGCTTTGATCCACTTTTCGATTTTGCACAATATCAGTTCCTTAACTCTGATCTGGCAAGTCTAAATAATTCTCAACTTTTAAACCACTTTGAAATCAATGGGATAAACGAAGGGCGTGAGTTTTCACCCTATTTTGACTTTAACTACTATCGTACTAACAACCAAGACTTAGCTAATTTGAACAACAATCAGTTGTTGCAGGACTTTGAAATTAATGGGATAAATGAAGGGCGTAAATCTTCACCCTATTTTGATGCTGGTTTCTATAAAGCAAATAATCCCGATTTGGCTTCTTTGAAAGGCATCAATTTAGTCGAACACTTTAGTTTATATGGTGCCTCTGAAGGACGTCAGGCTGCGAGTGAATACGCTGGCAACACATTAGACACTGCTCGCCAACTGACGATAGGTTCAAATTCTACTCTAGTATCAGAACATGTGGGTTCATCCGATCCTAATGACTACTATCAGTTCACTTTAAATCAACCTAGTACTGTTACGATAGATAAATTTAGCTTTTCTGGGAGCATCAGTGAACAACTGCTTAATGCAAGCGGTCAGATTTTAGCTTCTAATACTGCTTCTAATACTGGTAACGATCAAAATAGTAGTATATCTCAAGCAACTCAAAGCATTTCATTAAATCCAGGAACTTATTATATACAGATTCAAGGTCAAGCAGAGAATACTAATTACCGATTCTACCTTACTACGGCAGAACAGAATCAAACACAACCTGACTCGCTTGGGCTAACATTTCCCGATATAACAACATTTCCCGATATAACAGGTGGTACGGGTCTAGCGGATATAATACAATTGGCTGAGGATATGAAATTGATGGTCTAGTACAGCAGAGCGGAAATAAACAGACAATATTGGTGGGAGAATAAATAATCAGGTTGAAACCAGTTTCCGCAGGCGGCTCAGGAAATGAGAGTGTGTTAAGATACTCCACTAATGTTACCGTTATCTGCATTTAGAAGAAGTTTTCAAGCGATCGCTTTTGCTTAAAACTCGAATAATTGCGCGAGTTTAGTTAGCACAAATCCCCGATTTCTCAAGGAAGTTGGGGATTTTTTGGCCTTCAATTCTCACAAATAAAATAGTATTGCTATAGCTTTATAAATTCAAGTTAACTATGAAATATTACAGCTACTAAAGGCAATAAGGCTAGAAGAAAACCATGCCAAGATTCAAATTGAGAGGCTTGGGTTGCTTCTGGAGGTGCTAATAGGGCTTCTATTCTTTGTTGTAACCGATCTACGCCAGAGGAACCCAATGCAGCACAGCAAATTTCTGATAATACTGGGCTGGTACTAACTACTAATAAAAGTGATTCTGCTAACACTAAAGGGTCTACCTGCAATGCTGCATAACCATCAGCACGGAGTTCGCGCAAAGCTAAAAGTTCTTCCCACAAAGGCTCTGTATTCGGCAACCAAGCGGTGCAGGAACGCACCCAACCCAGCCAAAAAAACCAGAATGTATCCCTGTAATGGTGATGCCCTTGCTCATGGGCTAAGACGCTTTCTAAATGATTTGGTGAGAGAGTTTGCAGTAAACCCTGGCTAACGACTAATTCTGGTTGCCAAAAACCAATTTGACCGGCAAACAACGCCCCCGTTTGCAGTAACCTGGCTCGTTTATCCCCCAAATTTATTAGAGGACAGTTACGAGCAGATTCCACAGACTGCCAACCTTGAAAGGCGAGTTTAATGCATGAAATGGCAAAAAATGCCAAATAAATTAATGCTAGTAAATAGCTGACTGAGCCTGTGTACATCCCACCCATTTGTCCTTGGGGTCCCATAAACAGCACAGCGATCGCAGTCATGAAAATTAACAAGGGCGGGAAGAGAAACAAAAATAGCGATCGCCCCCATCGCATACTCCAATTGCCTTGGGCTTGATTACAAGCGGATCTTAACCACCAGGCAACTGCCAAAGCATTCAAAATCATCATTAGATGCATCATTTTTCCTCCCTGGCTTGGCGTGCAGATTGAATACGTTTGGCGATCGCTGCTATTTGTTCACTGGCTGCTTCATCTAAGCTATCGGCAAAGGCTGCGACAACATCGGGGTTCCCCACCGCCAGAAATCGCTGTAACTGCTCGTGAGCTTTGATCACATCTGATTGCTGTTTACTCAGCATTGGCCGCCAATAGAAGGCTCGCTCCTTCTTATCGCAGGCTAGCCAACCTTTATCAGTGAGGCGACGTAAGACAGTGGTGACAGAAGTATACGCTAATTCGCGGTTGGGGTCAGCCAGAATGCGATCGTGTACATCCTTTACTGTGGCTGAACCAAGTTCCCAGATGATATTTAAAATTTCCGCTTCCAATGGGCCTAAAGATAGTTGTTTAGGGCGGTAGTCGGGTAAAGGTGCCATAGCAATTTCAATGGGGAGTGGGGAATGGGGAATGGGGAATGGGGAGTGGAAAATGAGTGAATATCCGTTCCTTTGCGCTTTAACCTTTTCCGCTTTTAGAAGGTGTGTTCTTGTTTTACATTACAAGATAGTGCAGCAAGTCTGAAAGTCTAAAGGCATAAAAACGGGCTTTTTGAATATTTATTAGGGATTAGGAACTCTTAAGATTTAGTTAAAACCCCGCCCCTAGTGAGCGAATTTATTTTCTGGCTTTTCACCTCATCTCGAAAAGCTAACCCCCTTCCCGATGCTCTAAAGGGGAAAATTCAGATTTATTCCCCACTCCCTACTCCCCACTCCCATTTATGTAAATTACATACATTCTGCTTTTTGATGGTAAAAAAGGCTCTGGGAAAAATTGAGATTATAGTTAGTGACACCAACTAGGTAGAATGTTATTTGCGACAGTAGTATTAAACTAGGTGTATCCAGCGCGTGAAGCTATTCGTATACCACACTCCTGAATTGACTCCAACGGGTAAAGCGCCAGAATGTGCGATCGCAGTCGATGTCTTGCGAGCCACTAGCACAATTGCGACAGTTTTGGCAGCTGGAGGCGAAGCTGTACAAGTATTCAGCGATTTAGATCAGTTAATTGAAGTTAGCGAAAAATGGCCTGCCGAAAAACGTCTGCGGGCTGGAGAACGCGGTGGCGCGAAAGTAGCTGGCTTTGAGTTGGGTAACTCTCCCCTCGACTGCACACCAGAATTAGTCCAAGGGCGTCGCTTATTTATCAGTACCACCAATGGCACTCGTGCCTTACAACGGGTACAAGACTCCCCAAATCTATTAGCAGCAGCCTTGATTAACCGGGCGGCGGTGGTGCAATTTCTTCAAAAGTTGCAACCTGAGACAGTGTGGATTGTCGGTTCTGGTTGGGAAGGCAGTTTTTCTTTAGAGGATACAGTTTGTGCAGGTGCGATCGCTCATAGTCTTTTACAGCATACACAATTGTCGCCAGAAGAATTAGCTGGTAATGATGAAGTAATTAGTGCGATCGCTCTTTACTCTCAATGGCAAGATAACTTATTGGGATTACTTCACCAAGCTAGTCACGGCCAACGATTGTTGCGTCTCGACTGTCATGAAGATTTAAAATATTGTTCCCAAACTGATATTTTAGATGTCTTGCCCATACAACATGAAACGGGAGTTTTGAAAAGTCAAAGTAAATAGGGAATGGGGAACTCGACGTCCCCACCAAGTGCGGATTGGGGGCATGGGGAATAGGGAATGAAACAATTCACACTCTTGCCTCCGGCACCCTCTGCGAACGCTTTTTCTTAATTAAACTAAGCCCGACACTAGGGGTGGGGTTTCGACCTACGTTGTGATGATGCGGATTATTTCGCGCCACTTGCGGGCGAGGTTTTTACCTTTTCCCCTTATTCATAAACTTAATTAATAATGCCCTATGCACTAGGGCTATTTCATTCTCATCTAGCCCGCCTCAGAATGAATTCTGAGTCTAATAGCACTCATTCATCTAAAGATGACTGAGACTCATGTTCTAGTCGGTTTTAACGGACTTTAGCTAAAAGCCAAAGAACTTTAGTTCTGGGCGGTTTATGTATAGGCTGAAATAGCCCTACCCTATGCCCCATGCCCAATTTTCAAATCTTTAAGCATTTGCCGGAGTCTTTGGCGCCAATGGGGCGGATGTGTTTCTAAAATTGCTGAGATTTTTTCACAAGCAAGAACTGAATAAGCAGGGCGACGGGCTGGTGTGGGATATTCGGCGGTTGTAATGGGGACAATACGTTCAATTTTCAAAGGGAAGCCTAGCTGTTGGGCTTCTTCAAAAATCGCAACGGCAAAGTCATACCAGCTAGCAATGCCGCTATTAGTGTAGTGATAACTACCACTAATTTCTGGGGTTAACTGGGGAATTGTCTGGGTTATGGCTGTGGCTATATCTTGCGCCCAAGTTGGGCTACCTATTTGATCGGCGACGATACAGAGTTCTTGGCGTTCTGCACCTAGTCGCAGCATGGTTTTGACAAAGTTACTTTTACCAAAGGTTCCATAAACCCAAGCAGTGCGGAGGATGAGGTGATGGGCGCAAGTTTCCCGAATTGCTTCTTCTCCAGCAAGTTTGGTTTTACCATAAATACTTAAAGGATTAGTTGCATCGGTTTCCTGGTAAGGGCGATACCGATTACCATCAAAAACATAATCGGTGGAAATATGAATTAGAAAAGCTCCTAATTTTTGGCTTTCTTGGGCAATAATTAGGGGTGCGATCGCATTAATAGCGCTAGCAAGTTCTGGTTCGCTTTCTGCTTTGTCTACAGCAGTGTAAGCAGCAGCGTTAATGATGATTTGCGGCTGTTTTGATCTGATAACGTTGCGGAGGGTATCGGGTTGGGCAAGGTCTACTGTTGGGCGTTCTACTGAGATAATATTGCCATAGTCTGGGAGTATTTGTTGCAGTTCCTTACCCACTTGACCGTTGCTACCAATCAGCAAAATTGATTTACTCATCCTAATTAGTTATTGAGCTTAAGGCAATCATCAAGCTTAATCAAATACTTCAGCAGTTCTCAAAGATTTCCCGGCTTCGTCTTTAGTTGATAAAATTGGTGGCGCACTCAAAGGCCAATCTATAGCTAAATCTGGATCGTTCCATAGAATTGTGCGATCGCCTTGGGGTGCGTAGTAATCTGTAGTTTTGTAGAGAACTTCTGCTATTTCTGAAAGCACGAGAAAGCCGTGAGCAAAGCCTGGTGGTATCCACAACAGGCGTTTGTTCTCAGCACTGAGTTCATAAGCTACCCACTTCCCGAAGGTAGTCGAACTTTTTCTAATATCTACGGCTACGTCAAAGATAGTGCCAACAATAGCCCGGACAAGTTTACCTTGGGGTTGTTGGATTTGGTAGTGCAATCCCCGCAGAACGTTTTGTTTAGAGTAGGAGTGGTTGTCTTGGACGAAGTTGGCGACAATACCAGTCTCTTGAGCAAATTTTCGGTCGTTGTAGGCTTCAAAAAAGAACCCGCGATCGTCTGTAAATACTTGGGGTTCAAGTTGTATAACTTCCGGAATTTTTGTATGTACAATGCTCATCAATATTATTTCGAGTAACCCGCCACAGTGTTAATTGTGAGAGTAATTTAATGCTTGTATTTTACAGCTAACAGGTAACGCTTCAACTGTGGCTTGTCTTGTTTTTAATAAGTAAATTACGTTAGTTCAATTTGACAGTCATCGCCAATTAGAAATCGTAAGGCTTTGGGACGACGGGGTGCAAGAGTCAATTGGGCGCGTTGCCCAATCACACTATCAATAATACGCTGATGAATTCCAGCAATTTTAGCACCTTCTAAAATCACGCTGTGTTCTAAATCGGTATCAATGAGTGTGGCATTGTTGGCAATACTACTATAAGGCCCAATAAAGCAGTTTTCTAAATGACAATTGCTACCGATGATTACTGGCCCCCGAATTGTACAGTTAATTACTTTAGATTTTGCACCGATTTTGACTCGCCCAATAATCTGACTTTGGGCATCGACTTCGCCAAAAACTGATGCTGTCAGATAGGTGTCGAGAATCAATCGGTTGGCTTCTAATAAGTCGTCTTTTTTACCAGTATCTAACCACCAACCTTTGAGATTATAGGCTAAAACTTGTTTTTCCTGATTAATTAGGTATTGAATAGCATCAGTAATCTCTAGTTCGCCTCTGGCGGAAGGTTGGATATTTGCGATCGCATCATAGATGAGGTGAGAAAAGAAATAAACCCCTACCAATGCCAGATTTGAAGGAGGAACTTTGGGTTTTTCAATTAACTGTAATACCCGTCCGGTTTCATCAACCTCAGCCACACCAAAGGCGCTAGGGTTAGCAACTGAACGTAAGAGAATCAAAGCATCTGGCTGTTGTTGGATAAATTGTTGTAGAAAATAACGTAACTCACCTAATTGAATCAGGTTATCGCCCAAGTACATCACAAAGGGAGAATCTCCTAAAAACGGACGGGCGACTAGGACGGCGTGAGCAAGTCCGGCTGGCTGGTCTTGTACAATGTAGGTGATGTTCGCTCCAAAGTATTCTCCATTTCCGGTTTTCCCTTGGACTTCTTTCCCAGTTTCCGGGTTGATGATGATGCCAATATCAGTAATACCAGCAGCGACCATTTCTTCAATCCCATACCATAAAACAGGTTTATTCGCAACTGGTACAAGTTGTTTTGCTCCACTGTAAGTGAGGGGGCGTAAGCGTGTACCTTTACCGCCAGAAAGAATTAGTGCTTTCATAAGAATTGAGGATTAATTAGAAGCCATTAGTCAAGATAATCTGAAATCTCCACAAAATCCCAAATTCTGGTATCTAATTCTGGCGTTAGTTTATCTTTTATAGATAGCGGGATAAGACTTCGACGGTTGCTTTTCCTGTTTTTTCCCAACTGAATTCTTGGGAGTGAGTGATACCTAGGCTAGAAAGGCGCGATCGCAAGTCCAAATCAGTTGCGATCGCCTCCATCGCCTCTGTAATTTCTTTGGTGTTGTAGGGATCGATCAAAATCGCCGCATCTCCAGCAACCTCTGGTAAAGAGGAGAGATTGGAAGTAATGACGGGAGTACCACAAGCCATTGCTTCCAGGACTGGTAAACCAAAGCCTTCCCAGAGACTGGGGAAAACCAGAGCGATCGCTTGATTGATGATTTTTGGCAATTCGCTGTAAGGAATATAGTCTAGGAACTTTACTTGATTAGTTATACCTAGTTCTGCAACTTGCGCTTTTAAAGTTGGGGTATAACGGCGATCGCTTGGCCCTGCTAACCACAGTTCATAGTCTTTGCAGTTAGGTAACGCAGCAAAGGCGGTAATTAAACGTTCAGGATTTTTGTGAGGATTATGCCTTCCTAAATAAAGGAAATAATTTTGCGTTGGTAAATTCAAAAAATGAAACTTTTCGCTGTCATACGCTAGTGGAATCACAGTTATTTTGTCCTCGGTAACTTCTAAAAATTTGCTTAAATCTTCAGATGTTGCGATTGAATCACAAATAACGTGCTTTGATTGTTGTATTACAGCACGAATATAATAGCTGCAATAAAGCCGTTGCGTTATAGAAAACCATTGTGGAAATCTTAAAGGAATTAAATCATGAACAGTAACAACATAAGAACAGGAAGAAAATAGAGGAGCCTCTGGGATAGGAGAAAATAATAATGTAGACTTCATCTGCCGATAAAGATTTGGCAGTTTAAATTGCGTCCATAGCAGACGCTTTAAATGCCCTTTAATACCAAAATCTGTTGTTATATCTGGTGGTGACGGATGACGTTTAATACCAGAAATTTCAATTGGACTTAAAACGTCAATATCTAAGGTTTTTAGCTCTTTAAATAAATTCAGACTATAACTTAACCAACCTGTCGGTTTAGTTGGAGCGAAAGATAAATTTCCTAAAATAGGCATAATCAAATTATTTATATTAATTAGATAAAGTTCCTTGAACAGCAGATTTTTTAAAAGTAAATAACAAAACCAGAACTTTCCAACTGTTAGGATTATTTGTAATTATAAATTCAGCAAAAAACTTATAAAAAAGATATATGCGTAATATAATTTGTTCCCACCAAGGACGATGCTTTTGGTAATAATAAATCTGGCTACGCCTATATTCTATACTCATTGTGTTTGCAGCCTTTTGAATTGAGTATCCTTTCAAATGAATCAAAGATACATGAGGGGTGTACATAATTTTATATCCTTGATACTGCGCTCTTTGGCATAAATCTGATTCTTCAAAATACATGAAAAAATTTTCGTCAAATCCACCTAATTCATGAAATAAACTTGAGCGAATAAAAAAAGCAGCCCCTACAACAATATCGACTTCTTGAATTTCTTGGAATTTCTGCTCAATTAAATTTTGCTGTGAGATATTTAAATAATCTCGATGCATCTTACGAGCTTGATATTCCCCTTTGATTCCTAATGCTGGCGAAACAGAAATTTGTAAACTACCATCTGGATTTAGCAATTTTGGCCCAATAATTCCTACTTGTGGATCTGCTTGCATCAACTCAATTAGATGGGGTAAAATATTACTAGTAAGTACAGTATCAGTATTCAATAAAAATAAAAATTCTCCAGTAGCAACTTTTACACCTGCATTATTTCCTGCTCCAAAACCGCTATTTTGAGCTTGTTTAAGTAGTCTAAATTCGGGAAAATTTTCTGAAATTAATTTAACACTACTATCACTAGAGGCATTATCTACAACGATAATTTCATAGTTAGGTATATCAATAAATTTTTCTAGAGAATTTAAGCAATCTGCTAAAATTTCTGCTCCATTATAGTTAACTAAAATAATCGACACAGAAATAGGTTGCTGTTGAGTCATTTGTTTTGGATATTATTATATTGAGATATTGACAAAAACTTAAATATATAATTTTTAATTTTTTTAATATCAAACAAAACCTTAATAATCCAAATTCTTAGAGCTATACCTTCAGAACCGTATCTGTTTTGCCAACTTTGGTAGCAAAGCTTGAGAATTCCTAAACCAAAATCTAATCGTAGAGTATCAAAAGGATTAATTAAGCTTGAATTAGTTTCATTTTGAAAACGATCAGCAAGTGCTTTACTCAAGTTATAATGAAATAAATAGCTTTTACCCGTAATTCGATATTTATTTCTAGTCCATACTATAAATTCAGTGTATATCTTTCCAGCATCTTGGACTACACCAACTGTATTAGAATTGTGAATCCTATAACGGATTAATGGTTGCCGAAGATGGGCGATTTTACCTTTTTTAATTGCAACCAAAGCTACCCACCAGTCGTGATGCCAACCAAATTCATGTTTGGGGAATGGAAGAATATAGGGAATCAGAGAAGTACAAAATAATAAAGAGCATCCTGTCACCACATTGCGAAGTAATAACAATTCTACTGTAGCTTTTTCAGGATTACGTCCCTCAAAATCCCAAGTAGAAGGATGAATAGTTTCGTCCTGACTATTAATAAGTTTCAGATCAGAATGAACCAAAAGCACTTGCTTAGAACGTAGTTCTGCTAGCAATATTTCTAATTTTTCTGCTTCCCAAATATCATCTTGATCTGAAAAGGCGATCGCTGTAATTGTAGGGTCTTGAATACAGTATTGTAAACCCCGTTCAAAATTGTAATAATGCTTAAGATTATCGCTATGAAAATGGCAAATAAATCGTGAATCATTATCAATAGTTTTTTTAATTTCAGCTTGATATTTAGGCAGAGAGCAATCATCGACAATATGACAAACCCAATTCCTCCAAGTCTGGTTTTGAATTGACTGGATTTGTTTATGAAAATATTCAAGATGAGGATTATATGTCGCTAAAACAATACCAATTTTTTCTGAACCCTGCAATTGAATTGAATTTACTAAGTTTGACATAACAAGATGTGCAACTTTTCAAAAAATATTTTTTTGATCTCAAAAAGCAAAACGGGTGGCAGGACTTTAACAAATTTTTCCTAAACTAGTAGTTGGGAATAATTATTTAGTCAGTTTGAGATTAGTTTGTTTCCTAAATGCTTGAGCATAATTACTTGTATTTACTCATTTTGTCCGTAACCAATCATTTTCTTAAATTTAAACCATAGTTTTCTCATTTGCCAAAACTTACTACTTTCCATTGCTACAATTATGGTTTTTAAGCTATAAATTTCTGATTTTGCCAGATTAACCTGAGCATTTAACTTCTCCAATTCAGTATGAGTTGTTTCCAAATTTATTTGTGTTTCCTCCAGTTCGGCATTAACTAGAAATCCAAAAACTTTATCCAAATCATCGTATTTTTTTATTAAGAAGGAAAACTTTTTATGAAAATATTTTGCCATATTTGCTGTATATTTACTAGTAGTATGAATTTGAGAAGTAGCATGATGTCTATAAGATGCTACAATTTTGGCAACTAGTTTACAGTTATAATTAGACATTGCTAATTTTAACCATAAATCGTAATCTTCCCATCCATACCAGCCATATTCAATTAATTCAGTGGAATAGCCACCTAGTTTAATAACAACTTCTTTATTAAACATTGCCATAGCATCAATATATGGTGCTCTGACTAATTCCCGGACATCCCACTCATAACATGAAAGAAAGCCTAATCCTTGTTTAGTTACATTTTCAAATTTATTGATTATGCCGTAAGTAGCTGCATAATTAGAATCTTTGATCGCATTGTATAACGTGGTTAAACAATTAGGGTAAATCCAATTATCAGCATCCATCATAAACACATAGGGTGCGCGAGCAAGTTTTAGTCCTATGTTTCTAGCATCACTTGTACCAGTATTGAAAGCTTTACTAATTAAACAAATTGGAATGTCAGACTCAGCAAGATATTGCTTAACTAGGTTTTGAGAATTATCTGTTGAACAGTCATCAACCACTAAAATGTCAAATCCTTGTGGTAAACCAGAAACCTTAGATTTACAGATACTATTTAAACATTCATGTATGTATTCAGAATAGTTAAATAGTGTGATTACTACAGTTACACACGGTGCTGTAGATTCTTTATATGCAGAGTTTACTTCATACACCCAAGGATTATGACCTAAAAATTCCGATAATTTGGCTACTTGTAAACGGCTAATTAAGGAATTTCTACGTACCTCTAAACTATCAAACTGCATTTTTTACCTCAAAATTTTTCAAGTAGTTTAAAATATTATAAACTATTCATTTTATCGATTAAAGAATTACAAACGATCTGTGCAGTGTAATTAGTTATAACAAAATCATAAGCTTCTTTAGTAATTTGACATCTAGCATTTTCATTTTCTAGATAATACTTACAATGTTCAATAATCTCTTCACTTGCGCTCATCACGAGATGCTTTCCATTCACTAAGGGTTCAATATAATCACTTTGTTCAGAAATTATGAGACAATGATTACTAATAGCCATTAAAACCCGATGCCATTCAAAATAAGTTCTATGAGCAAAGTGAATATTTAGTATAATTTTACTAGAATATAATAATTCATTTCGCTTATTCCCTGAATAAAACCCAGGAGTGGTTTTCAAGTTTGGTTTATCGATTCTTGTCATAATAAAATGACAATTATATTGACTAAAAAAATCAGCGTTTTTAGATAAAAACATCTCTCGTTTGGGTGAATGAGAACCGAGGAATAAAATATCTATTGGTTTTGATAAGTCAGTCTTATTTTCTGCTTTAAAAAATAAATCTTCATAACCTAAAGGAGTGTGAATAGCTGGAATACCGCGTTTATTAAATTCTTGAACTCCTTGTTGATTTATATCAAATACACCTTTAGCATATTTAGCTGGGTTATAAGCAATTTCAAACCAAGTACTACCTGGTTGTTCAACATTTAAAAGATAAACGTTTTTAGTAACTTTTAAAACTTTTGATGTAGATAAGGCTTTCTCGATATATAGCGGGTAAAATTCATGAGGAGCAATGACAATTTGAATTAAATTATCTTCTACCTTTGTCGCAGGTATTTTATCCACAAGCAATTCGACTGAAAGACCGCTTTTTTTAAAGCCTTCAGCAAATATTTCGGCAATTTCAGTCATAAACTGATTACCTAACGATGTGATAAATAACCTAACTGCATTTATATTTTGAGATTTTGACATTTTTCTATTTCTGTAATAATAGCGAAAACCTATGGGTTAATTTTAAGTTATTAGCTAATCTTATGATTATTTATAAATTAAAAAAACTATCGTAAGTTCTAGAATTAAGTTTTATATATTGCACTTACGCGAATTTATCTTTATATTTATTGAATCTAGAATTATAATTACTATTTTTCTCTTTTACTGATTTAAACTATCGAATTATATCTAAAGTTGGTATAGTTGTAAATTCGTATGATAAGCATCGTTATTTTTTATATTTACCTTTATTAAGAGAAAATTATAAGTTTGCGTATCAGTTTTTGGTATATTAAATTACAATTTTATTGATTTATCTTTTTTCAATCCCAATAGCCCTTTTAGTCGGAACGAGATTTTTTGTAATATTCAGAATTTACTGCTCTGCATTGCTATAATTAACTGTTGACAAAGTTCTAATTCTACCTGAGTTGATTGTAACTGAAAGTATGATCGCTCAAATTGAGCTTGAGTCTGTTGCAATTGAAAGTGCGATCGCTCCAATTATGTCTGATTATCTTGCTGTTGAGATTGCGATCGCTCAAATTGAGCTTGAGTCTGTTGCAATTGAAATTGCGATCGCTCTAAAACTTCGCCAGTTTGATGCCTACTTATTTCCATCAACTTTAACAAATCATCCTGGTTATCAATATAAACTGAATCTATCTCTGGCTTAGTAGTAAAACTCTTGTTGGAACATATTGCAAAAAAATAAATGGGTGCATTTAAACTAGAAACTTTTTGCTCGACTTTCTTACTGTCTGTTGTATAAGCTTTAAAAATATTTGCTTTTGAATTTTCTAATTTAAAGATGAAAGAACCTATAGCTATTCTTTGCCCATAAATCTCAACATAACCAAAATAACGTCTCAATAAGGCTGCTAATTCATCATAGTAAAGCTCTTTGACATGAAATGGATTAGAATATTTCGGTTCATCTGAATAAGTTAAGCGATTAGGAGAGGAAATAATTAATACTCCATCCGGCTTAAGAACTCGCTTAATCTCCTGCATCATTTCTTCATGCTTATCGTGATGCTCGATTGTTTCAAAAGATGTTACTACGTCAATTGAATTATCAGGTAGTGGTACTGAGTCGCACGAACCTACTATAAATCTTACATTATTATAAGTACTATACTCATTAGTGGCATACTCTACAACTTCAGAGCTGATATCAACTCCAACAACTGACTTAGCTGCATTTGCGAGCAATGCACAACCATATCCCTCGCCACAAGCAATATCTAATACATGTTTACCAGCTACATAGTCAACACATAGAGCATATCGATGTAGATGCTCATATTTAATTTGACCATTTAGAGAAGGAACGTATCTCTCACCTGTAAATTCCATACTTCCTATCAACCTTATAAAATTACTTTACTGCTACTAACGCTTGTGCAGAAGGATAGTCAACAGAGAATAGCCGACACTCTGAAAATCCTGCTTGGATTACGTGCTTCCAAGCGTCACACCCATATTCTGTATGAACTACAAAATCTGGTTGATTTTCCTGAGAACCATGATAACTTGCAGGCATACCTTCTCTATAAATAGTTAGCCTATCAACAATCATCGGTATAGTGAAAGCACAATATCCCCCAGGCTTTAATACCCTGTAGCACTCCGATAAACCTCGAATAGGATGCTTGATGTGTTCTAAAACATCCGAATGAACAACCAAATCAAAAGTCATATTTGCAATATTCATATTCATCATATCTATTTCTGGATATACTTTTAAAGTATGACCAGGTATTTCGACCAAAAACTTTGTTAAACTCCCCGCTTCATTAACTTCTAGTATTTGTAAGTTTTGGTTTTTTTTATGTTTCACAAAATCTTTAAAAAAACCTGTACAACCAAAACATCTCATTATTGCTTTAGCTAATGACATTGAGCGTAAGTTAGACTTACAGTTTATGCAATGTAGACCTTGCTGTTTGTTAATATATTCGACTTCATAAGGTGCAATACGCCATTCATCAATTAATTCTCTCCACAGAACACCGCCAGCTTTTAAGTTACTAGAACCGCAACAAGAACAAATCATTTTGTTAAGGTATTTGTTAATAAGTGATTTCTTAAGAAAATATCGACTTCATGGGAAACAGTAACTTGGGTAAATCGAATAAAACCAAAAGTTAAATCGGTAACTCCCGACTCTATAGCCACAGGCGCCTGCAACCAATCCATCATTTCATGGCTTTCCTGGCTACCATCAGCTATGGCTGGTTCAAGTGAATAAGTATCACTTTTAATATGAGGCCATTTTATGTTAAAACTCACACTAATCAATTTTTCTTTTTCAAATTTTGGTAATGGATGCTTATACTGATGTGTGTTCCATCCAGCAATTGGTACTCTTAATCTGTCATACATTGTAATACCAAAGATTGGACTTTCAACATGGTCGTGACTGACAATTTTCGTGGAGATTATCAAAGTATCATCAGGCATAACAAAACCTGTTTTTTTCCCTTCGTCGTTCAAAATTTCTAAGCTTAAAATTTCACAACGTCCCGTACCAAACCTCTTAACTGTCGGGAACGCCAGGAATTCTTTATTAGTAAAACAATTTTGATTTAAATTTTCTATATATTTATCCGATTTAACTTCTATGTTTCCTTCGGAATTTTTGATTATTTCTATATCGGCTTGTGAATCACTTAAGCGTTCTGTCTTATTTCTGATTCCATCATTTATTTTTTCATATACCCAGGCTTGGTATGATTTACTAATATCTATTGGAGTACCTTTTTCAATGATTTGACCATGATTAATCCAAATAGCACTTGAACAAAGACGATTTACAGATGCTATATCATGAGACACAAATAAAATAGTTCCACCAGAGTCTTGAAAATCTTTAATTTTTGCCATGCAGCGATGTACAAATACGCCATCTCCTACAGACAAAGCTTCATCTACAATCAAAATTTCCGGATTTACATTAATCGCTACTGCAAATGCCAAGCGGACAAACATACCGCTAGAATAAGTTTTAACAGGCTCATCAATAAAGTCTCCTATATCTGCAAATGCGGCTATTTCTTCAAATTTTTGTTCAAGTTCTGTTTTACTTAAGCCGAGTATCTGTCCATTAAAAAATACGTTTTGTTGTCCGGTAAACTCTGGGTTAAATCCACTTCCTAACTCTAGCAATGCAGAAACTCGACCATTAACTTTTACATCACCTTTAGTTTGAGTAAGAGTTCCAGCAATAATTTGCAGTAGTGTACTTTTGCCAGAACCATTTTGACCAATAATTCCCACAGTCTCTCCCTTGGGAATATTCAAGTTAATATCGTGCAGCGCCCAAAATTCATCTGCTCTACTTTTCCCTGGTAACAAAATTTCTTTGAGTCGATCTACAGGACGAGCATACCTTTTAAAACATTTAGATACATTCTTCAGAGAAATTGCAATTTTTTGTCCCATATTTTGCTGTCAATCCTCACACACTATAACTCAAAGACAATTATGGCATTTATACTTCTTGTCCTTACAAGACATCTGCAAAAGCTGGACGCAAGCGACGGTAACACCACAATCCGCTACAAAAAATTACTAACGCAATTAGTGAAGAAACTCCTAACTCGCCCCAATGTTTAACTTCTCCTACTAAAATTAAATCTCTATATCCTTCAACGATCGCTGTCATCGGATTTAACCAAAATACCCATCCCCGCCATTTCTCTGGTATTGCTGAGGCTGGATAAATAATTGGTGTCAAATACATCCAAATATTTAAAATCACCCCTAAAGTCTGCGGGATATCTCGCAAAAATACTGTTAGTCCTGCTGCTAAATAGCCCAATCCTGCCGTTAATAATAACTGCGTTAACCATACCAAGGGTAATAACGCCAAGGTAGTATGTAAAGTATGTGAAGTTACCGCCACAAAAAAAATCAAGGCCATTAAACCCAAGGAACTCTCAATAAACGTTGATAAGATTGGGACTAGAGGTAATAATCCCAGAGGAAACACCACTTTCTTGACTAAATTTGGGTGTCCGATTACAGAACTAGCAGCCTGACTCAAACCACCACTAAAAGCAATCCAAGGCACTAATCCCGCAAATAGCCACAAACCAAAGGTAAAGTTATTTTCTGGTAAAGTTTTCACACTTAACTTTACCTTTAACACGACCGAAAAGACATAAGTGTAAATCAGTAATTGTGATAGCTGATTTAGCAAAGGCCACAAATTGCCTAAAACAGAACCTTTATAACGCGCCTCTAAATCCCGACGCACTAAGGTTCTCAGCAAGTCAAACTTTGCCCAAAACTTTTTATTTATCGGCAATTTACGCCTTATATTCCCTGAATTACGTACGATTGATCGCATTGTTTGTAAAAAATATTAATTTTTTGATACTTAAACGCTGATTTTTTTATAAAGCTTTATAGCGATGAAAACAATTTTGTGTTACATGCAGAATACATCATTATTACTATAATCTAGAATATAGTAATTGAATTGTTTTGGTGATCGTAAAATCGGCTATTGTCAAGTGTACTTTTCCTACCAATATAAATCCAGTTGGCAACACTACTTTACTTTTAAGGTGGCGAGTTTTTGCTTAATTTAAGCTATCTAGATCAACTCCCTGCGATCGCAAATACTCTGCCAATCGCTCTGCTCCTTGATATTCTTGTTCAGCCCGTTGCCGTTCTTGTTCAGCTTTTTCTCCTCGCGTTGATACCCAACCTGCTGCATTATACCAACGCAACCACAAACCTGTTGTCTGCTGGTAAGAACCTTGCCAAAGACCCAATCCTAGTTCTAACTCTTCCAACCATAAGCGGTTATCTGGTAAAGATATTGCCTCGTAGCGAGTGCCTATGAGTTGAAAAGCACGCAAACGATTTTCATAGCGATCGTAGACAACGTAGTAGGGAACCCGCAAAATGTGTTCATATAGCGTTTCCTAACCAGATGAGGTACATCATAGCCCCCTCATCGCAAGCGATGAGGGGGTTGGGGGTGGGGTTATTGTACCTCACTGAACCGAGAACCGCTATATACTTCCCACTTTGTTGGGGGTCGGTTGACTTCTGGCAGTGTTTTTCCTAAGTCTTCTTGTTCTGTACCTGGTGAAAGTAATTCAACTAGTACTAAAAATGGATCAACCCCTTCTTGCCAAATGACGTAACTTAAGCGTAGGTCTTGCTGCTGGCTAGCACTAGATACTGCTCTCCCTCTTCTTTGCTGAATTTGTGAGAGCAGAGTCACGGATTCCGCTACACTTAGACGAAGGTTTATCTGAATTGTAATCAGGCATGGAAATCGGACAAAAGGTTAAAGTGTTTCGTTTGCGCGATCGCGTTTCTGCCCCTGTTGTAAAAAAACTAGGGCAAGTAGGTATCATCCAAGGCTACAAAGTCACCGATGGTGCTGGAATCGGTGTAGTGGTGCTGTTTGAGGACAACACTTCCACTTGGTTTTTTGAAGATGAAATTAAACCTGTGTAGTTGTGAAAAACTCAGAACCGGGTTTTTCTTGGTATCTAAAATTTATTGCACAGGCTGAAATTCTTTGTTGAGTGCTAAGTTGGAGTTGAAAAGACCGGCGGTGAAAATAGGAATCAAATAATGGCTCTAATATTGACATTTTTGGGCAAAGGCGGCACCGCTCGTACCAAAATTGCGATCGCCGCCGCCAAATTATTGGCAAGTCAAGGCAAGCGCGTACTCCTAGCAGGACAAGCAGAACCAACATTGTCAATTCTGCTCGGTACTTTCATTGCAGCCGATCCCCAGGAAATCGCTCCCAATTTGCAAGTAGTCCAGCTTCAAGCATCTGTACTACTAGAACGCAACTGGGACGAAGTGAAGAAACTTGAGGCGCAATATCTCCGCACACCCATATTCAAAGACGTTTTTGGTCAAGAACTGGTAGTATTGCCGGGGATGGACAACGCCCTAGCCCTAAATGCTATCCGCGAATATGATGGCAGTGGTAAATATGATGCGATCGTCTACGATGGCACAGGTGACTCTTTAACGTTGCGAATGTTGGGTTTGCCAGAATCTATCAGTTGGTATATCCGGCGATTTCGGCAATTGTTTGTCAACTCCGATTTGGGGAAAACGATTACTGAATCACCCTTGATTCAGCCGCTAATTAGCAGCTTTTTCAATATCAACTGGACAGCAGATAACTTTGCAGGCCCCACTAACCAAGTCAATAATTTATTAGAAAAGGGGAGAGCCGCTCTTGCTGATCCCAAGCGTCTTGCTGCTTTCTTAGTTACCACAAAAGATCCCATTGAGGTCGCAAATACTCGTTATTTGTGGGGTAGCGCTCAACAAATTGGTTTAACTGTTGGTGGTGTTCTTTTTGTATCTAATGAGAGCAATGTCAACCTATCGGAGGAATTTATCCCCCTACCTGTGAGCATTGTTCCCGACTCGCCTACAGGTGAGTGGCAACCACTCATAGACGCTTTACCCAACTTTGAAGCACAAGCTCTACAAGCTCCCAAACCAATTGAAATAGACATCCAGAATCGTCAAGTACGCCTATTCTTGCCAGGTTTTGACAAAAAGCAAGTTAAGCTCACCCAATATGGGCCAGAAGTCACGGTAGAAGCAGGAGACCATCGGCGCAATATTCCTTTACCCCCGACTTTGAGCGGCAGACCTGTTGCTGGAGCAAAGTTTCAAAATAATTATTTGATAATTTCGTTTTAAGGTATGGGAATGGGGCATGGGGAATAAAAGAACTCCGCAGAGCGAAAATTCAGCCTACCTGGGAAGAAAAAATTATTAGATACCTTTGGATTGGAGGACTGAGTTGTCATGGAGGTCACTACACCTACCTGGATGACGTGCCACGGTCTTAGACCCCAGTGGACATAGACAAAGCAGTAGCCGCACGATCATGCGGCTATTGCTTTGCCTGGTAAGGAGACTTAGTTTCTATCCGATGGATCTGTTCAGAAGTATCTAAGCTGCCACAAAAGGCTTCACGCTCCAATTGGGATCGATCACGTCAGGGAGTTGATCGGTTTGTGCATAGCTGAAGCCATTCATTTCCCAGATCACTTCCTCCGCCGTCTGCTTGTTACGCCAGAGGATCTCAGGTGTTCTGTCGCTACCAAGATCAGCAACGCCCGCAATCTGCCAGTTTGGATCAGCTATCTGAGTAATAAAGTGGTCGGTTTCCAGGGTGAAGTCATCCTTCATCTGCCAAATCATGTTCTCGCCGCTTGCCTTGTTGCGCCAGACGATATCAGGTGTACCGTC
>NZ_JBALCW010000051.1:0-33441 GCF_036917635.1 Nostoc sp.
CAGCCGTAAAGATTTGGGACGTATCAAATCCACCTGTGAGTTAGTATGCAAAAAAATAATTGTTTGTCAAATAAATTTAGATGCGTTTACCCTGCTGTGCCTACCGATGCTGCAAATCAAATTGTAGTTGGTTGTCCTAGCAACGAAGAGGCGAATTTTGTGATTAGCGGACGAGGAGGTTTACCAGAAGACCCTCGCCAAGTGTTGCGCGGTCAGGTAGTTTTACAGGATATGCGAATTGGTGCAGATTTTCCCAATAAATCAGGGCAAATCAGCAATAGAAAAGTACCAGATACAAAAGAGCAACCACCATTACTAGAAGCTACTGGATGGATGATTAATCAACAAGGACAGGTAGAATTAGTGGCAAATACTACCCAAGTACAACCTGATGGTGGGAGAAATAAAAGTGATTGTGGGAATTTATCCGATTGATTTGTGAAAATTGCCCATGCTCAGATTTCCCTATTCGCCAATACGATCAAGTCAATTTTAAACATAGTGCTTTCCCAATATTTTGGGTGATGTTAGAGAAAGATGGCAGCACGAATTTGGCAGAGCAACAAAAAGTATTACGACCTGTTATTCAGATGTTAAGGAGTTATAAACTATACCATATTTTTGAGATGTAAATGAGTAAAATTCCCCAGCTTCCAAGATTAATAGTCATTGCAATACGGCTCGGTTAAGGATTTTTCGATAGTCTTTTAGACCTGTAGAGACGCGAAATTTCGCGTCTCTACACAATGTTTTTGGTATTATCCGAGCAGTATTGATAGTGATTGGATTTTTCCTTTATAGATTTGTAAACCTTATTGTGATTAAGGCGGAATTTGTGTTAATCACCAAATAAGGCAAAACAAAGATGAATTCAGTATTTTTTTTTAGTTTTTAGTTATTAATCAACTGACTTAGCTGACGGTAGCAGGGAATAAAGTATTGAGCGATCGCATCGTCAACTTGCCAGAACTCTTCATAACTATCGCCACTGCAATAGCACCCCATGAATAAAAGCAACAAGGTTTGGAATGGAAGATCAGATAAAGTATGTAAGCTAACGTCTGTAAACAGAGTATTAATCACGTTTTGTAGGTGAACCAAATTAGCAATTACATCAGCATAGATGCTGGTATTACCTGTGATTGTGGGCAAACAGGTCAACCAATACTCCTCAAAGAAAATTTGGTAAAGTTGGGCGATCGCTTGCTTCAAACTGACTCGCGCCTCTAGTGATTGGATAGACTCTCCCAACCTGCCCCATTCTGCCAGCAACTCTTGTTCCAAGATTGATTCTTCAAAGCTCGATAGCTTGATCTCTAGCAACGGTTGCAGTACTCGCAAAAATAAAAAGTCTAAATCTGCAAATGCAAAATCCAGTTTCGTCGGGTTTTCTTTGAGTGAGGACGAACATGGAAGTTGTTCACTCAATTCCGGGCGATCCCAGATGAATTTGAACTCTGCTACATCTGCAACCATTTCACCGATTAAATGGGTAAACATTAGCCCCAAGCGTTGCCGTACCTCTCCTTGAAAAAACAGCCTTGCCCGTTCTGGATCGACGGACACTTGTTCTCCCTGGCGCTGAAAAATTTCCCGGCAGGTCAACGGGCCATAGTCGGTATAGGCAGTTTCAGCCGGTCGTAGTGGATCGCTACAGCTTGCCAATATCTGATAGTCGCCCCGAAATTGAGTCAGTATGGACTGCCAGTTATGTCCCCAGATATCATGCAGCAAATATTTTTCAGCATCTTTCGTAGCCAGAATACTCGCTGAATGACTGAGGGTTTGGAGAATTTGCGGTTGGCTTAAATCAGTTGCTTGAGCCAGACGATAGCTCCAAGCAGCATCAATGCTTGCTGGATCGCTAAAGCTAAAAGAAGGAAAGTGACGGAATTGTTCAAACTTAAAGTTACTCAGGGATTCTAAAAACTGTTGAATTCGTTCGCGTTCAATTTCTGATAGCTGTTCCCACAAAGCTGAATCACGCAGTTGATTGTCAGAATAATCAATACAAAAGTAAATCTGAGTCTCTGTAAACAGAACTGCGATCGCCTCAACTGGAATGGGAATGTCTCCAAACAAATGTTGAAATAAAACTAGTGGTGCAGCAGGCGGCGCACTTTTTAAGTTCGGTAGTAAACCAACATTGATGAGAGCTGCCTGAACGATCTGCTTTTGCTGAACAACCTTACGATCAACTGTCTGCAACAGTGTCGTCATTTGTTCCTGAACTTCAGTTGTTAACTGAAACTGCTGGCAGAGTTGAGGAATGGCCAATGTGAATGACTCAGCTGGTGTCGCTTCAACCTTGTACTGGCTCAATGTGATAGATGATAAGGTTCCTTGCCAAACTGCACCCCCCACCTCGTAGTAGTGCTTGAGTAAGGTGATGGCTTCGGCAAAGGCTTGACGGACATTGACTGGGATAGTTTCTACTGGACAATCCTCACGACAAATTGGATGGGCAAATCCTTGTAATGTTGCTTGTAATTCATAAAGCCGTTGCTGCCATCGTTGTTGTGAATGAGCATCTCCACTGCCATTTGTTAGATGACGAGCAACTTGGAAAGCTTCAGCCATCATAGTACGCTGTGCAGCATCAAGCGTTGGTTTGGGTTGTAAGTTAGAGCTAATCATGGTGCAAGTGTGAATTATATCTAATGTGAATAGAGAGTTGAGAATCTGACAATTTATACCAATTCGTAATACTCGCCTTTGGCGAGTATTACGAATTACGAATTACAAATTAGTATTCTCGCCCTGAACAGTGATAGTTGCGTTTGATTCTATTACTTCGGTAGCGCTGTGCTTGAGGTATCGCACAACCTCTTCATAAATTTGGCTGCTGACGCGATCGCCCCGACGACCATTTTCTAGCCTGATATCATCAACAAAGAAATTCAAGTTGAACTGAACGTAAGTTATCGCATCACTATTTTCGATTCCTTTGATTAAAACTTGTGGCTCCTGCCACTTTTGTCGGGGTTCTTTAAACCGTTCTCGCAACCATCGGTTTAGTTCCATCACGTAGTCATCTAACCGGGTTTCTTCACTTTGGGGATTAGAAATTTTTTGGTACAAACGCTGCACTCTCCGCTTTAACAAATTGATTTTGCGTTCCCATTCTTCAGAAATAATGCTGGTATCATTATCTAAAAGATGAAAATCACGAATGTAGATGCGATACCAATTTCGGATCAGTTCAATCAAGCTGTCTTTAGAACGATTTTCTTGAAGTGTAAAAACTGAGCGATTGTGCTGTGTTTCGGTGACAACTTCTAAACCAATGGCGCTTAAAATTTCTCGATATTCTTGTTGCACATTCTCAATTTCCTCCTTGGTCATGCCACCTTTTTCAGCAAACTGCAAGGTGACGACAAGTGCCTCAAGTGCAGGTGTAATTTCTTCTAGTTTAAAGTTTACTTCCTGTTCGGCAAACAGACGCAATTTGCCAATTTGCTGTTGTTTGTCTAATCCTTCTAACTGATAGTAGCAATCGATCTGTGCTAATTTCTGGTCAATATCACCTAGAGTATCGGGATGAGCCTGGATGACTTCTACCATGACGTGCTTTGCTTCTTTGACATTCAGCGCGATCGGCAGTTTCATGTCGGTAGAGTAATGGTAGTACGAGGTCGGACGGCTGAGATTTGTAATATTTTGACTTTGCAGTGTGCTGTTGGGGATGTAAATATCACAATGCTTAGATGGTATATAAAGTTGAGTCACTCGCACCCCAATTTTTCGCAACATGGCAATGGAGCCATTCTCAAGCAGCAATACATCACCAAACTGAAAGGGAGTATCAATTAACAATACAACTCCACTAAAAAAGTTAGCTAAAATTCCCTGAGCTGCAAAGCCAATTACAAAAGTTGCTCCACCCAGAGCCACCCAAATTCCAGTTAGATCCACACCAAAAGATTTCAGCACAAAAACAGTGGCTAGCGTGAAAACGATCACGGGAACAACTGCTTCTAGCAGGGGTAAAAGCACATCATCCCACATGGATTCAGTTTCCTGGGTATACCCCCGCAGGTAGTAAATGAAAACCTGAGTAAAGAGTTGAACGAGCCAGTAACTAATCGAGATAATTAAACCAGCTGCCAATAAATTTTCAATGCCGTCAATCAGCTTCACGGAGGGCAACTGATGAAAGGTAAATTTAAGAATGCCTAGAGTAAAAACCGTTAGAGCCGGATACGCAGACACATTCAGCGTCACCAGGGCGATATCTCGTTCAAATTTACGAAAGATTGAACGCAGAATATAAAATAAAATGATGTAAAGGAGTATTGTAGCTGCGATCATCAGCACTACGCTACTCAGAAAAAAGCTCCAGGTATTGACTTGAAATGGTAAAAGTTCTTTCAACATTGTTTTTAAGTCCATTTACCAACGATGTATGGCAAGACAGCATTGGCTTTGACTCTGTGCAGGGGTGCAGGGGTGCAGGGGTGCAAGGATGGGGTGTAAACCCTACTGAATGTCTAGTTTGAGTCCGGGCAGCAGTTTCTCTAAGTTCTTCAGAGATTTACCTTGCCAGGGCATATCATTTGACCCCAGCACGATTAACTGAACACCTTTCTTCTTGCGTACACTCAGCACAAATTTGGACAACATACTAATGCCAGAACTATTTAGAAATCCCAAATTTCTCAGATCCAGAGTCATCGTATTTGGCTCGGTGTCTACCACTTTATTTAAGAGATCGGCAATTGGAGCGTACTCCGCAGGCCCACCCAAACTGAGTTCCCCTTGGAAGTGAATCGTTGAAGTGTTAGGTTCAACGTGTACGGTGTAGTCTTCGCCTTTAACGTCTTGCATTGCAACCATGTTGGATTATTTGCATTAAAAGAATAAACTTTAGATTGGCAAAAGTGCCATTGCTGTAACCGTGGTAATATTGGGCATTTCTTGAACCGCATCGAACTTCCAGCCTAGTCGTGCAGAGTAGTCATTGATCATAGTTAAAAACCCCAAACCGGACGCTTCACTATTTTCCTCTGCACTTTTTTCAACTTGCTGGATATAGAGTTCATTGGGATCAGAAACTAGTAGTTCTTGAATAAATGTCTGAAATTTGTTAACACCGGCTGTATTTACACTATTTGTGGCAAAAAGGACAGCCATGATCTGCTCCTCCTCTACAAAATGAATCCCAAATCTCACCTTAGAGTGAGTGGTTGAATCGTTGAATTTCATCGCGTTTTCCAACAGTTCGTTTGCCACAAAAACCACAGCAGCTTGCGTTTCTTTAAGCTGTCGTGCCTGAGTTAGATCGTCTTCATCGACTGGCAGAAAATTGGAGAAATAGTCAGCAAGAAAGTGAGCCGATAGTCGATTGTTACGCCAGCGCTGTTTAATCGGGCGAGAATCTGGGGTAAATGTGAGTTCGAGTGAGTCGTGTTCGGGAGGAAATTGTTCGATGAAATCGCCAAAAATCTGTGCCATCGTTTTTCCAGTTCTAGTCGTAATTGAGTTTTGTGTTGATGAAGGGGACTTCCAGAAATTAAATTATTCAATTCTGAGGGCGAAGACGATTGTGAAATTCTTACTCCCCTGCTCACCAAAGCGATGGGATATTTTTTTAGTTGGAAATCCCTGAAGGTTCCTAAGTTTTGGTTATGTCTATACTTTTATTAAATTAGGCTGTTCAGCCTCTAGTTTCAGCACGAGTAAGGTAATGTCATCAAACACTTTTTGCTTACCAATGTGCCGCCTAACATCGGTAATCACAGCATCTTTAATCACCTCTGCCGAGTTGTGCCAGTTGTGGCTAATCACTTCACACAGTTGTTCAACACCATATTGTTTCTTGTGGATATCATAGGCTTCTGGAATGCCATCGGTATAAAGAACAACACCTTCTCCAGGCTGTAACTTTACTGTTGCATGACTAATAAGACTGGCAATGTCATCATCGAGTCCAATCGGAAAGCCGAGATCCATTGTGTCGATACGTTCAATTTTTCCGTCGTTACGGACAATCAGGGTCTCTTCATGCTGTCCACTGATGCTTAAGTTGCCCTCTGAATAATTCAGTACAGCCAACGTCAAATTCTTTTCTGAGTTCATCCGCTGCACATTTTTGTATATAGTGCGGTTGAGGGCATCGAGGAACTTCACCGGGTCATACTCACGTACCTCTTTGAGGGTTCGCACGGCAGTTTGGGTCATCACCATCAGAATTCCGCTTTCTAAACCGTGTCCAGTCACGTCACCAATACCAAGGGTAGTGATTCCGTCGGTATGTAGTACATCGTAGTAGTCACCACCAACTTCATCTGCGGGTTCCATGTATCCGGAAATGTCGAGTCCTTCAATTTCCAATTCTTCCGGTTTGGGCAAAATCATTTGTTGCAACCGTTTGGTCACTTCTAACTCAGCACCCATTCGGAGATTTTCGGCTGTGAGTTTTTCATTTAAGAGTTTGATTTCCTGATTTGCTCGTTCTAATTCAGCTGGGCTAGGAAGTGCTAGGGCTTGTGGAACTAAGGGGATAAGTTGTACGGCTGTAAATACAGATATTATTGCTGTTAGCGCTTTGATTAGTCCCGATACCCAGTAAGTTGGAAACCAAAGCGTCCAAATCTCCATGATGTGAGTAGTGCCACAAGCTACGATAAATCCACTAAAGAGCAGAAAAATCCAATTAAAAGGTAAATCTTTACGCTTGCTAACGAAGTAGAAGAGTGTAACGGGAATAGAGTAATAAGATAGGGCAATGAGTGCGTCAGAGATGATGTGTAGCGAAACTAAATCAGGTTTCCAAAGATAGCAATGTCCATGAGGAATAAAATAAAATGTCAACAATTCAGATCCAAGTTGCCACATAGAAAAATTCTCTGTCCTTTTGTTTCAAAACAAGGTAATGCGTGATGTTATTAAACACTTTTTACTGATATAGCAATCCTAAAAGTGAGACAATCTGGAAATTATTCTAATTTTTCGTCTTTTTCATATCTGTATTTCTTTATACTTCAAATTCAAGTGTGGAGTTTGGGATAGAAGTAGTTGGGCTTGAGTATCCGGTTTTCCATTTCTATTGACCACGCTAGACATCTCCGAAAACTACCAAACTACTTTGTGACTAGCTTTTAAACTGCAAATACAAGCCTCACAATCAAAAATTGTCGTTCATTATTCATGCGATCGCTCTTTAAATTTTAAATCACTAGTATCGCTTCAATAAATTGATTCCAAGTCAATAGTTGCCCTCCTGTGCGATCGCGTAGAAACATAATTTCATTTTTTGTTAGCGGCAATTCTCCTACACTTGCCATTGCGATATTCATTTCATCAAGGCTAATAATATTGTCTTCATCAGCATCTATTGGTAAAAAATAAGTGAGAAAATCGTTATATTCTGCCATCAACTGACGATAGCGCAGCATTAACTCACCGAATTCTTCAAAGTCGATTGTGTTGCTGCGATCACTGTCCATACTTGTGAATAACAGCGTGATTTCGCTATTCGATAACCCCTTTCCTGCTTGGTTTAAATGATTGGTTAATTCTTCAATACAGAGATGCCCACTATGGTCTTGGTCGATGGCATCGAAGATATAGCGCAAGTCTCCTTTAAAGCTAGAAGACGCTTGTTTAAACAGGAGTTGGCGCGGCTTGCTTTGGATCGCAGCTGCAAGATGGCGACGAAAGTTAGAAATAATCCGTTTTGCCACTAAAAACCGTTGCCGATGCTCTTCGGGACTAGCAATTGTATGCAGTGCCACCGGGACGAGCGAGGGCAGCGATCGCCGTAAAATCATAAAACAGCCAATGGTTACGATCACAAACGGCAGCGCCAAGACGGGCAATTTCAGCGGAGCAAACAAAGCTGCCAAGCCCCAACTAGCAAGCGATGCAACAAAGGCACAAGCCAGACCAATAGAAATACTGAAGAGATTTGGTGTGTAGAATACTCCACCAATAGCGATCGCCGTCAGGACAGCATTGTAACCCCATAGCCCAGTATACAAATCGTTAGGAGTCACTTGCAGCAGTAAACCTGCAACTAGGTACATTACGCATCCCAGCAAGCCAACAATCGCACTAATCGGGGTGCAGATGGCAATCCCCAGAACAATCAAAATTCCGACAACCCAGCTATTGGTAAAAAACACCTGCCCAATACTGAGCGGTAGCGATTGAGCGAGTTGCAAACTGTTAAATTGACTAGGAGAAACAGGCGGTAACGACCCCAAATCGAAGAAAGTTTGAGGTAGAAATAGCACGAAAATCACAAAACTTAGCACCGCGATATGAAATGGAATACCGAGCGGAGCTACTCGAAACTGACTAGCAAACCAGACTCCCACAGTTTGCATTAATACCGTGGAAACAGACGCGAAGACAATCACTGCGATCGCCCAATTCAAATTCCATGTACCATTGCCAAACAGCCCCAATGATGCGATCGTCGCTCCGGTAAGTAATCCATTCAGACCAAAAATCCCATTTTGAATGTCATCCCGATTGATCTGGAAAATTTTCGCCAAGTGTTTTTGTAAGAGAATTGCCGTTAATGTTGCGATCGCGGTTCCCAGCAAGCTCATTGTCCCTAACCAAGGAGCTTGAATGAACATGGCAATTAAAAATAGTAGACCGCTCACAGGATTATTCACAAAAATGACCTGACCAATCCCGCGGAGAGTGGCGTTAATGAAATTCAATAAAGGCTGATGGATTAGGCGTTGATTTAGTGCTTGCATCGTGCCTAATGGCAATAAGCTTTTTGAATGCTGTAATTTTGATTCATCTGAAGATAAAACGTGAGAGATTAATTCATGCAGAGGAGAGGTATCGTAATTCATTTTGTCTACGTTACCAACAAAAAATAGGCGATCGCTAAGTTGATACTCGTTAAAGTTAATAAATCTCAATATAAAAAAATATAACTCTAAGTAGTAAATAAGACTTTTTTAAAGAAACCTTTGCAAATAATTATCCTATCGATTCATTAAAGCACTTTCCTTAAAATCGAACAATAATATAAATCTCATATATTTAAGCTTGCTCTAACTTGGATTGAGATACTGCTACATAAACTAATCTTTCTGTCAAGTCATAAATATCATACTTTTGACTATATAAGAGGCTACTTATAAAGTCAATCTGAAGGTGAGTAATTAATTAAAATTGCAATTTAAAATGCTGCTTAAGTAAATCGGCACGATAAAACCAAGGTATATTGAGTTTTGTAAAAACCTTGGAACGATTCATTTATAACCTCTTTGTTAATTTTACACTTCATTACATTAATTGATTTTTTAACGCCGACTTACTTATGTAGTATTGTAGATATAAATAATGAATGGCTCAAAAGACTTATTCTACAAACCTTAGCGACTCAGAGTGGGCGATCGCTCATGTCAATAAAATAATTTTATTCTCAATAAGCTCAAAAATAGTTGCATTCATAGCTGCTTATCGACACAGCTTTAGTAATTACTTTGAATTTAGAGAACTAAACCAATTCAGAGCAGTTCTATGAAGCAACAATTAGCATGATAATCCGGCAAAAATTGCTTTTGATAATGCCCGATTAGACTTTTATGCAATCATCTCTTACTTGAACAATTTCTCCGATGACAACTCAACTTACGCATCACAAAATTATTCTCGACACTGACCCAGGCGGAGATGATATATATGCCTTCTTGTGGCTTCTTAGCTTGGTCAAACAAGGACTCGTTGAACTTGTCGCTGTGACTTCCGCAGATGGCAATGTCCCTGTAAAATGCACGTTTTCTAGTGCTAGCCAGATTTTAAATTTAGCAGGATTCCCACAGATTAAAGTGGGTCGTGGTGTCCCTCCAAAAAGAGAAATTATAGAAGATGCCACCCATATTCATGGATTGGATGGGATGGGCAATCTTTCTCATACCTTACCCGCCGCCACGCACACCATTGAGGATGCTCCCTACTCCGATGAACTCATTATCAATGAGTTGAATGCTGCTCCGGGGGAAATTACCATTGTAGCGATCGCACCCCTGACTAACCTCGCAGCAGCAGAAACAAAAAGTCCTGGCATCCTTAAAAAAGCCAAGGAAATTGTAATTATGGGGGGTGCTTTCTTCTGTGCTGGTAATGTGACTCCCCATGCTGAATTTAATATTTGGTTTAATGTTGAAGCTGCTCAGACAGTATTTAATAGCCGAGACGATATTGTTGTGCTGCCGCTGGATGTGACCCGACACTTAATTTTCACGCGAGATATGACTGTGGCAGTCACTCAGGCAAATCCAAATAGTAAACTTTCTCAGTTCTTGAGGGATCTTTGTGAGTTCATGATTGGCACAGCCTTGGGTTATCGAGAAACAGCAGGAATTCCAGGTCTTCTTGTTCATGATGCAGCAACATTAGGATACTTGTTTTATCCAGAAACCCTAATGTTGAAAAGAGCAAAAATCCAGGTTGAAACAAAGGGGCAGTGGACACTGGGGCAAACATTGATTGATAGTCGTCCTGCCCCGAAAACAGCAGCAAATGCCTGGGTTGCGTTGCAGGTAGATGAGGACAAATTTTTTACAAGCTTCATTGAAGATTTAAAGTACATATTCATAAGCGCCAAGCTCTAAGCTTCTGTTGTGGAGTCGCCTGTGTTGATTTTAGGTTAGTAGCTAGTGGCTATTATTCACTTTCAGATAAGTTTGATAGAGCAGTAATTAGAACAATAGCCCTGAAAAATTAGTTTCAGAAAGGTAAAAGATGATGACCACAGAGCGATTTAAAAAGTTTACGATCTTACATTCTAATGATATGCATGGAGACTTTCTGGCAGAGGCTGGAGGTGAAGAGGGTCATTTGATTGGTGGAGTGTCGTTGCTTTCTGGCTATATCAATAAGGTGCGTCAAGAAGAGAAAAACGTGCTTTTTGTAATTTCTGGTGATATGCTCCAAGGTTCTCTCATTGATAAGGAATATAGAGGTCTTTCAACCATAGAGATTATGAATTATCTCGCTCCAGATGTAGTAACTCTGGGTAATCACGAATTGGATTATGGATTGCCTCACCTACTGTTCTTAGAAAAGATGGCAAATTTTCCGATTGTGAATGCCAATTTGTATATTAAAAAGTACAACAAACGTTTGATGACTCCTTATTTGATCCTGAATGTAGATGGATTCGATATTATGTTCATTGGGATTGTAACGGAAGAAGTTCTCAAGTCATTAAAACGTGATAGCACTATTGGTACATTTATAAGTCTTGAAGATGCTGCGTCAGAAGTTGGTAAAATTTGCAACGCCTATAAAAACGAGGACATCGACTTAACAATTCTGCTAACTCATATCGGATTTGAAGAGGATAAAAAACTAGCAGCATTGCTAAACCCAGAATGGGGTGTGGATATGATTATTGGCGGACACTCTCATACATTTTTAGAACAACCAGCCCAAGTTAACAATATTCTAATCGCACAAGCTGGAATTGGCACAGACCAAATCGGACGCTTTGATATTGTAGTAGATGACGATATTAACAGCATTGTTGAATGGAAGTGGCAACTTTTGCCTGTAGATAATAATTTGGCTGAACCAGATCCAGAAATCGAAAAGTTGATTACGATTTTTCAAGAAGAAGTCGATCGCAAATATAATCGACTAATTGGACGATTAGCACGTAAACTCACCCATCCTAAGCGTGAAGAAGAAACGGAATTGGGTAACTTAATCGTTGATATTGTTAACCAACTAGATGTATTGGATGTAACTTTGATAGGAAGTGGTTCAATCAGGAGAACAAAATTAGGGCCGCTAGTGACACTCAGCGATATTAAAGAAGTTTTTCCTTATGACGATGTACTTTATAAATTTAAAGTTACAGGTGTACAGCTTACTAAGATATTTACACATATTATGAGACTAGAAAACAGAATACCCGGTGAAAGTTGTTGTTTTCAGGTCAGCAAAGGTATTCAGGCAGTTTACAGGGATTCCCAAAATCAGCTTGAATCTTTGAGCATTTATGGACAACCTATACAAACCGATGCTCGATATACTATGTGTGTAGAAGAATATCATTACAAAAATTCACTACATAGTCTAGGTATAACAATGGAAGAATTGACAAAATTAGACAACGCAAAGGTAGTTTCAACATCCTGCCAAAATGTCCTTGAAGAGTACTTTAGCCATCATCAAAATCTTAATAGCCAGATCGAAAGAAGATTAATCTACAAGTAGAGAGGTTTTAAACCCAAGATGCAACGGATTATACCTGTATACCCACAACTTTTATTGGGTGGGCAGCTTCTTCTAAATTCTCATTGTCTCATAACCTGTTAATGCGATCACAGAAATGTTGAATACTGATACAAAACTTTACATATCTAGTTACACTAACTCTCTTAAGCCTAAAATAGTCAACATGACATCATCTCCTCAAACCAATGAACATAACTGATTTTCTGACACATACAAGATTGTAAATAGCGGAATTTATCTAATAGCGTATGTCCCCATTGTTGTGGGATAGATAATATCTGTAAAATTAGATAGGCAAAACCTCTATCCATTACACCAACAGCATTAGTTGGTAGACTAGACATCATTTGTGAACCAAATTTATAGTCATGGTCATGCCCAAAGTTTATGAAGTTATCTTCCGGACTTCCAGTAGCTAAATTTAGAGAACTAAAAAGTTTTACTTGATGATGACCTAGCACCCATAATAACTTACTGGTGAGAGTAATAATTGTGGAATCGATTGGACAAATTGCGTATTTATTATGTAATTTATTCTGAGATTTATTCTGTACTAATTCATTTAATTTTTGGTAAATTTCTTGAAAGGGTTTTTGGCTTCGATCCTGTGATGCCCCTTTTCTACCCGTTGACTAATACTCACGTCAACACCTTTAAATCCAAGAGATAGGGAAGTTTCAAACCAATTCTTCATTGACTAATAAAAAAATATATGCATTAGAAAAGTATAATAATTATATATTGACAGAGAAAAAACCAAGTGCAGCCTTTTCGTGATGCCTAACTTGAGGATGCTAATAACATCATCTTCAGTACGAGTCAGTAGCGTTCCAGACGCTCCATTCTTAAAAGAGGCGATGTCTTGTCTACTGAAGTTTTTAGTTTTTATCAGCCCTTCGGGTGGCTCTGGTAGAGGACAGTATGATTAATCAACGCCAAAATTACGAATTAGTAATTAGAAATTGCAAATTATTATGAGCATCTATGGGTATTCATCGTCACCTAATTTTAGCCATACTAATCTTTTTCTTAATAACAACTGTTGTCCCAGCCACCGCAGAGGATTCTATTTACCCAACTCAATCACCAGTCACCATACTCGAACAAGGAAAACAACTTTATGATGCCGGAAAGTTAGCAGAAGCTGCAAAAGTTTGGTCACAAGCAGCCCAGATATTTCAGCAAAGTAAACAGCAGCACTATCAAGTATTAAGTTACAACTATTTAGCGATCGCTTATCAAGACTTGGGCAAGTGGGAAGAAGCGCGATCGCTCCTTACTCAAGCACAGGATATCCTAAAAACAATAGATGATTCCTTCCTTTACGCCCAAGTTCTCAACACCCAAGGAAGTTTACAATTAAATACTGGTCAACCAGAATTAGCCTTAGAAACTTGGCAGCAAGCTGAGAAAATCTATCGTTCCCTCAAGGATGTCACAGGCATTGTGCTGTCGCAGATTAACCAAGCTCAAGCATTGCAAACTTTGGGAGAGTATCGTCGCGCCCAAAAACAGCTAGAACAAATCAATCAAGACCTTGCTGTTTTACCTGATAATCTCCTAAAAGCCAGGGGATTGCGGAGTTTAGGCGTAACTTTGCAAGTAGTGGGAGATTTAGAGCGATCGCAACAAGTATTATCGCAAAGTTTAGCGATCGCAAAGCAAGTAAATTCTAACGCAGATATCGCCGAAACCTTATTGAGATTGGGAAATACCGCAAGAGCTAGGGAAGATTTTAAAGCCGCCTTAGAATTTTATCAACAAGCAAGTAGTAGTGGTGGCGATCGTACTCAAATAGAAGCGCTCCTCAATCAACTCAGCCTTTTAATAAAAATAGATCAAAATCAAGCTGCACTAGCATTATTACCCCAAATCCAAGCACATCTTGCTAACCTTTCCTCCAGTCGTTGGGGAATTTACGCGCAAGTTAATTTAGCCGCAAGTTGGATAAAACTGTCATCATCAAACATAAAAGACATTGCTCAACTTTTGGCAAAAGCAGTCAAACAGGCTAAAGAATTAACAGATACAAGAGCGCAAAGTTATGCTTTAGGAGAATTAGGACATCTCTACGAACAAACTCAGCAATGGACTGAAGCCTTAACTCTTACCCAAACAGCACTATCTTTGGCACAAGAAGTACAAGCAGATGATATTGCCCTCAATTGGTTGTGGCAGCAAGGACGAATTGAGAAAGCTAAAGGCAACATTGAGATAGCAATTACAGCTTATGAACAAGCTGTTGATTCCTTAACATCTCTGCGTCAAGATTTAATCCAAACAAGTCCTGACGTGCAATTTTCTTTCCGCGACGAAGTTGAACCAGTATATCGGCAGTTAGTACAATTACTTTTACAAGATGTAGACAGCCTACCACAAATCATCAAGCAACAACACTTAGATAAATCGCGCAAAACAATTGAAGCACTGCAATTAGCAGAATTAGAAAACTTCTTTCACCAAGCTTGCTTAACTTATAAACCGCAACCAATAGATAAAATCGATCCAAAAGCCGCAGTGATTTACCCAATTTTGCTAGAACGTCGCTTGGAGGTAGTTGTTTCTCTTGCTGGACAACCTTTGCAACATTATGGAACAAACCTTTCATTACAAGAGGAATCAAAGGTTTTTGATGAACTGCGCCAATCTTTAAACCTTGCTTTCTTGCCTGATGAAGTACTACCTTCTGCCCAAAAATTGTATGATTGGTTGTTGCGTCCTGCCGAAAAAGAGATAGAACTTCAGGGAATTAAAACCTTAGTGTTTGTCTTGGATGGTTTTTTACGCAGTATACCGATGGCAGTTCTGCACGATCGCCAACAGTTTTTAATCCAGAAGTACAGCATAGCATTAACTCCTGGTTTACAACTATTAGAGTCTCGGCATCTTCTTCGCCAACAGTTTCAAGCTTTAACTGCGGGTTTAGCAGAAGCACGTCAAGGCTTTCCTGAGTTACCTGGTGTCAAACAAGAAATTAAACAAATTACAAACTATGTTCATGCAAAGATACTATTAAATGAAAAATTTACTCGCGCCAACGTCCAAAAGCAAATAGAAGAAGTTCCCTTTTCTGTAGTTCATCTTGCCACCCACGGTGAATTTAGCTCCAAAGCCGAAGACACATTTCTTTTAACTTGGGAAGACCGCATTAATGTTAAAGATTTAGATAGATGGTTAAAAGGTGCATCTTCAAAACTGAGCAAAAATGCTCCACGCCAACCAATTGAACTGCTAGTTCTCAGCGCTTGTCAAACTGCCAAAGGCGATAACCGCGCTGCTTTAGGATTGGCAGGAATTGCCGTCCGTTCTGGTGCTAGGAGTACTTTAGCAACCCTCTGGTCAGTACAAGACAAATCAACTGCTGATTTGACAGCAGAATTTTACCGTCTGCTTACGCAAAAGGTCGTCAGCAAAGCCGAAGCACTGCGTCAAGCGCAACTCTCTCTACTAAATTCTCCTCAGTACAAACATCCTTACTATTGGTCTCCATTTGTATTGGTAGGGAATTGGCGTTAACTCACGAATCAATTAAAGTCGAAATGCGATTAATCACGTCTACAATTGACAACTGACATTTTAGAAAATGATAGTAAATAATCCTTCATCTCAATTTAAATTCTTCCTTCTTGGCTTAATCTTACAATCGTTAATGTTTGCCTTACCTAGTTTGGCGCAATCAGAATCAGTTATATCGAAAGTCAATCTACTAAAGCAATTCGTTTTTCAAGAGACTTTTGAACCACCTGGAGAGCCAAAACCAAAAAGTGAAACTGTTGGTGCAGGTTCTCGTGATGGACTCAGGTGTTCTGAGAATGAACAGCCTATTAAACCTTTAATGCCAAAACATAACTTTGGGTTAACCTTCCAAGACCATCCTCCTGTATTCATTTCCTTACCTAAAACTTCAGCGCAGAAAGTTGTGCTGACTTTTAAAGATGAAACGGGTAACTATTATGAAAGAACTTTTTTACCTATTACTACTAATGGAGGAATTGTTAGCTTTACTCAACCCAAAGACAAAACGCCGCTAACTGTAGGCAAAAATTACGAATGGTCTTTGGTAGTCGTCTGTGGAAAAACTGTGCAGCCAGATGACCCAACATTTAAAGGTTGGGTACAACGAGTTGCAAAAACGACTAAAGTTGATAAGGAGTTGAGCCAGTTGACTACCATTAGTCAAGCAAACTGGTACGCACAAAGAGGATACTGGTATGAAATGCTTATGACTATAGAGAAAGCTAATAAAGCTGATCCCAATAATAACCAATTAAAATAATTCGTAATTATTTTGTTGTAGTATTTTGTCAATCAACTGCTGATTTTCTTTGCCTTCTGCTTGCTTGAAATATTCAATCGCAATTTTTCCAGCAGCAGGTTGCTCTTTTGCAACCGCAAGTAGTAACTTGAGAGTTTGCTGGAGTTGGATTTTCTCAAGCTGCTTAGTTGCAAATATAGGTAGGATAATCGGAGCAAGTATTAATCCCAATAATGGAGGAATAATCGGAATCCACCAACCTTGTAAAAATGCCAGATAACTAAACATGATTAATCCTAGTCCAGTGCTAGTGACCAGAAACATTAATTGTCTAGGTGATTTTAATCGCCAAGCAATTAATGTTCCTATCCCAGACCAAAGCAAAATCCATAAACTCTTCCATATCTCAGGCCAAGTCCGCAGCATTCCTCTTCCTTCCATTGCTGCGGTTAATATTTGGCTGATAGTATTAGCATGAATATATACTCCTGCCATTTGTTTTGCTGACCCAAATAACCGATTGTTATAAGGTGTTTGAAAAAAATCATTAATACTTTCAGCTGTTGCACCAATTAAGACAATACGATTTTGGATTTTTTCTTTTGGTATCCGTTCTTGCAACAAATCTGTGATGGAGAAGCTTTGAAAATTCTGTTCTGTGCCGTGATAATTAAGTAAAATTTGATAACCTCCAGTATCAGCCCGAACATAGCCTCCGTCAAAGGGCTGCAAGGGTATTAGTAAGGCTTTGCCAAGCTGGATATGATGGCGATTTTCAGCATGAGGATGGGGAGTTATACCAACAGTTTTTAAGTATTGTAATGCTAATTGTAAACCCAAACTCTGCCGTAATTGATTTTTTGGCGATAACGCAGCGGTAGCAAATCCGCGTCCCTTGCGCGTCTCGTAGAGAGTGTCTCGCTTTGCCAACATCTGCGATGAACGCACTGTCAATAAGGCACGACGTACCTTACCATCTCCATCCAATACTTGGTCACTAAAACCCACCTGACTTAATTGGGCTAATACTCTTGGCGGTGCAACCTTAGTACCTACAACTTTATCAACACCAATAAGATTGGGAGTAGCTTTGAACAATTCTACTAATTCTTGATACCCTGGTTCTACTGGCAAATCTCGATATAAATCCAACCCAATTAATTTAGGTTGATAAGTTTTCAATTTGTTGAGCGCTTTAACCAAAATATTATCAGGTATGGGGTATTGTCCTATTTTTTGTAAATCTAGTTCATCAATTGTAATTACAACAATACGAGAATCAATTCCTGCTTGGGGTCGTTGTTGCAAAAAGCTATCAAACGTATTCCATTCCATTCCTTGCAACAAACCAATGAAGCGTAGCAGGATAATAAAACTAGTAATACCAATTGCAAAGCTGACAATACACGGTTTACTAAAGTGTAATACAGCATTTAATTTAGTAGCTTTTCGGGCTTGAGCCAAAATCCGATTCGCTTCATTTGCAGCTGCCAGAGTAAACTGTGCTTTTTCTAATTCAATTTTTTCGGCGTTTAAATTTATTTCAATTTCTTCTTTATCCAACTGCTGACTAGTAGCAATAAACCGATAATCTATATTAGAAAGTTTTTTATTTTCTGACCAAGCTACTACTTCTTTTAATTTCATCCCTCTTAATAATTGAGTGTTATCTTGCTGATTACTAGCAACCCAATTTTTGAGGCTTTGAGAATATGGACGTAAATCTTCTAGGTTTTTAGCAACCCAATTTAAATTAAAGATAGTTTGATAAATTTTATTTTTTATTTGAAGTTTTCCTTGATATATGATAACTAAACCCGATAAAATTAACTTATTTTTTTCTTTTATATCATCAATTGTGACTTCTTCACCCATTAAAATTTGCTGATAGACTCCTAACAATCTTCCTGCCGTTTGCTCGTTCTCTAGAAGACGTGAGCTTATAGTTCTTAAATGTTCCGGTTCATCTTGAAACTCCCAATTATTTATAATATGTGACCTAACTAAATTACTAATAAATAATTGAGAATTATTTATTAGTAATTTCTCTTTATCTTTCGATTGTTCATTTGCCACAATTTGACATAGCTTTTGAGTAAGAAATGGTTGTCCATCAGTCCAAACTAATATCTCTTTTAAAATAAGTTTTGGATTTACTACTTTTCCTTCCAATCCTTTTGTTAAAGCGAGAGTTTCTTGTAGCTTAAAACCTTGAAGTTCTATTGATTTACCAATATTAAATGGTGTACGTATTTTATCTTGAATCAAATCTAATGGAGTTGCTACTCCGAAAAGAGCAAAGGTAATACGTTTATATTCAGGATTGATTGCTCGTTGATTATAGCAAAACCGAATCAGTGCAAAAAAATCATCAACTGAGAAATCCAAACTGAGAATACTATCAATTTCATCAACAAAGATAAATAATTGTTTGTGAGGAAAATGAAGCTGTAATAATTCCTCAATAAACCACCTTAATCTTTCCAGTAAAGATATATCTTCTTGTTCACGCCACCAACTTTTTAAGTTGATTTTATTTAATAAATTAAAACCTAACCATAAATCACCAACTACACTCTTATACCACTGAAGTGGGGTGATATGTGAAGTACCAATAATCGACATATCAATGCTACTGCATTTAAATCCTTCTTGTTCCAAGCAATATTTTGTACTTGCAAGCAGAGAGGATTTACCCATTTGTCGAGAGTTAAGTATATAGCAACACTCTCCCTGCTTGAGAGCCTCATAAAGCAGGGTATCTGCTTGTCTTTGCACATAACTAGGTGCATTAACTGTCAAACTGCCACCGACTTGGTATTTATAATCAGTCATAGGTTTAGTAGTGAGTTAGACATCTCCGAAAACGATCAAAGCCTTTATGTGGCTAGGCTTAGGTGTTTGGTACTTGAGTCCGTTCCATTATCCTTTGCACAACATCTTTGACGAGCCTAAGCTGTCGCGCATCTCAATTGTACTTTTTAGAGTCTGAAAGCCTTGCTGCAACGTTGTCAGCTGGAAAATTAAATGCATCTTAGCTTAGTTGGTTGTCCTGGGTAGCACGATCCCTCTTAGCAGGTGTATGCATCATCGGACTTTTCAGTATTTTATAAGTATATATCCGTAGCGACAATGTAATATACATCGTTTATTATCGTTATTCTAAGAACTAGCTAGAAACCAGCGTAATAAATTTAAAAGACTGTTTAGAACTTCGTTGCTGGTAGTTTCACTTCCCAACACTGTACTCTTTCTCAATCACACTCAACAATTTCTCCTCAACAGCCGTCAAATACGGACGCTTCAACTCCCCCAAATGCTTCAGCACAGCACGGGCGGCTTCTTCCAAGTTCTCGTTTTTCCGTAGCCGATGAATGCGATGGCTAATCTCCTGAACCTGCTGACACTCCTGGGGCAGGTAGTTGAAGGACTTCAGGTGCTGCAACCCAATGGTGTGTTCGCCATGCCACGTTCTCACGGTGCAACTGAAATCATTCACACGCTGAGTATTCCCAACCTGGATGACATCTCATCTGCTAGGATTTCCAACTCCAGCAAGCTCAACACTTTTTCTTCCAAGTCCGTCAAATAAGCTCGGTTCACGTTCCCCAGCATCTCCAAAAACTTCTGCACCGATTCCTCCAGCGAACTAGAATACACCCGATTGATGCGATCGTACAATGACTGCATCTGCTGACATTCCTGGGGCAGGTAATTGCATGATTTCAGGTGCTGCAACCCAACTGTGTATTCCCCATCCCAGACTCTCGCCGTACAACTGAACTCATTCACTGCGCTGACTATCGCCCAACACCCGCCTTTGCCCCTCAGCTCGGGGTTGTCCTTTACAAGGATTTGGCACACTTCGCCCAACTGGTAGGTGTTTGGTACTTTCGTGCGCTCCATGATGCGCTGCACAACATCTTTGACGATTCTACCAGTCGGTACTTTCCCGCCAGCAAGTTCAACTGCGGTTTGCCACACTTCTTGCTGTTCCTGGGGTTCAAGCTTTGTCATTGGTCGAACTTGCCCCTCTGCTGTCGGTAAAATGTCCACAAATTGTGGACATTTTTGCAGGTTGTCCACAACAATTGCTGCATCGACTAGCTGGTAAGAACGGGAACGATTGTAGCCAAACCTGTCTAAACAGTACTCATCAAAGGTTTTGTGCGTGGAGCGGTACAATCTGCGATCCCGCAATTCTGCCAAGGCTCTACCCGCCTCAAAAACCGCTCTTTCCACACGGCGCTCTAGGTGAAGGCGATCACTCTGTTCTTCCTCCGTCAACTCTCGAACTTCAACAGCAGCAACCGTAATCGTTGTGGTAGAGGGATTGTCTTCGGGAGAAATATCTGGATTCACTGCTGGTTCTGAATCACTAGATGCCGCAGAGGTGTCTTTTTTACGTTTAGAGGATGGTTTAGCCATGATTCCACTTCCTCTAATTCGATGCTATTTGCTCTAAGTCAATTGCAGATAGATTTTCACTCTTATGAGTAGTTACGTAGGAGCATCCCTTGCGCGTCTTGAAGAGAAGCGATCGCCTTTTGTAATCGACCTTGGAATCAAGTGATCTATCTGGGAGTAGCCGATTGCTAGAAGCGCAATAAATATAGACTTTAGTCATCTGAGCCAATCTTTTGAATCTTAAATAGATCAGCAGGCTGGCAACCTAACACTTCGCAAAGCTTGGCAAGCTTTGCAAAAGTTTCTGTACCCCCTCTATCTCGCTCCCAATTACGGATTGTCGAAGGGTCAACGCCAACTAAATCAGCAAGCTGGCGCTGAGTCAAATCTTTCTGCTTACGCAGTTCTGCAACTCGTGACACGAAAATTTCTCCCATGCGCTAATTCATAGCATTATTCTAGCGTCAAAATCTTCACGCTAGTTACTTGACGGCGTTAGAAATCTAGCGCTAAAATATAGACATACTTTCATAACAAAGAGCAATCGCCAGTCCTGGAAAAACTTGTAGCGATCGCTTTTTGCCCTTGTATTTAAGGAAATTTCATTATGACCCATCCGCAATACACACAGCAAGCCCTTTCCCGCTATAACCTCCCGCGCCTCAAAAGAATCGCCACCGAACTCGGCGTTAAACCCACCGGGGACAAAAGAGCGGCTGACACCTGGGTAAACGCAATCATCACCCACCAATCAACCCAGCTTCAGAAGGTTGACGAACAAGCCCTCGCCCAAGCCGAACTCGACAGCTATATCGCTGACCAAGCCCAAGCCGTAGCTCCCGAACCCCTCACAATAGTCGAAATCTCATTTTCTGATCACGAATATTACGCTGATGACAAACTGGTAGCTAGCATTAGCTATGACGACAACCACCTAACCCAACGCTGGGTAGTAATAGTCAACGAGAAAGAATTATTTCGTGCCAACACTCTAATGCGTTGCGATCGCTTCATCTGCATTCACTACAAAGATGGCACACTGCCAGTCCAAGAAGCTCTTGTGCAAGGGAGCAGGGGTGCAGAGGGGAAAAACTTACAACAACTTTCTCCTCTGCCTCTCTGCCCCTCTGCCCCCATGCCTTCCGCTTCTACTGAAAACCAAATCATGGCGCATATCTTCAACGAATGCCAGAATTATGGGTTTGAAATTCTCAATGATGGCATTTACAACAACAACGGCGTGAAACTGGGGCAAGTCGGATGCACTGACGGGAACTGGTGGGTGAAAAGGCGTTATTCAGTCCAGCAGCAGTATTCTAACTCTGTGTCTGATGCTGTGCTATCGCTGTCGATGGTGGATACATCGCTGGCTGAACCAGTTCACGAATACTTGCAACACCGACCCTTAGAGCAACTGAGTTCTAATGAATTACAGCAGCTTTTCAACCATGAAGTGCGATCGCAACTTCAAGAATTAGTCACAGTGTAAAGCCTCATGTGGGCAGCAGTGAAATTGCTGCTCACTTTGAGGTCTTTTTTGGGCGTTATTCTCCAAACATTGCCGAAGATTCTTAGGTTATTAATCCCAGGGGAGAAAATCATGATTTATAATATTAACGCACTTCAAACAAGTTGGTATCTTTCCCCACCTTGGCGTGGAACAATTCCACCCGTTGAGGTGAATTTACTGGAGAGAGTATATCTACGAACCACGAGAACATTTGGCTACTGTTGCGGTATGCAATGGAAGCATGAGTGCTGGATTTATTCAATTGACTGCCGTAATGAAATACTCCACGCTACACAAAACCAAATTATCGGGACGGGAGAATTAGAAGCCATCAAAGTGCAAAAACCTGCCTTCGTTCTGGGCGAAAGAGTAATGCTCTGTTCTCACGATAAGGGAGCAAAGCAACGGCTGATTTTGGGGATTGCGCTGGTGAATAATTCTTGGTTTTACCTTATTGAGTTGATGTCACCAACGTTAATTAAGACACCGACTATATCGAATCGTTTCTCACTGGTTGGTGAGAAAAGTTTGGTGCGGGTAGATGTCTAATTCTCTCTAATCAACAACGAAAAACTATCACCCAACTAAAGTTATGTCACAAATTGAAGTAGCTCAAATTATTGAACAGATAAAGCAAGAAATCACTGTTGACTCTAATGGACAAGGTAAAGCTAGTATTCGGGCAACTGCAAGGCTGGCAGATGTACAAGATTCTTCGCTTCGTCGTGCGTTACTAAGTGCGGCACTGCAACCCTCTGCATTAGCCCAAAGCCTTATACAACAAGGATTTAGCCCTGCGGCACTGGAAACCTGGAATGAGGGAATACCTGATATGGGTGTTGCTGCCGTTATTGAATATTACGCCTTTGATGCTGGGCGGCACTGCAAACAGCAAGCCAGACTTGTATGCAAAGCTTTTAACCGGATTGGTGTTCGCGCCTGGATGCAAGACATTATGGGCTGGACAAAACCTGCTACTCAACCACAAAAACAACCCTCCACACCAACCCTCCCCCCAGTTGAACAGCGATTGCATACTCTTGTCTTGGCAATGAAGACTTTAGCTGAGTTAACTGGTGGCAGACTCAACCCATACACCGAACAGCAATTTAAAGACTATGCCGGCAACCTTTTGGCTGAACATAACAGAAAATTGCTAACCGCCACAGAAGAACGCTGGCTTGGTGTGGTCAACTTTGCAGAGAGCGAACTGGGTAAAAAAGTCCCCCTGAGCGGCGCTCACTATCGCGGACACTTGGGCACATGGGTGAGAACATTTTACCCTCAGTTAGGCTCACGCCAAGAAACGCGATTGGTTAACGGGGTTCAACAGCCCATCTATGTCTACGCTTGCCATGATCCGGCTGTTGCGGCTGGGTTGACCAAAGCTGTAGAAGAGTTCTTCGCTCATCCTAGTCCTGGCGCAGCGCTAAAGCTTGCAGGTGCTTTCGCTAGAAAATCTTTAGTAACGGCTTGATGGACATTGGGCATTGGTCAAACAGAGCGATCGCCCAGTAATCAAGAATTAAGACTTTTACAACAAAAACGAATTCCACTTCGAGGGGAAAGGATATGGAACTCGGATATTTCCAAAAAGATGTACTCATTGAAAAATTAGCCAAGAAGTTCTACGCAATTCAGGGCTATGTAGTCCCCGAATCATATCGAATGCAATCAGCTACACATCCAGCAGAAAGAGCATGTGTCGCTTTAGCGAAGCGGTAGCGAGTCTTCGAGCGTCTGGCTATATTTGCTATTCAAGAATTTGAATCCATCGAAGATGAATGTTCAGATGAGCAGGGGGAAGAGATATGAACAAAGAAACATGGTTATCTCAAGGAAAGATACTGTTTGGTGAGAATGTAATGAACTGGAAGTTTAAGCGTCCCTCCTGCGGTTATATCGCTACTGCTGAAGATTATAAAAAAGCTGGCGCTCCATCTTCTGCCGTAGGATTTTCTTGTGTAGGGCGCTGGATGCCAGTTCATAAAGAAGCCTTCGACGACAAAGATAAGCGTAATATTCCTTGCAATTATTCTGGGGGCGGATTGCTCAATATTAATCCGGTTATTGTTGATGACCGCAAAGTTTTTGAATTTGGAGTTTAGAGATGAAAGCCATAGTCGCAGTAGTTGAAAAAATTACATCTGAAGCCCACATTAATATTCCTGACGATTTAGCAGTAACAGCAATTAGCCAGCACATTGTAGACCGCTACAACAGTGGCGAAATGCTAACTGAGATGAACATTTTCCACGTTGATTTTGAATCTATTATCGCTCACATTGATTCAAAACCTTATATTACTTGGCATCAAAGCAACTCTTGTGATCACCGTGGGTATTACTTCTGCAAACTGGGAAGATTTACTTTGACTCTGTTAACTGACACAGAACAAAACTTAACTCGTACAGAAGCTTATCTGGGTAATTTTAAGCAACTTATTTACAGATCAGAAAAAGAGATATCCAAAGAATTGGCAACAGTAGAACTCCAAAATTTCTTAAGTGGACTCGCTGTTGAACTTCAGGCTTTAAGCCACATTGAATTTAGTGAGAATTTAGTATGATTGCCACACAACTCCTAACACCACAACCACATACAAGTGCATGTATAGAAACTGTTGGTAGGCATTCACTAGACTTTTATGAATCTCCATCGTGGTTTACTACTGAATTACTGCGCCACGTTAGGTTATCTGGTGTGATTGGTGAACCATGTGTGGGGCATGGAGCGATCGCGTCTTTGTTGAGAGTATGGCCTGACACTGGAAGGATCTGGACTAACGATATAGATGCGAATAAGCCAGCAGATTATCACTACGACGCAACATTAGCCGAATCTTGGGCTAAGTTTCCCAATTGCGATTGGATCTGCACTAACCCACCATACTCGGAGTTTGCTGCACCAATTATCAAGAATGCCTACCAGAAAGCGCGTGTGGGAGTTGCTGCTTTTCTACTTACCAGCTTTCTCGAACCTTGCGATGACCGGGCGGATTTCTTACAGCAGCACCCGCCGTCGCTTGTCTTAATCATGCCGCGCTTTTGTTTTCGCAAGGATAAGAGGGGTACTCGTTGGGCTACCGATAACATCACCATCTCGTGCTTTGTATGGGATAAACGCGCAACAGGGCAGCAAATTATTATTCGTCCCAAGTCGGCGATCGCTGGGTTTTACAAGAACCCTGAGCAGGCGAAATCGCCTGAACAGGCTTTTGAGATTATACGGGCAATAGCCCCTTGAAGTATTTATGAAACAGATGTCACTTTTTGATGAACCTACCACAGTTTTACCAGTCAGTTATTATCCAGACTTCCTCACTCTTGCTGAAGCCGATGAACTCTATCAACACGCTTTGGAATTGCAGTGGCAACAGAATCAAATAAGAATGCTAGGTAAAACAATGCCTGTACCTCGCCTAGAGTGCATTTATGGTGATGAAGGCTGTGATTACCTCTACTCCGAGAGCGTACTGCTCAAACCATTACCTTGGACTTCATCGCTGGCCCAACTGCGAGATAGGATTACTGCGGCTACTGGTTACAGCTTCCGTATTGTCATTGGTAATCAGTACAGAAGCGGACAAGACAGTATCGGCTGGCATTCTGATAATGAGTCATCAATGGGATTTAACCCAGCGATTGCATCCATCAGTTTGGGTTCGATGCGGAAGTTTCAGATTAAGCCTATCGGGGGTAAGTCTACTGATTTTTGGCTGGAACACGGGAGTTTACTGGTTATGCACCCAGGTTGCCAATCAACACATCTACACCAAGTACCCAAGACCAACAAGTTTGTGACTACACGAATTAATCTGACGTTTCGCCCACACATTGGGGTACAGAAATAAGCAAATAATTCGCAGTTTTTGAAAACATTACCACGAGACAGTAACTCAAGGAGGGGAATCATGAGTACCGATAGCTTTAGTGATAACAGAAGGAAACGCCATATTTACATCGATAGTAAGTTGGATGATTTGCCACTAACAATGGAGGCATTTCGGGTTTACTGCCACCTGTGCCGTCGAGCCGGTTGTGATAATAACGCCTTCCCTTCCTACAAATCTATTGGTGAGTCATGCTTTCGAGGGTCTTTTCCAAATTCACCAACCGACACTTTACGGCGAAAAGCGATCTCCGCAGTAAATGAACTTATCTGTTGGAATTTGGTCACAAAAACCAGCAGAGAGAATGACGGGCTACAAACATCAAATCATTACAGCCTTACGGACATAGAAGACTGGTTCCCTAATCCATTAAAACCGTCTTCCTTAATTAGAGGAAAGAAAGATTTAGGTAGTGATGGGGGAACACCCAGTAGTGTTGGGGGGACACTAGGGGTAGTGCTGGGGGGACACCCCGGTAGTGCTGGGGCAACACTAGGGGTAGTGCTGGGGGAACACCCCGGTAGTGTTGGGGGGACACCCAAAGATTATCCAATTGAAGATTATCCAATTGAAGTCCATCCACTTAAGGACGCGCCCCTGGCTTCGCCACCCGCGCCCCCCACCCAAGAGGGTGTGTGTGAAAAAGAAGAACTTGATTTAACAACGAAAGAAATTGAACACGAAGAACCAACCCCAAAACAACTCACTTTGTTGTTAAAAAATTCCAAGTCTTCGCAACAAACCGATAACCTCTCCTGTAGACCAACTATTGCGGTGGGGTCCTTCGATAAAAACGAACAATCGAACAAGCCGAAACAACCAAAATTCCAGTCGATTGAAGACTTGATTGACATGGTTTTAGTAGATTCAAGCATCATGGCAACTGACTCATTGCCTACCGTGTACAGAACAGAAATCAAAATGCGTAATTGGCGCTTCCCCTGGCGTACTGCTACCAGGGACAAGATTTACCAAACCTGCGATCGCCGACTGGTAGAGTTGATCGCCAAACACAGGGCTAAGTGGAGTCAGAGTGAATCTTGGCAAGAGAAAATCCCCACAGTTCTCAAGTCAATTGGTAACTTAGAAGGCTCCAAAGCCGGACTAGAAGAATTACTGGGCTATTGGTCACAAATTTCTGAACTAGAAGCCACATCATCACCAACAAAACAACAAAAACCGGATGAAAAACAACCCATCGGCTATTTCGCTAACCGTTCTCTTGATTGGCACAAGTCCACCTTCAGCGAATTTTTAGATCGTGTCGATGAAGTTGGCAAGGACAAAGCTTGTGCGTCTTTTAGTACCCGCTATGACCAGCAATCTCCAGGTGCAACGGACAAATGGCTGGAGTGGATAAAGTTCACGCATCCCTCCATGTATCTGTACTTACATCAAAATGCTGCGTAAAAATAATTTGCAATTTATCTTCCTCTCCAGGTAGTCATGACACAAAACAAACTGAACTTTTCATCCGAACAAGACCGCTTACCACCTCAGAACATTGAGGCAGAAGAAGTAATACTTGGCGGTATTATGCTTGACCCGGAAGCAATCGCAAGGGTGTGCGATCGCTTAATCCCCGAAGCATTTTACATCTCCTCCCACAAAGACATTTACCAAGCTGCGCTGCGGCTCCATACACAAAGCAGACCTACAGATTTACTATCTGTAACCAGTTGGCTAACTGATAATGGGCTTTTGTTTCGTGTTGGTGGTCGAGATAAACTAGCTACACTCATTGATCGTACAGTTTCAGCCATCAACATTGACGCTCTGGCAAAATTGGTAATGGAAAAATACCACCGCCGACAATTAATCAAGGCGGCAAACGAGATTCTACATCTCGGCTATGAAACTGAAACTGAATTACCACTGATTCTTGAGGCTGCTGAACAAAAAGTTTTCAGTGTCACACAACAGCGCTCTCATGATGACCTGATTCATATTTCTGACTGTTTGGTTGACGCTTACCAAGAAATCGAGTCGCGCCACGCTGGTACATCTAGCCCCGCCATTTCTACCGGATTCTATGATTTGGATGGTTTACTCGGTGGTGGCTTTCGCCCCAAACGCCTGTATATACTTGCTGCTCGTCCATCTGTCGGCAAGTCTGCCCTTGCTGGTAACTTAGCTCTTAATGTCGCTCAATCCCAAAGATTACCTGTAGCTGTTTTCAGTTTGGAAATGAGCCGCGAAGAATATGTGCAGAGATTCTTGTCAAGTGAATCCGGCATTGAGAACAGCTTACTCGAAACGGGTCGGCTCTCTAACAATCAGTGGCAACCCCTGAGTCAGGCGGTAGCACAACTTTCCGAACAAGGGATTTTTATCAATGATAATTCCTGCCCCACAATGAATGAAATTCGTAGTCAAGTCCGAAAAATCTCAGCCACACATGGTGGTGTCGGACTGGTTATTGTAGATTATTTACAGTTGATGTCTGAGGGTACTGATTCAAGAATGAACATGACCCAGAGAGTCGGTCAAATCAGCCGAGGACTCAAAAAATTAGCTAAGGATCTTGATGTTCCAGTCCTAGCCTTGTCTCAGTTAAGCCGGGAAGTCGAACACCGTAATGATAAACGCCCTATACTGAGTGATTTGAGAGACAGTGGGGCGGTGGAACAGGACAGCGATGTTGTGATTATGCTCTACCGTGACGAGGTTCATAATCCCGATTCCCCTGACTGTGGCATTTCCGAGTTAATTGTCCGTAAGCAGAGAAATGGCCCTACTGGTACAGTCAAGCTGCTATTTGATAACCAGTTTACTAAATTTAAAAACTTAGTGCGTTGTCGGCATTTTTAAGTATATGAGAATACATCGCTGTAATTTGATGGATCTCAATTGGGCATACTACTGCCGCCATTTTGGTCACGCAAGTATTCCCAAATTCGCACTCCAGTATCAATTTTAACTTTACACAGCTTGGGACTATCGCCACAATCTGCAATGGTCAAAGCCTCACAAGGGGAATCGGTTGGATGTCTTTACCAGTACCTTGAAACTAAAAAGCTACTTGACGGAGAGATTGTTTTTTATCCCCGCGTCATTGGTGAACGTGACCCAAACAATGCCTTTCATTGGCGATGGGGCTTTAATTGGAAAGAGAAGATAAACGGGGTATGGAAGGGCAGAAGTATTGGTTCTATTCCCCCTGGGGCTGTCCCTATGATTCGCACAATGCAACAACTCTTGGTAAACAGGGAAGATATTACTGCCTTTATCAAAAAAGCGAAAACCAAAAAGCCATCACCAAAATTAGATGTCTGCAAAAATTTTGATAACACAAAATTAAAACCAGTTCTTCCAGATGATACACCGATCGCCGTAGTGCTGTTCGCAGGTGGCGGCGGGATTGAAGCGGGGATGGTACAAGCTGGTATTCGCCCAGTTATCGCAGTCGAGTTCGACCCCACAAAACCAGACTTGAGCAGGGCGATCGCCAAAACTCATCATCACAACTTCAGCGAGTACGGTTGTAAGGTAATCCAACAGACTGTCCAAGAAGTACCACAGTCAAGATTTCTAGGTTTCCCCCACCGTCCCGATTACCTTCATGCTTCCCCGGTGTGCGCCAACTTTAGCCAAGCCCATACAGCAAAAGCGGGTAAGGGTGAGGAAACGGCTGATGATCTGACGGCAGCGATCGCGGTAGCAGAAGCCATCCGACAGTTACAGCCACGGGTGTTTACCCTAGAGAATGTCCCGCGCTATCAGAACAGTCAGAGTTTTAGTATCATCCTGTCAGCTTTGGAACTTGAGGGGTACTCGGTCGATTACAGCGTGGTAAATATGGCTGACTTTGGGTTGCCCCAGGCGCGGCGGCGGTTAGTTCTGACTGCAAGCAAGGGTTTTCAGGTTGTCCTACCCACGGAGAGTAAATCCTGTGGTTGGTACTCAGCGATCGCGCATCTCATCCCTACGATGACTGATTCACACCTGCTGCCCAAACAGCAACAAGCGGTAGAACGATTTTTGGCTGCAAATGAACCCGCACCACTGCTCATTGAACGGGTTGGTGGACGTTCACAGTCCAAGTATAAACCTGGGCATTTACCTTGCAACACTATCTTGCGATCGCACTTCACAGATCACAAAGGCTGCAACCGTAGTAAGTTCGCTGATATTTGGTTGCCGGATGGTACGGTTAAGTCCCTATCAATTCAAGGTGCAGCGAGGTTACAGGGTTTTCCTGACTGGTACGAATTCCCCAAGGAAACTGCTACGGCGGGGTCAATTATCGGCTACTCCGTGCCTCCCAGTTTTGCAAGTCAATTATTCATGTCGGCACAAAGTTATAGCTATGCAGGCAATAGCTAAGGCTCTACTCCTTCATCAATCCAAGCATCAATTGCTGTTTTTACCTCTAATTCAGTCACGGCAGACCATTCCTTTTCGTTAATAGTTATTTTAAATACCACTCTTTTACCGTGACCAACTTTTTCCATTGAGTGTCCGCGATACAAATTTTTAGGTTTAATCATTCTTCTTAATCATCTTTATAGAATATTATAAACTTTCGCTCAATAAGAAGAGTAGTTTGATTTTCTATGATGGCTGCTAATTAAGGAGATTATCATAACTGTAGTGTTAAGTTTGTACTGAGGACATGGCATTAATTAAATTAAGTTTATTTCCGCGTATATAGAGCATAACAAAAAGGTTTCTTCGCTTAAAAGTGCGGTTTGAGGTGATTATCCTGAAATTAGAATAACTTCAGGCTCTTGCCGATGGCTCCTCGCCAATTCCCAGTTCCTTCTTACTGCGCTTTAACTGTTTCCAAAGTTCCTTAATTTGCTGATAAGCATCTTCTGGCTCAAGCTTACCATTGCTTTCTAAACTGGTGATCATGCCAACTTTTTGAGCAAATTCTTGTAAGTTAGCATTAAACACTAAGTTTTCTGGTTTAACTTGTCCGTAGTAGCGACCACGAGGGGAAAGGAATTTATCTTTGTCTTCCTCATGAGACTGATTCATGACCTCACCTCCCTACTAATAAGTTTTCACCAATAATGTCAATCCAGTTTCAACTATCTCCTTAGCCAAATGGCTGTTTGGAAATATAGTTAGCGATTGCTGGAATCATGAGCCTTTTTTTAGTATGACTCCTAGTCCAAAATCGTCAAATGTAAAGTGAAGAATTCTAGCCATTTAGCTTTTCAAGGGAGCAGCACACAGCTTGAAATAGTACAAATACACTCCCAGAGCAGCGGAAGCCCCAATCAAAGAGAGAAAGTTATCCTTTGCTTACAACAGTTGAACCAATCCTCTTCAGCCTAACTAAACACTAACAGTAAGATTTTGACAACCATTGGTTGTCATTCGCAAATCTTGCACTACTCCATGACCCCAAAAGAGCAATCGTAGACAGTGGAGGGCGGTGTACCAAGGGACAGCAGTGAGAGCGATCGCTTACCCCTGCTTTGGACACATAAAACAACGCAGAGTTGAACTTACTTCCTAAGACAGTTGAGCAAGCGTAATGTAGCTGCTGCGGCATAATTACGCTGTGTCCCGAGATTAGGAGAAAAGGCATTTCCAGTTTCGTTGACGGGAGTTGCAACACCGCAGTAGACAGACATCTCTGTAATTGGTTTTTTCGCCCAATGGTTAGATATATCACTGAACGCTATTGCCTGCTGCTTATTTATCAGGCTTGAAATTCCTCCGCCTTCATCAGCATATTGGACGGCTCTACGCAATACCGCCATCAACTCAGCACGGGTTACTGTTTGGCTAGGACGAAAAGTGCCATCAGAATAACCTTGCATAATCCCGTTAAATTTTGCCCACTCAATCATTGCAGCACTCCAACGAGTTACCTGTACATCCCGATAAGGCTTGCTAGTCACTTTCAATAAGTTTCCTGCTGCTGGTGGTGGGTCATGTGGCACAGTCAAAGGACTTACAGGCAGTTCACTGAGCATGTTTATTACCATTGATATCATCTGTTCCCGTGTTAGCTCTAACGTAGGACGAAAGGTATTATTAGAAGTAAAGCCTGCAATAAGCCCTTTCTGAACAGCCTCTTGAATCTCTCTGGCGTAAACATCATCGTCAACATCGGTAAAGCTTGGCACTTGAGCAACTACTGGTTTAGTCGTCAAAGCGCATAACAACATAATCGCAGTAGTACCTGCTCCCATTTTGGCAGTTCGTGAACCCAAAAAGAAGTTAAAAGTTGATTTGAGCAAAGGTTTCATAATGAATTGAATGCTTACCTTTGTAGACGTTGCTCTCTTTGCTCAGGTTTCTTCAAGCTTATTAGTTATACCTGAAATTCCGCTATTGATGCGTGAGTGGGGTCAAGAGTTACGATTATCTTCCCCCTGGCTGGAAGAATGTAGAGGTGATTGCACATGTGGCGATGGCTCAAGCACCCGATGTAGGCGATCGCAACTCCAGTACAAGTCTACAATCTCGTTTCGCGGCAGTGACAACCTGGAGTAGTGAAAGACTACTGCAAACCGGAGGCATTTCTAGCGGTACGCTCCAAAAAGTATTGAACTCTATCTTATAAGGATTAGACCCAATAGACCAAGCCTATACAACCCCATCATTTGTATTCATGTAAACCATTGGTTATCACGCATTTGGTCAAGCGCATTACCCCAAGGAGCAATCGTAAGCTGTGGAGCGCGGTGTAGTAAGGGGGCAGCAGTGGGGGCGATCGCTTACGGTAGACGCACTTTCACAAAAATACTCTACTGAGTTATTTACCTCAATAGAGTATATAAATTTACTATAATCATCTTTTAGCAGCATTCAGTTTATACTTTAGCAACTATTTATACCTCTGGACAAGTACTGCAAATCTTGCCTACAGCGATCGCATGAAGCACTGCATAAGGGCAATTACTCCAAAATCCACTCTCATCACTGCGGCTATCTCCTGATATCCCTTGACAGCATAGATCATATTCGTACATTGCCCCTGCTGATCTCAAGGGCAGCGATCGCAACCAAGAGAAATCAACTTCTCATTTTCGCCTTTGTATGCAGAGAAGAAAAAATCGTCGTTTTGAGTAACTATCCTCTGAAGGGGTGATTGAGGGGCTACACCCGGATTTCTCACAACTAAGAAAAAAACACTTGGATTAGTCAGATTTAAGATGATTTAATTAATACATCATCAAAATATCTTTAGAGCGTGGT
>NZ_JBALCW010000052.1:0-11834 GCF_036917635.1 Nostoc sp.
GATGTCTCTAATACTGGTGATATTAGTTATTAAGTAATTTAAGTCTTTCTACGTAAATTAAATAGAAGCTTTTATTGTCAGTATGTGTACTACAGAATGAAGTGCGGAATGTGGGTTAAATATTTGTCTAATATGCGTCACAATTAATACTGTCACCAAAATTCATTGATAAACTACAATCTCTTATAGGTCTACTGTAGTCAGGGACAGCCAATTGTGGCACCTTGGATCTTAGTGGCTAGAAGCACCTTGGAACGGGAATAAAGGAACTTCCACTATGCTGATTTGCCCTCAGTGTAAATTTGAAAACCCCAATAGCAATAAATTCTGTCAAAGCTGTGGCACATCCCTGACTCACAAGGTTTGTCCTGAATGCAGTACCGAAGATGTACCTGTGAATGCACTACGTTGTCATAACTGTGGCACGGAATGTGGAACAGTGTTTTGGGCAATTATTGCTAAGGAAACGACTCTGAAAGCTTTGGGAGTAGAGGGAAATGAGGCAGATGAGGGAGCAATATCTTCTTCATCTCCTCTATCCGCTAGCTCTCAGATTGCATTAGGCTCCTATTTAGACTCTCAAGAGCGCTATCAATTGTTAGATCCGCTACCTGCCGAAACGGAAACTGTCAGCATTACTGATGTAGGCGCGAGAGTTCTAGACTGCCAGCCGTATCAAATATCACCAATTGAGGCAATACTAGCAAGTCAGCAATCAGATTTGCTAAAGCCATTAGTGGAAGCAAGTGGAATTCCTCACCTTGCTAAACTTTATATTGCCTTACAATGCCAAGATCAGCCGGGGATACCGCCGATTCATGATGCATGGCAGCAAGGAAATATGCAGGTAGTCATAATCGAAGACCGCTCACATTGGCAGGCTCTACTCGATTTGTGGCAAGAAGAAACAACGAGTTCGTTCAAAATTTTACACTGGTGTTATGAAATGACCCAACTTTGGGCATTATTGGAACCAGTAGGTTGTCGTCAAAGCCTTTTAAATTTGTCGAATTTACGATTGGATGAAGACCAAACGCTGGCGCTACAAAGGTTGTATGTAGAATCATCCAATTCTTTGGGCGTCACGGAGTCGCCAGAAGATGCCGAAGCCGAAACATCTGCTATTCCAGAGCAACCGTTAACTATTCAAGCTTTGGGGCGGGTTTGGCAAGCGCTATTTAGGCAGTCTCAACGCACTCAATTTGGCTCTGTAGTCCAGATGTTGGGGGATTTAGAGGTAGGTAAGATTCAGACGATCGCACAATTGCGATCGCGTTTGGAGGAAATCTCTATTGAACTGGAAGCACTAGGAACCGCAATACCCCCAATAAAGGAGACAAATACTACTGTGTCCACTAACCCAGAATCAGATGAGGCAGAAAAATCAGAAAGCAAAATTGATGATATGCCAACTGTTGTGCTGGCGATGCAGTTAAGTAGCTTAGAAGATGCAGGACACACAGATGTAGGGCGTCAACGTCATCATAACGAAGACTACTTTGGCATTGAAACCAAAATTCACAAGCTGGAGTTGCCCAAAAGTCGAGTTCTGCAAGCGCATGGTTTGTATATTCTCTGTGATGGTATGGGTGGACACGCTGGCGGCGAAATAGCCAGTGAGTTAGGAGTCAACACCCTACGGCAATACTTTCAAGAACACTGGATTACCAACCAACTGCCAACGGAAGATAGCATTCGTGAGGCAGTGTTTTTAGCTAATGAGGCGATTTACAAGCTCAATCAACAAGATGCCCGTTCTGGAGTTGGGCGCATGGGTACAACTCTGGTCATGCTGTTAATTAAAGACACTCAAGCAGCAGTTGCTCATGTGGGAGATAGCCGTCTCTATCGCTTGACCCGCAAGCAGGGACTAGAACAAGTCACAGTAGATCACGAAGTTGGGCAACGGGAAATTATCCGCGGAGTGGAAGCAAGCATCGCTTACGCCCGCCCGGATGCCTACCAACTCACCCAAGCCTTGGGGCCTCGTGACGAAAACTCGATTAATCCCGATGTGGGCTTTTTCGAGATTAATGAAGATACTCTTCTGCTGTTAGCATCGGACGGTCTATCAGATAATGATTTAATAGAAACTCATTGGCAGAATCACTTAGAACCGTTACTTAGTTCTGGCGTTAACTTAGAACGGGGCGTTACAGACTTAATTGAGTTGGCGAACCAACACAATGGTCACGACAATATTACTGGTATAATTGTCCGGGCAAAAGTACGCCCAAATTTGGAAAGTTGAAAAAAAATGGGGAGTGGGGAATGGGAAATCGGGAATGGGGCATAGTGAAGAAGACTTGGGGACTTTTGAGAATTAGGGACAAGGGGAAAGACTTGTTACAAGTTCTCACCTCTTGTCCCCTTGTCTCCCCCTACTCCCCACCCCCCACTCCCCACTCCCCACTCCCTCTTAACTTGTAGGTTGTATTGTGGTTAGTCTGACTCTGTTAGAACCGCAACAGAAAACGCCCCTCCAGCAGTGGTGCTTTGAGAACTCTTCCATAATTCGGATTGGTCGAGCGGCAGATAATCATGTTGTTTTAAGTGATACTTTAGTTTCGCGGCATCATCTAGAACTGAGACAAATAGATGCTGACAATGGCGGTGGTTGGCGGTTGATTAGTCAGGGTACTAATGGGACTTTTCTCAACGGTGTCCTTGTGATTCAGAGTTCATTACCAGATAATTCCCTGTTGCAACTGGCACAGGGAGGCCCAATACTGAAATTCCAAATTCAGGATGTAACAGTACTGGAAACTGGTGTGCGATCGCAACAAATGCAAGAAACAGAAGAGAACGCCGTTGCAACACTCTACTCAGCCCAAGGTAGATACACTTGCACCCATCAAGGCAACTCCCCAAACAATCTGTTTTGCATCCACTGCGGCCAACCTCTCTCAGTACAACAGAAAATTCGCCATTATCAGGTGTTGCGAACTCTCGGACAAGGAGGTATGGGTACTACTTATCTCGCTTGGGATGCGGCTGGTCAGATTGCGGGTATGCCACAACTGCTGGTGTTGAAGCAAATGAATGCTGATATGGTAAAAATTGCCAAAGCTCAAGAATTATTTGAGCGGGAGGCGTATACTCTCAAATCCCTTAACCATCCGGGAATTCCCAAATATTACGACTTCTTTGTAGAAGGTGGAAAAAAATACTTGGCAATGGAATTAATCCACGGACAAGATTTAGAGAGGCGTGTCTATACTACTGGGCCAGTTACCCCAAACCAAGCGATCGCTTGGATGATTCAAACCTGCGATATTTTAGACTATCTTCATAGCCAAGAGCCGCCACTGATTCACCGCGACATTAAACCCGCTAACCTGATGGTGCGAAGTTCACTAAATCGCATAGTGGTGCTAGATTTTGGCGCTGTTAAGGAAATTGGCACAGCGCCCGGTACTCGTATTGGTGCAGAAGGTTACTGCGCTCCTGAACAAGAACGAGGACAACCTTTGACTCAATCTGATTTATATGCAATTGGGCCAACGGTGATTTTTCTGCTCACAGGCGAAAACCCTTTCAAGTATTACCGCCAGCAAGGGCGAAACTTCAGGTTTGATGTGGCAAAAGTTCCCACCATTAGTTCCCAATTAAGAGATGTGATTGATCGCGTTACAGAACCATTGCCACGCGATCGCTACCAAACTGCAAAGGAATTAGCTGCGGCGTTAGCTGGTTGCCAACTTTAGGGAGTTAAGAGATAGGAGTTAAGAGTTAAGAGTTAGGAGTTAAGAGTTAGGAGTTAAGAGTTAGAACTCTTCCCCTGCTTCCCCTGCTCCCTCTGCTCCCTCTGCTCCCCCTGCTCCCTCATCCCCCTCATCCCTATTCCTCATCCCAAGTCTCTACAGCTAGCAATTCACTAACTGGGTCTTGCATACTAAAGCCAAAGTCAAGCAGTTCCTGTTTCCAGTGCTGCCATTCATTACCGTAGAGCAAAGCAATTTTCCAGATGCTATCGCTTGGCTTGATAATGTTCGATTCTATGAGTGATTGCACGTTGCGCTGCAATTTCACCATTGGGTGAATCACTTGCTGAGTCATAACCTCGATTGAATTCAGATTTTGTTGGTAAATACTTAATTAAAACTGCTTCCCATTCTGCAATTGTTGCCGGATCGTAGAGTGGTGTAATTTTTGGTAAAGCTAGTCTTAACTTTTTAACTATACCATAACAAACTCTACTAAATTACTAGTAAATTCGCTTTTGTACGGTAATTACCACCAAAAAACTCTAAATTCACCAAGCACTCCTTAAACTTTTTGCAGAAGCTAGGCAAAAGTACAGAGGGAAAAGTTAAAGAATGAAGGGGTAAAGGATGCTTTTGTTTCCCCATTTTCCTTTAACCTTTCGCCGTCTTCTTTTTCCTTTTAACCTTTAAGCACTAGAGTGTAACAGCACCTTTTGTAAAATATCTATTGTGGACACCGAGCAAAATAATTAGTCTTCTGAAAAGTTACACTATGTAGTGTGACTGACGACGACTGGCAAAATTTTATTTGTTTGAATCACGAAAAATATGTGTGCTTGTTGAAGAACTATAGGATATGGGGTAGTTTGAAAGTTTTTGACTGACAGGTAAATTTGCAATTGAGTAGAAATTTCTACTGTTTTTTCTTTATTTAAACGTTATTTAAAATATCGCAAACATCTAACTTTAGGCTGAATCATCGTAAATCTTTATATAATTTTAATTTTTCGCCCAGTGAATAAGATTTGGAGAGCGATCGCATGGCAAAATTGTCGGCACAGCATAAGCTCACCATAAAGCTTCTTTGTCTTTAGAGTCAGCATTTGAATTTTGTGTAAAAAATTTCTAGCGAAGATGTTAGTTTATCTTGAGCAGGTGGGTATCCTCAGAACGGGAGGCTTGCTACTACCTAAGTATTTACCACAGCAAGTATATGAGGCATGGCTGGTTCCGGGGAAGAGTACGTAATTACCCGTAAAAAGCAGATTGAGCGGCGACAAAAGATTGTCACGATAGTGTCATTAGTGTCCTTTGTTGGTTCTACGGTGTTTGCAGTAATTCCAGCAATCCAACAGGCTAGTCAACCTAAGCCAGCAATTGCATCTGCTTCTCCTGAGTCATTATTACAGCAACAAGCACAGGGTTACGAGTTGGTTTTACAACGAGAACCAGAAAACCAGCTTGCTTTAGAGAAACTGTCTATAGTGCGGTTGCACTTGAAGGATGCTAAAGGCGCGATGAAACCTTTGGAGAAGCTGGTAAAGTTGCACCCCAATCGGCAAGATTACAAAGTTGTATTAGAGCAGATTAAGAAGCAAGAGGGAAGGGGCGATCGCTAAACAAATAACCCAAAAAAACTTAATTGGTATGTCTAATTAGACAATCTAGCCAAAATTATCTTCACTAGATTAAATTGTTAACACTTATAGGAGCGAAGTTAGTAAAAATGACATTTATTTCATATGCCCAGAATTTTGAAGATGTTTTACTTAATCGAGTATTTAAAAATAAAACCAAAGGGCATTATATTGATGTAGGAGCCTTACATCCAACTGTTGATTCAGTAACCAAAGCTTTTTATGATATTGGATGGTCAGGAATAAATATAGAACCAATAAAAGAATGCTATAAATTATTTGAGCAAGAGCGTCCGAGAGATATTAATCTGAATATTGCTCTAAATAATTCAGAAGGCTACCTAGAGTTTTTTCAAGTAGTAGGACAACCTGGAAACTCTACTTTAAATAAAGAAATAGCTGAGAAAATTGCCCAAGAGAAAGGTTTAGAACTTTCTCGATATACTGTTTATGTTAAGACTTTAGCGGAAGTCTGCAAAAAATATGTCAATCAGAAAATTGATTTTATTAAAATTGATGTTGAAGGAGTAGAAGAGGAAGTTCTTTTGGGTGGTGATTGGGAGCAATTTAGACCAACAATATTAGTAATAGAAACTACTTTACCAGGTACTAACGTTCGCTGTGAAAATAATATTCCCGTTTTTTTAAGGGAAAAACGTTATCAACAAGTTTTCTTTGATGGAATTAATGATTATTATATATCTGAAGAGTCAGCCGGTTTAGCCAAATACTTCTCTTTTCCTATTAATGTTTTAGATAATTATATAAATTACAGGTTGCTCGAAAAACAAAGAGCAGAGAAAATAATACAAAATCAAGATCAGATAAATACAGAATTTGGAAGATTAATTACGCCTCATACTGAAAAAAGAACAACAATATATGAATCTTTAAATCAAGAAGACAATTTATCAGCTTTAAATAATATACGGAAACTACAAATAGCCTTAGACATTGCTGTATTAGGTTTAGGTACTATCCTTGAAACTGCCAAAACAGGAGTTTATAGAGTAACAGAGTATCTTTTAAAAGGACTAATAAAATATCCTCAGTGTGATATTTATTTATGTACGAGTAATCCTGAGTTATTTGATGCTTGTCAAATTTATATAAATGAAAACTTTGAATATAACAATTTTCATTTATTTCAGTTATCAGAACTAAAATATCAAAATATAGATATTTATCACTCTAGTTATTATTCTTTGCCAAATAATATTTACTTTGCTACAAGAATTATAACAGTTTATGATTTAATTCCTATTCTTTTCCCACACTATTTTAATCATAATTCAGAACATCTGGTTAAAAATACTATAGATAAAATAGATCATAATGATTTTGTGTGCTGTATTTCCGAATCAACAAAACAAGATATTTGTAACTATCAACAAAATCTTAATGAAAAGCAAGTATTTGTTACACAGTTAGCTGCTGATAAAGAAAAATTTTATCCTTGCGATAATCAAGAATTAATTATCAAAACGAAACAAAAATATAAAATACCAGAGCAACCTTATATATTAACTCTATCAACCCTGGAGCCAAGAAAAAATATAGCTCATGTTATCCGTTCTTTTTTGACATTAATTAAAAACCAACAGATTAATGATCTTAATCTAGTATTGATAGGTACAAAAGGATGGCAATATGAAGAAATTTTTGCAGAAATAGATAGAGTCAAAGAACTAGAAAACAGAATTATTATTACTGGTTATGTTCCCGATGATGATTTAGCTCCTTTGTATTCAGGGGCATTAGCTTTTATTTATGTATCTTTATATGAAGGTTTTGGCTTACCACCATTAGAAGCCATGCAATGTGGAACTCCAGTCATAACCTCTAACACTTCTTCCTTACCTGAAGTTGTTGGAAATGCCGGAATTATGCTTGATCCTAATGATGCAATAGGGCTTTGTAATGCCATATTTAAGCTATATTGTGAACCCGATTATCGAGAAAATTTGGCTAACAAATCTCTTCAACAGGCTCAAAAATTTAGTTGGGATAAATATATTGAAGAAACTATCAAAATTTACGAGTTAGCTAAAGAAAAAGCAAAAACTTTACCTCGTCGTAACATTTTAATTGATGGTGTCTTTTTCCAACTCTATAAAACAGGAATTGCTAGAGTTTGGCGAAGTCTGTTAGAACAATGGTCAAACAGTGATTTCGCTAATCATATCCTAGTCTTAGATAGAGCCAATACTGCACCTAAAGTTAATGGGATTCGTTATCGCACAATTCCTGCCTATGACTATAACAATACCGAAGCTGATAAACAGATGCTTCAAGAAATTTGTGATGAGGAAGAAGCTGAATTATTTATATCTTCTTACTACACTACCCCCATTAATACCCTTTCCGTATTTATGGCTTATGACATGATACCTGAAGTATTAGGAGGAAACTTAAATGAACCTATGTGGCAAGAAAAACACAACGGTATTAAACACGCCTCTGCTTTTATTACAATTTCTGAAAATACAGCTAAAGACTTAAATAATTGTTTCCCTGAGATACCCTTAGAATCAATTACGGTGGCTCATTGTGGAGTTGATTCGATTTTCTCTCCTGCTTCTGAAGGCGAAATTAACGCTTTTAAATATAAATATGGTATTAATAAACCATATTTTTTATTAGTTGGTGCGGGTTCTGGTTACAAAAACGGTATTTTATTCTTCCAAGGCTTCTCACAACTAGCTAACAGTTACGGATTCGATATTATTTGTACTGGTATTGGCGGAGTGTTAGCGCCAGAGTTAAGAACCTATACAACAGGTAGCACTGTACATCTGCTCCAACTTAGTGATGAAGAATTAGCTTTAGCCTATTCGGGTGCTGTGGCGCTGGTTTATCCTTCTAAATATGAAGGTTTTGGAATGCCTATTATTGAAGCAATGGCTTGTGGTTGTCCTGTTATTACCTGCCCTAATTCTTCAATCCCCGAAGTGGCAGGAGATGCAGCAATATATGTCAATGATAATGATGTGGATGAACTGGCAAATGCACTTTGTGAGGTGCAAAAGCCTAGTATTCGTCAATCTTTAATTACTGCGGGTTTGGCACAGGCGAAAAAGTTCTCATGGACAAAAATGGCGCAAACCGTAAGTTCTGCATTGATTGATGCTACTCTCTTATCTTTAAAGCTTAAGGAGGTCAATTTCATTATTTTCCCAGATTGGTCGCAATCAGAAGAGTTAATTGGTTTAGAATTACAAGGAGTGATGAAGGCGGTAGCAACTCATATTGATAGTCAAAAAACTACCCTACTTATTAATACTGCTAATATTGCTGTGGAGGATGCTGAACTGTTTTTATCTAGTGTGGTTATGAATCTTTTAGTGGAAGAAGATTTAGATATTACTGAAGGGTTAGACATTTCTCTAGTCGCAAACTTGGCTGATATTCAATGGGAAGCTTTACTATCTCGCATCCAAGCAAGAATTATTTTGGAATATGAAGATACAAACGCGGTGAGTCAAGTAAAAGCAGAAACTATCACATCTTACGATATAGAATTTTTTAGCGAAGCACAAGCTGAACAGTTTTTTTTTGCTTGAGCAATAAATTCTTTAGTCAGGGAAGATGGACAGAAGCGATCGCTCAATATCAAAAACTTTTAGAAATCCAATTGTGTGATGCAGATGTTTATTGTAATTTAAGTTATTGCTATAGACAGTTAAACCTGCTAGAGGAATATTTTCAGACTCTCCAGCAAGGAATTAAACTTTACCCTCAAGAAGGAAGATTACATTTTTCATTAATCATCGACTTGCGGCGTAATGGACGGATTCAAGAAGCAATATTAAGTGCAGAAAATGCGGCTAATTGCTTACCGAATGATTACACTTTTCAACTTCTCAAATATTTAACAGTTCCATCAATATACCAAAATAAAGAGGAAATTAACTTTTATCGCCAGCGCTTTAGTCAAGGACTGCAAGATTTAATTCAGCAAACATATCTGAAAACTACAGAAGATCAACAAAGTGCTTTAGCCGGTATAGGTCGCCTCACAAATTTTTACTTATCATATCAGGCACAAAATGATATAGATTTGCAACGCCAGTATGGAAAGTTAGTACATGAAATTATGGCAGCTAACTATCCACAATGGATAGTTCCTTTATCTATGCCTAAGCTTGAGCCTAATAACAAAATTCGTATTGGTTATGCTTCACATTACCTGCATTCTTATAGTGGCACACTTTGGTTAACTGGCTGGTTACATTACTGCGATCGCCAAAACTTTGAAATTTACTGTTACTACACAGGAAACGAGCCAGATCCTGTTACCCAACAGTTCCAAAATTACAGCGATGTTTTTCACCATATTCCTTATAACTTATCAGCAGTTTGTGAACAGATAATTGCTGATAAATTGCATATTTTAGTCTTTCCTGAAATAGGTATGAACCCGCAAACCATGCAAATGGCCGGTCTGCGGCTTGCCCCTGTACAATGTACAGCTTGGGGACATCCGGTAACAACTGGCTTACCTACAATTGATTACTTTTTATCTAGCGAGTTAATGGAACCCGAAAATGCCCAAGAACATTATTCAGAAAAATTAATTCGCTTACCCAACATTGGAGTTTCTTACCCTAAGCCATATATTCCCCCAGTTATCAAAACCCGTTCAGATTTTGGGTTAGGAGATGATGCAGTTATCTACTTGTGCTGTCAAGCTCCTTTTAAATACCTACCGCAATATGATTTTATTTTTCCGGAAATTGCTCGTCGTCTTCCTCAAGCTAAATTTGTATTTTTGCGTGGTAGTTTACTTGAGCCACGCCTAAAGCGTGCTTTTGCTGCTGTTGGATTTAACACTGAGGATTATTGTGTATTCCTCAATATTCCAGAGCGGCTAGACTATCTAATGATTAACTTACTTTCAGATGTTTATCTAGATACATTCACTTGGTCTGGTGGTAATACTACTCTAGAAGCGATCGCTTGTAATCTCCCTATTGTTACCTGTCCAGGAGAATTTATGCGCGGCCGTCACTCTGACAGCTTTTTAAAAATGCTAGGGGTGACAGATACTATTGCTGAAAACGAAACTGAATATATTGAAATTGCTGTCAAATTAGGACTTGATCCGTCTTGGCGAGGCACTATTGCAGAAAGAATCAGCCAAAATCACGATCGTCTTTTTGATGATAAAGCTTGTGTCCAAGGTTTAGAAGCCTTTTATAAAGAAGTTTGTAGTAAGCACTGAAGTGCTAAAAAAATCTATGTATAAATATCGGAAGCTCACAGCAGAACAAAAAACTGAACTAGTTAAGTATCAGGGCAAACGCATCTAAATATTGACGAGCCTGAATCAGAGTGGAATTTAACAAAACCCTAATCAAATTAGGCTTTCAGGAAATTAAATATTCGTCTATATGGTAATAATAATCATTATTAATGAGAGTTAGAGGCAGCCAACGGCTGCCTGTCAAGGAACATGGGGGAGCAATGCGATTTTGTGAGGTTTGGGAAAAAGGTGCGATGCCTGCGGCGGGCGTAGCCATCGCAAAAGAGCAATACTGATGATCAAATATTTATTACATCAATGTGATTAAACCACAGCACAATTTATCTTCTTAAAATATCCCAAGAAGATAGCGGTTAAATAATTTCATTCTTATGGCTCTTGTTGCTTTCTAAGTCCGTAATCGAGAATATGAGTATTTATAATTACAATAAAATTCTTAAATAACTGGTGTAAGTATCAATACCTTCGCCAATTTACGAGGCTGAGTTGATGTATTAAGGTCTTGTTCTCCAGGGTTTGGCAAAAACAATAAGTCCTAAAAATTACTTCAAGGTTTCCCTCAAGCATTTTTTAACGTATTGACCGCAGTATCAAGGGTTTGAGCTTCCAAGCTACCCTGTAAGCTAAACCCTTATTTATGAATTATTTTGCCGTTTTTGCCAAAATTTTTGTAGGCTCTTATTTTGGCAAAGGTATTGAGTATAAAATTTATTTAACTGTTTTAGGATTGATAAAATTTTATCAAAGTATAAATACTATTTAATTAGTATAAATATATTTTAATTACTGAGGGAACGATTTAGCGATCGCTTGTTTTTGACCAGATATCACAAAATCCCCTTGCTCCCGAACATGCTATTCTCGCACAAACTCCAAAGAAGAATTACATTCTTATTCTCCCTTCTATGAAGCTCAAACCAAAAATCACAATTGATGACCATTTTTTGGGAATAGAAGACCCACTAATTGACCGCACTAAACTACACAATTTAATTGATATCATAACGATTGCTATCTGTGCAGTGAGATGAAGATTTCAATAAAGCCATTGTGGGTATTGCCAACGGCTACAGTACAATCACTCCCTGTAATATGGGGATAAATCAACTGGCGCTCATAGCAGAGGCTAGTATCCCACATTCCGCACTTCAATCAGTAGTATTAATAAACTACATTTAAATAAAATTCCAAATTATAATTTGGACTCCTAAGTAACCCTGAAAA
>NZ_JBALCW010000053.1:0-83947 GCF_036917635.1 Nostoc sp.
AGTGGCGACTCAATATTAAACCCTTCAGAACAGGTGAGAAATGTCTTCAGACCAAAATCAAATCCCGCTATTTTACCAGTCGTGAATTTGATTTCGGGTATACCTCACATAAACAAGAACCACTATAAACAACAGCAAAATTTTATAACGGAATTTCAATGATAAATTCTGTTCCTTCACCCTTAACAGAGTTAAAACTTAATTTTCCTCTGTGGGTTTCTTCGATGATTTGACGGGCGATCGCAAGTCCTAATCCAGTCCCTTGTCCGACAGCTTTCGTAGTAAATAAATGGTCAAAAATCTTTTGTTTTACTTCTTCAGCTATCCCTTGACCATTATCTTTAATATTAATAATTAATTGTTGCTTGTTATCGTTAAGTTTAGTAAGAATTGTGATGCGATTGGGATTTGCTTTAATCTCTTCAAAAGCACGTCCAATATTTGACTCTTCTAAAGCATCAATAGCATTTGCTAGAATATTCATAAACACCTGATTCAACTGTCCCGCAAAGCATTTTACAAGTGGTATCTGACTATATTCTTTGATAACTTGAATTTCTGGGCGAGTTTCTGAAGCTTTAAGGCGATGTTTGAGAATCAGAATAGTGCTTTCAAGACCATCATGAATGTTACAAGCAACTGGGCGATCGCTATCAGCACGAGAAAAAGTTCGTAAGGAAGTGCTAATATCTCGAATTCGCTTCACGCCTTCTCGCATTGAACCGATTAACTTGGGTAAATCTTCGCGGATGTAATCTAGCTCAATTGCTTCGATTTTATCTAAAATTATTCGACTGGGAGGAGAATATTCCTGTTGATATAAATCAATTAAGCCGAATATATCCTTAATATAATCTAAAGCAGGTTGAATATTGCCACCCAGGAAGCCGACAGGGTTATTAATTTCATGTGCCACCCCCGCTACAAGGTTTCCCAGCGCCGACATTTTTTCACTTTGCACTAATTGCACTTGCGTACCTTGAAGTTCTACTAGTGCTTGTTCTAGATTTTGTTTTTTTTGTTTGAGTTGGTCTTCAGCTTGGCGACGTTCGGTAATGTCTTCTGTGACGGATAAAATGCCGAATACATTCCCCTTGGCATCGCGTAGAGGCATTTTGCTCGTATCCAACCAAACTTGTTGACCATCTGGGCGTTGCAATTGATCGATGATATGAAATTCTGCTCGACCAGACTCCATGACGTGGCGATCGTACATTATAAACAAATCCGATTCTTCTTTGCTGAACAGTAAGTCATAGTCGGTTTTACCCACAATCTCATCAGGGGAATTTAAGTTTAGGACATCAGCAAAACTTTGATTACAGCCCAAATAAACCGAATTGACATCTTTCCAGCCTACCCAGTGGGGAATAGTATCAAACACTAAGCGCATCAATTGTTGAGTTTGTTTCACAGTTTCAATCGATACAAATAGTTCCTTGGTTCGTTTTGCAACTCGTTGCTCTAGTTGCTGGGTGAGTTGTTGCAGTTCTGTATTTCTGGCTTCAAGAGACTGGCTCAATTGGTTAATTTTTAAGTGCGATCGCACCCGTGCTAAAACTTCACTTTGTTGAAACGGTTTAGTTATGTAGTCAACGGCTCCTAGTTCAAAGCCTGTAACTTTATTTACCGATTCAGAGAGGGCGGTGATAAAGATAATCGGAATATTTTGGTTTATGGGATTGGCTTTTATGCACTTACAGGTTTCAAAGCCATCCATCCCCGGCATCATTATATCTAGTAAAATCAAAGATACTGGAGTATGTTCGAGTTGTTGTAGCGCACTTTCACCACTGGTTGCGATCGCCACTTCAAAACCAGCATGGGCTAAGGTGTCTGAAAGCACTTTCAAGTTATTTGGCACATCATCAACAATCAGGATAATGCAATTCTCAAACGGGTTTGTAACAGAATTATTAGATGTAATGAAATTTCCAGGGAATGCTGTCATGGCAAAAATGGTAATCAGATGACAAAAAATTTATCACAGTAGAATTGAGTAGATCAATTTTTAGCACTAGGAAGATACTGTTCAATAAATGTTCGGATCTTTTCAGTCTGAAAATTATCTGCATACTGACGTATTGCTTTGACAAATGGCTGGTACTGCCGATCAGTTTTTTCTAAAGTTTTTAGTTGTTGCTCGATTGCCATCAAGCGTCCCTGTAACGCCAAGGTGTATAACTGCGACAAAACCTCATCCGGCGGCGGAATCATCTCATCTGAAGTTGATGAGGATGTTTCTTTTGACTTCAATGGCATAACTTCCACAGGTATAGATTGGTGTTCATAAATCCATGTTAAGTTTAAGTATTTTTCCAACAACTTTAACAAAGCTGAGGCTTCTACAGGCTTGGGCAAAAAAGCATTAGCTCCGGCCGTGATACTCTCATTTTGATCCGACTTTCCGCACTTCATCGTGTAATATGCGTAGATTTCCCATAGGTGGAAAAAAATGGTTAAATCAACAACATAAATCGCCAATGGTATTCAATATTAATACTTAATAATTTGAACATTATTAGGAATTTTTATTGAAAAGATAGATAATACATTTTGAAGTGCGGAATGTGGGTTTGATTACTCTCAAATACACTAGCCGAAGAAGCGATCGCCGGAACATCTTTCAACTCAGGAATCTCTCGCAAGTGTCGCAGCATCTCGTAGCCATCCATTTCTGGCATCATCAAGTCTGTAATAATTAGATCCGGAACAATCTCCTGCGCCTTTGCTAATCCTTCTCGACCATTATTAACATCAATCACCACAAAACCTAAAGGTTCGAGGAAACTCACCAAAACCGACCGATTCTCCCAACGGTCATCGACTACCAAAACCTGGCGCTTGCTACCCTCAAATCCCAAAATTTTGCCTTGCTGAGTTGTTCGCAGACTTGTTGCCCAATCTTTGGCTTCTGTTAGTTCGACTTCAAACCAGAAGGTGCTGCCTTTTCCTAGCTGGCTTTCCACATTTAGGCTACTGTCCATTAGAGTCACAATTTGCTGACTGATTGCTAGTCCCAGTCCAGTACCTTCTGCTTGTTTGTTCAGATCACCCACTTGCTCAAAGGGTTGGAAGATTTTCGTGAGTCCGCTTGGGGATATGCCGACCCCTGTATCTTCAACCTGAAAGCGAATTTGATAGATTTCAGTTTCTAGTTTGTGAATTTTAACGCGAAACGTCACTCCGCCTTTGTCGGTAAACTTAATAGCGTTCCCCAACAAATTAATTAACACCTGGCGCAAGCGTTTTTCATCAACTGTAATTCCAGGGGGTAAATCAGAATCAGGTTGATAGGTGAAAGGAATTCCTTTTTGACTAGCACGAACGCGCATCATCTCCGCAATCCCTTCGAGAAACGCTGGGAAATACACATCCACAGGATGCAATTCCAATTTCCGGGCTTCGATTTTGGCCAAATCAAGCACATCATTAATCAGATTGAGCAAATGATTACCGCACTGATAGATGATATCGATTCCTTTTTTACCTTGTTCTGTTAAGGGTTCAGCATTTTGGAGAATTTGGGCATAGCCCAGAATGCCATTAAGCGGTGTCCGTAGTTCATGGCTCATGTTAGCGAGAAACTCGCTTTTAGCAAGGTTTGCAGAATCGGCTTTTTCTTTTGCCTCTGCTAGTTGTAGCGTCCGTTCTTCTACCTTTTGTTCTAAGGTGGCAAAGGAGGTTTGCAACTGGCTAGCCATGCTATTAAAGGATGTGGCAAGTTCTCCGAGTTCATCGGTGCGTAGGCGTAGCCCGTCGTAGACATTGCTAAGTAAAGTCGCATTCCAGTTACCCGTTGCCAATTGTTTGGCGGCGCTATTGAGTTGTAAGACTGGTAACACGACAAGCGATCGCGACAGCCAACGGACTATAATCACAGTTCCTAATAACACGGCGAAAAAAGTCACCAGAGCCAAGAAAGCAACCGAAATTTCTCGCCGCACTAAATAACTTGCGTCTAGTTCAACCACCAAAAATCCATTCACCCGACCCAGAAGATCGGTAATTGGGGCATAGCCGTAGAGAACAGTTTCGCCGTTTGCAGTTTGGTGAAATTCCTGATCGACAAACGCTGCATTGCTGGCAACGGCTGCATTCAAACCATTTAATGGCTTTTCGTAATCCATGCCAATCAATACAGTTTTGCCTTGATTGGCAGGGTCGTAGTTTAAGACATAGACAAACTTTTTATTTGGTTGCTGGCGTACCGTATAAATATGTAGAATATCTTGACTAGTTGCTTGGATAGCTATAAGTTTCGCTTGAGTAATTTTGTAAAATGCTGAGGTGCGATCGCTAGGTTTAACAATCAATCCGTGATAATCACTATCGATTTGTGGAACAGCGAGACTAACAATCGCCAAAAGACGATTACGAATTCCCTGCCGTTGACCAGATTGCAATTGCCAGTACATTCCCGAAGCCAATGTCCCAGCCATCACCGCGATTAACACTGAATAGGAAGCAATAATTTTTGTACTAAGGTTCCAATTTCGCATTCGTATGGCTCCTTTTAGAGTCCCAAACTACTGAGATAGGCAGTGTATTGCATTGCAAGTTACGTTCAATGTCATTTTTGCCCAATTATTTTTAAGATGCCCAATTCATCTGTCAAATGAACAGTTAGATTAAGCATTGGGCATCCCTTTGGCTCCGCTCAAGGCAAGTGGGCATTGGTTATTAATTCTTGTCCCTCATATCATGTTCGCTTGATTGCTTATTAAACCAGGAGTTCCCCAAAGAGCCAAAACTACCCTTTATCTCCCCTCCTCGCTTGCGGGGAGGGGCTGGGGGTGGGGTGCAATGACTGTGGGAATCATAACTAATTATCCGAACACTCCCTCAGTCCCTTATCTCCCCCTGCCCCCTTATGGAGTTAGCCCAAGGCTGGCGCGGTAAGCAGCGCGTTGAGACTCGCGCCCCACTTGGTTGGTTATCTGCTCCCATTTTTGTTCAATCTCGTGCATTACTTGCTCTGTCGTCAGTTTGTCTGCTAAGAAATCAGCGAGAATAGCATCAACGACTTCCAGCTGATATTGCTGGTTATGAGGAATTCTCAGATCCAAAACCATATTTGGACTACTCAGGCTGACACCTATTGCTCCTAAATAATTGTTGGCAGCATCGGGCGACATCCCTGCATTAACCCAGGAATCAATGGTTTTAAATTGAGAAAATCGGTAAGGGTTAGCACCTGTTTTGCCAATGGTGACATCCACATTTGCTTGAGCAGGCTGGCTCATATAGGAAAGGAACGAGTATGCGGCATCTTGAACTGTTGGTGCTGCTTTTGCATAGACAACGCCTGACCAACCCACGAAGGCAGCAAAAGGCGCATGATTGACTCCAGCAATGGAGTATGGACAGGTAAACTTATCGCAAGCAACTAATTTTCCTGTTTTGCGATCGAGTACCTCAGTGCTACCCGGACTCACAACAGCGCCTACTTTGTCAATCACTTTAGATGTAGCCGGATTGATCGCTAATGTGCCAATATCTCCCCATTCGAGGGTTAAGGCGCATCTACCGCTTGTAAACATTTGTCTTTCTTCAAGAATACCCAGGTTAGCTTCGTTGGGCGGTCCATAGTCCATTGTTTTTTTGTAGATATCTAACGCCTTAGCAAACGCTGGATTTTGAACTAGGGGTTTCATGGTTTCCAGGTCAAAAAATCCTCCCTGTGCGGTTCCCTGAGATTGCAGCCAGGAACTAGCAATTGAGGCAAACAATAAGTAACCGCCAAAGCGAGGCCCTTTTGCCATACAAGAGCCGTAGTCTGGTTTTCCATCGTTATTTAAGTCTTGACCGTGAAACTGTTTAGCGATCGCTAAATACTCATCCCAGGTTGCCGGAGGTGTTAACCCAGCTTTTTGTAACAAATCAGTGCGATAATAAACCATGTGAAAATCACCATCCAACGGTATCGCATAAATCCGTTGTTTATAGGTTGCACTCACATCCCGAAAGATGGGAGCCACATCCTGCCATTGCAATGCAGAGTCAGACTGAACATAATTGGTTAAATCTTTTAAATCGTTGGTATTGATAAAGTCAATCAACCATTTAGAAAGAATTACTGCCATATCATATTTAGGAGTGCCGCTCGACCAGTCTTTTTGCACCTTGCTGTAGAGATCGCCAAACAGAAAAGCTTCCATATTCACCTTTGCGCCAGTCAGAGATTCAAACTTAGCGATGTGCCGATTCAGTGCATAATCGAGTACTCCTTTTTGGGTGACAACGTTAATGGTGATTCCGTCAAACCGTTTTGGGATTGACGGCGTAGTATTATTAGCAGTTGTTGTCTGCTGAGACAATGATGAAGAGGTTGGCGAATTTGGTGGCAATAAACTGCAACCCGGAACCCCTAAGCTCAACCATAGGGCAATTAGGAAAATCAGATAATATCTAACTCGCTGCAATTGGAAGCAAAAGTTTTGCAAATTAAACATTTTTATGATTCCTATTTACTGTTATTAATCCAAAATTCCTGTCATCGTTTTAACTGGTAATGTAATGACAAACTCTGTTCCTTGTCCCAGTACAGAGGTGCAGAGAAGTTTGCCACTGTGGGTTTCTTCGACAATTTGATGAGCGATCGCAAGTCCTAATCCTGTCCCCTTACCGACAGCTTTAGTCGTAAATAAATGGTCAAAAATCTTTTGTTTTACTTCTTCGGTCATTCCCTTAGCATTATCGGCAATGATAATTTTTATCCGGTCTTCTTCTAGATAACTTGTAATTATGATTTGATTGCAATTAAGCTGAATATCTTGAAAATCGCGTCCATGATTCGATTCTTCTAAAGCATCAATAGCATTGGCTAAAATATTCATAAATACCTGGTTTAATTGCCCAGGAAAACATTTAATTTTCGGTAAATCTCCATAGTTAGTGACTACTTCAATCGCGGGACGCTGTTCGTTCGCCTTGAGACGATGTTTCAAAATTAAAATCGTGCTATCAATACCTTGATGGATATCAAATGGCACTTTGTAATCTCTATCAGCACGGGAGAAAGTGCAGAGGCTGGTGCTAATATTTTTTAACCTTTCACACGCCATACACATAGAATCAATCATCTTGGGCAAGTCTTCTAAACTGTAATCCAAGTCAATTTCTTCGGCATGGACAATAATTTCTTCACTTTTGTTGGGGAAATTTTCTTGATAAAGTCTGAGATGTTCAAAAATATCAGCAACAGTGGGTTTAGCTTGTTTAAGACTAGCAGCAATGAAACCGAGAGGATTATTCATTTCGTGAGCTACACCAGCAACTAAATTACCCAGTGCCGACATTTTTTCACTTTGGACTATTTGTAATTGGGCATTTTGTAAATCGTTTAATGCTTGTTGCAAATCAAGGGATTTTTGCTGTAAGGCAAGTTCTGATTGTTTGCGATCGCTAATATCTCGCATCACAACTACTGCACCGAGTTTGTTACCCAAAGGATCGAAGATCGCTTGTCCGCTTGCTAATAAAATTCTTTTAGAACCATGCTTCGGCGCAATTACTATTTCAGCATTTTCGACGATTTTCCCAAATAAGGCGCGAAACAAAGGAATTTGCGTTTTTGATAGGGGTGTTTGACCATCCGCTTGATAGAGATCGAAGTGTTTTGTCCATTCTTCTGGCGGTAATGATTCTAATGGTAAGCCATGAAATTCACTAGTTGCTTTGTTAAATAGAGTCAATTTACCAGTAGCATCGCAAACAACAATCCCATCTGTAATATTGTGAATGATGGCATTCAAGAACTCTCGTTCTTTGGCTAGAGATGCTTCGGCCTGTTTGCCATTGCTAATATCAATTACCACTCCATCCCAGATGATTGAGCCATCGGCTTGTTGCTCTGGCCGAGCAACAGATTGAACCCATTTCACTGTTCCTGAAAGCAGGATAATCCGCCATTCTTCCTCAAAAGGTGTGAGATTTTGGGCAGAGTCGGCCATCGCTTGGGCAATAGCTGCTTCATCGTCAGGATGATTCATGGTGTAAAGGCTATGCGTCCCCGCCATTACCAACTCTGGCTCTAACCCATATAAGTCGAAACAGCCAGAGCTAACATAAGGTGTTGAAGTTGAACCGTCGGCCCCCAGACGGAATTGGTACACCATACCAGGAATATTATTCGCCAAATTATGGAAGCGGGATTCATTAGCCTGCAATTTTGCTAGAGATTGTGTTAACTGTTGAGCAGAGTTTTGAGAATTTCGATAAAGTTGGGCATTTTCTAGAGAAATAGCAGCTTGAGCGCAAAGTAAGTTTAGTAGTTCGACGCGATCGCTCGTAAATGCTCCGGTTGTCAAATTGTTTTCTAGATACAATATGCCCAGCAACTTACCCTGATGCAAAATCGGGCTGCACAAGATACTCTTGGGCTGCTGTCGTTGAATATAGGGGTCATTAATTAACTGCGGATGCACTGTGGCATCAATAATCATCGATGGTTGTAAGCTGCGTTTGACGGTATTAATTAAGCCAACTGGCACATCAGATGAGTCTTCAACAGACTGTGGGTTGAGCAACATTGGGTAAAAATCGACTTGGTTCTGTACACCGCTCAGGGAAAGCTGTGCCAACGCCTGAATTAGCAAACGATCTGACTCCAAAAGCATGAACACACACTTATCCGCTCCGGCATTTTCAATGACGATATGCAGTAATGCTTTTAGCAGTTTTTCGAGTTCGATTTCCCCTGAGATAGTTTGATAAGCTTTGAGAATGGCAGCTAAATCTAAAGCAACAGAGATGCTGCTACTACTTGAAGTGGCGGAACTGGTGGAGGTGACACTCCCCAATGTGAAGATAGTTTCGTTAGTTGAGAAAGGAGAACGGGTTTGCTCAAGGATGGAGGCGAGAAGTTGGGGATAGCGTCGTTCCAAGTCGGCAACTTTGGCTTTAGCGCCCCAACGAGCATAGCCATAGTAGGCTTCAATCATGTATTCCCCAGCTAGGCGCTGTTTGCCCCAATCGAGGTAAAATTTGGCGGCTAGTTCATTGGCCAGAGCTGCTTCTTGGATATAACCGTTTTCTTTGGCTTCGGTGATGGCGCGATCGTATAAATCTATCGCCTCTGATTTCTGTCCTAGAACGCGATACCGTTCTGCTTCAACCAAATAAAACTTGTGTAAATGATTGGCCCGAATATAGCTAGCCCAAGTTTTGATCTTTTCCTGATTTTTGCTCACCCGCCCAAGAATCTGTTGTTGTTCTGTTTCGGAAACTTGGGAATAGATTCCTAGATGAGCCAGAGAATCATAGGTGTGGAAGATTGGAACCACAAATAATCCTATCGCACTGCCTAGATAATTTTCAGTTGCGATCGCAGCTTCCACTGCAAGTTCAAACTTCCCAAACAGATAACCGAGAAAAAGGTTACTCACATAGAAATAGCACAGCGCAGTTTGATCGCCTGAGTGCTGGAGGATTGGCAGCATTTGCTCTTGATTAAAAGCCTTACCAATCAGTTGCCATAGTTCAACACCATCGCCGATTAAATTCAAAATCCCTTGCTGAAAAATCGTCATCTGGGTGAGAAGTCCTTCTTGTTTTAGTTGAGTCAGTTGAAGATAGAAAGCATGGCTTTCTCGACTTAACTCCCCCAGATATTTACCAACAAACAAAGAGTGCATGACGTAAACGACTGCACAAATGGTAGCTGATTCTAAATCTCCCGTTTCCAGCCCAATTTGATAGCCTTCCCGAAAAAGCGCTAAGGTGTTCCTGAGCGGCTCCTTCCAATGCAATACACAACTGCATACTACGACATAGGTTCTGGCTTTCAAATTTTTGGCATTAAAATGTTCGAGTAATTTGAGTGCAAGTTGTCCAAACTGATAGCCAGATTCAATCTCTCCAACCGCCCCACAAAGCAGCAGTCCATAGTAGCCATAAGCAATTGTAGAGTATGAGGTATTGCCATACTGAAGCGATAAATTTACTTGCTCAAGGGTAATAAATGGTAAGAGTTCTGGAGCGGCATTAAAGGCAGAAGGAGAGACACCTACAAGAATCCGCATGGCGGCTAATTTATCTGAATCTGTCATCTGATGTAGAGCCATTAAATCTAGCGGTTGTCTGCCAGCTAAGATGGATTTTGTTGCCTCAAAAGCCGATGCAATATCTGATTCACTTGGTTGTTTGGTAAAATTGATTCCTAATTGCTCTAAAATCTGGAGAGCCAAATCCACGCCCTGTAGAAATTGATGTTGAGCTTGAGCGGCTTGAATTTGAATTTCATAGACTTTAACGGTATCCAATAAGGTTCTAGCATTTTCTAAAATGACTGCTGGAAATTGTGCCATCTGCTCAAAGTTGCCACTTAAATAAGCTGCTTCGGTGGCAGCTTCATAAAGTGTCAGGGTTAGTTCATATTGTGTTTGCCATCGCTTTTGTGCAAGCATTGCAATACCTGTAGTGGCATATTCAAATGCGGCAGTGTATGCTGTTGCATCTCTTGCTTTTTGTGCAGCTTGTAAATTGAGTTGAGCGAGTTCTATTTTCTGAGATTGATCGACAATTAAGCTATTTGCGATATTTAGTTGATTAACAATCTCAAATAGTTTTTCATCGTGTTCTGCGGCTGGTGTATGGTTGAGCAAAAGTTGTCCAATTTTCAGGTGAGTGACCTGTTTTTGCTGGTTGGGAATCAGAGAGTAGGCTGCTTGCTGGACGCGATCGTGCAAGAATTTGTAAATTGTCATTTGTCCTTTGTCATTTGTCATTTGCAAATGACCAATCACTAATGAGGAATCCTGATAAAACTTGTAGACTTCATTGGTTGGAATGACAAATCCTTCTTGTAATGCTTTCCACAAGTCTGAAGCAGTTTCCGTCTGCGATTTTTCAGAAACGATCGCTAATGTCGCCAAATCAAACTGATTGCCAATACAAGCTGCCAGTTTCAAAACATCTTGAGTGATGTCGGGCAATTTTTGAAGCTGTTGTGCCATAAATTCCACTACATCATCGGTGAGGGCAAGCGATCGCACTTGGGCTACATCACACTGCCAGTAACCTGCCTCCCAATCAAAGCTAATCAGCCCATCTTCATGTAGCGCTTTCAAAAACTGAGTCGTGAAAAAGGGATTGCCTTTGGCTTTTTGATAAACTAACTCTGTCAACGGCAATGCTTGAGCTGTTGCACAACTGAGGGAATCGGCAATTAAATGGTTTACATCTGCTTGACTCAAGGGAAATAGAGTCAGAGTGTTGACACAAGAAGATTCCTTTTCGATTTCATCTAACGTCAACATCAGTGGATGAGCTGCAAATACTTCGTTATCGCGGTATGCACCAATAACGAATAGATAACCGCGATTGCTGTCAGCCATCAACAGCTTCAGCAAATTGAGCGATGCCGAATCTGCCCACTGCAAATCATCGAGAAACATCACCAATGGATGCTCTGGTGTGGTAAAGACTTGAATGAAATTCTGGAACAGCAAATTGAAACGGTTCTGTGCCGCACTGCCCGATAATTCAGCGATCGCAGGCTGTTTACCAATCAGCTGCTCCAGTTCAGGAATCACTTCGATCAGAAGTTGGCCGTTGTCTCCAACTGCTGCTAAAATCTTACTCTGCCATTGCTTTAGTTGCGTATCGCTTTCACTAAGCAACTGTCCCATCAAATCACGAAAGGCTTGCACAAAAGCAGACAGAGGAATATTGCGGTTAAATTGGTCATATTTGCCCTTGATGAAGTAGCCATTCCACCGGATAATCGGTTTATGCACTTCATTAACGACTGCGGTTTTGCCAATACCAGAAAAACCTGCCACCAGCATCAGTTGGGAGCCGCCATTGGCAACATGGCTAAATGCTTCCAGTAAAGTCTGTACTTCCGATTCGCGTCCGTAAAGTTTTTCTCTGATGAGAAAGCGATCGCTCATATCGCGCCCTCCCAACTCAAACCAGGTATGTTTGCCTGTTTCTCGCCACTGTGTTAGGCAGGTTACGAGGTCATGTTTAAGCCCTAGCACACTCTGGTAGCGGTCTTCGGCGTTCTTCGCCATCAGTTTGCGGATAATTTCACCCAGCATCAAGGGCAAATTGGGGTTGAAATCGCTGGCGTTGGGTGGAAGTTTGGCAATGTGGCAATGCACCAACTCCATCGGTTCCTGGGACTCAAAGGGCAGTTTTCCGCTCAGTAGTTCAAAGAAACTGACACCTAATGAATAGAAATCGCTGCGGTAGTCAATGCCCCTGTTCATGCGTCCGGTTTGCTCTGGCGACAGATAAGCTAGTGTTCCCTCCAGCCCGTTGGGATTTTGGATCTCCTGGGTTTCTCGTGGTAGGAGTGAGGCAATACTGAAATCAATCAGCTTAATTTGTTTGGTGTCAGGGTGAATCAGGATGTTGGCTGGCTTAATATCTTTGTGAATGACACGCTGTTGATGCAACTGGTGTAACGTGTCTAATAGTTGTAGAACAATGGGTAAGAATTGCTCTAATGCCAGTGTTTTCCCTTGAGTAAATTCCCGCAAGGAAATGCCACCGAAGTCTTCCATTACCAAAGCATAGCCATTGTAATAGGGTTCTAAGCTGTAGGGTTTGATAATGCCAGGAATATCTAGGTTTTTAGCGATCGCATATTGGTTGCGAAACTGTACTAATTCGCTAAAAGTTGGGTATTCTCGTTTTAAGAGCTTGATGACAACTGGTAGGCGTTGGCGAAGCCCACCGAAGGTATCGTATTCTCGGACTGCCCGATACACTTGGGTACGAGAACCTGAATAAAGTTGCTCTATGATTTGGTATCCAGCGATCCTTAAAGTTCCATCAGCTTTTGCGCTCATAAATTTTTACGGGAATTCCTGTGTACTAACTTTAGAATTCCCAAGACAATATCTTGGTTAACAAAGTTTACAAAACTTGCCTTGGGTATTAGGGGCAGGAGACAGCAGGTAGGAAAGCACTTTATTTAGATGTAGCGATCGCTTTTTGATGGCTTCCCAAAGTAGTATCTGAACTTCGTTAACGAGTCTTTGACCTGGATTCATCCACCTCTGAACTCCGTTAACGAGTATTTGATACTCATGAATCAGTAAACCAAAAAGTTTTTCTCCAAAGAGCGATGCCTGGGGCGGGCTACGCCTACGCTAATAATCAGCTACGTAGAGAATAGTAATACAAATCACCCAATCTATAATTAATGATTATAAATTAAACCTTATATACTATGTCTGCTGGTTAGTAATTACATCTTTTTTGGTATTAAATATTACTACTGATAATAATTTAGCGATTATTCTTCGGATAAAAACTTTTTAGTTTACTGCTAATAAGTTATTGCCGGAAACATCGGAGACATTTATTTACCTTGGCATGACCTGGATCATGGTAAGGCGATTAGCATAAAATTTGACTACTCCAGGACTTACGCAAAAATTGCCAAAAGCTTATTCGAGCAAAAACTGGTTTTATTCTTCACTCATGACAGTTATTTATAGATAGCGATCGCTGTGATTATCCCTTCAGAATCTCACATTGAATTTATCTTTATTGGAAGAATAAAAACTGGTTACACCCAGTTATAAAATTGATCGCTTAAAAGTAAAAATACTGCTATTATCTGATTACAACAAGCTGTAATCCAGCCTTGCAATTAACCAAAATACATATTAATGATTGATTGAAATAAAGACAAACTTTTCAAAGGAGCTAGGAGACATAGTTCTTGGAATTAACCAATTTGAAGATTTTTATCCTTGAATTATTTATTGACAGGCTGCTAAAATGTGTCTGTAAAGTTAATGCTATAAAGAATTTTTATTAAACCTGAAGCTCTGCATAAAAGAAGATGTAGCTCTGATTAGTATTTAGCGGCTCAAAACCACAAACTTTGCAGTTTGCAAATACGTTCTACCTACTTTTATGCCACTACCGTTTTTAGTAAGAACATCGTTAAAATTTCAGCTTTTTTGTAGTATATTCGTCTACTGAACAGAGTAAACTACTAGGTTTTTATCTAAATAGGTTACATGTTTTTAAATCACCAACTCTAAATCGGAGGAGAAAATGTTTAGATTTCGCATTCATAAAAAGTGGGTAATATTAGCTGTTTTATCCTGTTTTTTTCTAACCACCAGTGCTTTCGCAATCAGCTTCCGAAATACGGATACAACTTCTCCAGTTGCACTTAGTCCTGATTTTGATTCTACACTTAGTATTTCTAAAAACAATACAGATAGATTCACTTACCTTACACAAATAGAAAAAGCTTTCGACACAATAGAGTCAATCAAAGTAGTAACACTTGAGCAATCTGAAGAAATTAGTAATGCAACAAAAAAATATGCTGATAAGACAAAAGCAGATTTAGATATTGCTTTGAAAAATGCTACATTACTGGCTGAAACAGAAGGGAAGTCTGGAGAAATTGAATCTCTTTCTACGTTTGAAACACTAGAAGACAGTACTGTCTCACGACTCGAAAATATTCAAAACCGTGCAGCTGGTCTTGAGAAACTGGTCAAGGCAGGAAGCCTTATATTAGACCAATCTTTAATTAAAACCTTATCAACTGACGAACGAGCCGATTTCCTGGGTTCTTTACCCGCACAAGTACAAAATAGATACACTGAAAGTCAGCCTCAACTTTTCAAAGGTGTAAGTCCAAACGTAAACCCTGAAAACCTACAAAGCCTGCCTGAACGTTTCCAAAATGTAAATCCAAGCGAAACACTTGAAAACCAACAAAGCTTTTTACCAAAAACAAACACTACAATCACAGCTTTCAACCCCGTAGAAACTCTTGGTAACATAATTTTGCCTCCTGCATACGCAGTAGCAGCAGCACCATGTGTAAGATTTGCCATAGCAAGAGACTGGACTAATTTAGCTATCTGTGTTGTTAATGCAGGTTCTCAAGCTACACAAATTTATAACGAGTTTAAAAATTGCTGGTATAGTGCTAGTGGCTGGCTACAATCGTGGAAACGAGCTTTCTGTGTTGGTAGATTAATAATCAGGATCGCGTAACTTTTTAGCACTAAAAACCGCATATCCATTCTCTAAAATTCCCTATGCCTTTATGGTGTGGGGAATTGTCTTTTGTGCCTTTACGTCAATACAAAAAATTGATTAAGTAAGTGGGCGCAAATAATCATTACTGGCTCGTAGTTGCGCTAAAGCGCAAGACAGCGCAACTACAAGCCAAATACAGAGATTTTACTTTTTGTTACATAGTTTGGTTTTATCTTGCCTACCTACTTATATGTTATAAAAATTTATTTAATAAGCAATAAGCTAAAAATCTTTTAATTTGCATCTTCCAAAAAATAAATCTCTTGTGGGGTGGGCAACATGAGCGCCCTAATTGTGCAAATTAAATGCGCGACAGCTTATCTAAGTAGAGTTGGGCGTATAGTATAACGCATACAGGGCAAGGGTTTGAGGGGAGTGTGCTTCAATTTTTCAAAACTCCCCCTGCCTCAAAAAGGCTGTATCCCCAGCAAAACTGATAAATCTAGAGAGGCGAGCTGTTGATAAGCTTGATCCATAACACGCTTGCCTCTAAGAAAGCCTGTATTAGCACCGGGACAAATATAGCGGAGAGTTTCTGGTGTAAAATTTTCTACCAAGAATCGAAGACTGTTAATTTGCCTGGGCCAGTGAAAGGTTTTAGCTGTCCGTAATGGTACTGGTTCACCGTGCTGGTTAGGGAGTAAATGACGACCAGAAAATAATATTCCTCCACGTTGACTATAGTATAGGCAAGATGAACCGGGAGAATGACCTGGTGTCCAAATCAATTGGGCTATCGCATCAAGCGTAAATTCCTGCCTGAAGGTAGTTAAGGTTAAGCCTGGTAACAAATAAGCTTCTTGCTCTTGAATCAAGACCTCGCAGCTAAAGATTTGCTGAAATTCAGCAGTCTTGCCAATCGCGCCTCGATGAGTGAGAAATAACCAACGCACGCCACCATGCTTTGCTAAAAAATCTTGATTTGTTTGGTCTAGAGCAGGGCAATCTATGAGGATATTGCCTTCATTTCTTACAATAAGATAAGAGGTTCCCCCTAATGTGTCCCGATTGGGTGGAAAAGCAAAAATGCTCTCTTGTGCGAAGTCCGATTGCAGAGAACCTGTGCTACGAACTTCGTCAGAGAAGACAGCCCGTGGTGGCTTAGTTGTGTGACTTGGCACTTGAGGTAAAGGACACATAATCAAAGAACCGAATCTGAGGAGTTGTAGACAATCTGGTTACAGTGTGGAAATTCTAAAGATTGAACTGGGGATTGGGGACTAGGGACTAGGAAAGATTTGAATAGAGATTGGTACGCCAACCAAATCTTAAAAGAATTTCTTCCCCAATACCCAGTACCCAGTCCCCTGTTAACCGTTGTGAAAAAAATTGGGATTTGAGGTCTGCCTTATAGTTAATGCTATGGTGCTGAAGCTATTGGCGGCGCGTTTTGTCAAAATTACTGAACGATAACATGGCATTTTGGTTTTTGTTTATCCTCCTACTGGGGCTAGCTACTTATCTAATGGTGCAGCACAGCGTCGCTCAGATCACGCGGACGCCAGTATGGTTGTTGTGGCTGGTTTTAATGGCACCAGCATTACTGTTGAGTGGATGGACGCTGATGTATGGGCCAAAACAACCTCCACCGCCAGGGCTGATTCTTTGGTCGATATTTGTCTCCACAGTGTTGTACTGGACATTGTTTCAATGGGGGCGTCGATCGCCAAGAGATACACAGACCCAACCCCAACCGCAAGCCTCACAATCACAGCCAACTATCCAGCCGATTGCAGAACCAATAGTGCGTCCCATTGAGCCAACAGAAGAAACTCAACTACGAAATTGTTTTCCTTGGTCTGTATACTACGTTCAAAATATTGAGTATCGACCACAAGCCGTGATTTGCCGTGGTCAGCTGCGAACTAAAGCTAGCAACGCCTACCAGCAGATTAAAACTAATATTGAAGCACAATTTGGCGATCGCTTCCTGCTAATCTTTCAAGAAGGTATGGATAGCAAACCTTTCTTTGTGCTGGTTCCCAATACTCAAGCTGCTAAACAGACAAATACACCACGACGCGAACAAGAACGCTTAACTCGTCCAGGATTAGCACTTCTACTGCTAGCAGCAACTTTGGTAACTACGACCTTGGTGGGAGTAGAAATTGCTGGTGTTACTCTACCGCCTCTATGGCAAATTGGCTCTTTGTTCAAAGTTCTATCTAATCCAAATGTTCTATTCAAGGGATTGCCTTATGCTTTAGGGTTAATGACTATTTTGGGCATTCACGAACTTGGGCATTATTTGACAGCTAAATTCTACAAGATTCGCTCGACGTTGCCTTACTTTATTCCCATACCTTTCTTCTTGGGAACTTTTGGTGCATTTATTCAGATGCGTAGTCCCATTCCCAACCGCAAAGCTTTATTTGACATTAGTATCGCTGGGCCAATTGCAGGCTTTGTCGTGACTGTGCCATTACTAATATGGGGCTTGGCTCATTCTGATGTGGTTTCGATTACTGAAAAAACCCGACTTTTAAATCCTGATGCCCTTAATCCCAAGTATTCCATTTTGCTGGCGATACTCTCGAAGTTAGCCTTGGGTAGTCAGTTGACGACAAAATCAGCCCTTGATTTGCATCCAGTTGCAGTAGCTGGTTTTTTGGGACTAATTGTTACAGCTTTAAATTTAATGCCTGTGGGACAGCTAGATGGAGGTCACATTGTTCATGCGATGTTTGGACAACGAACTGCGATCGTAATTGGTCAAATTGCTCGCTTGTTGTTGTTATTACTGGCTTTAGTTCGAGAAGAATTTTTGGTGTGGGCAATTATCTTATTATTTATGCCATTGATTGATGAACCTGCACTGAATGATGTAACTGAATTGGATAACCAACGTGACGTTTGGGGATTACTGGCAATGGCCTTGTTGATTGTAATTATTTTGCCACTACCGCAGGCGATCGCTAACTTTTTGCAAATTTAAAAAGTTTCAACGCAAAGAAAAATATATCTAAATTTTTACCAGCAATGGAATTAACCACAGCTTGGTATTTTTCGATTGAGATTATAAACAATATTCAACCAACAATAATACTCTTTAAAAATGTCTTTTCGTCCACAACTCAGTTACCAGTAGCTATTATTCCCCCCTCGCTTGCGGCTACGATGTACACACAAGTTATCTGATGATCTAAAAGTCTTTAAAACCTCAAATAGTCCTGACAAACATCCCTCTCCGTGAGTTCGGAGAGGGACAGGTTTTGCACAAGCAAAACCAGGGTGAGGTTTCTTTGGGTTATTCGATAAACCGTCAACTAAACCAAATCTTAGTTGAGAACCGTAGTTTTCACCCTCTCCCTAAATTCCTCTCCCTCTCTCTGGGAGAGGGAGTTTGAAATTCTGGCTCCCCGAATCCCAGATTTGGGATTCGGGGTTGGGGGATGAGGGCAAATCCTTTTCATCATGGAAGAACTATAGGTTTCAAGATAGACGTGAACTAAGTCAACAAAGACTTGTATGTATACAGTAGCTTGCTTCCAGGGAGAATATTTTGTTATCTCAACTAACTCGATACTGAATTAGCCGCCTCGGAAGCCTTCGCAGCTGGTGGAAAACCACCCATGCGAATCTCAGAAGTAAAAGAAGCGATACTAAATCCACCAAAACTCTTAAGGATATTTACCCGCATTCGTAAATTGGGGCTAGCAAACCACAGACGCTCCTCTAACGACATGGTTTCATCCTCTATAGTTAGGATTAAAGTACCATCACTGTCAAATTTATAGTGTCCAGGAACGGGAGTTTTATCGGCATCAATCACTTCCCGCAGTAACTTACCTTCATCTGGATTATCTGCATCAGTTACAGAAACTAACACAGTTGAACCACTGTGTTTTGGTTGATCTTTTTCCATTGTGCTGTTCCAGGTAATTTCGGCAGCACAAAAGGCGGAACTAGGATTAATTTGGTATTGTTGACACAGTTTGCTCACTTTTGGATCATCTAGTGCCAACGTCTCAATGATGATGTCTGACTTGCTATCTTCAGATTTGTTAAAAGCCAAATGTTGACTAGTCCGATGAGAAAACCATTTACCAGCACTTAACTGAAAAAACTCTTCAATATTCATGAATAAATTCCCACTTAATTATTAAAGGTAGCAGGATTTAATATTAAGCTTGATTGTCTATTTCCTCAAGCTTCTTGAGGCCAATCCTGGCTGCCTCAGCAACGTTGAAATGATTGTCTTTTTCTAGGTATTTTAAAGCTGAGACACTCTTGGGAGTAGGAAGATTTCCCAAAGCTTCTGCCAAACGCTGCCTTACTAACCAATCATCTGATTGGGCGAAGCGCAGGATCTGATCGACTGACTCAATGTCTTGAATTTCTCCCAGTGCAGAGATTGCAGCTTGTTGCAACACTACTTCTTTGCTATCCAATGCCTGAATAAGTATTTGATGGGCGCGAGGGTCTTTAATGTTACCTAGAGAAACGGCTGCACTAAAGCGTACTAGCCAATCGGTATCTTCATAAAATGCTCGTGAAAGCACCTCAAAGGCTCTGGCATCACCCAAATATCCTAAAGCACCAGCAGCATCAGCGCGTATGCCATAATCGGGGTCGTTTTCAAGAATTCTGACTAAAATTGAATAACATTCTGATGTCGGCTTGATTCCCAGAGCAAAAATTGCCATTGATCGCAGTTGCAAAGATTCGTCATCTAGTACCTTTTTAATCAAAGGAACTGCATCTTCAGGGGACACATGACGCAGATTAGCTAAGGCTACCATGCGATCGCGTAAATTCGGACTTTCTAACTGAGTAGAAATTTCTTCTAAGCTTAGAGCTGCCATTTAGTTCAAAGCGTTTTCTTTACTTATCTTAATTTACCCGATCCGTTCATCAGGCTGTCGTCATAGTGAAGTAGGAGTTTGGCGACTTTACAAAATGGCTCAATTATGAATTAAAAATAATTAAATGTTACTTGCTGCTAGATTGTGCTGGTGCTAATAGGTTTCGTTAATCCTGTGTAATAGGATTTGACGAAATGCTTGAGAATATATTTGGCAATATTATGCTTTTTACAGAACCCGACTAATTGTAGAAATCTGCTTCAAACTATATATTTAGACTAGCTTTGAGAACGGAGAGGGAGAGATTCGAACTCTCGTAGACGTTTCCACCTAACAGACTTTCCAGGTCTGCGCCTTAAACCACTCGGCCACCTCTCCATGTGCCACAAGTTACGATTATACTATAGAATCCCAGAAAATGCAAAGATAAAGAAAGATATTTTAGATTGAATCTGAAAGTCCCAATTCCAAAACGCAAATCGAGATGTCCCGTACATACACAATTAGAGTTCGCGATCGCGCCACTGGCCAAACCCACACCCTAGAAGTCCCAGAAGACCGCTACATTTTGCACTCTGGCGAAAAACAAGGGGTAGAACTGCCGTTTTCCTGCCGTAACGGGGCTTGCACCACTTGTGCGGTGAGAGTTTTATCGGGAGAAATTTACCAACCGGAGGCGATCGGATTGTCGCCAGATTTACGTCGGCAAGGTTATGCCTTGTTGTGTGTGAGTTACCCCCGTTCTGACTTGGAGGTGGAGACGCAAGACGAAGATGAAGTCTACGAACTCCAGTTTGGCCGCTATTTTGCTAGGGGGAAAGTTAAAGCGGGTTTACCGTTAGATGAGGAATAAACATAAACAATTCAAAATCACCGAATTTTTGATGCCTATGCGTCTTGGTGATTGGGTGCGAAAAATAGCGATTTTGGCTTGCTTATTGCTCTTGGTGAGTTGCCAAGGTAAAAACCAATTGCCAAACAATGAGGCTCAAGTGAAAATAGCGCGGATAGTTAGTGGGCAAAGTTTGGAAGTGATAGGCATGGCTGAACAACCAAATTTAATTTCCCAAGTGCGGTTAGTTGGCATTGATGCACCAGATTTGCGACAGCGCCCTTGGGGGGAAGCAGCAAAAGAACAGTTAGAGAATTTAATTGGAGGTGCAGAACAATCGGTAACGCTGGAGTTTGATTTAGAAACAAAAGATAAAATTGGGCGAACTCTAGCTTATGTGTGGAAAAATAAGGTGTTGTTGAATGAGGAATTAGTGAAACAAGGGAATGCAATGTTTGTTGAGCGATCGTCTAACCACAAATACGACCAACGTTTAGAACGTGCCCAACAATGGGCTAGACTCATGGGCTTAGGAATCTGGAACCCAGAAAAACCCATGCACCTGACTCCTGCTGAATTTCGCCGTCAAAATCTTTGAGAAGTGGGAGCAGGGGAGGCAGGGGAGGCAGGGGAGGCAGGGGGAGAATAACTAATGACAAATGACTAATGACAAATGACAAATGACTAATGACTAATGACTAATCTACAAATTTTTCTAGATATTGCTACTGAAGCGGCCTTAGCTGCTGGTGCCGTTTTGCAAGGTTATTTAGGTAAATTAGAAGACGCAATTATTGAAAAAGGTCGCCCTGGTGATTTAGTCACTGCTGCTGATAAAGCTTCAGAAGAGGTGATTTTAGAAATTTTGCGCCGCCACTTTCTGGATCACTCTATCCTTGCTGAAGAATCGGGGAAATTAGGTAATCAAGAGAATAAATACCTGTGGGCAATAGATCCCCTAGATGGAACAACCAACTACGCTCATCAATACCCATTTTTTGCTGTTTCTATTGGACTGTTAATTAATGGCGTTCCGCAAGTTGGTGTAATTTATGACCCTTTCCATAATGAGCTATTCCGTGCTGCTGCTGGCTTGGGAGCAACGCGTAACCGTCGCCCCATTAAAGTTTCGGTAACATCGCAACTGAATAAAAGCCTACTAGTGACAGGATTTGCTTACGATCGCCGCGAAACCTCTGATAACAACTATGCAGAATTTAGTCACCTGACTCATCTTACTCAAGGAGTCAGACGTAGCGGTTCCGCATCGCTAGATTTGGCTTATGTTGCCTGTGGACGTGTTGATGGTTACTGGGAACGAGGGCTTTCTCCTTGGGATATTGCCGCCGGGATAATTTTGTTACAAGAGGCTGGGGGCAAAGTCACCGCCTACGATGGTACTCCTGTCAAAATTGAGTCAGGTAGAATTCTCGCCACAAATGGTTATATTCACGACTCCCTCAGTAGCGAACTTTTACAAGTTCCACCACTGTCAGCATGGGTATAGTAGGTGGGAGCTTTCCCCCTGACTTTGGGTAAACTAAAAAGAATCTAATTGCTGCTTTGGTGCAAAACCTCTATATGTATTTCAAAATAGATCGTGGACTATTTAAATATGATTTCATAGATCATCACGCAGTTTTATGCGTTGCAGTCGATGCGGATGTCAAAGAGATTCGCAAACGTTATCTCAAAATCGCCCGCCGTTTGCACCCAGACAGTAGTTTTACTGAAAGTGCTAGTCACAAAGAGCTAGGGAACGAATTGTTATCAAAGCTGGTTAACCCAGCTTACGAAAAACTGTGTGGCGATCGCACTCGCACGGAATATATTTTAATTTTGTCGCAAATTGGCAAGCGCCTACTACAAGAATCTACTTCGGTGACTCTCAACACCGACTTGGCTAAACAGTTAGCCCAGACACCTAATCTCGATCATTTCTATAAAAGTGCGATCGCTAAAATCGGCGAAACCCAATATGATTCTTTAGAGCAAGCGCTGCAAGTCATTGCCCAAGTTAGTGAGTTGAATTTAGTATATTTAATGCGGAGTGCAAGCAAACCATCCGCAGCGCCGCGGCCACCTGCTCAACCCAAAGTCGAATCAGGTACGCCTCAGTCAAATACACCACCAGCACCACCACCAGCACCACCATCAGCGCCACCAAAAGAAGACTTGATTGTAGACCAGTATGTTCGTCGCGCTCAATCTTTGATTGACAAAAACCAATTTGCCCCAGCCAAAGTAGAGTTGCAAGAAGCCCTAAAGCTAGAACCTAAAAATAGTCGCTGTCATAGCTTAATTGCAATGGTGTATTTGAAGCAAAATCAGCTAAAAATGGCAAAAATCCACTTCGACAATGCTCTCAAATTAGACCCCAACGACGAAACGGCTCTGCAATGGAAACCAAAAATAGATAGAGCTATAGGACAACAATCTAGCGATCATAAAGTGACTTCATCCGCCAATAATGGAGATAAGCAACCAGATAAATCTGGTAGTGGTGGTTTGTTCGGTGGTTTGTTTGGTGGGAAGAAAAAATAATGGTGTATCAACCAGCAGCAGGAGCCAGGGATTTATTGCCCTTGGATGTGGAGAAAAAACGCTGGATTGAAGATAGATTACAGCAGGTGTTTCACCGTTGGGGATATCACAGGATTATCACCTCGACTTTAGAACGCATGGATACTCTGATGGCGGGGGAAGCAATCCAGCGTCAGATGGTGATTCAACTACAAAATGGTGAAGATGATGAATTAGGGCTACGTCCAGAATTAACAGCATCCATTGCTCGCACCGTTGTCACTCGCATGGCAAATGCAACTTATCCGCAACGGTTGTACTACAACGCTAATGTGTTTCGCCGCACTTGGGAAAGTAGGCATAATCGCCAGCAAGAGTTTTATCAAGCTGGGGTGGAATTATTAGGTGCTGGCGGATTGTTGGCGAATGCGGAAGTACTGCTGTTAGTAGCAGATTGTTTGGCAGCACTGGGGTTGCGGGAATGGCATTTAATTTTAGGTGAAGCGGGAATTACCCGATCGCTCCTGAGTGCCTTTCCTGCTAATTTACAGGATAAAGTTCGTAGTGCGATCGCTCATCTTGACCGCATTACTATAGATACTTTACCCCTAAGTGATAAACTACGCGATCGCGCCCGAATCATGCTGGATTTGCGTGGCCCCAGTGCAGACGTGTTGCAAAAAGTTAGTAGTTTGGATCTAGACCAAGAACAGCGAGAGGCAGTGAATAACCTCAAATCCCTAGTAGAATTACTAGAATTAGAGAAAAAATTTCCGTTAATCCTTGACCTTAGCCTTATCCAGACTATAGATTACTACACTGGTATCGTCTTTGAAGTTGTCAACAATACCGAATCTCAAGCCAGAGTTTTAGGGCGTGGTGGTCGCTACGACCAGCTTTTGGGGCTATATCATCCCCAAGGAGAAAACATTCCCGGAATTGGTTTTGGACTAAGTATCGAAGATTTATACCAAGTTCTATTGTCTACACAGCAATTACCACAGGCAACTCCAACGAGTGACTGTTTGGTAGTACCAGAGACAGCTAGCGCTAACGCTTTTGCCTTTGCTTACGCGCAAAAATTCAGAGATTCTACTGATTTAGTGCGGGTAGAAATTGATTTGGGAGGAAGGGATGCAGACGCTATTCGCCAATACGCAAGCGATCGCGGCATTGCCCAAATTGCTTGGATCAAAGCTGATGGCTCCCCAAAAATTGAGCCATTGCATTAGGAATTAGGAATTGGGAATTGGGCATCCCTTCGGCTTACCTCGGCAATGCTTGGCACGAGTCGCTCAGGGCAAGTGGGCATTGGGAAGAGGACAAGGAAACAAGGAAAATTGGGGACAAGGAGAAGGGACAGACTTGTTGCAAGTTCTCCCTCATCCCCCACTTCCCACTCCCCACTCCCCTGCTAGGCTAGAAATAGCCGATACAGAAAAGAGGGAATCGAGAACATGCCGCACACAATTGTTACAGAAGTCTGTGAAGGCGTCGCTGACTGCGTAGATGCCTGTCCAGTAGCTTGTATTCATGATGGCCCAGGCAAAAATGCCAAGGGAACTGATTGGTACTGGATTGACTTTGCCACTTGTATCGACTGTGGTATATGTCTCCAAGTTTGCCCAGTAGAAGGGGCAATTCTTGCAGAAGAACGACCGGAGTTGCAAAAAACTCCTTAATAGTCCATAGTCAACAGTCAATAGCTATTTTTAACTTGACTGTTGACCAATGACAAACGACAAATACTTTGGCTTGTCTACGAAACGCACTTGCGTTGGCTCAGTACAAATGACAAATGACTATTTACTAGATGTCCAAAATGTCCACGCTGGATACATCAAAGATGTAGATATCCTGCAAGGTGTGAATTTCCGGGTTGCACCAGGTGAGTTGGTAACTGTGATTGGCCCCAACGGCGCTGGTAAATCTACTTTAGCAAAAGCAATTTTTGGACTTTTGATCCCCCACACAGGGACAATTACCTTCAAAGGTGAAAATATGGTGGGGCTAAAGTCCAATGAAATAGTTCAGCGAGGAATGTGCTACGTACCGCAAATCGCCAATGTTTTCCCCTCCCTTAGTGTTGAAGAGAACTTGGAGATGGGTGCTTTTGTGCTTAATGTTCCCCTGAAACCAATTAAAGATAAAATATTTACTATGTTCCCCAGACTAAGCGATCGCCGTCGTCAACGCGCTGGTACTCTCTCTGGAGGAGAACGCCAGATGCTAGCGATGGGCAAAGCTTTGATGTTGGAGCCTAGTTTGCTGATTTTGGATGAACCATCTGCTGCTTTGTCGCCGATTTTGGTGACACAAGTGTTTGAGCAGATTAAACAAATTAATCAGGCGGGTACTGCGATCGTATTAGTGGAACAAAATGCCCGTAAGGCTTTAGAGATGGCTAATCGCGGCTATGTACTGGAGTCAGGACGCGATGCTATCTCAGGGCCAGGTCAAGAACTGTTGAATGATCCTAAAGTGGGTGAGCTATATCTGGGAGCAGGTAAAAGACATTAATCCGGATTTTTCACTCTTGCCCCCATTCAACATAAAACCACTTTAATAAGGAAACTTCACCAGGCGATAGCGATGTCTAAGGCGGGCTGCGCCTACGCTATCTATAGACTAATACAAAAGCTATAACAATTCCTGCCACTGCCGCGACCGTCGTTTTCGATGCTCAAAGAATTCTCCCCAATAATCCTTGCGTTTCTAATCACATCTACAGCGAGTAGAAAGGCAAAACAGGACATTCATTTAGGAAAAAATGGCCAAAATGCAAATTAACTAGATTGGGCAGAACCCCGATTCAACAGTAAGGCTTACTAAACTTCTTATATATAAAGCTCTGCATCAGTTTTTAATATACTGCTGAGTCACAATAAATCCTGCAAAGCCGCTCTAGAGGGAACCTGGGGCGTTTTGTCATGGTATAAAAACGCCTATGTTTACCCAATCAAAATTAATTGAGTGCTTTCGGCAATTTGGCATCCAAAATTTTTCTGTTCCAGTTTTAATTGAGATATCAACAGGGTTACTGGGACATTGAGAAAGTTCTTCAAGGGAGCGATTCCCCTCTCAAAAATCCCACCCAATGGCCAGTTGTTGACGCTCGTGTAAACTACCCTTTTAGGGTTAGATGCAGTAAACAAGTAGAGCGAGCGTCACCGCTTCACCACAACTGGCTAGAAATCAAACAGAAAACAAATAGTACAAATGGACTAATACCATTTCACAAAATACCTGATATATAGGTAGGGGTATACAGATGTATGCTCCTACAGTCGAATTCATTATATTGCAAAGATTTTTGACGGAAGTATTGACATACCAAAGCGATCGCTACCATTTATTTAGTCTGTAGCTGCCTAAGTTTATTATTTGCCGATAATAGTAACTCTTGAGCTTTCAGATAGGCTGTAGTACCATTTTGCACTTTTTCTAACTGATTAATAATACTTTGCAATTGGCTCAACACTCGATTGTGCTGTACATCATGAGCATCAGCAGGAGTTGAAGCTAACAAGCTTTCGATTTCTCGTTGTGCTAATTCCATTGCCTCCACAGCATCTGCCTCAGCTTGCCGCCTTACCTTAACTTGACCTAAATTAGCCTCATAAATTGCTAATAATTTCTGTGCTTCGGTATAACCAGCTACGTCTTTTGCAGGAATTTCTTTAAGGCGCTCAATTGCTTCTATCCACAAATTTTCTATCTGTCGCCATTCAGTTACGGTATGCGGTGGATTTTGACCAGCTTTGGCAGCTTGCCAGGAAAATTGCCGCGCTGCGGTGATTAAGGCGCTGATGCGATCGTTCCCAGCGGCCAATCCCACAACTTCCTGAAACTCACGTTTATAATTATCTAGTTGATTTTGTACAGTTTTTCCTGCCAGAGTTTGACCAGGAATCTGCTCTAATTGATTCAGCGCGGTCTGCCAAGCAGATGTTGCAGTCTGTTTATCAGTTGTTGTTGCAGCGTGTTCATATTGCTGTTTTGCATTTAATAGGGTCTGCATATTATTAGTAAGCAAAGACTGAGCATTCTTTTCTTGAAAAACCTTAGCTTCTAGTTGTCCAACTTGACTCCGAAATGCATTAAAACCGTAAATGCTAAAGCGCGAGTCGTACCACCAATATCTGTATTCAGACCAATCGTTAACAAAGGAAGTTGGTAACTTATCTAAATGTTTTTGTGCTTCTTGGAGCTTCTCTTCTCCCAAAGCCAAATCTGCTGGACTGGTAGCTTTTTCAATCAATTGTTCAGCTTGCTCGACTGATACCAACGCCTGTCGATAGTGATTATCCATACTTATATAGCTGGGTAGCAACAAAAAAGGTGCATGAAGCATCACCGGACGGCGAATCACCTGGTAAGGCTGGTTCGTCACCCAAATCACACCAACGGGAATACCGATAAGTATTGCTATCCAAATAAGTCTACTACCTATACCCCGCTTGGCTTTGCTATGCAGTTGCTGAGAGGATTTTTTGAGAGCCTGCCTCTCTAGCTCCATTTCATGCTCTAATTTAGCTAGGTTTTTGGGGGTTAATGGCGTTCTAGATTGTTGGACAGGGGCAGACGGAGCTATCCCAGAGCTATTTTGATAATTTTTACGTAGAAAATTCCAGTTTATTTTGTTTAAAAAAGCCATAAATATAGCCAGTACTGCGTTAAGTATTCCCAAAAAAACACCTGACAATTCAGGTTATGTGGAAAAGCTAATCATTAACCTAACCCCCTTCCCGCATCAGGAAGGGGTAAATTCAAAGGGGAGCATCCCGTCCCGTCAGGTGCAAAAACCTTGATAGCCCTCATCCCCTAACCCCGAATCCCATCATATGGGATTCGGGGAACTAGAATTATGTCTTTTCCAGATGACTGTCAGAAAAAAACACAGGGAATACATATATAGGGGTAAATAATTAAAAGTTTTTAAGTAGCTAGACAAGATAAAACCAAACTATGTAACGAAAAGTAAAATCTCTGTATTTGGCTCGTAGTTGCGCTGTCTTGCGCTTTAGCGCAGCTACGAGCCAGTGATGATTATTTGCGCCCACTTACTTAGTCCTGATAAAACTTGCTATGAGCGATGAATGGCTCACTACGAACTAGGATTTAATTTTATGTTTAATTATGCATACCTACTTAAGTGCTAAATCACGATGTCATCTGAAGATTAAATGACTCTTAAATAGTGTAAAAGGGTACTCTTGCATCTTGCTTAAGCCTGATATCTTCTTGAGAACAGCTTTCTTTTCAGGTAGATTGATGAGTCGAATTAATGGATTTGTAGGGCGACGTGATTTCTTAAAATTTGCCAGTGTAGTAGGTATTGCAGCTACTACTTTTGGTGATAGTTTTTGGAATACAGAGCAAACTGCTGTTGCTGATATTCATCCAGTTAACCCTAATCTAGTTAGTCCTAATGAAGCCGTCAGACGCTTGCTTGATGGTAATCAAAGATTTATCCAACAAAAACGTCAATATCCCGATCAATCACTAGAACATTTGCGATTAGTCGCTAAAGCTCAATATCCGTTTGCCGCTATATTAGGTTGTGCAGATTCCAGAGTCCCTGCGGAAATCGTCTTCGATCAAGGGCTTGGAGATTTATTTGTCGTGCGAGTTGCTGGTAATGTCGTTAGTGATACAGTTATAGGTAGTCTGGAATATTCTACAACAGTTTTAGGTTCGCAGTTGATTGTAATTTTGGGTCATAAAAGATGCGGTGCAGTAGCAGAAGCAATCAAAAACGAACCACTTCCTGGCAGAATTGGTTTGATTATTGAGGGTATCAAACCATCTGTAGAAAGGGTAAAGTTAAGAACGGGTGATAATATGCAGAATGCAGTTATAGCCAATATTGAATATCAGGCTGAAAAATTGCAGGAAAGCTCGACTATTTTGGACAAATTGCTCAGTGAAGGGAAACTCAAAATTGTCGGCGCTTGTTACGATATTGACACTGGTAAAGTCAACATTATTACTTGAAAATATCACAGTTTTTAGGAGTAAGATTCTTAGTTTAATGATGTTACAAAAAATTATTGTTTATTGATAATATTGAAAATTAATAAAATTCATTGCTCAACTTAAAAAAATATTCCTTATAAGTAGATAGTCGTAATTAAGTATAAGAGTAAACCTCACCCTCAATCCCTCTCCTTATTATTGTCGGGGTCAGCCGGATTGAGGGTGAGGTTTTATATTTAATTTGACCTACTTACTTACCATTTAAGAAAATACCTGTTACATATAGCCGACTTTCCGCACTTCATCGTGTAATATGCGTAGATTTCCCATAGGTGGAAAAAAATGGTTAAATCAACAACATAAATCGCCAATGGTATTCAATATTAATACTTAATAATTTGAACATTATTAGGAATTTTTATTGAAAAGATAGATAATACATTTTGAAGTGCGGAATGTGGGATATAGCAATCCTATCTGAGTTGTGAAAAATATGGATTAGGAAACGAACCGCCAAGGACGCAAAGGAAAGAAGAAAGAAGAAAGAGAGATATAATTTTCACGAATAGACCAGGACTTACGCAAGAACCCTCTAAAACTTTTATTCCTTTGTGTCCTTTGCGTCCTTTGCGGTTCGTTTTATCCTGATTTTGCGTAAGTCCTATAGACATCTCCGACAATGAATGTAGAGACGCGAAATTTCGCGTCTCTACAAGGGTTTAAAGTTACGCATATTTAATTTCTGGAGATGTCTAATGATTTAGGACTGCTATATATATTGGTAGGGGCGGCGATGTCTGGGTTGCTCTACGCTAACGCAAAGTTACAAAAATTCAGAAAAACTCAAAAGCAAGGCACAGTCGCAGCTTGTAACAAATAAACCCGGCAGGGGCTATATAACAAAGCCGCCCGCCAGGAAGGTATAGTATATTCTGGCCATGTTTGATTAGGTTAGCGCTTATTTATAAAAAATAATTGCGTATCCCTAGATACAATAACTAAATCCTTTGGAAAACACAGTTAAGAAAAGTTACTAAATAGGTTAATTTCTCATTAAAACCAACAATTTATTTCCTAAATGGGGAGATGAGGGAGCAGGGGGTAGGGGGAGAATAAAAAATTACCTCTTTCCCCCTGTCCCCAGCAAGAACTGCCCCTCTGCCTCTTTCCAATGCCCCATAATATAAGAAAGCGCTTCACACTTCTTAAATAATCAGCTTTATTAGAACAATGGCGAGAGACTTGCGGGGATTCATTAAAATTTTGGAAGAAAAGGGACAATTACGGCGGATTTCAGCTTTAGTTGACCCAGATTTAGAAATTGCTGAGATTTCCAACCGGATGCTGCAAAAAGGTGGGCCAGGGTTGTTGTTTGAAAACGTCAAAGGCGCTTCCTTCCCGGTGGCGGTGAATTTGATGGGAACTGTGGAAAGGATTTGCTGGGCGATGAATATGCAGCATCCAGAGGAGTTGGAAACTTTGGGGAAAAAACTAAGTATGCTGCAACAGCCAAAACCGCCGAAGAAGATTTCCCAAGCGATAGATTTTGGGAAAGTGTTGTTTGATGTGGTGAAGGCGAAACCAGGACGGGATTTTTTCCCTGCTTGTCAGCAAGTTGTAGTTCAAGGTAATGATTTAGATTTACATAAGTTACCTTTGATACGTCCTTATATTGGTGATGCTGGCAAGATTATTACACTGGGACTGGTAATTACCAGGGATTGTGAGACGGGTACTCCAAATGTAGGTGTGTATCGCTTGCAACTACAATCTAAAAATACGATGACGGTTCACTGGTTATCAGTGCGGGGTGGGGCGAGGCATTTGCGAAAAGCGGCAGAACGTGGGAAAAAATTAGAAGTTGCGATCGCACTTGGTGTAGATCCTCTAATTATTATGGCAGCTGCTACACCCATCCCTGTAGATTTATCAGAATGGCTGTTTGCAGGACTTTACGGCGGTTCTGGTGTGCAGTTGGCGAAGTGTAAAACTGTCGATTTGGAAGTTCCCGCAGATTCAGAATTTGTCTTGGAAGGGACGATTACACCAGGCGAAGTTTTACCAGATGGGCCTTTTGGCGACCACATGGGTTATTACGGCGGCGTGGAAGATTCGCCATTGGTACGCTTTGAGTGTATGACACACCGGAAAAATCCAATTTACTTAACAACATTTAGCGGTCGTCCGCCTAAAGAAGAAGCGATGATGGCGATCGCACTAAATCGGATTTATACGCCCATACTACGCCAACAAGTCTCAGAAATTGTCGATTTCTTCCTACCAATGGAAGCATTGAGTTACAAAGCGGCGATTATTTCCATTGATAAAGCATATCCCGGACAAGCGCGACGCGCAGCTTTAGCGTTTTGGAGTGCTTTACCACAATTTACATACACAAAATTTGTAATTGTTGTGGATAAAGATATAAATATTCGCGATCCGCGTCAAGTTGTGTGGGCGATTAGTTCTAAAGTTGACCCAGTGCGAGATGTCTTTATTTTACCGAATACACCTTTTGATACGTTAGATTTTGCCAGTGAAAAGATTGGCTTAGGTGGACGGATGGGAATTGATGCGACTACAAAAATTCCGCCGGAAACAGACCATGAGTGGGGTTCGCCTTTGGAATCTGATCCAGATGTGGCGGCGATGGTAGAAAGACGATGGGCGGAATATGGTTTGGCAGAGTTGCAGTTAGGAGAAGTAGACCCAAATTTGTTTGGTTATGATATGAGGTAATGTGTTATGTCATGTCCCCTTGATTAATTATTGAACCCGGAGAACCCCACCCCCAACCCCCTCCCCGATCTTCGAGAGGGGGCTATGAGAGTTACGAGGAGAGGGCTATGAGAATTAGGTTTAAAATTTTAGTTTTGAGATATTTGTTATGGCCTATCCATTTCCAGGAATGAACCCATATTTAGATGATCCTGAATTATGACCAGGAGTAAATGGGAGACTAATAGTTGCGATGTCTGACGACAAGCTGCTTCGCATCTACGCAGATTATCTATCTCCTCAGCTACGTCCTAAATATTTTGTCACCGATTTACTATTTCACTGTAAACCATTTTTATACAAAAAACTTTTTAATAAATTTTGGCTTATTTCTAAGGCTTTTCTCAAATATTTAACAACTTGTTGTAAATTACTTATTTGCTCTTGATTATTAGTTCTCGCCATTTGCATTTCTAAAATTTGTTCTTCTAGTTCATTAATTGCATTTCTCTGTCCTTTAATTATGTTTCTGGCGTTCAAAGCAATTTCCTGCTTTATAACATCTTCTTGAACTAATATAATATCGTTAAAAGTCACTAAAAATTTTGCTGCTTCGCGGACTGCTAAATTCGGTGACTGAGCAAATAATGAACTAATACCACTACCAGCGCCAGTGCCAAGAATTGCACCGCCACCAACAATCACAGCCATTCCACCTGCCATACCAAAACCACCTCCTGCAATAGCACCTCCGCCTAAAGCCGCTAGCACAGCTGAGATTGCCGCTGCGCCTGAAAGCCCTGGTGCAAGCATAGGAGCTAGTAAAGGAACAAGAATAGGTATTGCAATAGCAGCAGCTACCGCTGCCACAACGGCTCCCCCTATCAAGCCTCCTAACAAAAAATTCAAAGGGTTTGAGCCTGTAATTTCATTGTTCCATTTTTGATAATTAGATTTAAATCTTGTGACGTGTTCTTTTTCTACTCCAAGCTCATTTGCAAAAAACACAAGTGTTTCTATAATTATTGGACGAAATGTTTCGCTAAGTTTTAATTTTTTGAATTGTTCATCCTCCTCAGTACCAAAAGGAGCATAGAGATTAAACAGTGACAATTCTAATACAATTGAATATAAAGGTCGTCTTTTATCGAGTGACCACTTCATTATTTTGAATGCTTCCTCGAATAAAGAATAATCAGTATATAAAAAACTATTATTTTTTTGTAAATCATTACTAGCTAGAGTTTCTAAAAATTTTTCAACTGATTTACTCCACTTGTTTAAATATCTACGTTTAAGCTGCTTTTTTACAAATTCTGTCTCTCTGTCAATATCTTGTTGTAGTAAAAAATACTGAAAACTATACAAAATTTTTGTTTGCTCAAAATTTAGCCCAAACTCTTCCATTGGTGAAGTCATATTTTTATCATTAAAACTTATATATAGTATTCCCATATTGCTTAAGCGATTAACATAATCCACGCGCTCAAAATCACTATCCTGTAAAATAATCGTCAAATCATCACGCAAAGCGATCGCACACCCCAAAAACCACATAATTAGCCCCCTCTCGAAGAGCGGGGAGGGGGTTGGGGGTGGGGTTCTATCTCTGCAACGAAGCAGCAATATCCTGCAACACCCCCTCCATCTTCTCCAGAACATCCTCATTTCTAAATCGCACAACCTGCAACCCCAAACTCTCCAAAAATTCTTGACGTATCGCATCTTCCTGTTGGGTATAGTCATGAATTTCGCCATCCACTTCCACCACTAACCGCGCTTCATTACAATAAAAATCGACGATAAAACGGTCAATTGTTTGCTGACGGCGGAACTTGAAACCCAAAAGTTGCTTGTGTCTCAACTTCTGCCAAAGTAACTTTTCTGCTGGAGTTGGTTCACACCGCATTTGTCGCGCTAATGGCTTAAGTTTTTTCCAAAGTTCGTGGGGGGTTTGCCAAGGGTATCCCGGAACCCCACCCCCTAACCCCCTCCCCGCAAGCGATGAGGGGGGACTGGAGTTGGTGAGAGGCTTTGGGTTGGGGTTTTGATTTTGGGTCATTTGTGCGATTGGTGGTTTCATGTATTATTCCCAGCGATCGCACTCTCTCAACTCCTCAAAACTCTGGCATAATGAAACATGGCCGCACCTAAAAAAGTGATGTAAAGAATTTTTGTGAATATCACCCAAGCTAATTAAAAGGTTTACGCCAAGTGGATATTTTAATAGAATAATCTCATCATAAGATTCGCAGAAATATAAATGGACTGGATTACACTACTGCGATCGCTACAGTCTGATTTTGTTAAAAGGTTAACATCTGGTTGTCTACTTCATTGTGAAACAGAAGGTCAATATAGTGAATTAACTATAATCTCTGGAGAAAGGTTAAAGGCATTACGAGAATTTTGCTGGCTGATGGCTGAGAAATATAAGCGTGTTTCGCCAGTCCGTGATGTTTTTATTAGCTATCTTAAAGGTAAGTTGGGTGAGGAAGTTGTCAAAGAACGTTTAGCTGATTTTATTACCGAAGTCGATTATGAAAAGCGATTCGGCGGCGATGGCAATATAGATTTTACCTTGACTTCTGACCCATCTATTGGTATTGAGGTTAAATCTCGTCACGGTAGTATTGATAGAGTTAAATGGTCAATTAGTTCTGAAGAGGTTGAAAAAAATGCAGTTGTAGTTTGCATTTTGATTCAAGAAGATGTGAGTGAAGCACAATCTGAATATCACCTTTTTTTGGCTGGCTTTCTCCCAACCCGGATGATTAAGTTGAAGACTGGTAAAATTTCTTTTGGGATAGAACAATTACTCTATGGTGGTGGTTTATGGTGTTATCTAGAACAGTTACAATCTTCTATAAATTATTCTAAGCAACAACCACCAATTTACAAATATATCCCCAAGCAGGAAATTGCATCTCAGTCAACTATTAATCAGTTAAGTAAATCTTATTTAAAAGCCGAATATAGTAATGAAGATTTAAATATATTTTATGTAAAATTGGGTAATGAATGTTTTGAGAAAGGAGAATATTCAAATGCGATCGCTAACTATAATCAAGCCTTACAAATTAAATCTAGTGATGTTGATTTATATTATAAACGAGGTTTAGCTTACTATCAAGTAGGAGATTATGAAGCTGCGATCGCAGATTATTCTCAGGCAATCCAGATGAATCTTCATGATGCTAAATCTTACAATAAACGAGGTCTAGCTTTGTCTCAACTGGGGCGATTAGAAGAAGCAATTAATGATTATAGCCAAGCTATCAGAATTAATCCTAATGTTGCCGTAGCTTATAAAAACCGGGCTGAAGCTCGTTCTCATGTAGGAGATAACCAAGGAGCAATTGAGGATTATACTCAGGCTATTAAAATTAACCCCCATTATGCTGATGCTTATAAAAACCGTGGAATTGCTCGTTATTTATTAGGCTCTCAACCAGGATTTACCCAAGCAATCAAAATTAATCCTAAAGATGCCATAGCTTATAAAAAACGTGGTAATGCTCGTTCAGATTTAGGAGATTTTGAAGGAGCGATTGAAGATTATACTCAGGCAATACAGATTAATCCAAATTATGCAGATGCTTATAAAAAACGTGGTAATGCTCGTTCAGATTTAGGAGATTTTGAAGGAGCAATTGAAGATTATACTCAAGCAATCCAGATTAATTCAAATTATGCAGATGCTTATTACAATCGTGGCAATATCCGTTTAGAAATAGCAGATAAACAGGGAGCAATTGAAGACTTTCAAAAAGCGGCAGATATTTATCGTCAAGAAGGTAAGCTAGAAGCACTCAAAGATACACGACAAATAATATTAGATTTAGAAATAGAAGAATCATTAGATATTTTAAACTTCTAAAAAATCGATGAATTCTGATAAATAGCAATTTTCAGCTACCTGAAACTCACAGAATATCCTATCTCATTTGTGAAAATTTTCCCTGTCCATATCCCCGTCTTTCTAAAAGTTATCCGAGATATATACTATTTCCTAATCAGATGAAGTACATCATAGCCCCCTCTCGAAAAGCGGGGAGGGGGTTGGGGGTGGGGTTCTTGTACCTCACAACTTAGCTCACAAAATTGCTCCAGTCTCTTTCAAATAAACCCGCGTAAACGGTTCATCTTCACCCAAAGTATAATCTTCAATCAACCCTTTGCGACGGATAGAAATGTCGTTACCTTTTCTAATCACCACAGTCGAATCATCAAAGACATCCCGCACCAACATCATCTCAGTTTCGGTCGGATTATCCAAAACTACCATATTACTACTGCGGTAAAACATCCCCTCTTCATCAAGAATATCTTCTGCATACTCGGCAATCAGCAAATCAAGTTTTGGATGACGCAGCAAAGTTTGGACGTTGCTGTTGTAATTTTTGCTTAATACTTTTTTGGAGCGATTCACAAAAACTGCATCACGACAAACAGCGCCTATTCTCCAGTTGGGATTTTGCAAAAGGATATGGTCAATCGTTGCTTGCAGTTCTTCAACTGAGATTTTATTAAAGGTAATAATCGGTATCCTAGAATCTGTACCCGACTCAAAAAAGGTTTCTAAGATATAAGAAGGCACATCAACGCTTTCACCAACAGAAGGTTTAAGATGCATTAAAACACCTGGTGCAGCGTTGATTTCCAAGATAGCAAAGTTACTGGATTTCCAAGATTCTGAAAGAGTTTTCGTAATGACATCAATACCAAGGCAAGTCAACTGGAAGTGTTGAGCAATATCTTGCGCCAAGATAATATTGTCATCATGAACTGTCTGGGTTGCATCAATGCTCATACCTCCAGCTGAAAGATTAGCGACTTTACGCAGGTAAACAGTGCGCCCCTTCTCAATCACGCTGTCCAATGATAAGCGCTGTTCCTCTAGGTAGAGTTCCATCGCTTCATCTATCTGAATTTTACTCATCGGCGAGGTAGGCGTGTCTAAACGCGCAGGTTTCCGGTTCTCTAGGCGGATTAATTCTGCAAGCGTTAAATAGCCATCACCAACAACCGAGGCTGGACGCCGTTCTGTGGCGGCGACAAATCTCCCATTGACACACAACAAACGAAAATCTGAGCCGGAAATACTTTTTTCAACAATTATCCGAGTTAGCTGATCTTCGGGAATCGCTGCCAATGCCCTATTATAAGCAGCTGCAAGTTCTTTTGAGTCTTGCACGTCAGCCGTAACGCCAATTCCTTTGTGGCCTACCACTGGCTTAACTGCCACTGGGTAGCCAATTTGTCTTGCTGCCGCCAAGGCATCCTTCTCAGAAAAGACGATATCGCCTTCAGGAACTGGGAAACCCAAGGTTTTTAAGAATGCCTTGCAGTCATCTTTGCGGGTGGTAAACTCCGAATCTAGATGGCTATCACAGTTAAATGTTGTTGCTACCCCCCGGACATGTTTTTTTCCTAAGCCGTATTGCATTAATCCTTCTTCCCACAAATAAAAGGCGGGAATACCTTTTTCGTAGGCTGTTCGCAATAGGGCGTAAACCGTGGGGCCACCATAGACAGAGGCGCGGAATTTATTTTGCAGCCTCACCAATTGTTCATCAAAGGTAAAGTCTTCGTCTTGGGTAATGGCTTCAAACCAATCCCAAACAAAATAAGCTACCTCTCTAGTTGTGCGTTCATGTAGTGATTGGACGCTAATCCGCACACAATCTGGATATGGCTTGACACTCCAACGGTTAAGATGCAAATCCATGTCCAGTTTTCCGACTTCGGACACAACTTGGGCAAATAGATGAGCATAAGATTCGTAGCTTTGACTGCCCAGATTTGGATAGCGATCGCCAATCCTTGCAATATAATCTTCAATGGGCAAACGCTCTCTAGACTGAACTAGAGCAAAGTCAAATACTAGCGCCCCTATATCTAAATAGGGGTTGGTCCCAATATAATGCTTGAAGTTGAAAATATCGAATACATCCGTTCTTCTAGCATTAATGCGGACTAAATCACTGCTTTTTTGTAGAACCATTGATTACGAACCTTTGGCTAAACACCCTGAAATTTAAATGCTGAGTTCTGGTGACTCAGACTTATTGATTGTAAATTGATTCACATTAAATAGTGATGGCAAATCCATTGCTCTAATCAGAACCCACACTAACCCTATTAGTAAGCATTTTCAACTACCTCAAGGCATAATTAAACCCCCCCAACCTCAGCAAAGAAAAAACTACGGTCAATTCATCCTCATGACTAGTCAAAGATATAACCTTTGAAAGGTGCAACACTAGCCAAGAATTTGTATAAATAGATGTGCGGTATTGAAAAGACAGCAAAGTATGAATAGCACAGAAGCTGCTCTAAGAGACGAAATTCGAGAACTTGCTGAAGAAGCTTTTCACCAAAAGCTGATATCTGGGCATGGTGATGGCCCAGACATGAATGAGTATCAAATTGTCTACCAAGGTAAACCCAGGCATCTGCCACTAGAACAAGCACGTTTTTTCTTAACTAACTTGCTTTATAAAAGTCACATTCATTAGGACTTACCATCAGATATCTAAGAGGTTGTTTGAAAAGTATTTCACTGTGACTATAGGCACTTTTAGATCCCCCCCTACACCCACGCCAGTCTCTCCATTTTGGGAGACCGTAAGACCTCGCACGCTCCCCTTAAAAAGAGGGCAACCGGAATTAAAGTTCCCCTTTTTATAGGGGGTTTTAGAGGGATCTATAACTTTTAATACCGACAAGATGACTTTTCAAACATCCTCTAATGCACCCAGCTAGAGTTAATACCAATCATTTAATAATTGCCCGACAAATTTTCAATCGGCAATTAGCGATGCCTCTAGAAAATCGCTCTAGAGGCTATTGGTGTTGTGGGTTTTATTAAGTCAACAAACGTTAATGAGGATAGTTATTTTTTATGTAATTTTTTGGAAAAATATTTTGGTTTCGTTGCGATGTCTAACGACAAGCCGCTTTGCGTCGACGCAAATTATAATACTACCTTCTATCAGGTAATCTACCAAAGGGATGATTTGATAGTTGGAATTGTCATGGTTTAGTAAAATTTATTAACTCAAATCAGAGGGCATCATGGTAGAAACTAATCCCAAACGGCAGCTGGTAATTATTGGGGGCGCTGAAGACAAGGAAGGAGATTGCCAAATTCTGCGGGACTTTGTGCGACGGGCTGGGGGTACGAAGGCGCACATTGTAATTATGACGGCAGCGACAGAATTACCAAGAGAAGTTGGAGAAAATTATATTAGAGTATTTGAGCGACTGGGAGCCGAAAATGCTCGCATTATTGATACAGAAACCCGCGAAGATGCATCTTCGTCTACCGCATTGGAAGCAATTAATAAAGCAACTGGGGTATTTTTTACTGGGGGAGACCAAGCTCGCATCACCAGCATTCTCAAAGATACCGAAATCGATGCTGCTATTCATCAACGCTTCTCTGAAGGTATAGTTATCGCAGGCACAAGCGCCGGAGCAGCGGTGATGCCAGACGTAATGATTGTGGAAGGCGACTCAGAAACACATCCTCGGATTGAAAGTGTTGAAATGGGTCCCGGTCTTGGTTTTCTACCAGGAGTGGTAATTGACCAGCATTTTTCCCAGCGCGGACGCTTGGGACGCTTAATTTCAGCTTTGATATTACAGCCTGCTGTTTTGGGATTCGGTATTGACGAGAATACCGCTATGGTCGTGACAGATAACCAAATTGAAATTATTGGTCAAGGTGCGGTTACGATTGTTGATGAATCAGAGGCTACATACAACAATATGGACGAAATTTTGAAGGATGAGTCTTTGGCGATTTGCGGAGCAAAACTTCATATTTTGCCTCATGGCTTCAAATTTGACTTGAAAACCCGTCAGCCTATCCTAAATAATGGTTCTGTGGCAAATGTGTCTGTAGCTGTTGGGTGAATCAACACTTAACTTTTACCAGGTGCGTTTAAATTGACTCAATAGTTAATACTTGTAGATTAGTGACAATTATTTCTTGAATATCCTCCCAGGTACTCTTAAAAATAGCGGCCATATCGCCGCATTTTCAGGAGCGAAGGGGGGATTTATTATTAACAAAATAGAATACATGCGTTAGTCGCCAGAATTCAGAATTAAATTCTGTGTGACACAATGAGTACTATATATGTAACAGCTTATAAACTTCTATGACAATCTACTTTTATAGCACTCGTGAAGAATATGGCTGTTTCTCTAACTTTTCGCCCCACGGCTTTGAATTAGATGAATTGTATTGGTCAACTAGCGAACACTACTTTCAAGCGCAAAAGTTTGTGGGTACACCTATAGAACAAATTCGTCTAGTTAAAACACCTAAAGATGCGGCAAAAATGGGGCGTGAGAGAACCCGTCCTTTACGTCAAGATTGGGAACGAGTTAAAGACGACATCATGCGGCAAGCTGTGCTATGTAAATTTCAAACTCATACAGATATCAGGAATATCTTACTTTCCACAGGCAATGCAGAAATTGTTGAAAACTCGCCCATCGATTTTTACTGGGGTTGCGGAGCCGATGGTAGTGGTAAAAACATGCTAGGAAAAACTTTAATGGAGGTGCGAGAGATTCTGCACCATACATACAGCGCAGATGTTGATAATAGAACTGTTAAATAATATTGGTGTTATGAATGCTGCTTATAAAAGTTATGCAAAACTACAGGGTATAGGGGCAATTCATCTACACGCAAAGCGGCTTACCGCAGGGTATTGTCTCTAAGTAAATCAATAGCATTTTCGCACGAAATAGGTATAAATAAAAACTATAAATATTACTCTCCATGAGTAGTAATCCGAAAGGATCGAGCAATAATTCAATATTGATAAACTCTCACCCCTGCTTACAGCAGAATTCTAGTATTTGAACCACATCTGTCACATCTGTCGTAGGGGCACAGTAATGCTGTGTCCTTACTGCGTGGTCTATTTACCCGAAAATAGCTGTAACCTACGCTATGCTAAACCAACCTGATGAAAGATACATCCTGGTTTTGGGAATACTAGATTTAGCACCAGACTTAACAGGAAAGGGTTGATGTCTAAAGGTGAATGGAATCACAGATCGAAAAATACAGTTCCCTGCAATTACCCATAACATACTTAAAATCAGTGAAACGTAATACAATTACCCATGAATTTGACTCTGGTTCACAAGCAGAAACACTACCTATACCGGAAAGTGACGACATATCGGAAGCTTCTAAGCTACTACGGCAAGGAATTCAACAGCAGCAAGCTGGTGAATTAATAGCGGCGTTGAAGTCCTTACAAAAATCCTTGGGGCTGTTTCAGTCCGTTGGGGATTTGCAAAAACAGGCACAGGCACTTTCTTTTTTAGGATTGGTAACTTACACTGCTGGAGACTACAAAGGGGCTATATCTTACTCCGAACAGTGTCTATCTTTGGTGAATAACACCTCAGATTTAGCATTGCAGATGCAAGCACTTTCCCATTTAGGGAATGCATACCGTCATCTAAATGACCATAACAAGGCTATTGAATTTTTGGAAAAGTGTTTAAAAATAACGCAACAGCTGCAAGACAAGCGTAGTCAAGTAGCAGCACTGAATAATTTGGGATTGGTATATAAAGCTTCGGGCAACTTTACGCAGGCAATTGAGTATCAGCAGCAAAGCCTAGAAATTGTCCGGGAACTCAAAGATCACTGGGGCGAGGAACAGGTACTCAAGAATTTGGGTAATGCTTGGTATGCTTTGGACAATTACCCAAAAGCGATCGCCTATTATGAGGAGTGTGTAATACTAGCATACTCCTTAAAACATGTTCGCAGTGCTTCTCAGGTGCTAAAGAATCTAGGAAATGCTTGTTATGCCTTAGGTGATTATGCTACAGCCATTAAGTATCATGAAGAGCGGTTGCAATTAGCTAGAGAAATTCAAGACAATCGTAGCGAAGAACAGTCTTTAGGTAATTTAGGAGTTGCTTGTGAAGCTTTGGGTGACTATAACAAAGCCATTAAGTATTATGAAGAACGTTTGCTGTTAGCTAGAAGTATCAAAGATCGGCGCAGTGAAGAAGAAGCTCTCGATCGTCTGAAAACTGCTTGCTACGCCTTGGGTGATTATGCCAAAGCCATGCAATATCAGCAAGGAACATATTAAAATAATTTGTAATACTTCGACTTACCTCGGCAACGGTTCATGTCCGCTTTTTCGAGATGCTTGGCACAAGTCGCTCAGTACAAGTTCCGAATAGAGCCTCGGCCTGAAGGGGCGAACGTAATTTGAAATGGGGATAAAGACAAGAGCCACAAAACTTACTGATGCCATTAGCTCTTTTGAGAAAAACGTCCAAAAATCGTTAAAAAGCAGGAGAGGGATTAGTTAATAATTTAAAATTACCCGCAGAGGTCAATTTATCTCATTGTCTTTTGTTGCTGGAGATACGCGAGAACTTCTAATGTATCTACTTGGGGAAATTGGGCGTAAAAATTACTTACACTCCAAAAGGGTTCCGGTGTTTGCAAAACAATGGTGCGATCGCCCCACTGTTCTAACCAGGGTAGCAATGTTTGTGGCGCTACTGGAGTACATAGCCAGACTGCTGCTGGAGAAAGCATTTTGAGAGCAGTTGCGGCTACCGCTATTGTCATACCTGTAGCAATGCCATCATCAACTAAGATCAGCGTCGCATTCTCTGCATTCACCTGCAAACAAGCAGGAATTAATAGAGCCTCAAGAGACTTAGCTTGGTTTATTGTTTTGTTTAAAGCTACTTCTTGCCATCGCGCATCATGTTTAGGGCGAAATAGCTTTTGATCCCTCCAAAGAACATTTCCATAACTAGTCACTGCACCAATTGCTAACTCTGGGTTTTCTGGATGGCTAATCTTTTTCGCCACAACAATTGTCAACGGACAATCCAAAAGACGTGCTATTGGTGCTGCTACTGGTACACCCCCTCTTGGCAAAGCATAAACAATTGGTACAGGTTTTACCCCAGAATCAATAGTTTGCTGAGTCAAAACATCATGAATCACTCGCGCCAATTCCTCACCCGCATGGGTGCGATCGGCGAAAAGCGGGGTATGTGACATAATTTCCCCCAGCATGTTAGGACGGTACTGCTTTTATGATGACTGAATTTTGTCTCAAATTAACTGATACAATAAGATTTGTATAAATAATTAAGTATTCAGCAAAAGTCTATTTATTCTGATAAATCTCCAACCAGAGCAGTATTTAACTCAAATAAGACAGATGGTGCTGATACCAAAATCCTAATTTTCATGAGCAGCGAAACCCAACTCAGCCTCTTCGACGACTCAACCCTTAACCAACGAGAACTGATTCCCACAGACCCTAAAATTGCGATCGCTCCGGGAACTTATTCTGACATAACGGAGTTGGCACAGCATTGCGATCGCTGCCACCGTTGTCCATTGGGAGACACTCGAACTCATGCTGTTGTCGGACGCGGTAATCTCAAAGCCCCAATTATGGTTATAGGGGAAGCGCCTGGTCAAAATGAAGACGAAACAGGCTTACCATTTGTAGGCAGATCGGGGCAGTTGTTGGAGAAAATTCTGGCATCCGTAAATCTGACTACTGAACAAGATGTATATATTGCCAATATCAATAAATGTCGTCCACCAGATAATAGAGTTCCTACACCTGTAGAAGTCGCAGCTTGTTTACCCTACTTACTAGAACAAATTCGCCTAGTTGACCCCAAAATAATTTTGTTAACAGGTGCCACTGCTGTCAAAGGCATCACAGGCGATAAGCGAGGGATTACGAAAATTCGCGGACAGTGGTTAGAGTGGGAAGGGCGTTTATGTATGCCAATATTTCATCCTTCCTATTTGCTGCGTAACCCTTCTAAAGAACAAGGTGCGCCTAAATGGTTGATGTGGCAGGATATCCAGGCAGTGCGTGCCAAGTTAGACGAAATCCAAAACAACAGCTAATTTGGTAAATTCGCTTAAATTATATTGTATTTCACTAATTGCGATCGCCTGTTTTAATTAAAGTGGCAGCGATCGCATTTCTAGATTTTCACTCTAATTAAGCAATATTTCTCTCTTGATTGCTTTTAACAGCCAACAATGGAAGGATTTCCATCTTCTATTCTTAAAATTTCACTCCTAAGTCAACATTTAGAACTGCTTCAATCTTACGGATGATTCCTTCTGTTGCAGGCGCTCTCAAGTTTTCAGCCTCTAATTGATACCAATAGGCGCGACTAATGCCAGCCTCTCGGCAAATTTGTGAGAGAGACCGTTCATCTCTCTCCCTTGCCTGTTTTATCCGCTTTCCAATATCTGGGAAGTCCTGCACCACTTCCACTACTCGCTTAACTTGCACTACTGTCATGGACTTAACTTCAAATCATGATTTTAGTGTAAGTTGTCTCAAGATAATTGACAACTGTCTACAGACAGTGGACAATAATAGTTGTAAATTTAGGATTGCGACAAAATATGATAAAAACCTGTAAGGTAATCTTCAGAGTTTTGATCTACTTAGATCCAAGCAATTACTCTAAATAGCTTGCTAATAGTTTCGAGAATTTCAACCCATAATAAGGTTTTATAATGTTTTGCCATGTCTAAATTCTTGTCGAACAAAGCTCTGCACGATGTTAACTCTGTTGAAACTGCCTCGCCCAAGGAACTTCAACAACAGCTGAAGCTATTTTCAGAGAAGACAGGTTTCATGTCGTCAGATGTGTTCGACTTAAGAAGTATTCGCCTACTAGTATCTCGGCTTCATGACATTTTCCGTGACAATGATAGCCAGAGCAACATCATCAGCCGCTTTGACGAAATCACGAAACTGGTCTTCGCCAAGATTGTATCTGATAAAACTTACAACAGTGGAGCATCTACACCCTTTTCCTCCTCTGATCTTCCTCTAAATCCCTGCGTCGTCCGAAAATACTATCAGCATCTTTCACACCAGCACAGTAACCTTATTCCAAAACGGTTTAGTGAGCTTGATTGCTCTGATAGTGCAATCATGAAATGTGTCTTAGCCCTTCAATCGTTCAATTTCACATCTACAAAATTTGATGTGAAAGGATTAGCTTACGAAGAAATTGTTCGTAATACTTTTGACAAAGGCGATCATCAACAATTTTTTACACCACCTCATATTGTTGATTTTATTGTTTCCGCTTGTCAGCCTTATCTTAAAGGTGATATCTGTGATCCAGCATCTGGGACGGGTGGATTTCTCTCTAGCATTGCAAGGCATCAAATAAATTATTCATCCCTTACAAGTATTGAGATTGACGAGCGACTCTCTTGGGTTTCGGGAATTAATATGCTTCTTCACGGAGCAAAAAACATTCGTACAGTGTTTCTTCCTGCTGGGGGGACTCTTGGTAATCAAGCCAATCAATTCTTTTCATGTTTCGATGCGATAATCACTAACCCACCATTTGGCAGCGATTTTACTGAGTCTGATGTTTTAGAAACATTTGAATTAGGATTAGGCAAATCATCTCGTCGGCGTGGAATTCTCTTTATTGAACGTTGCCATGCTCTTTTACGTAAAAACGGTATACTTGCTATAATTCTTGACGAAGGTGTTTTAAATTTGTCTCACGCAACTGATGTAAGACATTTTATTATCAAAAACTTTGATTTAAAAGCTGTTATCAGTCTGCCTGAAACTGCATTCATGCCGTATGCTACCGTGAATGCCTCCATTTTGATAATGTCTAAAAAAATATCTGCTGAGAATAGGGATATTTCAGTATTTTTTGCTAGAGCAGATAAAGTTGGACGTAAAACAAGTGGGGATGAAGATATTCGTTACGGCAAGGATGGAAAAAATTATCTTAATAGCGATCTTCCCTCTATATTAAATGCCTGGCACAAATACCTTAAAGAAGGTCGAGTTGATGAATCAGAAAACATCTATGTTGCTGATGTTTACTTTAACTTTAACAAAGAGACAAATGGGCACCGAATAGATTTCCAGTATCATCACCCATCTAGAAAAAAAAGCCAAAAATTAATTGCTACTTGTATTTATCCATTAAAACGTTTAGCCGATATTTGTACAGAAAGGAATGTCTCTATCTCTCCATGCAAAGAACTCTCTGGCGCAATTATTCGATATACAGGGTTGGCAAATATTGAATCAAATACTGGACAATTTGAACAAGTTCCAACTCCATCTGACTCATTGAAAAGCTCAGTCAAGAAGTACCAGCCTGGTGATATTGTTTTTGCAAAAATGCGTCCTAACCTGCGAAAGGTTGCATTAATGAGCTTTGCAGAACCAGGTTTTGTCTCGTCGGAATGCTCAGTGTTTGCTCTCAAGAAAGCATCTAATGGCACATATCTAATCGACCCTATTATACTAACCATTTTGCTTAGATCAGACTTTGTTTATGGGCAAATTATGCATTTGGTAGCAGGTATTGGCCGTCCAAGAATTAACTCAAAAGAATTGTTGCAAGTAATGATTCCGCTTCCACCTAAAGATGTTCAAGAGGAAATTCGCCGTCAGTATTTGAGTCAGCACCAAAAAGTAGAGAACCTTAAATCGGATATTGGAAGCTTTTTAGACCGCTCTCAACTAATGCTCACATCGTCAGTACAAGAACTGGTTTGTTCTTTTATTGGAAGCCCAAAGACAACATCTTTTATGCCCATTGAGAATAAAGAAATGGCACTCACTGCTGAAAGCCTGAAGACCTTTCTAAGGGGGGAGTCCAACCCTTTAGATACATTGTCTTGGTTAACTGACTTCTTCCTGCCAGAAGTTCTTAAAAGGCTCAATGAAACTGATGTTAGGCGTAGGCTTGGTATATATGCTGGCGAGAAAATTCCAGAAAATGAGAGAAACCTTACTGATGTACGCAATCGCGTGAGTCTAATCATCGAATATGAATTAGCGCGTTTGGCAACTCGCATTCTTGAAGATCACCAGATTGAAGATATTTTCTGGAGTTACGTTGTCGCTAACCGTTTCCCTGATTTAGAAGTTCGTACATCTTCAGGCTCTCGCGGTCTTCGGGTTGAGGTTAAATGCCTCCAAACCATTGCTGAAGAAAAGTCTGCTAACTTTGATACTTTAAGAAAAGACATTCATCCTCTAACCGACTTTGTGATTGTTTTCGCTTGGGACTGGAGGTATGACCCTGAAGATGTCACCTGGGATCGAGCGCCCTTCATTCATCATGCGTATGCTTTCCATGCATCTTCACTTGCTTTACTGCGCGACTGGTACTGGCTCAATTGTCCCCCTAATGATTTGGGTAATGGATTGCAAGGCTTTGACCTTAGATATGCTGTCAATTGCAAAGACAGCACATATAACGAGGAGGAGGGCAATTATGGTAAGCTTCTACGGATATGGCAAGAAGGCTTTAAATATGAACCACCTAAGTCGGATCTAGTTCACCGCACTATTGCAGACTATATTGCCTTTAAAAATGGAGTGATCAAAGCAGGTTTAGATACTTTGGCTCATTTATTTTTACCTGGGCTTTCTGGATCTACTGAGGTTGTTGCTGTCCTTTACGAGAATCAGCGAGTTGGTTGGCAGTCAGGTGAGGTTTGCTTCTTATTAAGCTCTGCTGTGCTGTTTCAACACAGAAAAAACAAAATTTAGTTCTCAGCCAGCTAACAGTCAGCAAAGTTTACTTACTTACAGATAAATATGCTTGGAGAGAATTTGAGTATAAAAAAGGAAAATTGACATTGAAGCGAACAGGAAAAAAACCAAAGCGGCTTATTTAAGCGAATCAAACTCCGTAGGATCTGACTCAGTAGAGTCAAGTTCAGCTGATTCAGGTTCAGCTGGGTCAAGCCGGAAATTAACAACTGATTGGCAGAATTGAAATACCCACTTGTTGAACTCCAAGCCTGAACAATGATTCATGAAGAGGGTTATCTGTTCTACAGGTAATGTAGCAATGTAGCAACTAACGTTTTCTCAAAGTTGTATAACTCGCATTTGCTTAAATCGTTGTCTCTTGGCAGGACATGAAAGAAGTACCCGCCTCGATTAGTGTGTCCCTGTGTACTACGAATGCAGATACTAGCTCCCTTCTGTCGCTCCCTCAAAATGTTTGAAACTTGGTCTACAGAAACTGGAGTATCCGTATCTATGCTGACTAAAGCAGGAAAGGGAATATCTTCAAACTTCTTCTTTGGCATCTAAATTATTTGTCTAATTAGGTCTGTCTAAATAAGTGGATATTCTCTTAAAAGAGATAACCTGAAAATTTTGCGCTCTGCTAGGATTTAAATTACTTAGCAGTCTTTTTGATACCTTGCCATCTTTGTCGCAGTTGCTGCAAGTTAGGGCTATGACCACCATAACGCCAACTAACATAGGCTTGGCTAATCTCATCTATTACCTCAGCAGTTGCCGGGGCATGATGCTGATATGATCCTTTGGCATACTCTAAAGGTGTTTGTGCTGGATGTTTACCTAAACCTTTTTGGGTTGTCCATTGCAGCATTTGTTGATAAAGGCTTTCCATTGCTGGCAATTTCTTTAACCATCGACGGTTACGCCACTGTCGCCACTGTCCCCAACCCAGCCAACCAAAGAAAGCTGCCGTAGTTGCCAAAATTAAGCCAGTTAATACACCAAACCAACCTTGAGAGAATAAAGCTAAAAACCAAGCGATCGCTCCAATCACCCACTTAAATATTGTCTCAAATACATTATTCAACAAACCTGTCACTGGAGAAGGCAACCACCCAGCAACCCAATGCCACAACTGACGCAACACACTAAAAGTCTGAGTATCTTCTACTGATGGAGGTATCAGGGGATGATTGGGAATCGGGTCAAAGGCAAACCAGCCATATTTAGGAAAATATACTTCCGTCATCGCATAAGCATCAGTATTACGGACAACATATAGCCCTGTAAATGGATTAAATTCTCCTGCACTAAACCCTGCTACCAACCGCGCCGGGATACCAATGGAACGCAACATTACCGTCAGAACTGTTGAGAAGTGGTCTGGATAACCGCCTTTATATTTGAATAAAAAAGCTTCTACTAAGTCATCTTTTTCTGCCAAATAAGGCAAATCTAAGGCATTTTGGGGAATAGAATAGTGTTGCTTAAGATATTGAGCTAAGTAGAGAGCCTTTTCATACGGCGAATTTAGGCTTTTAGAAGACTTTGTTACCCCTTCTCGATTATAGTTAGCAAGAATTTCTTCGGTACGTTGTCGGACTTTTTCGGCAATTTCGGGAGGAATTTGCAGATAATGCTGTTTAATATCTCGTGGGTATTTAGTAGAAGCTTCACCTAATTTAGTCCGATCGCGGTATGGTACTTCAGAAATTACTGTGTAGGTGAGTCCTTCTGATAATTCCACAGGCGATCGCAATCCATTTTCTGTATCAACCGCGATCATTGGTGTGGGAAAGTAAATCTCTTTGGGATAAGCCATCGCCGGAATTAGGTTAGGCAAATCCGCCACCACTGTATAAGTTTGTACTATGTCTTGAGTTTTAGCAGTAATCAGAGGTCGATTTAGAAAGATTTGGTAAGACCAAGGCGATCGCTTGATGGTTGTAACATCTTCATTACGGGATACTTCCCATCCCTTACCCGTATAACGGTCAAATCCTAGAACTCGCCAAAAGCCCTCAGCTTGCGATCGCACCCGCATTACAACTTTCGGTTTCATCTCGCCCCGCAGGTTTTGGTTAATTTGGCTATTAAAACCGTAATAAAAGTTATTATCTACTTTACCTGGTTGACCAGTTTGATTTTGTGCCGTACCAGTGCCTTGATTATCACCTTTACCTTGGCGGACATAACCGGGATTAATAATACTACTTCCTGTGAAATTACCTTTTAGTGGAATCGCAGAACTTACAGGAAAATTCCGTAACTGATAGCCAGGGAATCTGGGTAAAACAGCAAAAATTGCCAGCCCCAGACCGACAATTAGGAAAAAATTCAGAATTAAAAATTTAAAATTAAGAGTTGAGGAATTCTTCTGATTGAATTTTTCATTTTTTATTTTTAATGGCTGCAAACCTAAGCGGGAGCGATAATCTAATACTAAAGTTGGCAGAGCGATCGCTAAAAATAACAGCAACACAGGTGCAAATGCTAAAGTCTGACTTAACGTTGCCGCTACACCTAATAAAATCAGTCCTATAACAATCGAATAGCCCAAATTTTTGCGGCGGGGTGTATCAAAGCTATGCAACACCTGGAGTTGAATTAATAACTCTGCCAAACCCAACCGTGTATCATTCAATCCCACTAATCGCCCAAAGAAAGCACCTAGTGCCACTAACATTCCGATAGCGATACAAAACTTAACTGCAACATTGCGATCGCTACGACGATAGTAACTCCAAATTGCACCCAATACACTTAGGGGTAATGCCCAAAAGCTGAATGAAGTTTCGGCGGCGATATCCGTCGCCACAATTCCCAAAACAACCAACGCTAGCACCAGCACCCGCAAGGAAATTGAATCTTCTACTTCTATTAAAGGCGATCGTTGCGGATTTTGCCCCCAGAAATTACCTATAGGGACACGCCAAAACCGATTTATCCTGGATAAGTTGAGCATTTCGAGTCTAAGTGAAAATTCCACGGAAACAATGCTGAGGACGAAACTGTTCGCCCTACTTTAAAGTATTCCCGTTAGAACAAGCTTTATTATCCTGCTTTGATGCATCTATAAAGGTTTAGCGCCTATTTTACAAATTAAATTCCTCACAAAATTTGATTACATGAATGATATACCATCATAGCCCCCTCTCGAAAAGCGGGGAGGGGGTTGGGGGTGGGGTTCTTCAAGTTTAAAGTAATTAAGCGAACATGATATGACGTTACCGCGAACTGTAACGCCAAGCGCGAACATAATTTTGTATAAAAAAACAACCCAACCGAATAAATTTGTTGTGAAAAATTGGTGGCTTGGTAAAATAAAGGCGAAATCAGCACAACATAAGAAACTAACTCGTTCCCCAGGCTTTACTAATAACCCAGTAGACTGACGAGTACCTACAAAAAATCAATTATGGGGTGGAAGGTGACTTTAAACCCACTGCTTACCTGTAATCACCCTTAAGTATAAGTAAGCACCCTGCTGCTAGTAGTATCTAGAGACAGAAAAAGCCCCAAGGCAATAGTTACCTTAAGATATTCGACATTACGTACTAGCTGTGGCAATTAAAGTTACACAGTGGGATTAATCACAAATAAAAGCGACTGTTCGTCTATTTCAGGAAACTCAACTTCCAGAGTATAAGTTGGGTTAAGTTGTTCGCAACCTAACTCTACACTTAAATATCCTGGAGTTGAAGATGTAGCCATTGCTAAAGTTCCACTTGTGCGAAGTGTCAAAGTTCCTTTAACGGGTAACTCAGCCTGAACAAGTAACTTCGTAATACCTACAGACTGATACTCTACCCTGATGTTCAAATTACCGACAGTGGTTAGCCATTGTCTTTCTACCACCGGACTAGTTGCTGAAAGTGGTAGAGTCAGATTTTCCAACAGTTGTTTAGCCGCTAGTAACGACAAAGCCATTTGTTGACGCGGTTGTAAATCTGAATAATCGCTCTGAATATTGGGCATTGTCTCCAGAGTACTTACAGAACGATAAGTACTTCTTAGCACCAATACCGCAATATCGTTTAGTGCTTGAGACTCGTTGGGAAAAAAGTTCTCCACCACTTGAACTAATTTTGCTCCCAGAGGCACTGAAGATGTCACCAATGCCTGACATTGTTCCAGCAATTGCTGGAAAACTCTCTCCGGCAAGGGACACGGCAGTTTTAGCTTCGACTGTTGTACCATCCACCCCCAGGTAGGAACGAGGGTCATTGACGGCTCCTCGACAAAATCGGGATAGTCGATTAATTGTGTTTCCCAAGGAAATAAAGGTGGGTGGTCTTGGGCTTGGATTTGTAAGCGATTCTTAAGGACAGCTTGAAAACGATCTAGCACAGTAGGAATTTCTCCCAATTGAAAGGTCTGAGGTGTTCCTCCCAATTTTGGCTCACTGCTTTTTGAAGCAGTGGCTTCATTGTGGAGGTTTTTTACCCCGTCATTTTCCTTACATTCTACAGATTGGTCAGGATTTTTGACATCATCTGTCAATAACCAACCGAGACACTGAGATTGTAAGGATTCTGAGTCACTATTCATGAGTAGATGCACCTGATCCGGACACTAATGAGTTACGAATTTCCCAAGCTTGCTCAAGAATCTTAAACCATCGTTTTTGAAGTTGTGCCATTGACAGCCCTAAAGTTTTTGCGATTTTTTCATCGGGTTGTCCTTGTTGCTTCAACTCTAGTAAAGACAGTTGCTTATTGTCCAGTTGTGCTGTATGTAATTGCCATTGCTGGGGAGTTAAGCCCAAATTGGTGTGCAAAGAAGCTTCCAGCCACTCGTGAACCAATTCCCAACGGTGTAATAAAGCAAACCGAATCAAATGATACTTGAAGCGCTGCTGTAAGTAATCTCTCTGACGAGGGGTTAAACCTAAAATCGACTCAATTTCCTGTGCTGATAGATCCTGGAGGCGTAAGGAAAAGTAATCAGCACAGTCAGATTGTTGCCGTTCTTCGAGATAATTCATTAATTCTGTAACTACAACGGAACGCAAAGTATCTTCTTCAGGTTCGGGTTCGGCTTGCGTTGCCATTGTGGAGCGTAATTGATGCACTGCTGGTTCTTCCCAACAACCATCGCCTTCATTATTGCTGCCTTCTGCGGCTTGTTCTATATCTACGCTGGTTTCTGGGGGCTGCTGTTGAGAAAAAGTTTGCGCCCGTAAAATAATTAGCTGCTGCTGACGGCCTGGTAAGGGAATGCGTCGTTTGCCGTAGCGTTCGGTAAATGCCATGTACTCGGACAATTCTAGAAGCGTCTGAGGGCGATAAGTAGCACCGAGTTGATTTTCTCGCCGGAAAGCGTTTAATGCCTCCAGATAAAAACTCTGTAAAAAATCTTCAATTATAGTCAGTCGCCCTTGATAACTCAATTGCTTCTGAGGCGGATTAATGTATCGATAAATAATTGCACTCAGAGTACTGTGTAATTCTACCCTGCCACGATTTGAACCCAACTGATAGTACCTGAGACACTGTTGTAGCCGATGCCGAGCCAGGGTCATCGCCGAGCTTTCTACAGAGCCAGAAGCTTGAATACGTTTGCTTTCATGGCAAATCCGATAAACTTCGGTGGTAATACGTCTTGCTACATCATGGCAATTCTGTTCCGAAGCTTTGGTCGATTGTTGAAACTCCCTAGACAGGAGTTGAAAGATCACCTCCACGCCTTTAGAATTTTCTCCCAGAATATTTGCAGATGGAATAGTTGCGGTTGCGGCTGAATTCATAGTCTCAGTTTTCAAAAGACCCTAAGTATTTAAATACAACCTGTACGACTGTGGGTATTGGCTTTTTTGATTTTACGTATAAGCTAAACGCAGACCAATCCTACATTGAGAATGTGGCTGATTTTATTATTCCCAACTTGGATGGGATTGTTCACAGTTTGATAGATGTTATTGCCATTACCCAGGAGCCGTATACAAGTCATTATGGATTTAGAAGCACAAATTCAATTGCTGATTGACAAAGCACCCCGCGATGGTATGACACCAAATCTGATTGCAGCAATTGCTCCTGCCCTTAGAGCGATCGCTCAAAAATTACGTTACTCCCAATACTATATTCTCCAAAATTCTGAGGCAAGCTGGGTTTTAACTACATTGAGCAATCTTACTAATCCAGGATTGGAAAAGCGCGTTGTTTACGCTTTTCCTACCATACAGGATGTCTCTCTAATTTCCCCTGCTGGGCTTGACCCTCAAATGCTAGCTAAAATTATCCCTGTCACCCATATTTTGTTCCAATTGGTGGCATTAGAACCCGTAGATAGCATCATTTTTTTGGAGACGCCGGGTAAGACCACTCATACCGTTGAAATTCGCCGAACTGAACTAGAAAAACTCATGCAGAAACAGCTACGACAACAGCGATCGCCTAAACAGATACCCCCTGATATTGCATAGAAAAAACTTGGATGTGGGATTTTTTAGATACAATCCCACATCCAAGTTTTTAAATCTCAAATTTGTTTGAAAAAGTTTTTGATCAAAATAAATTAATGCCAGTTATCACCCTTCTAGTTCTTTAAAGAAGCAAGCGATCGCTTTAATTTTCCCCTTAATCTAAAATTGGTTAACAAACAGTTATCAGTGAACATTTTTCAAATTTTAGCTGACCATTAAGCAAAATTTTCCCACCTAAGAACAGGTGGAAGGTTTCGCTTGGGGTTTAAAATCCCCTAAGGTACCAGTTAAGTGGTAAATGATTTAAAAAAGACGGCTCAGTGTGTACTCAGCTATGTTAATCAATGCCTGGTGGGATTCTGAGGGTGGGAGAACTTCAAGATGTTCAATTGCTAACTTAGCATGGTGAGCAGCTAACTCTCGCGCCTGCTGTATGCCTTGACTATCTTGAATTAGTGCTAGTGCTTGCTCTAAATCCCCTTCTTGAGCAAACTCTCGGTCAATCAGCACTTCCAAATATGGTTTTTGCGCTAAAGCAAATAAAACCGGTGCAGTCAGATTACCACTTTTAAGATCCGACCCCACTGGTTTACCCAAAGTATCTGTTGTGCTGGTGAAATCTAAAATGTCGTCAACAATTTGAAATGCTATACCAAAATGACGACCGTAGCTATATAGATGCTCAACAGTTTCTCGTGAGACTTCACTAAGTAACCCAGCAGCTTTAGAACTGTTAGCGATTAACGAAGCTGTTTTGTAATAACTCTTCTCAATGTAAGTTTCAATAGAGATGCTAGCATCAAAACGATTCAGTCCCTGCTGAATCTCCCCAGTAGCTAGATCCATAATCACTTCTGAGAGGAGTTTCACCACTTCCAAATTGTCCAAATTTGCTAAATACCAGGACGATTGGGCAAAAAGAAAATCTCCTGCTAATATGGCAATGCGATTACCGAACAAACTATGAACGGTAGGAACGCCTCGCCTCACGTCTGATTCATCTACTACATCGTCATGTACCAAGCTAGCTGTGTGAATCATTTCTGTAATCTCAGCTAGGCGGCGATGACGCGGTGTAATCTCTTGTTCTAACATTGTTGCCCGCGATATTAGCAGGACAATTGCTGGCCTGATACGCTTTCCCCCAGCTCCGAATAAATGTTCGGCTGCTGCAAACAAAATGGGGTGGCGATTTCCAACTAGCTGTTTTAGGTTATCTGCTAGTAGTCGCAGGTCTGCTTCCACAGGGGTAAACAGGGAGGTGGCTGGGGTCATGGATGGGCGGACTCTGACTTTGGTTACGAAAGTTTACATATCCTACACTTATTTTAAGATAACCCTGTGCCAGCGCAAAGTTTTCATCAGGTAATCCCATTTTCATTCGTTCTATAGGTGATATTTAAGGTTAATGGTGTGTTTGTCAATAAGCAATTATGCTTAAGTTTTCGTAGTTTAGGTTTTAAAGTAAGTTAAAACATCAGTTACAAGTATACGGAGATAAATATAAGCTAAATTATATTAAGTAGTTTCCCTGTACGCCTTTCCTGCCACAGTTTAAAATAAAAATTAAGCAATACTGTCTATTGACAAAAGGGATGTGGTTTAAAGAAGTCGCCAATGACTCAAACTAAATTTCTTCAGGATTGAAGTGTAGCTATTCAAAAAATTTGAAATTTAGCAGTCGAAGAAGCTCAAAATGTAAGGTCGTTGTGTTACGCTAAAATATAGGAATTTTAAATTTTTCAGATATTCACACTCCAAAAGTAAATCAACTACTAAGTAATTTTACTTGCTTGGTGATGTAAGTCTAAAATAATTAGTCGTAGCTTAAAATTAAGGAAATAATTCCTTTTATTTTTCCTACGATCCGCGAAACTCCTGGTTTGGAGCTATGCGATATCCCTATGGGAAGCCGCTACACGTCTTCAGCGCACGTTGAGCGCAAGCATTGCTCCTTTCACAGCAATGTGATCAAAAATAAAGCAGATCAAGTAGACCGCAAAGAATCATAGTTTTAGATTGCTAAAAGGCAATCTAACTGCTGTGGGATCTATGGTCTGCAAGAAGTCGCATTAGAGAATAAATTATTTGTCTGTAGAGAATTTTATATCTATAGGTAATTCTACCATAGGAAACTCCAGCCATGAAGAAAGCACTTGCTTGGCTGAGGTTCTACTAATTTTATATTGATTTAGAAAGGTGCTAGTAGAACAATGATTTACGGAAGTATACCTATGATGATTTTTATTTTAGCGTCTGGATATTTGTTCACAGTTTACCTGTTGTTAGCACTGGCAAAGCGAACAGGTACAAAAACTAATCCGACAAGTTTCCCTTCATCTAGCGAAGGAAAACATAAGCAGGAGATATCAGTTAATAGTCAATAGTCATTTGTCATTTGTCATTTGTCCTTAGTCGTTAGTCTTTGGTCATTTGTTTTGATTAAAGGACTAAGGACTAATTATTTTTATTGGAGTTGGGAAATAGCGCTATCAGTGAAGCAAACCTGTTCAACAATTGGGGTATAGCCTAGCCACTGTACTCCTGACTGGGAAAACTGTTTCGGACAACCACTAACGGCGAAGCGAGTTGGCAGTGGGAGGTGAGTATTTTTTAAGCCTAGTAAGTCTAGCTCTTGGGAACAAGCTGCTACGACATGAACAGCTGGGTCAACCAGTTGGACATGAGAGGGGAGGAGCGATCGCAATACTGGTGTAAGGTGGGGATAATGGGTACAGCCGTGAACTAAGGTGTCAATTTCCTGCTCTAATAAAGGCTCTAGGTAGGCTCTTGCTACTTCAGCAGTGTAGGGGTCATGAATCCGGTTTTGCTCGATGAGTGGCACAAACTCTGGACATCCAACTTGCCAGACTTGGACATCTGGAGCAATTTCGAGGATAGCGTGCTTATAAGCATTACTTTTAGCCGTAGCGGGAGTGGCAATTACACCAATCCGCTTTCCTTGCTGCACGGCAGCTTTTGCACCTGGTAGGATTACTCCCAAAATGGGTATGTTGAATTCCTGACGCACGGTTTCTAGCGCCAGGGCAGAACTGGTGTTGCAAGCCATAATCACCATTTTTACCTGCTGCTGTTGTAGCCAGGTAATAATTTCACGCGTGAATTGTAAAATTTCTGTTTGGGAACGAATTCCGTAAGGAAGTCTAGCTGTATCCCCAAAGTAAATAATTGATTCATTGGGGAGTTGCCGATATAGTTGTCGTAGTACTGTCAGCCCACCCACACCACTGTCAAAGATGCCAATTGGGGCCTGTTGGGGTTGTTGCTCAGAAAAATCGTCAAGATTCGCTTCAAAGATCGAAGATGAATACACAGGCAGATATAAATTTAGGTTTTGGGATTTAAAATACAGAATTTAGCAGACAATGTACAATTTGACCACTAAATTCTGGACGCTAAAAAAGTCTAAATACCACCTTTTAATTAGTAATTTGTACTATATTAGCGCTGTAAGTATTTTAGGATGCCACGAGCGATCGCTTCTGCCATCTGATTTTGATACTCTGGTGTTCCCAATCTGGGATTGTCTTCTCGACCAGTCATATAACCTGTTTCTACTAAAATCGATGGCATAGAGCTTTTTCTGAGAACGTAGAATCTGGCTTTGCGGGTTCCCCGGTCTTTGATTGTACTGATGTTCTGGAGGATGGTATTGCGAACAACTTCAGCCAGAGCATAACCGCTATCATAATAATATACTTCTAACCCGTTAACATCAGGGCGATTATCAACCGAATTAGCGTGAATGCTGACAAAGGCAGTCGCATTAACTCGCTCGGCAATTTCTACCCGTCCCTGAAGTTCTACGAAAAAGTCAGCATCCCGTGTGAGTACTGCTTGTACACCATTTTGCTCTAAAATTGCTGCTATCCTTTTACCAATAGGGAGAATTACGTCCTTTTCTAAAAGTCCGCCTAGACCTGGGGCACCTGAGTCTTTTCCACCATGTCCTGGGTCAATCACAACTAGTAATTTCCCTCTGGGAACTGAGGGACGCGGCTGTGGCTGAGAGATAGGACGGGGATTATCTGTGGGGTTTGGGAATTGACTTAGGTTTGGCGATGGCAGAGGAGGTAAACCAATCCCCGGTGTGACGCTACCAGAGCGTTGTAATTCTAAAGCCAAAAGCTGGTCGCCAACCTGATTGAGTTCCCCAATTTGGACTCCGGCTGCTGGTTGAACCAAGACGACGACAGTATTAGATTCTTGTGGTTGCAGGCGAACCCGCAGGATAGGGCTATTAGCATTAAAAGTTGGGCCTGTAACTTTGGGAGCTAACCGAGCATTGTTGATGGTGATACGGAACAAACCAGAAGTTCTATCCCAGCCTCCTGTAGCAGATAAAGCTTGGTCGCCTCTAATCAGCAGTTGTGTGCCATTACCAGCCAATTGCACAGACTGAATGGTAGCAAGTGAGGTGTTAGTAGATGGTATTAGGCGTGGACTATTACCTCCAGGCAACTGAGCAACGCCACGACTGGGAAGAACGACAAAACCACCAATACTGCTAGTGGTTGCTCGCCAATTTTGACTATTTTCGTCCACCCGTAAAGTTATGCGAACAACAGATGGGCTTGTTTGTAGTTGGCTGAACTGAATGTGGTTGACACCATAGCGATTAATCGGCAAATCGCGCTGTCCTAGATTTGGTGATAAAGTAGCGCCAGTAATATCGATGTTAACTGCTGTTTGATCGTTGCTACGATTTACCTGAATCTGAGGATTACCACCATTGGTGCGGATGAAAAAACCATCGCCTGTGACTTGTAAGCTCTCAATTTGAGTAACTCTGGCGGCAAGCATTCGGTTTTTAGGCGGATTGACAGGGTTTGCTGTCACTACGTTGTAAATATTTCTTTGGGAGAACAGTGGTGGAAATGTTCTCGGTGAAGTCTCTGTTGCTATAGCTTGTTCTTGTTGCCCCCCAGTATTTGAGGGGACATTTTCAGCTACTGGCGTAGGTAATTGTACCATCCAGCGATCGCCAGTTGTGCCAACAAATTGTACTCCCTTGGGGTCAAGAGTATAACCAGGAGTCAGTTCAACGACTATGCGCGTTGTTTGTTCGTCAAACTGCCCAACACGGATAGCGCGAATTGCACCACCCACCGATTGCGTTAGCTGCGGACGCCCAAATGTGGTTCCTGGCAAATCAATTACCAAACGAGTGGGGTTAAAAATTAATTGTGCTTGGGGTTGAACATTCCCCGAAGTATTAATTTCCAGACGATTTTGGTTGGTATCAAAACGCCAAGATTGGAGTCTCGCGGCCATTGCCGGCGACGACAGCATGAAGATAGTTCCAATAGTACTGGATAGTAACCAGTGTAATTTCACAGTCCTTTCTCCTAATTCACATTCATGGGAGCCGTCAACATCTCAACATATTGGCAAATCCTCACACCGTCACCGCGCACATTTGAGTTTTGCGCTGTTATTAAGACACAGCTAATGGCGTAAAATATAGCACGCTCTTTTGATTTTGCCATGCCATGAGCCTATATAAATTTGACTGTCAATTTTAGATTTTAGATTCCTAATTTTAGATTTTTTAATTTTTGGTTCATGGCAAACTAACGCTTTGATACAATAACACCCCTTATGGCGTGAAATAATTCCATTATCGAAAATTTAAAATTCTCAACCCCATCCCTTTATCGGTGGGGTTAATCCAAAATCCAAAATCCAAAATCCAAAACTGCTTGCCTTGCAAATCATCAGATGACAATAACAAAGAAGCTACTCCTATCCCGCCGCAAAAATACTTAAATTGTTTACTACTAAATTGGATAAAAATGGTAAAGATTACATGTATTTACTCAATAATTTCGACTAAATCATTTATCTTCTCTTTAAATACTGAAGAACGCCACGAGCGATCGCTTCTGCCATTTGATTTTGGTAAGCTGAGGTTCTGAGCCTAGCCATATCCTCTCGACCAGTCATGTAACCCGTTTCCACGAGAATCGAGGGCATAGAACTTTTTCTGAGGACATAAAATCTGGCTCGTCGCACTCCCCTGTCTTTGATAGTACTAATACTTTGAAGAATGCTACTGCGGACAATGCGAGCTAGATTCAGACCACTATCGTAATAATATACTTCCAAGCCATTAACATCGGGACGACTTGCACCTGCGGAATTAGCATGGATGCTAACAAACACATCAGCATTAGCCCTTTCTGCTAATTGCACCCGTCCTGGAAGGGTAACAAAATAATCAGAATCCCTGGTCATAATTACTTGTACGCCATGTTGCTGTAAAATCTCAGCAAGTTTCTTACCAATAGGCAAGATAACATCCTTTTCGCGCGCCCCCCCAATGCCAAGCGCTCCAGAGTCTTTGCCACCATGTCCTGGGTCAATAATGACTACCACTCGCCCATTGCTAATTCGGCGCTGTGGTTGTGTTAGGGGCTGGGGATTGGGATTGCTTAGGTCTGGGAATGGCCCCCGGTTTGGCGGTGGTAGCCCAGGTAAAGCAAAGGGGGGTCTTCCGGGGAGGGCGACAACTCGCCGAGAATTTTGTATTGATACCAAAAGCTGGTTGCCAGTTTGCTGAGGTTGCCCAAGTTGCACTCCGGGGGCTGGTTGAACTAAAACAACGACTGTGTTGGGTTCTTGTGGTTGCAGGCGTACCCGGAGAATGGGGCTATTGGGAGCAAAAGTCGGGCCTGTGACTCTAGGAGCTAACTTAGCATTGCTAATTGTGACACGGAACACACCCAAGGATCTATCCCAGGTTCCCGTAGCAGATAAAGTTTGGTTGCCTCTAATTAGCAGTTGTCTGTTATTATCAGCCAGTTGTACAGACTCAATTGTTGCTGCCGAGTTGTTAGCAGATGGTCTGCTGGGAAAGGAGGGTGGTTGTGACTGATTGTCAGAATTATTATTTCCAAGCAATCTGACAACGCGATTAGGTAGAACTACTAATCCACCACTGTTACTATTAGTTGCTTGCCAGTCGGGGCTATTTTTATCTACCCGCAAAGTCAGGCGAACGCCAGGAGGTTGGCTTTGTAGTTGGGTAAATTCGACGCGGCTAACACCGTGTCTATTAACAGGGATATTATTCTGTTGCGCTAGACGTGGTGATAAAGATGCGTCAGAGATATCCATAAAGATGCTAGCGCGATCGCGGCTCCGAATTACCCGAATCGGAGGATTACCACCACTGGTGCGAATGAACAACCCATCGCCTGTTACTTGTAAGTTCTCAATTTGAGTCGCCCCTCTTGTAGTAGTGGCAACCCTTGAAATACCAGGTTGCGGCTCAGAGTCTGGGGTAACAACACTATAAGCAGTTCTGGGAGAAGAGGCTACTCTATTGACTTCGGGTCTAGGTAATTGCACCATCCAGCGTTCACGAAGTGTCGCCGCAGGGGATTCGCCAGTTTTACCTACAAATTGCACTCGCTTTGGGTCTAAAGTATAACCAGGAGTCAGTTCGACAACTATACGAGTTGTTTCTCCATCAAACTGCCCAACCCGGATCGAGCGAATTCCTCTGCCTACCTCTTGCGTTAGCTGCGGACGCCCAAATGTAGTTCCTGGCAAATCAATTACCAGCCGAGTTGGGTTGAAAATTAATTGTGCCTGGGGTTGAACTGCTCCTACAGTATTAATTTCCAGCCTGTTTTGATTGGCATCAAAGCGCCAAGATTCAAGTCTCGCAGCCATTACCGGCGACGATAGCATGAAGATAGTTCCAATAGTGCTGGGTAGTAACCAGTGTAATTTCACAGTCTTTTCTCCTAATTCACGTTCATGGGAGCCGTCAATATCTCAACTCATTGGTAAATCATCACATTGTCACCACCTAAACTTGACCTCTGATGCCTTTTTTGATTTTTTAAGCTGGTATAAAGACGCGCTTAAATCAGTTATCAGGTTTCATAATTTGGGTCTAAATCCTCATGTGAAATTTTCCACCTTTAGAGGTAGGAATTCTGACTCCCAAGGAAGCTAGAAAACTAATAACTGATAACTGTTCACTGATAACTGTTTTTTGCTTTTCGCCATCAATGTACTAAATAGATAATTCCCATTCCTTTGAGAGGATCTAGCAAAATTTATGGGTGTTACTCTCCAATTACCTGGAAAATTTTCAAATAAAGGTTCACAAAGCAAGGGAGACTGGAAATAAATAACATTCCGAATGCTGGTAGAAATTATAAACAGACGATTATTCTACAATCAGATGGGACAGAAATTTAAAGAGAGAAGTTTCCATTGCATAACTAGGGATGAGGGGGATGAGGGGGAATTATTGAACAAGTTTCTCCCTATTCCCTATTCCCCATTCCCAAAGATTAGCGATCGCTAGATTCTGGGGTTACTTCCAAGTTGTTACTGTCATTTGATGCTGGCACCCTCAACGAAGGCGGTTCAATTAACAACGAGGTTCCAGAGGAACCATCTAAAATCAGTTGGTCTGAGCCTGAATCCACAGTTTTTGGGTCTGGAAATACAAATCGTAACAAAGGAGGAGCTAAAAAGGTTGTCAAGATAACCATCATGATGATTGCCGCCCCTAATGGTTTCGAGAGAGCGCCACTGGCTGCACCGACAGCAGCAAATACTAATCCGACTTCCCCTCTAGGAATCATCCCCACACCGATCGCTAAACGGTTGATTTCCGGTTGACCAAACACGCTTAAGCCTGTGATTACTTTACCGAGAATGGCTACTGTAATCAGGAAAATTGCCATAATTAGACCTTCCCGATTATCGGGAATTGCTGGGTTTAAAACTCCCAAATCGGTTTTTGCGCCAACAGTCACAAAGAAAATTGGCACTAAGATATCGGCAATGGGGCAGACTTGCGTTTGCAGTTCTTTACGCTTATCTGTCTCTTCTAGAACTAAACCCGCCGCAAAAGCTCCTAAAATTGTTTCTAAGTGGATAACGGCGGCAAGGTATGCCATAGCAAAAGCGAAGATGAATGCTGGTATTACCAGTCCACCGCGTGTTTTGAGTTTATCAGCGATCGCCACAAAAGATTTATTGAAAACATTCCCTAGTAAAATTGCTCCCAAAATAAAACCAGTGGCGCTGATAATCAAATAAATGACTTTGCTGACATCCACCACGCCATCTTTAGCTAAACTGGCAACTACCGCTAAAACGATGATTCCCAAAACGTCGTCAATTACGGCAGCACCCAAAATAATCTGCCCTTCTTTAGAATTGAGTCGCCCCAACTCTGACAGCACCTTAGAAGTAATCCCAATACTAGTGGCAGTCAAAGCCGCCCCTGCAAAAATTGCGGGTACAGCAGCAATTCCAAACAAAGTCATCAATCCCACAGTGCCAGCTACAAAGGGTACTGTTACCCCCACTACTGCAACAATTGTGGCTTGGATACCAACTGCCATTAAATCTTTTAAGTTCGATTCCAAGCCGATTTCAAACAGCAGGATGATCACACCCAATTCTGCCAAAACGGAAATGACCTCAGATTGCGCTGTAAACACGCCTGGAGTCGCTTGAGGCGTTAAACCAGCAGTGATTTGAAGGAAGGACATGATTAAAGAGTTAGAACTGTCTGTGCCGCTTTCTGGAAACACTAAAAGGTGGAAAACAGAGATGCCAACTACCACCCCACCTACAAGTTCGCCTAAGACAGGCGGTAAACCCACTTTGTTTGATAACTCTCCACCAGCTTTGCTGGCGAGATAAACGACTACTAAGCTTAGTAACACTGCTGCTACTACCATTGAATTGTCTGCGGCTTGTGTTGCGGTAGCCAGCAGAGGAAAAGAGAAGCTGATTGGATCTAACAAATGCATGGGTTCTCTGAAAATCCTTCTCTTTGATTTTGACGCGTTTCTGAAAAACATCCTATGGAAATGCTATTGGCAACTTCTTTAAATTAATTTGTGTAAAGTTCGTAGTCAGGACTTCAGTCCTTGATTTTTAAGCACTAAAGTGCTATTAAAAACCCTTAAAACTAGCTTGAGAAAGTACTGGTGTAATTTTTTTAGTTTCCAAAAATGTAACCATTTCAGCTTTTGATTATGGCAGTGTCAAAGTAAAAACATACAAATCGGATCTAGCGATCGCACTTGAGTTGTGAAAAACTTGTGGTGACTGTTGACTTTTAACAGCCACCAGAAGATTGCTAAGTAGGTAGGCGTAATTAAACATCTATATCAAACCTCACCCTCAATCCCTCTCCTTATTATTGTCGGGGTCAGCCGGAGGCAGGGTGAGGTTTGATATTTAATTTGACCCACTTACTTGTATACGTTTATTAAAAACATCTGTGGATATTTTGAGGAGTGCAAATCTTATGACTACCGCTTTACCCGGTTCTCAATTTCCCCATAGAAAGTTGTGGAAAATACTGTCTTTAGCAATGCTTTTATGTGTAAATTTTACACTGCCTACATCGGCACAAGAAAAAGACAAGTTGTGGCGAACCCTTAGTGTCAGTGGTCGCGGGGTAGAAACAATTCCTACAACCTTGGCGCAAGTCAGTTTAGGAGTGGAGATTCAGGGGAAAACAGCCCAAGAGGTACAGCAAGAAGCCGCCCGGAGGTCGTCGGCTGTAGTTGCATTCCTCAAGAGCCAAAATGTTGAGAAATTACAAACTACTGGTATCCGACTTAATCCAGTTTATAGCTACACGAATAATGTGCAGAGGATTACAGGCTATGCTGCCAATAACACTGTGAGTTTTCGCATTCCTACCGAGAAAGCTGGTACATTATTGGATGATGCAGTGAAAGCGGGTGCAACAGAAATTAATGGTATTAGTTTTGTTGCTAATGATGAAGCGATCGCATCTGCTCAAAAACAAGCATTAAAAAAAGCCACCCAAGATGCCCAGCAGCAAGCTGATGCTGTTTTTAGTGCCTTGGGTTTAAAATCCAAAGAAGTGGTGAGCATTCAAGTTAATAATGCTAGTGCGCCTCCACCACCCATGTTTTTAAGGGCTGAGGCTGCCAAAGTAGCTGATGCTTCCACGCCTGTCGTTGGTGGTGAGCAGCAACTAGAAGCATCGGTGACGCTGCAAATTAGTTATTAGTCATTGGTCATTGGTCATTTGTTTTTGGACTTTGGACTAATGCCCAATGCCCAATTAATAATGTTCTGGAGACATATCTCCCGTTGCTCCGTCTCCATCTTGCCTAGAACCCAATAAGTCCACTTGGTCTACTAGAATAACTGGTTTAGAGCGGCTAACTCCTGTTTGGCGATCGCTCCAAGCCTCAAACTTCAACGAACCTTTAACGGCAATTTGTTTACCTTTTTGCACATAATTCTTTGCAAACTCTGCTGTCTTTCCCCATAGTTCTAACTCGAACCAGTCAGGTTGATCGCTGTTGCGCGATCGCCTTTTTACCGCTAGTGTCAATCTACACTTTACACTACCAGACTCAAAATACTTAATCTCTGGGTCGCCGCCTACACGACCGACTAGGGTGACAAGATTGATACTCATGTGCGTTACCTTTTAGTACTTATGTACTGATAAATTTAGACTTTCATCATAGCGAATTGTGAAACACTTGAAAATAATGTGTTAAACAGTTAACAATATAGTTGGCTTGAAAAATTATACATACTACTAGGAGAAACACATAAAAGTATACGGATATACTAAGCTAATCATAAAATATCAAAAAACAGACAAGTGAAACATAGTAAATATTCCTGGGAATCATATAAAAATATAGTCTAGTTTACTCAACTCAGGATATAAACATAATCGAATTAACTCTTTCGATAGTAGTCAAGAAGTATCGCATACAGGGGGCTTAGAGACGCGTGGGTATTTTTAGGAACTTTCGCACATCATGGGATATGGGTATCGACCTCGGTACCGCTAACACCCTCGTTTATGTATCTGGTAAAGGTATTGTACTGCAAGAGCCTTCTGTAGTTGCTATCGATGTCAACGAAAAGGTAGCACTGGCAGTAGGAGAAGAAGCCAAAAAAATGCTCGGTCGCACACCTGGAAATGTGATTGCCCTCCGCCCCTTGCGCGATGGTGTAATTGCTGATTTCGAGATAGCCGAGCTGATGCTCAAAAGCTTTATTCAGCGTGTAAATGAAGGTAAATCTTTAATCTTACCCCGGATTGTCATTGGTATTCCCAGTGGTGTCACAGGAGTAGAAAGGCGAGCTGTGATGGATGCAGCTCACCAAGCAGGAGCAAGAAAAGTTTATTTAATCGATGAACCTGTAGCTGCTGCCATTGGTGCAGGACTACCTGTTGCTGAACCCACTGGCAACATGATCATCGATATTGGTGGTGGGACAACAGAAGTCGCAGTGCTGAGTCTTCAGGGTACAGTGATTAGCGAATCAGTACGCATTGCTGGGGATGAACTGACTGAATCCATCCTTCAGTATATTAAGAAAGTTCATAACTTAGTCATTGGTGAACGCACTGCCGAGGACATCAAGATTCGGATGGGTTCTGCCTATCCTACTAATGATGATAATGACGCCACGATGGAAATCCGAGGCTTACATTTGCTTTCTGGTCTTCCGCGAACTGTAACAATCAAAGCCCCAGAAATCCGTGAAAGTATGTTGGAACCGCTATCAGTAATTATAGAAGCTGTGAAGCGGACACTAGAACGTACACCTCCAGAACTGGCAGCAGACATTATTGACAGAGGTATTATGTTAGCCGGTGGTGGTGCTTTGCTCAAAGGCATAGATACCTTAATTAGCCATGAAACGGGGATTGTAACCCACATTGCCGCCGATCCTCTCTGCTGTGTTGTCTTGGGAACAGGTCGTGTGTTAGAAAACTTTAAACAGTTAGAACGAGTTGTTACTGAAAGCTCTCGCAATATGTAGCAAAAATATCAGACTTGAGTTCTATTTGAGTTCTATTTGGGTTTTATATAAATAGAATCCAAGTAGAACTTAATTATTTAAGTATGTAAAGGTATATATGGTTACAATACGGCGTTGGTGGGATCATAAAGGGTTACAAATGGGGTTGATAGCCCTAGTAGTTGGTAGTGCTTGGATATTGCGACAAACTCAAGGTGAATTGGTGCTTGAGACATACCAGGCAATTATCCGTCCGTTAGAGATGTTGCAGTCAGGGCCAACTCCAGAAGAACGTCTTAGGGATGCGCGGATATTGGAATTGCAAACCCGGATAGTAGATTTGGAAAGTCAAAAGACCAAGCTACAAGATTTATTAGGCTATGTGGAAAAAGAGCCATTGGCATCACGCCCAATTCCAGCGCGGGTGGTAGGACGTAGTGCTGACCAGTGGTGGCAACAAGTTACCCTGAATCGCGGTGCGAATGCAGGGATTCACGAAGGCTTCATAGTCAAGGCAGAAGGCGGATTGGTGGGTTTGGTGGAGAGTGTAACTCCCAATACTAGCCGCGTGTTGTTAATTAGCGATCTTAAAAGTCAAGTGGGTGTATCAGTTAGCCGCACAGCAGCTAAAGGCGTTTTGCGAGGGGATTCTTCAGCAGAAGCTGTGCTGGAGTTTTATGAAAAAGTCCCAAATGTCAAGGTAGGAGATTTAATTTCCACATCTACTTATAGTCAGAAATTTCCATCTGGTTTGGCAGTAGGACGAATCAAGTCGCTGGATTTAAAGAAACTTCCCGCATCAGTAGCGAAAATTGAGCTTTTTCCGCCAATCCGCTCTCTCGATTGGGTAGCTGTTTATCCAAAGCTAGAAAACCAAGAGTCGGAAACCCAAAAGTCTAAGTAAATTTTTCAAAAAATTCATAGAAAAATGAAGATTCCTGCATTTGTTGGTAGCAGGCAGAAAAAGCCAAAATCGTCAGGGCGAAAATCGAAATTCCGAATCCAGCCACTTTCTCGTTGGCATCCCGGTGTCCGTCAGTTGTTGGGTTGGATAGTGACGGCTAGTTCTGTACTGTTATGTTTACTATTATTGCCAACCCGCCTACCGGGTATGGAATTATTGGGAATTGCCCCTAACTGGCTGTTAATTTGGGTGGTAGCTTGGAGTGTGAAGCGCACAGTGTTTGCCGGAGCATTGGCAGGTATAATTTTGGGGCTACTTCAAGATTCAATGACATCACCTAACCCTACTCATGCCCTCAGTTTAGGTATAGTGGGAATTTTAACTGCTCTGCTCCAAAAACAGCGTTTTATCGAAGAAGATTTTATTTCGATTGCTGTAATTGTCTTTGTTATGGCAGTTTTTGCAGAAACTATTTTTGGGTTGCAATTAACTTTGATGGGGAATGAGCGCAAGGTAACAGATATTTGGACATATTACCAGCGTGTCGCCCTAGCCTCTGCCATTCTTAGTAGTCTGTGGGCACCTGTGGTCTATTATCCGCTAAATCTTTGGTGGCAGAGGATGAAGTTGTTGGAACAATAGTCAAAGGATTTTGGATTTTGGATTTTAAATTTTGGATTAACCCGGATAATCAAACAACACCGTATCATAGTAGTTAGTGGCATTTATGTTTGATACTTTCTTTTTTGCCTTAAAAAATATCAGGTAAGTCATCTTCTGATTTCTTGACGGCAGAATTTGGAAGCTTTAACTAAGTAATCTAATTGGAGAACGCTAATGTCGAAGGAAAGAAAAAGTAATAAAGAGGTTAAAAAACCTAAAAAAGATCCCAAAGACAAAAAGGAGAAAAACGAGCCAAATAAATAGAAATATTTAGGTAAATAACTTTAGCGAAGACCAAGAGTTGTATTTCTTTAAATTGACAATACTTCGTCCGGTAGCATTGAGTAGGAGAAGTTATTGTCAACAATCTATTCACCCTTGGTCAAGCCTCCAAATTTCATAATTTAGGTTAGTGCGTGCGATGTCTACGACGGGCTATTCGGCGTCGCAACTAAATTAGGCAGGAGTAAACTTCAACGAAACCCCATTCATGCAATAGCGCTTGCCTGTGGGTGCAGGTCCGTCGTCAAAAACATGACCCAGATGGCTACCACAGCGACTACAATGCACTTCAGTTCTGGTCATAAACAACGACCGATCTACAGTAGTAGCGATCGCACCTTCAATCGGGTTAAAAAAGCTAGGCCAGCCAGTACCACTGTTAAATTTGGTATCAGATGTAAACAGTGGCAGTTCACACGCAGCACAATAATAAGTACCCTTGTCGTATTCTTTGTCCAATGGGCTGGTGTGAGGGCGTTCAGTCCCGTGTTTACGCAATACATTAAACTGTTCTGGCGTTAAAATCGTGCGCCACTCTTCTTCAGGTTTGGTAATTTCAAATCCACTATTAGAAGTTGTCATCGCTTCTGACCCCCAATTGATATACCTTGATAATAATGCTGTGCCGACTATTACTGCACTAGCCTGTAAAAAATACCGTTTGTCCATATATCTATTATTTTCTATTTTTAGGTTAACTGGGCAATCAACTCTAGTACGGGATTCCCTACATTAATAACTATAATCAGCGATGTGTGATATCATGTCCGGCTAATTAGTTACAGTTACCACATCTGTGTAAAAATTGGAAAACCCTCTTTCCCCCAGCAAGAACAGCAATAACTGCCCCCTTGCAGTCTTAATGATAAGTCTTTAACCAGACACGATATGACGACAAGCCGCTTCTCTATGAGAGAGAAAAAAGGGACAAGGGGTGACCCGATCGAACAGGGCTTAATATACATTTGACTGATAGAGTTACCGGAGTTTTCTGAAAACTTATTGCTTGATTAAGTAGAATATGTGATACTTTAAAAATTATAAATAAAGAGCGGTATTTCTACCGGGTTACCGTAGTTTTAAAGGACAAGACTCATGCAGCTACTATGGTTCATCCCAACCCACGGCGACGGACGTTACCTTGCAACTGCTACAGGTGGGCGAGCAGTAAGCTTTCCTTATCTGCGGCAGATTGCCCAAGCGGTGGATGACCTTGGTTATACAGGGGCATTGCTGCCTACAGGTCGCTCTTGCGAAGATGCTTGGATTGTAGCATCAACACTAGTATCACTGACGCGACAGATGCGTTTTTTGGTGGCGATTCGTCCCGGCTTGGTATCACCTGGAGTAGCAGCACGGATGGCGGCGACTTTTGATCGTCTCTCTGGGGGACGCTTGCTGATTAATGTCGTGACAGGAGGCGATCCTGTAGAGTTAGCGGGTGATGGCTTGCATTTGGATCACGATCAGCGCTATGAATTAACAGATGAATTTTTGACAGTATGGCGAGCGATCGCTAGTGGTGAACAAGCCAATTATCAGGGCGACTACCTTAATATCCAAGATGGTAAACTGCTGTTTCCACCCGTCCAGAAGCCATATCCGCCCTTGTGGTTTGGCGGTTCCTCTGCTGTTGCTCAAAAAATTGCTGCCAAGCATGTAGATGTCTATCTAACTTGGGGCGAACCACCGGCGCAAGTAGCCGAGAAGATGGCATCAGTTCGCAGACTTGCACAACTAGAAGGCCGAACTTTGCGGTTTGGGATTCGCCTACATGTGATTGTGCGGGAAACGGAGAGTGAAGCTTGGGATGCGGCGAATCAATTGATTAAGTATGTAGATGAAGAAGCGATAGCTTATGCCCAAAAAGCTTATGCCCGGATGGACTCAGTTGGACAACGCCGAATGACTCAGTTACACCACGGTAATCGTGAGGCATTAGAGATAAGCCCGAATCTGTGGGCGGGAGTTGGTTTGGTACGGGGTGGTGCGGGAACGGCCTTAGTAGGCGATCCCCAAACCGTAGCTGCCAGGATGTTGGAATATGCTTCTTTGGGTATTGAGTCCTTTATTCTCTCTGGCTATCCCCACCTAGAGGAAGCTTATCGAGTTGCAGAACTTCTATTTCCCCATTTGCCGTTAGAGAATCTGCCAGCAGTAGAGAAGCAACATGTCTTAAGTCCATTTGGCGAGATTGTGGCAAATGAAGATTTCCCTAAGCAGCAGCATCAGGAAAGAGCAACGTCCATATCCTAGTAATTAAGAACTAGAAAATTGCCAGCCATGTTGCACCAGGAAATTGACCAAAAAATCTCAGAAAAAGAAGCGTGGGCATTGCGTCGTCAGTTAGGGATACCTAACAATAAACGGTTGTGGGTGCTGGCTTGCATGGACGAACGTTTACCTGTAGAAAAAGCATTAGGAATTGGTGAAGGAGATGCTCATATTTTCCGTAATGCCGGGGGCTTAGTGACGGATGATGCTATTCGGTCAGCGATGTTAACTACACAGTTTTTTGGCACCAAAGAAATCATCGTTATTAATCATACCGAATGTGGCATGATGACAGCATCAGGAGATTTTCTCACTGAGATATTGCAAAATCAAGGTATTGACGTGGATCAAGTCAATGTCGATCCTGCTTTGCCAGAGTTGAAGCTACCAAAAGGAGTTTTTTCCAAATGGATCAAAACCTTTACCGATGTGGATGAAATCTGCACACAGCAGGTGGAATTGCTGCGTAATTCTGCTTTAATTCCCCACGATGTAGTTATTCATGGTTACATTTGGGAAGTAGAGAGTATGAGTTTGCGCCGTCCCTACAAACGTCTGAGCGATCAGGTCAATACAGCATCAGCTATGAAGACCAAAACCACAAAACATACTCAACCCATTTTAGAAATTGGGAGTTTAATTGAATGACTCATATTCTAGCGATCGCAGGTAGTCCAACCCATCCATCTAGAACTTACGGTTTTGTCGAATACACTGCCAAGCTTTTACAACAAGAAGGCTTGCATGTAGACATTATTTCAGTTCGAGATTTGCCTGCTGAAGATTTAGTTTTTGGACGTTACGATAGCCCTGCTTTAGAACAGCCAAAAGCTTTATTAGCAAAGGCAGATGGTGTAATTATTGCCACCCCAATCTACAAAGCTGCTTACACAGGAGTACTAAAAACATTTCTAGATTTGCTGCCACAAAAATCATTGACAGGTAAACCCGTGTTACCAATTGCTCTTGGTGGGACGATCGCTCATTTATTGGCAATTGAATATGCACTCAAACCTGTGTTATCTGAATTAGGAGCGCGGCATATCCTAGCTACTATTTATGCGGTAGACAAACAAGTTCAACGACAAGCCGATCACAGCGTCTTGTTAGATGAGGAAATTGAGCAAAGACTCAAAGACGTTCTCAAAGAATTTGTGAAAGCTGTAGAATATGATGCCGCAGCGCCTCAAGAATTGGTTCATGCCAATTAAATAATCAAGTTTATACCTCCGTTTACTCGTAGCGGATGGGTAATTTATACCCCTCTGCTACATTTTTTTAAAATTAATTAGAGCAACACAAATTTATTCTCAGAAATTACACTTTTAGAGCGAGATTTAAATGAATAGACTACACCTAGACTTATCTAGTCTATTCATTTAACACTAGTGTTATTTATGCTTGTTTACATAAGATATATTGTAAATATGCCAACTTTCTCCTAACTCTAGCTGTAGTAGACGAGGAAATTCCACTCATCTACTATTTTTTTCTGGTAATTTCAAAGCTTATAAACAAATTCCCAAAATTATAGATTGCATAAGGTATTACCCTTATCCAACCTAAGTGCGATCGCTCTTAATACAAGAGGATCATAAACTTTATCCAGCTTTAAGAAAGCTCAAATTTTTACCAGAAGAGTCGGTAATTGTTAACTTTTGATCTAAGCGATCGCTTCAAAAACAACCTTATTTTATTTGGCTAGCAGTGAGGGCTGATTACAAGCTAGCGTTAGCGTAGCCCGCAGCCCGCACTTCGGCTCCTTTCGACTACGCTCACGACAGGCTCAAGGCAAGCCGCTCAGTGACCACCGTAGCCATCGCTCCCTATATTAAAACCACCATAGATTAATGGTAATGTGCTTTTTTGGTCAGGTTAGCCAGTAAATTAGATGTAGGGCATAAAAAAATAAACTCAATGAAAGCAATGTCTAACGACAGGCCGCAAGCCGTCTGCGCTTCTGATTTTGCATCTATTGTCGGCGAAGAAAATGCTGTTTGCCTTTGGGAAAATATCGAACTCAATCAGCAAAAACGTATCCAACAGGCTGTAGCTTCTGGCAAACTTCCCAGTTGTATTGTTTATCCTCGCACCCAAGAACAGCTAGCCACAGTTATCGCCACAGCTCACACAAATAACTGGCGCGTCCTCCCCTGTGGTAGTGGCAGTAAACTCAACTGGGGTGGTTTAGCCAAAGGCATTGATGTTGTAGTCAGTACAGAACGCATCAATCAACTGATTGAACACGCTGTTGGGGATTTGACTGTCACGGTAGAAGCTGGGATGAAATTCTGTGATTTGCAAGCGCTTTTGGCAAAGTCGCGGCAATTTCTCGCCCTTGACCCCACTGCACCAGAATCGGCAACTATTGGCGGTATTGTTGCCACAGGTGATACAGGTTCGCTGCGGCAACGCTATGGTAGTGTGCGCGACCAGTTACTAGGTATTACTTTTGTGCGTGCTGATGGACAAATCGCTAAAGCTGGGGGAAGAGTAGTTAAAAATGTTGCCGGATATGACTTGATGAAGTTGCTTACTGGATGTTATGGCACATTAGGCTTTATTAGTCAACTAACTTTTCGCCTGTATCCGCTATCAGAGACATCGGGGACGGTAGTACTAACGGGTAAAGCTGAAACTATATCTCAAGCGGCTGATATCCTTCGAGGTTCAGCTTTAACACCAGTTCAGGCTGATTTGCTATCAACTAAATTGGTGTCTAGCTTAGGTTTGGGTGAAGGACTGGGATTAATTGCTCGCTTTCAAAGTATTAGTGAAAGTGTTAAAGAACAATCAAACAGAGTTTTGGAAGTAGGGCAAAAGTTGGGTTTAGATGGGGCAATTTTTGCTGATGGTGATGAAGCTAATCTATGGCAGAGATTGCAAGAACGAATACATAGTACTGCTACAGAATCAGTAATTACCTGCAAAATAGGAGTGTTACCTACTGTTGCCGTGGAGATTTTGACTCAGGTGGAGTTAGGTTTAATTCATATTAGTAGTGGTTTAGGTTTGTTACAATTAGAGAGTAAAAATCAAGTTTTGAAAGTGCGCGATGAGCTACGCTCCGCCACAGGCGATCGCACTCAAGCTCATAGTGGTTTTTTAACAATCTTGTCAGCACCAATGGCGGTTAAAGAACAAATAGATGTTTGGGGCTACACGGGCAATGGTTTACCGTTGATGCGGCTCCTTAAGGAACAGTTTGATAGTAAGAATATTTTAAGTCCTGGTCGGTTTGTGGGTGGAATTTAGTTTTAACTAACCGCAGAGACACAGAGAACGCTGAGATAGAGAGGGGAAAGGTAAAAATATGCAAGTTTCAGAAAATTCTGTTAATAATACGGCTAGTTTAAAGAATTTGAAGGGGTTTGATGTTAATCATCCGCCTGATCCAAAGTTAATTGATAGTTGTGTACATTGTGGATTTTGTCTCTCGACTTGTCCGAGTTATCGGGTGCTGGGTAAGGAGATGGATTCTCCTAGAGGACGTATCTATTTAATGGATGCAATTAATGAAGGTGAGATTGCTCTAAATACGGCAACAGTAGAACATTTTGATTCTTGTTTGGGGTGTCTTGCTTGTGTGAGTACTTGTCCTTCTGGTGTACAGTATGACAAGTTAATTTCTTCAACTCGTCACCAAGTTGAACGGAATTATCCCCGCAGTTTACCAGATCAATTTTTTCGTCAACTGATATTTTCTGTGTTTCCCTATCCCAACCTTTTACGGATTTTACTAGTTCCGTTGTTGGTTTATCAAAAGTTGGGATTTGCTAAATTTTTTCGCGCTACGGGTTTACTCAATAAAATATCGCCCCGTTTGGCAGCAATGGAATCTATTCTGCCAGAAATTACTCTCAAATCTTTTCAGGATAATTTGCCTACTGTGATTCCTGCTAAAGGTGAAAAGCGCTACCGAGTTGGGATGATTTTGGGTTGCGTTCAACGGCTGTTTTTTTCCCCAGTGAATGAAGCAACAGTGCGGGTTTTAACAGCGAATGGTTGTGAAGTTGTGATTCCGAAATCTCAAGGTTGTTGTGCAGCGCTTCCCGAACACCAAGGACAAACAGAACAGGCGAAAGCTTTAGCAAGGCAGATGATTGATAGTTTTGCTAACACAAATGTCGATTTTGTAATTATCAATGCTGCTGGTTGCGGTCATACTTTGAAGGAATACGGTCACATTTTAGAAAGTGACCCAGAATATCGGGAAAAGGCAAAGGATTTTGCAGCTAAAGTTAAAGATGCTCAAGAATTTTTAGCAACTGTTGGCTTAACAGCAAAACTTTCACCATTGACTGATAAACCCTTGAATTTAGTTTATCAAGATGCTTGTCATTTATTGCATGGACAAAAGATTAGTGTGCAACCGCGTCAGGTATTGCGGCAAATTCCAGGGGTGAAGTTGAGAGAACCAATAGATGCAGCTTTGTGTTGTGGCAGCGCTGGGGTTTATAATATGCTGCAACCAGAAATTTCTGATGAATTGGGTCAGCAAAAAGTGCAGAATTTGTTGAATACTGGTGCTGAGTTAATTGCTTCTGCAAATCCGGGGTGTACTTTGCAAATTACGAAGCATTTGCAGTTGCAAGGTAAGAAAATTTCAGTTATTCACCCGATGGAGTTGTTAGATTATTCGATTCGGGGTGAAAAGTTGGAATTGTAATAAATGAGGGTGCGTTAAACTCTGTCTTAACGCACCTTACTATTAAGTATTTACTTTAGGGCTGCGCTACTTTTAACACATTAAACAACGCAGAGTTGGTCTTACTTCCTAACACAGTTGAGCATCCGTAATGTGGCTGCTGCTGCATAATTACGCTGTGTCCCAAGATTAGGAGAAAAGAGATTTCCAGTTTCATTGACGGGAGTTGCAACACCACAGTAGGCAGACATTTATATAATTTGCTTGTGCGCCCAATGATTAGATATATCACTGAATGCTATCGCCTGCTGCAAGTTTATCATACCTGAACCTCCTCCCCCCTCTTCGGCGTACTGAACGGCTTTACGCAATACCACCATCAACTCAGCACGGGTTACTATTTGCGTAGGACGAAAAGTGCCATCAGAATAGCCTTGCATAATCCCGTTATATTTTGCCCACTCAATCATTGCAGCACTCCAACGAATCGCACTTACATCTCGGAAAGGCTTGCTGGTCACTTTCAATAAGTTTGCTGCTGCTGGTGGTGGGTCATGTGGCACAGTCAAAGGGCTGACAGGTATCTTACTAAGCGCGTTTATTACCATCGACACCATCTGTTCCCGTGTCAGTCCTAACGTGGGACGAAAGGTATTATTAGAAGTGAAGCCTGCAATAAGCCCTTTCTGAACAGCCTCTTGAATCTCTTTGGCATAAATATCAGGGTCAACATCGGTAAAGCTTGGGACTTCAGCAACTACTGGTTTAGTCATAAAAGCGCATAACAATATAATCGCAGTAGCACCTGCGAAAGTTTTAGCAGTTAGTGAACCCCAAAAAAAGTTAAAAGTTGGTTTTAGCAAAGGTTTCATAATGGATTGAATGGTTACCTTTGTAGTCGTTGTTCTCTTTAATCAGGTTTCTTAAAGTTAGGGACTTCCAAATAAAAAAATACTCAACTACTTATTGTGGGGTGGGCGACACGAGATTGGGTAATTTATTTGTTGGAAGTCCCTTATTAGTTATAAAACTTACGCATTGACAATAAATCGCAAATATGCATAAGTTTAAAACCACTCTTTCCTAAGCGCACAGCAATCTTCCCTACAGTATGGCCTATTTACGATCGCAGTAATGAGTTTTTCGAGCAAGTTCTCAGATTAGGGGTAAGTCCCAAAAGTAAGGGTAAGCGCATCGCCATCATCGGAGAACCGGGAGCCGGAAAAACTACGCTTTTGCAGCAGATAGCAGATTGGGTGTTTGAAAACACTGAGCCAGATGTAGCTATTTGGGTGTCATTAGCAGATTTGCAGGTGAGAACGTTAGAAGACTATTTGCTACAGGTATGGCTAAAACGCGCTTTGAAAACAGCACGAGTCACACCAGAAATGGAAGATTCTTTTGTGGAACTGTTCAACAGGGAGCGAGTGTGGCTAGTGTTAGATGGTGTTGATGAGATGTCGGTGGAAACTGGCAATCCTTTGACTGCGATCGCATCTCAACTTACCACAGGCTGGATATCAAATGCACGGGTTTTACTAACGTGTCGGCTGAATGTATGGGATGCTGGTAAAAATGCTTTGGAAAGATTTGATACCTATCGTACTTTAGAATTTAGCTATGGCGATCGCAATAAACCCGATTCGGATCAAGTTAACCAATTTCTCATCAACTGGTTTGCAAGCAGCAATCCACACTTAGGTAAGGCATTACGCGCAGCCTTAGATCAACCTGGAAAAGAAAGAATTAAAGATTTGGTCAAAAATCCTTTGCGGTTGTCACTAATGTCTTATTCCTGGCAACTGAGACAAGGTAAATTACCAAAAACTAAGGCTGCACTATACCAAAGATTTGTCGAAGCTTTCTACGAGTGGAAACAAGAACACTTTCCCTCTGATTCTGTAACTCGAAAGCAATTGAATCAAGCTTTGGGAAGATTGGCGAAGGTTGCGATTTCTCAATCTTACTCTCGATTTCGCCTCACCCGTCGCTTTGTTTTGTCGGTATTGGGTGAATCGGATACACCTCTGTTTCAGCTAGCGATGCAACTGGGTTGGCTGAATCAGGTAGGTGTTGCAGAGGAAGATCCAGAAGAACCAGTTTATGCTTTTTACCATCCCACATTTGAAGAATATTTTGCTGCTTGTGCAATTGATGATTGGCACTTTTTTCTCACGCACGTTCCAAATAATCCTAATGCAGGTATTTACCGCATTTTTGAGCCACAGTGGAAAGAAGTTATTTTACTGTGGTTGGGGCGAGAGGATGTGGCGAAGGAGAAAAAAGAAGAGTTTATCAAAGCTTTAGTTGAATTTGATGATGGCTGCTGCTATTTCTTTTGTTATCAAGCTTATTTTCTAGCAGCCGCAGGAATTAGCGAGTTTGTAGAGTGCAACCGTACTAATGAAATTCTGAGACAGCTTGTTAGCTATGCTTTTGGTTATTTGAATGAGGAACAAAAGTGGGTGACTTATGTAACAGTAGTTGGAGAGGAAGCTAGAAAGGTATTTAAAGAAACTAATAGAGACAAGGTAGTACCCGATTTAGTCAAGCTGATTACAACTATTAAAGACGAATACATCTGTATACTAGCAGTTGATCTTTTGAGAGAGATTGACCCTGAGAATCCTACTATAATTAAGTTTTTAGTTCAGATAATTCAAAATACTAACAATGAAGGTATTCGTTGGATGGCATCTGTTAGCTTAAAACAAATTTCCCCTGGTTATCCGATTGTCGTTAATACTTTAGTACCCCTGATAGAGCGAACGGATGATTTAAATGTTCTTACACTATTGAATCAGAGTTTAGGTGAAATTGATAATAGTCATCCCACTTATCTGAATAACTCTTTTCACTTATTAATTGAGCCTTTTGTTCAAAGTATATTTCCTCATAATACTGATATCATACTAGAGGAAATATTTAGTGAGCCTACAAGCTTGGAAGATGAATCTGAATATATATTATTATTTGATTTAATATTTCAATTAATTCCAGATCAATTAATATCAAAAGAATTTACCTCATGGGAAAATACTATCTATGAGGATTTAACGCAATGCTTACGTGATTTTTTTTTCCTAGTATGGAAATTTTCAAGATTGTGGGGCCAGGGACAAATAAAAGTTGACAATCAAACTACGCTTACAAGTATAGAAAAATTAGTTCAGAATTCAGAGTCTAAATTAATTCGTTTATATGGAGCTTTTATATTAGGTTCAATTCAACCCAGTCATAAAACCGCAGTTGCTATTGTTATTGATTTGATACTTACTTCTCAAGATGAAACTGACTGTTTGTTAGCAGCTTTTATATTAAATTATATTAAACCAAAGGAGCAACTCGCAATTAATACTGTAATTAAGCTAATTAATATTGCTCAAAATGAGAATGTATGGCTTGGTGCCAACTGTTTATTAGCACTAATTGAGCCTAGTAATAAAATTGCAATTGATTTTCAAAGCAGCGTGATTCAGAGTTTTCCAGAAGACTCTACCCTTAATGTTAGGGAAAAATTTATGTTTTGGATATTGTCACAAAAAATAGCTGTTAACTTAGGAAAAGCCAACTTGGCAGATGCAACTGCAATTGCTACACTGATTAATATAATTAAAATCATTAATAATGACTCTATTTACACTACGGTAGCTGAAAGCTTAAAGCAAATTGGTATGGGTAATAAAACACCAATAACTTCTTTGATAAATCTTCTTACTACTAATCAAAATGAAAATACTCGGAGAGGTATAGCTAATAGCTTGCCGCAAATCCTTGAAGGTGAACAATTTACAAAAGTAGTTATTGAGTTAAAAGACTACTTAAAAAATGATGTTTGGGAAAATGATAGGAGCCTTTTTGATAACTGCTACTCTCTTGTTTGGCGCTGTGCCGAAAACATGAGCTATCTAGAATTTTATCGCGCTTGGCACGGTGAAAGTGCCACAGTTGAAAGCTCAGAAAATCTAATAGCTGATATCGCCTCTCAACTCCAACCAAGTAACAAAATCTATCCCATCGTCATCAATTGTGAAGCACTACAAAACGAAACAGATATAAGCGCCATATCACAGGAACTCTGTAACCAAATCTATCTAACCATCTTTCCTAATAATCCAGAAATTCCAGCAGTTAATAATGCGCCTCAATTCAAACGAATTATTCTCCCAATTAAAAAACGACTCCAAACACAGCATCTCGCTTTGATTATCAACAATTGCGAACCCAATCAGGCGCTTATCACCTTCAGCCGCAAGTTAACAGATGTGCTACATATTGCCTGGATTACTGATAAATTTTTAGAAGCACCTCTGAGAGGTTTTTCATCTGCACATCCAAATTTAGTCAGCGTAATTAAAAGTTGGATTAACGAGATTGAATAAAGAATTGAGAAGTGCGATCGCACTTAGCACAACTACACTTTAGATGTGTACAATCAAATGAATGTGCAACATAAAGTAATAAATCATGCATCGCCAGATTAACATCACTTTGCCAGATGAGACAATTGAACTAATTGATCAAGTCAGGGTTGGGGTGAGGTTTTACAAGGCTTTTTACGAAAGTGAGATGCTCCCATTTCCCTAATTATCTCATGCGATGTCTACGGCGGTAAACTATGCTACATTTTTAACTTTTACTAAAGCTTTTGTCGTTTACAGCCACGATTAATTTATCAAGTTTTGGGGAGCTTTTTAGTTAAGTTTTCTAACAAACTTAGACGGCTAACTGTTAATAACCAACAGCTAATCATTATAAAAAAAATTAGCAATTAGACATTAACAATTAGCCGTCAACCCCCTTAGGGAGTATTTAAAATTCAAAACTTAATTTTGAATTGTAGTGTAGACGCCTGTCAGAAAGATTTCCGCAGGATAGTAACTCTCAAACACGCTCATCAAATTTAGTGTATCCACTACCAGATTTTATCCAGTATTGTTTCAAAGTATGATGAGGCGTATGCAAACTAGCTTTTGCCTGATATAAAATGACTTGACGATGATCGCCCATCCAAATTTTATTAATGGGTTCAACGGATATTACTGTTCCTCCTAAAGAAGCCACACATTGAGAGAATCTTTCAATGGTGGTATATTCTAATGTCTCGAAGATAAAAAAATTACCCGAACAAATCAAGTGGCGACTGCGAATCCAGCAGCGCATCTTTTTTTCAGCTTTTGGAGGTAACATTTTAGATTTAACAGATTCAAGCTGAATCGACATAAAGCGCTCACCGCACATAATTCATCAACAAAACTTTCCCGTTTTTCAAACCGCAAAAGACCAGGGGTTGGCCTCGATATTTCCTTGTGGGTTTCAATATCCATACCTTTATCTAGATTTATCCAAACAGATTTCTACCACCGCCGACTCATCGACGGATAGAGTCTCAATGTCAGTATTAGAAAGCACTTGCTCAAAGTGGCTGAATACTAAATAATGATCGGTATGCTGCGATCGCCATCATCCAATTGAAAATTCAAAGAGTTCAGTAATTTCCATTATAAAAGTGATTTAAAAAAGTAGCTTACAATCCAAAAGGAATATGGGCTAAAAAGTTATTCTCCCAGCCTGGATGCTATCCTCTTTAATCATAACCGCATTCAGAAGTCCTAAGTGCTGTTAGCTAATAGCTATGGTTTAGCCGATGCTGAGTTAGGAGTACTGAGTTATTATTCTCCTGGTTGTTACCAGCACATTTTTCATCACGAGACGCAAACGCGAGAGCGTCTACGTTTTTCAAGGCAAGCGGATTGCCTAAAAAATTTTATATCTGCGTTTCATAATCAGGTATATAATTTGAAGCAAATATCTTCGTATATATCGCATCAACTTAGCATACAGCAACGCTCTTGAGGATAGTCATCGGTTTTTGGGCTTTGAGAATCTCCATTTCTGCTGCATTCCGCACTAGTAAAGCACCAGCGAATCCTAAAGAATTCACAGAGATAGACTGGAAATGCTCCTGCGATCGCGGTACGATCAACATCCATTCTCGTGTCGCTAGCAGATTGTAAGCACCAGATCCCACAGAATGTAGCAAAGTCCGATAAACTTCCAAAGTTGCTTGTCCCCCTGCAAATGGCAACTGCACCCAATCGGGATTTAATGGTGCGAAAGCGTGTACAAAAGGAAGTTTTGGTATTGCGTTGGTAAAGCCCACCGTTGGCATAGCGGACGCACCAGAAGGTATCGATTCCTTAAATTGTGCTGCTGTTAGCAGAGGTTCAATAGGTATCTGCGGCCCAGAAGGTGCTAGTGGTAGTGGCACTAATTGCAAGTGCTTGTGTCGCTGACTCGCACCTGCGGTTTTACCACTGTTGTAAAAAACTAAACCATCGAAATCAGCTAAACATGCCCACATAGCTGTAAAATCTTCCAGAGTCAGCAAACTTTCCTGTTCCTCGAAGGCACGGGTGATGATTAGCAGGTGATAATCAACAACATTGAATTTATTCAAGATACATACATGGGTATCAGAAATATCCGCCACAAATAAATCTTGTTCATAGGGCAAAAAAGGATTAAACTCTTCACCAGAAGTAGCAGATTGTTTTTCCTGGTTCTCCTTAGCTGCTTTTTTGCGATTCAGGTTAGACAAAATCCGCACCAAAAAGCCCACGCCATCCTGTTCAACAAATTCAAATTCTGTCGGAATCGAGAGTAACGCCCCGCATTGCAAAGCATGTTCAGTCCGTTCTTTAACACTTCTCCATAAAGTGCCAGGTTTAAGTAAGATTTTCCCCTGTGCCATTTTTATTCCTTCAGACATATTCATAGAACACGCAGCGCTGTGCGCCTCTACGAATGACTATAATTCAAATACGGTTCAGTAAAATACCAAAGTTTTCACAACAACGCAATACCTCCGCAACAAAACTGTCACAAATTATATCTACATTAGTAATACATCTAAATATCCTTCCAGACAGCAATGCAAAACGAATCTCGCGACAGAGAACACCCATCAAATAGCATTTCACATAACACTGCTGAAGCCACATACCGTAATCGAGCACCCTGGAAAAAGGCTGCCGCCTCTCTATCGCTGGTGCTGCTGGGATCAGGTATGACATTGGCAGGCGGTTATATGGCTGGACACCCTCAGCAGGTGTCTGAAAGTGCATCTAATTTGGCAGTGAGTCCAGTAAATGCTGCTCCTCCATTAGCAGCTACCACAGATCCTAACTTTGTTACCCAGGTGGTGCAAAAGGTGGGACCTGCTGTGGTGCGGATTGACTCTTCACGAACCGTAAAAACCCAGATACCAGATGGATTTAACAACGATCCATTTTTTCAACACTTTTTTGGCTCTCAAATACCAGAACAACCACAAAATCGCGTAGAACGGGGTACTGGTTCAGGTTTTATTATTAGTGCTGATGGTCGTATTCTCACCAATGCTCACGTAGTCGATGGTGCTGATACAGTAACAGTAACCCTCAAGGATGGGCGTACCTTTAAAGGTAAGGTGTTAGGAAAAGATGAGTTGACCGATGTTGCTGTTGTCAAGATTCAGGCGGACAATCTACCGATAGTAGCTTTGGGTAACTCAGATAAACTCCTACCCGGAGAATGGGCGATCGCGATCGGCAACCCCCTTGGATTAGATAATACAGTAACTACCGGAATCATCAGTGCTACCGGACGTAATAGCGATCTAATCGGCGCTCCCGATAAGCGAGTAGAGTATATTCAAACTGACGCAGCGATTAATCCTGGGAACTCTGGAGGACCTCTGCTAAATTACCGTGGCGAGGTAATTGCCATGAATACAGCCATTATTCAAGGCGCACAAGGATTAGGCTTTGCTATTCCTATCAACACAGCCCAACGCATTTCTAGTCAACTAATAGCTACAGGCAAAGTAGAACATCCTTATCTGGGAATTCAGATGGTAGGGTTAACGCCTCAGCTAAAACAAAATATCAACTCAGATCCCAATAGCGGTTTGAGTGTGAATGAAGATAAAGGTGTATTAGTTGTAAAAGTTGTGCCAAATTCACCAGCTGCTAAAGCAGGGATACGTGCTGGGGATGTGATCCAAAAGCTTGGCGGGCAAGCAGTCACAGATGCCAGCAGTGTCCAAAAGGCAGTAGAAAATAGCCAAGTCGGGGGCGATTTACGTATGGAATTACGTCGCAATGGGCAAAGTCTTAACATAGCTGTACGACCTGGTGCTTTCCCGACCCAAGTACAGTAATCGCTCTGGTGAGCCGTTTTGATTAGAAATATCAGCTTCTGACTAAATTAAAAAACAAAAAAAGCTCAAAATAAAGCCGTCCTCTGATTAGTAGGACGGCTTTATTTATCGATATATATTCAATACATTTCCGATTTTATCCATGATTACTGTACGTTCGCTGATTTTGACCTTGCGAGGAGGAATTATGTCTTACAGAGCCTAAGTTCCAGTTCATAAAGGAATTCAGGCATTTTCA
>NZ_JBALCW010000054.1:0-27428 GCF_036917635.1 Nostoc sp.
TAACTCCTAACTCCTAACTCCTAACTCCTAACTCCTAACTCCTAACTCCTAACTCCTAACTCCTAACTCCTAACTCCTAACTCCTAACTCCTAAAATATGCTTCCCCTCATCTCCATTCAGAATCTCGACCACTATTTTGGTCAAGCCTCACTCCGTAAGCAAGTTTTATCTAACATCAACTTAGAGATTAACGCCGGTGAAATTATTATTATGACTGGGCCTTCTGGTTCTGGAAAAACTACCTTGCTGACCTTAGTGGGTGGGTTGCGTTCTACCCAATCTGGTAGTTTGCGGGTGTTGGGACAAGAACTTTGTGGTGCTAGTCCTGAAATACTAATGCAAGCGCGACGGCGTAACGGTTATATTTTCCAAGCACATAACTTGCATGGTAGTTTAACAGCACTCCAAAACGTCAAAATGGCTTTGGAATTACATAAACATCTTGGGTTAAAAAAGATGCTAGCTAGGTCAGCCCAAATGCTAGAACAGGTAGGATTAGGAAATCATTTGCATTACTATCCTGATAAACTGTCTGGAGGACAAAAACAACGAGTAGCGATCGCTCGTGCCTTAGTTAGTCATCCTCAAATAATCCTAGCGGATGAACCCACCGCCGCCCTTGACAGTCAATCGGGACGAGATGTAGTCAATCTCATGCAAAAACTGGCAAAAGAACAAGGCTGTACCATCTTGATGGTTACTCATGACAACCGCATTTTAGATATTGCCGATCGCATCGTTCAGATGGAAGATGGCAAACTCAAGTCAAAACTAAAACTATCAGCTTAGAGTTGATAAGCCTTTATTCATCAAGCTTTTGAACTCGGAAGGACAAAACTTTAAGTAAAATCACTGATATTTTACATCCGACACCCCATATCAACATTAGTAATATCGGTTACCAGTCTATATACGGCCATTAAGAATTAAATAAACATAAATCTTTAGTCATCAACATATTACTTTAGCTGAAAGCCAAATAACTTTAGTTCCAGGCGGGTGAAGAAGCCAACAGTTAAGCTATTTCTAGGCTTTTGTTGACACCAATGGGCTTCTTGCCCACCCTACTTGTGCAAATTAAATGCTCAACAGCTTACTAAATCTAGCTTTGCCTAAATTTTTTTGAATTATTTCCGACGCTTTCCCCCTACTCTTGGTTTACCTGGTTTGGTGATTTATCTACACCACCTTTAACCTAACAGTGTGGCATTAGTGTCCAGTTGAACAACTGTCCAGTTGATTATAAAATTTTATTCAAGTATTATTATCTAATCGTTAAACCCTAACAGGTTTCTTTTGTTGCCTAACAAATGATACCTATAGTAAACCACGAGAGTCTCTTTGCCATCAATCTAGTTAAATTTTAAGATTATTGCCAATGTAATCCACCTAGATTATTAAAGGTAACACCAATTCACTAAATTACAGTTACAAATCATTCTCCCTTGTCTCTTCCCCCCTGCCCTTGTCTTATCCATAAGTCCCTGCCGGATTTGCCAATATTTAATTTATGGTTTTCAACAACATCTAGTTCAAACAGGAAACACTAGTAGAAACAAGCTAGTCTATTTTGCAACACAAGCAAGGGATTTTTGTAGCTCTATGATTATTGAGAATAGCGCTAGTAGTTCAAACAAGAAGTTGCTCGGTTTTAATGTTAAAGCAATAAATGTGTTAAAGGGAATATTTGCTATTCTCCCTTTAACCTTGGCATTGCCTGTAGATGCTTTACAAGTAAAAGTGACTCCAACTAACCCTAAATTAGGGGATACAATCTCGGTAGAAATTAATCGAGATAATCCCGCCAATGGTACAAATCCAACAGTAGCTAGTGGTAATAATACATACCCAACCTTTGAAATTGCCCCCAATCAGTATCGGGCTTTTGTTCCCACAACTCCACTAGAAAAAGCTGGAACTAGAACACTTCGGGTTACAGGGGATGGTCAAGTACAAAACTTGGCAGTAAATGTGCTTAATCGCCAGTTCCCCGTACAACGTATTACTTTGCCACCTGGAAAAGCCGGAGTAGATGCCACAGAGTATGAACTTAAGCGCGTGGCAGCTTTTAAGGCACTACAAACACCAGAAAAGTATTGGAATGGAGTATTTCTAAAACCAAATGCAGGGCGAATGAGCACAAAGTATGGTGTACGTCGCTACTATAATGGTACATTTGCAAAAGACTACTATCATCGTGGTCTTGACTACGCTGGTGCTGCCGGATCATCCGTAATTGCCCCAGCCTCTGGGCGAGTTGCTTTGGTAGGTAGGGTATCACAAGGGTTTCGGATACACGGTAACGTAGTTGGCATTGACCACGGTCAAGGAGTAACCAGTATTTTCATGCACCTGAGTCGTATTAACGTTAAAGAAGGTGATTTTGTGAAAGCTGGTCAACTAATTGGCGCAGTAGGTTCAACAGGTGCTGCCACAGGGCCACATTTGCACTGGGGTCTGTACGTCAATGGACAAGCTGTTGATCCAATACCTTGGCAAACTAAGGTCGTTAAGTAGTAGAGGCGGAGTCGATCGCGTCTAGGCATAATTTGTGTTTTTTTGCTGATAATTAGGCAAAATAAATTGGATTGATACCGTCCCTACCAAGCTTGGCTAACATAAATGATGATAAGCATTATGAGCATCGAAAAAATTGTAGAACAAGCTCTCCAGGATGGTTATTTGACACCAGCAATGGAAGCAGAAGTCGGTAGAATCTGTGACAACGCCTCGGAACTCTCAATTGAAGAGTATATGGCGCTGGATCGGCTGATGGGTTCGCTATTGACTGGTGAGGTAGTGGCGGTACCTCGCAAACAATTTATTAACGTTATGGAAGAATTGGTACTGACAGAAGCGATCGCCCGAGTCGCAGAAATCGAAGCTACCAGCGAAAGTTCTCTAGATGTGGGGGATATTGCTGCTTACGCTCTCAACAGGTTACCACCTCTATATGCTACTACAGAAGAAGGTGCTAACTTCCAGCGCCAAACGGCTCAGGCACAACTGCAAGACTTAATTTCTCAGCAAGTAAGTGAGGCAATTAACCGTTACCTCGATCGACCCCATTTCTTCCCTGAACGCCAAGCTTTGGGCAAAAACACTACAAATGAGGTTGAACGCCAAATTAGTGCTTTACTCCAGACTTATGCACCAAACTTTGAGCAAAAACATGAGCAAGAAGATGAGCAAGAAGAATAATTTTAAGAGTCAATAGTGAAGAGTCCAAAGTCAAGAGGCAATAATTCCTTGACTTTGGACTCTTCACTCTTCAATTAATTACGTACTAAAACTGTTGTCCCTAAACTCACTTGCTCATAAAGCATTCTGACATCAGAATTACGCATCCTTAAACAGCCGTGGGATACAGCCGTTCCTACCAGGTCGATTTCCGGCGTGCCATGAAAGCCAATTTCATTTCGTCCATCTGACCAGAAACCAATCCATCTGTCTCCCAAGGGACTATCCGTACCAGCCTTAAATACTTTGCCTGTAATCGGGTGACGCCAAACTGGATAGTGCCGCATGTGAATCACCTGGAAAGAACCTGTGGGCGTTTCCCAACCTTTCTTACCTACAGCGATTGGGTAGCTGGCTATCACCTCATCTCCTGCGTATACATAAGTACGGCGATCGCTTAAATCAACCACTACTTGTGTCTTGGCATCTGCTAGCCTATTAGATGAGACTTGCTGGGCTGAAGCCTCAGACCATAGACCTTTTGGCCAACTATCTGTAACTGGATTTTGTCTTTCTGTTTGCGCCACCAGCCGCGTCTTAGTTGGTAAGTCGGCTTTAGCTACATTCTTGTTAAGAAGTTGAGGCTGAGTTTGAGGGAGAATTGCGCCTACATTAGTCCCTTTTGTTAGATTATTATTAATTATTTTCGACTTACTTGCTTTCGCTACATTATTATTAATTATTTTCGACTTAGCTTGAGGCTTAATAGCAGAGGACTTTAATCTAAACACCCTCTGGGCAGTTGAGCCTTGGATGGCTTCATCAGCTGGCACAGAACCCAGTGCAATTTCCCCTAAACTGACTTGGGAAAGATTCTTGGATACTCTTTCTGGGCGGCTTCCCTTAGGATTGGTTAGGGTAGAATCTCGCCGCATCGCAGTAGATACAGACTTATCAGACTGCCGTTGTGCCGTAGTAATGCGCCAATGGACAGCTAAAGATAAAAATGCTGTGCCAAAACAGAGCAACATTACCATCCGCCCTACAGATTCATTTCTTACCATTGCTATCGCCTATTGTTTATCCCTGACATATCCAGCCGAGTAATTGGATGAGTTCATCATCCGATCATCAAAAATTTATCAATACTTATCATTTCCGTTATAAATATGCCAACACCTCTGGGAAAACTAAAACTATGCAAATTGTCCCAGCAGCAAAACTCCAAGTGACCAACCTCATTCCTCCAAAGTTCTGGGGGTTGTAAGCCAATACTTAGACTTTCTGGTGCAACTTTTGAAATGTAGTAATCAATTATTAGCGGTGTCGGTGGGAGAAAAACCATGTTTGAAAAACTATTTTTAGCAGTCACAATTACATTTTCCATCAATTTCGTTTTTCAAGTTCGCGTACCAAATCAACACAATGGCGCTACCTACGGGTCACAACCAGAACAATCAGCAGCTATTCTAGTAACAAAATCAAAAAAATAAATCACCATTATAGTCACCACAGCAACCCAACTTCCAGAAATTAATACCTGAACTTTAAAGGTATTAAGAAGTTAGAATTACAAAATTTTTATCTTCATCCTTATAACCAGATTTAATTATTTTTATCAAGCGTATATACCCAGTTGCGAAAAATACAAAAATATGCATATTACAGCGCTTTTATTAGTTAATGGGTCTTGGCCAGCTATGCCAGCAGTATAAGAAAAAAGCGGCTCTCTTTATTGCTATAAATGTATCCAAAATTGTCTGCCTCAGTGTTCCAGTCATAAATCCGTCACCTTAGCATGGAACTTCTGTCCCATTAGCAGGTCTAATAGATAGGGATGATTTAGAGCCAGTACGATCTATGAGTCAGTCGATCTCTGTATCCTGGTCAACGGTTGATGCCAAGTATCCAGAAGCATCAGTGCAAGTTGACAAACTCCCTAACCACGATTTAATCTTGTGCTGTCAAGCGGGACTACGACCAGATCGTGTTGCGTTTGCAGAACTATTACGCCGCTATCAAAGTCAAGTTGATAGAGTTCTATACCACCTGGCTCCAGATTGGGCTGACAGAGCCGATTTGGCTCAAGAAGTTTGGATTCGAGTGTATCGGAATATTAACCGATTACAAGAACCTGCCAAATTTCGGGGCTGGTTAAGCCGCATTGCCACCAACTTGTTTTACGACGAGTTGCGGAAACGCAAGCGGGTTATGAGTCCTTTGTCGCTGGATGCTCCCCGTTCCTTAGAGGACGGTGAGATGGATTGGGAAATCGCTGGTGATACCCCAGGCCCTGAAGAAGAACTCACAACTAGAGAATTTTACGAGCAACTGCGAGAAGCGATCGCGGATTTACCAGAAGTTTTTCGTACTACCATTGTCCTGAGAGAAATCGAAGGCATGGCTTATGAAGAAATTGCCGAAATCACTGGAGTTTCTTTAGGAACTGTCAAATCAAGAATAGCCAGAGCTAGAACGAGGCTGCAAGCTCACTTGCAGAATTATCTAGACTCCTAATTTACAATATCTTGCCTCTGCCGAATGGCAGAATTTAAGCATTGATTAAGAATTCTACCAAAGATGTAGATCGCTTCTGCCTTGAGGAGGAAAATTGGCTAATTTCTCCGAATTTCCCGCCCAGTTTACCCGTGTATGAATTGGTAATAATGTTAAGATGACTACTGATTCTCAGTTTTCCGACCGTTCTCCTTTGCAACTTGCTCAAGATTTGTCAGATGGAATGGCCAATCATACCAATGAATCAACGGGTCTTATGGATATGGTGAAGCGCGATCGCTTCGAGTTATTGAGTGCTTATCTCGATGGTGAAGTCACAGCCACTGAACGCAAGCAAGTAGAAGAATGGCTAGCAAATGATGGCTCAGTTCAATGCTTGTATGCTCGACTTTTGAAGCTGCGTCAAGGCTTGCGGACTCTCCCAGTACCAACAGCCCAACAGTCCCCAGAGGCAACAGTTGGGCAAGTATTGACACGTTTGCGCCGCCGTTCCCGTTTAAACTGGATGGCGGGAGGTGCAGCCGTTGCCGCTTGTGTAATCGGTGCAGTATCTAGTTTAGTACCTATTGGTTCGAGAGCGCCGCAACTGGCACAACGACCACAAATAGAACCGATACAAACATCCTCAGCGTCGTCTATAATTCCACCTTCTCCTTTGATGGTGGGGCTAAATAACCCGGTAATTGAAATTCCTAAAGCAGCAGTAGCTTCTCCAGAAAATCCAATTTATCCGGTACAACCGCAACGGCACGACTCCAAACAGGACATAAACTAATCGCATTAACAGTTCACAGATCATAACTGTACTTTGCGGTTAAACCACAGCCACTCCACCAGCCGCCAGGTTGGAGGAATCCTCCTAATTGCTCAACTCGGTCTAGAGTCATTAAATAAACCCAAGCCCAACTATAAGAGAGCGACTGTGGCTCATAAACCTCAATAATTTGCCGATTATAGAGGTTTTCTGGTGGTTGTCTATTGGGCTGGTAATCTTCCAGCACATCTAGCTCATTTAAAATTTTTGGGTTGGAAAAAGAGAGTAAATATCCGTTAACTTGACTATCCCCTAGCGTCATCGCTGGGTAGCCCATTGGCAAAGCAAACAATTTGCCTTGTACAAAAGCTCTTTTAAAATCAACTACTTTGCCAGTACAATATCTTTTATAGTTAGCTTCACCTGGTTTAAGCGTGCCGTAGACAAAAACCCGCACCAAATCAGAAAATTTTATATTCGATTCAGCCATCGCCTATTTTTACCATCTAAATTGACAGCAATAAAAACCCATAACAGTGAATTCCTCTACATATCAGTTCTAGAGGCAATACTGCTCGGATAAGACCAAAAGCCTTGTGTAGAGACGCGAAATTTCGCGTCTCTACAGGTCTAAAACACTATCGAGAAATCCAAAAACCGAGCAGTATTGGTTCTAGAGGGATTTTTATTTACTCCGATTAATATTTAAACATTATTCAATTCCTCGAAGGGGTGGTAGATGAGATGAATTCACCCACTGATGAGCAAGCCACGTTGATTAAGCTGACAATGGAAGGCAAAGCTATGAGCTATCCTGACAGATACGACCAAGAGAATTTGCTTAACTTGCACAAGGCTAAGATACACCTTGAAATGGCGATCGCGCTGCTAACCCAGTAAATCAGTTTAGAACCATAATACATCTAGTCCCCAGCATCCTAAGCTTAAAGGCTTTTTTATGTCCCATATACCTCAACTTGTTGAACTTTAAGGTTAGCAAACAGCATCCAATAAGCTAACAATTACTCACTTTTGCTCACTTTCTTTGACAAGCTGCGGATTAACTCACGCAATACATCAGTTTTAGTTCTTGATGTCTGCTTGCAGTATCTCTCAAGCACATCCATTTCTTTTCCTGGAATCCTTATATTTAACTGTTTTTCGTCAGACATTTTCTAGCATTTAGCTATACAATAGTTATATGATACTAGGATTTAAGACGCAACTCAAGGTAAACCAAAAACAACAGATAGTGCTTGCACAACACGCAGGTACAGGAAGACACGCATATAATCAGGGCTTGGCATTATGCAAGGAAGTGTTAAAGCACAACCGCGTTAATCCTGACGATAATGAGTGCGATAGAGACTGGAACGCTTCAATTAATTTGAGGCAGACGGCCAGATCGGTCGTGTCAGCTTGCGGACTGGATAGTGCCGACACTTCCAGGTTGAAGCAAGAAGAAAATCTTAGCAATTGTTAGTATTTTTGGATCGGTCAAATACTAGAAAATTAGTAGAAGTAAAGTGTAACAGGCATGAAACCATTGGAAATAGGTAATTCTGTTGATTCTCGATATAACCCAACAGCGATTGAGGAAAAATGGCAAAAAACATGGGTAGAACTTGGCTTAGATAAAATACCCACAGCTAGCAACAAGCCAAAATTCTACGCTTTATCCATGTTCCCTTATCCATCGGGTAGCCTACACATGGGTCACGTCCGTAATTATACGATTACCGATGTGATTGCCCGCCTTAAACGAATGCAAGGGTATCGAGTAATACATCCAATGGGTTGGGATGCTTTTGGCTTGCCAGCAGAAAACGCCGCCATTGACCGTGGTGTACCGCCAGCAAAGTGGACTTATCAGAATATGGCCCAGATGCGCCAACAATTGCAGCGTCTTGGTTTATCCATTGATTGGGAATGTGAACTTGCTACCTGTTCACCCGATTATTATAAGTGGACGCAATGGATTTTCTTGCAATTTTTGCAAGCGGGGTTAGCTTACCAAAAAGAAGCAGCAGTAAACTGGGACCCCATTGACCAAACTGTATTGGCAAATGAGCAAGTTGATAACGAAGGACGTTCTTGGCGCAGTGGGGCAATAGTTGAGCGTAAATTATTGCGGCAGTGGTTTTTCAAGATTACCGACTACGCTGAAGAATTGCTCAATGACTTGCATAAATTGACAGGTTGGCCGGAACGCGTCAAGTCGATGCAGGCAAACTGGATTGGCAAATCCACAGGCGCTTACTTAGAATTTCCCATCATTGGGATAGATGAAAAAATCGCTGTGTATACCACGCGCCCAGATACCGTTTATGGTGTCAGCTACCTAGTTTTAGCACCAGAACATCCCTTAACAAAGCGTGTTACCACAAAAGAACAACAAGCGGCAGTAGAAGTTTTTATTAAAGAGGTTTCCAATCAAAGTGAGTTGGAACGTACTTCTGAAGACAAACCTAAGCGGGGTATCTCCACAGGTGGGGTAGCAATTAACCCATTTACAGGGGAAGAAGTGCCGATTTGGATTGCTGACTATGTACTCTATGAGTATGGTACTGGGGCAGTGATGGGTGTACCAGCCCACGATGTGCGGGATTTTAAGTTTGCTAAGAATTACGATTTGCCAGTTGATTTTATTATTGCTTCCCCAGATGATGTTGCAGGTTTTGACTTAACTCCAACATCAGAGATTAATGAAGTAACACAACTCATCCAAATTGAATATAACCAGGCATATACTGAACCAGGAATTTTAATTAATTCTGGGTCTTTTACTGGCATGACTTCCACAGATGCTAAACAAGCAATAATTGAATATGCCGAACAACAAGGTTTTGGTAAAGTGCGAGTGCAATATCGCTTGCGGGATTGGTTAATTTCGCGGCAGCGTTACTGGGGCGCACCAATACCTGTAATTCACTGTCCCAATTGTGGGATAGTGCCAGTACCTGATAAAGATTTACCAGTACAGTTGCCGGAAGAGGTAGAATTTACTGGACGTGGGGGTTCACCTTTGGCTCAGTTGGAAAGCTGGGTAAATGTACTTTGTCCAACTTGCAACACTCCTGCAAAGCGGGAAACCGACACGATGGATACTTTTATTGATTCCTCGTGGTATTTTTTGCGCTTCCCTGACGCTAAAAATGAACAACACGTTTTTGATTCCAGTAAAATTAACGACTGGATGCCAGTTGATCAGTACGTGGGTGGAATTGAACACGCGATTTTACATTTGTTGTATTCGCGCTTCTTTACTAAGGTACTACGGGATAGAGGGTTACTAAACTTTGACGAACCTTTCCAACGCCTGTTAACTCAAGGTATGGTACAGGGTTTAACTTACCTAAATCCCAACAAGGGCGGCAAAGATAAATGGATTCCTTCCAATCTGGTAAATTCTGCTGACCCCCGCGACCCTCAGACAGGCGAACCACTGCAACGTCTTTACGCCACCATGTCTAAATCAAAGGGTAACGGTGTAGCACCAGAAGATGTAATTTCCAAATACGGTGTAGACACAGCGCGGATGTTCATCTTATTCAAAGCGCCGCCAGAAAAAGACCTGGAATGGGATGAAGCCGATGTGGAAGGACAATTCCGCTTTTTAAATCGGGTTTGGCGTTTGGTGACAGATTATGTTGCAGCTGGGGTATCACGTAAGCAAGCCCAACTCGCTGATTTAACTAAGGCAGAAAAGGAATTGCGACGGGCGATTCACACGGCTATTCAAGCGGTGACAGAAGACGTGGAAGACGAATATCAATTCAACACAGCTATTTCCGAATTGATGAAGTTGAGTAACGCCCTGACTGATGCTGACGGGAAAAATTCACCAATTTACGCAGAAGGGATTCGGACGTTGGTGGTATTGCTAGCACCCTTTGCACCACATATTGCTGATGAATTGTGGCATTTATTAGGTGAAACTAATTCAGTTCATACTCAAACTTGGCCGTCATTTGACCGAGCTGCTTTGGTAGCTGATGAAATTACTTTAGTGATTCAAATTATGGGTAAGACTCGCGGCTCAATTCAAGTACCAGCACAAGCAGATAAAGCAGCGTTAGAAAAATATGCCCGTGAATCAGAAATTGCCCAACGTTACATCGAAGGTAAGGAGATTAAAAAGGTAATTGTCGTGCCTGGAAAGTTAGTGAATTTTGTAGTTAGTTAAGTACAGCTTTGGGTAAAATCGTGGCGAATTGAGGGTTGAAATTTAAACGCAAATGCGCTTCGCCTTCTCGCAGGGTAGGCACGCAGAGAATTCGCTACGAATTATTAATGAAATGTTGTACTTAGCAATCGATAAAATTGTAAATGTAGCCTGACAAAACATCAGAGGATTTACATCCATGACACTCAAAGAGTTAGAACAACAACTTCTTGCCCTCAGTCCTGGTGAAAAATTGCAGGCTATACAGTTACTTGCTCAAAGTCTCGGCAACAATTGGCAAGGAATTGAAAAAACTCCTAGAGTCTGTGGTGGAGAGGCTTGCATTGCTAAAACTCGTATTCCCGTTTGGGTACTTGTGGAAGCTCGCCGTCTTGGATATAGTGATGCTGACCTTTTGACGAGCTATCCAACCATTACAGCTACAGATTTAGCTAATGCTTGGGTATATGCAGAAGCTCATCCCGATGAAATCGAATTGGCAATTGAGCGTAATGAGGTTGCCTAGTCAATGGTACGGTTTTACGCAGACGAGCAGTTTCCGTTTCCAGTTGTGGAATTATTACGCGCTTTGGGGCATGATGTTTTGACAGTTCAAGAAGCAGGAAATGCAGATAAAGGTATACCTGATGAGGAAGTTCTGGCATTTGCTACAAGTCAAAAACGCTCGATATTAACTATCAACAGACTTGATTTTATCCGTTTGCATCGTCGTGATTCTAACCACTTTGGTATTATTGTTTGCACGAACAATCGTAATTGGGAACAGTTTACAGCACGGATAGATGAGGCTGTGACAGCAGAAGAACCGTTGCAAGGAAAACTAATTCGTGTGGTACGTCCAGTTACTTAAAATAATTCGTAATTAAGTTTTGTAACGGGTATTTAGACCCCGGCTAACATACTTGCCGCTTGTCAGAAGCGGGGGATTTAAACTAATACGCTTGGATTAAGAAGAATAGTAGGTTGGGTTGAGCTTAAACGTTACCCAACAAAGCTTTGATAATTTTGGGTTTCGTTCCTCAACCCAACCTACACCAGTTTTATTTTTTAGCCTTAACCCAAGCCTATTGGGATTTAAACCCACAGAATTGGTTAAAAAGGTTTTGATGGAACGCATCAATGCTAAAGTCATCAAGTATATGTTGGAACAATTTTTATAACACTAGTTGCCTTCTCTGGTAAATGTGTATTTCAAAACATCTGTTGTCTTTCCCAGAGAGTGGGACTGTTTTATTTATACACGAAAAAGCGCTTGAGAGTTTTGCTCACTCAAGCGCTTTCCCGTAAAAGCTTATACCAACTCACTCGTTTGATGCAACATTTGAAATCTGCAACGCCCCCTTATCAGGCAACATTGCGGGGATAACTTGTGACAAACATGTTGTGAAATGGTATCACTCCTTGCACTAACTAAGAATATCTCTTTTGCAATAATACTGGGGATCTGGTGAGTGACAGTTTATAAACTGAACACTAGTTAAAAACGACTCACCATGAATAGTAACTAACAAGACTAAGCACGATTGTAGCAATTTTGTAAGTATAGTATAAAAACTTATAGTTGAGCGGCGTAGGCGTAGCTCGCACAAGGCATCGCCTACTTCTAAGTATAGTTTAAAATATGCAGCAATTAACAGCATAGATATCTCAAATTTGGCAGCAAATCAACCATCAACTATCAGTAGAAAATCTTAATCGAGTAAGCCAGATAAGCCTTAGATATTGGCATCGAAGCGATTTGGACTGAAATAAATCATCAGATCCTCCATTTATGGAGGTATTCTTTAGAGGATGGCAATCCAAGAAAAAATGCTCGACTCAAGCAGATTGAAAAATTTGGGTTGGGTATCTTTTATCTCTTAGCAAACGGCGACATCCAACCCTTCCGCATAGTGTAGGCGGTTACTTCCTTCGTTGAAGCAAAACACAGGTTTTTCATTGACACTTCCCGTGATATTCAAAACGAATTTGCGTGTTTTTATAAAAACAACAGAGAGATTATATGGGTAAGATTTAAAAATTCATCATACCCTGTGCCTAAAGTTGTGAGACTATAGATAGACGCTTCACCCTTAGCTAAAATAGCCACTCTTTTACGATCGCACGCCTTAACGTGGCGTTTAGGTGTGTGGTAAGATTGCCTGGAACAAAGGTATCATCTGAGTTAAAGTCTGGTATAAATCAATACGATTTAGCTAAGGTTTAACTCTTTGTCATAGTTAACTTTTTAACGAACTGCGTTCGCGCAGCGTCTTGCAGAGTTGGACGCAAAGAACCCAAAGGAAGAGAAGAAAGAGAAGGAAGAAATGCTTAACTGAACTGTATTGTGGTATAAATCGCAAAGGTCAAGCTTAACGATCGCTAACTCCTACTCTACTTTTTCTAGGGATTCGGAAAATATACAACAAGACTGGTGACAAACTGAGTGTAATTTGTAAATGAATATCTAGAATCTGCTACCAGACTGAACGAAGTTCACACAATTTTGACTTTTATTTGACTTTAGGATAGAAACATGAACGATAAGCTGATGCTAATGATTCCAGGGCCAACCCCAGTGCCAGAAGCTGCCTTACTGGCATTAGCCAAGCATCCGATTGGACACCGCACTAGTGAATTTAGCAACATATTGGCAGAGGTAACGGAAAACCTGAAGTGGCTGCACCAAACTCAAAGTGATGTGCTAATGCTGAATGTCAGTGGTACGGGTGCTGTAGAAGCTGCAATAATTAATTTTCTCTCTCCAGGCGATCGCATTTTAGTTGGTTCTAATGGTAAATTTGGCGAACGCTGGGTAGAAGTTGGTCAAGCCTACGGTTTGAATGTAGAAGAAGTTAAGGTGGAATGGGGAAAAGCCTTAGACCCCGCAGTATTCGCCGAAAAACTTCAAGCAGATACTCAAAAGCAAATTAAAGCCGTAATCATCACCCACAGCGAAACCTCGACGGGTGTGTTGAATGATTTAGAAACCATCAACCGCCATGTTAAAGAACACGGTGAAGCTTTAATTATCGTTGATGCCGTGACTAGTTTGGGTGCGTTCAATCTGCCCGTAGATGCTTGGGGCTTGGATATAGTCGCCTCCGGTTCCCAAAAAGGTTATATGATTCCGCCGGGATTGGGTTTTGTCTCTGTCAGCCCCAAAGCTTGGGAAGCTTACAAAACTGCGAAGCTACCGAAATATTATTTGGACTTAGGCAAATATCGCAAAGCCACAGCCAAAAATACAACTCCATTTACTCCGCCTGTGAATTTGATCGTAGCGCTGCATACGACGTTGCGAATCATGAAAGAGGAAGGCTTGGAGTCGATATTTGCTCGACATGAACGGCTGAAAAATGCTACCCGCGCCGCCATTCAAGGATTAAATTTACCTCTGTTTGCAGCAGATAGTTCCGCTAGTCCGGCGATTACGGCTGTAGCACCACAAGGAATTGAACCAGATAAGATTCGGTCATTGATGAAAAAACGCTTTGATATTGCCCTAGCAGGTGGTCAAGACCATTTGAGTAATAAGATTTTCCGCATTGGTCACTTGGGCTTTGTCAGCGATCGCGATATTCTTAGCTGTATATCATCCTTAGAAGTTACCCTAAGAGAACTTGGCTATGAAGACTTCACCCCTGGATCTGGTATAGCAGCAGCAGTTAGAGTGTTTACACAATAGTCATTAGTCCTTTCCAAAGGATAAATCAAAAGAGCGAGTTAAATTATCAACTCGCTCTTTTAATTTGTATATAAATGAGTAGAAACCGCCAGAATGAATAGACTTATATATCAAGCTTTGCACCAATTAGAGTGGATTTAAATTATACCAAGTTGCCTTAAATAGTATTATTTGCTCTGGAGACAGTGGCACAGCATCTTTGATACTAAAGACTAACTTTGGCAACTTAGTATAATACCAAATTGGCATAATATAGTATTGTTTGAAATTTCTGTTTGAAATTTCGGTAACAGCTTTAGGACTTACGCAAAATCATGATAAAACGAACCGCAAAGTCCGCAAAGGACACAAAGGAATAAAAGTTTTAGAGGGTTCTTGCGTAAGTCCTGAGCTTTATGGTAAAGACTTTTAATCCAAAATCCAAAATCCAAAATCTAAAATTATTATGATCTATGCCGTCTCCAGCCAATCATAAATTTGGTCTAACTGCTCTAGAGTAACTAACCCATACTGCCAAAGAATCATTGCCAAAGGACCTGGGTCTTGCTCTCGATGGCGAAGCGCCACCGCTAGCGATGCTGTGGAAATTGCCAAATCTTCTTGCAAAAAATTAATCAGTCGAGAATATTTTGATGGTGACATTTGTATCTCACCTCCTTGTGCAGAATGTATTGTCATATATCAGTTCACCATTGCTCGGTAGCCAGTAGCCAGTATTTTATCTGTCACTTTGCCGTTATCGGCTATACACCCCAGCAGAGTTTTTTTGATTTGCGTTTAACAAAGGCAAATAATAGAAACTCTGAAAAATAGAAATTTTCCGACAATTTATCTGCTTGAAAATCGAGCGGTATTTTTACTTAGTTAAATTAGCTCCATCTTGTTTACTTTTGTGCGTTATTTAATTACACATGTAGTAAGAAAGATTCCATAGCCTATACTCTCTTATTGGCGACTATTTACACTTGCGCCCAAGGGAATATTTTTGCCAAACCTTAAGACTGCGATTTCAGGTTGGAGACAGTAGAATTTTAGATTATTACTACAGTTTTTAAATAGTAGCCTTACAGATGAATTTTTACCATATGAGGTGCCATTTTTTACAAAAAAAACATAGATTCCGATAGTATAGACTCTGAACAGAGCAACCATCCAAATCTTTATCACCGCAAAGCATCGAAATCTCAAGACTCAATTTTGACAATATCGCCCACTTTCAACTTCAATTCGGCAGCCCTTCCAGACCGAAGTTCAATCACCTTGTCGATAGGTGTATTAGGCCCATAGGTAGGACAAGGCTCACTTGCACAAGGAGGTGCAGCAGCCTGAATATATTTAACGACTCCGTTTTGTAAAAATACCATATCCAAGGCCACAGGTACATTCTTCATCCAGAAACTAACTGGTTGTGGTGAAGCAAACCCAAACAACATCCCCCGGTTATCTGGCAAAGCTGGTCGATACATTAAGCCCATCGCTTGCTGTTGTGGTGTCTGCGCCACTTCTAACTGAATCGTTGTGCCATTAGGAACAATGGCTTTAGCAGAAATTGGTAGTTTTTGACCTAAATTCTCTGGTGCTGAAGTTTGAGAAGCAGATGTGGGGGTGGGAGGTTTAGCTGTTGTTGGTACAGAACAGCCCATGAGGAAAATACTCAGCAACATTGAGAGCAAACTTAGTCGATGAGTCATAATTATTTTTGATTTTGTAATTTAGATTTCAATTTTACAGAATTTAAGCTAGAAAACTCACGGCTTTTATTCGTCCCTTCAGGGGGCAGGGGGCTTTTGCCACAGTGTACTAAGACTCTCTCAAAACGTAGCCTACGCCTCGTACTGTTTGAATGAGGCGCTTTTGTCCTTCATCTTCAATTTTTAAGCGCAAGTAGCGGATGTACACTTCAATTACATTGGACTCACCCAAAAAGTCATAACCCCAAACATTTTCTAAAATTTGTTCGCGGGTTAACACCTCACGGGGATGTTCCATTAAGAACTTTAATAGTTCAAATTCCTTCATTGTTAAGTCAATTGTCCGTCCGCTATGTATGGCACGGCGAGTTGCTATATCTAAAATTAGCTCCCCAAAGCGTAACTGCTCCGTGGTATCTACATCAGGTTTTAAGTAGAGCCGAATCAACTTCAAAAAGTCTTCTGAGCGATAAGGCTTGAGGATGTAATCATCCGCTCCTGCTTCTAGACAGGCTACACGATCATCAACTGTATCCCTTGCCATTAAAATCAATACAGGCGATCGCATACCAGTGCTTCTGAGATTTTTGCACAATGAGAGTCCTGATTCTCCTGCTAGCATCCGGTCTAAAACAATTAAAGCAGGCTGGCGATCGCGGCAGTGTTGTAAACCGCTGGTCGCATCATGAGCCAAAATTGATTCATAGCCGGCTTCTTGCAAATCGCAAGAAAGCTGATTTGCTAGGCTCTCATCGGTTTCAATCACCAAAACACAGGGACTTGGAGCAACTGTCATAACAATTTGGGATATTGGATTTGGGATTGTAAAGATATTCTAGAGAAAATCTTTACATCAGCTATAAAGTGCAATTACGAGTTTTTAGTGATGGAGCAATCCTGATTTGACACGCTGCTAAGAATCTTTTAGCACGTTCAGGTGTCAGCCATCTAATTCTCCGATGCAATCTTAATAACTAAATCCAAATACCATCCTTACACCAGTAATTCTGGAAGGAAATCAGTAAGTTGGGGAGTAGGGAGTGGGGAGTGGGGAATGGGGGATGAGGGAGAAATCAATTCAAAATTCAAAAAATTCTGCCTCCTGCCCAATCCCTACGGCAATTCTACCGAAGTTGGTTTAGCGATATGTGGTAAACCCCAACCTAATTTTTCTCGTAGAATTCGGAAAAACTCAGGCGGTTGCAGGCGAATAAATCGGACACTATATTGCGATCGCTCCATATATACTCTATCTTCTGGTAGTACATAGCACCCTCCATTACCATCGACCACCATTACCAGCCGAGGAATGTTGACTGGGTAAATGTTGACCGATTCAGTATCTGGAAATACTAATGCTCTAGAAGCTAGGGAATGGGGACAAATGGGTACTAGCTGTAAAGCAGGTACACCAGGAGTCACAACTGGACCACCAGCACTCAATGAGTAAGCTGTAGAACCAGTAGGCGTAGAAACAATCACACCATCTGCTGCAATATCTACTGGCGCATGACGCCCTATGGCAATTTCAAAATGGCACATAGAGGTCAAAGGTTCCCGGTGCAGCACCATTTCATTCAAGCAAAGGGCTTCCCACAGCACTGCTTCTCCCCGAAACACTTTCACGGTGAGCATGGCTCGTTCTTCAATTTCATACTCACCCACCATCACCTGTTCTAGTGCTTGCGGCAATTGATTCAGGAAGGTTTCCGTCAAAAATCCCATGTGGCCGGTATTCACTGTTAGCAGTGGAATACCACAGGGGGCTACCTGACGAGACGCTGCTAAAACAGTGCCGTCTCCCCCTAACACCACTGCAAACTCCATATCCGAGTCAAAACCAGGGGGCGTTAGACCGTCAATGGGGGTGTGGCATACAGGACTATCCGGGTTAGAGTAGCCCAATATTCCACCGATACTCGATGTGACACACACATCCCAACCGGCAGCGGTTAGCTTGTCTTTCAACTCGATAGCGACACGACCCGCTATCGGTTTAATGTCATTGTAGATAATGCCTGCTTTCGGCACACTCAAATATCCAAGTTTAGGCGGTGCTTTGTATTATGTAATCCTTACACATTTTGGTCATGTAGTCATTAATCTAGAGTCAAATATCCAGAGTCTAGAGTTTCATGACTAATGTCTGTTTTGTAGTAACCATTCCCTGCTCTAAAGATACAGGGCTTTGTCCCCCTCCCAACACTACTAACAATTGCTTGTTCACTTATGTTGTTTGCGGAACTTATGGGCGCGGTTACGTTTTATCGCTAGGGTGTACTCACCCCCACACCCCACAACTCAATTTTCGTGGATACGCATTATCGCACTCGGTTACTAGCGTAAGCCTTGGAAACGCGTCAATTTCCTGCGTTGAACTAATTTCACCGTAAGAAAGATTTTAAAGTAAAGCTGTCCTTCATGACGGGGAATAACCCAAATTTTTGATGACTATTGACTATTGGCTTTTGAAGACTGTTTAAAAGGAGTTTTTTTAGGTTTCTGCTTTTTATTTTTATTTTTCTGGTAGTCTACCTCTTTGAGCTTCTTCATAATTCGGCTGAAGTACTCTTGTAGATAGCTTTCTAGGGTTGTGGTTTGTTGCGGATCTAAGCCAAAAACTGTGTATACTTCATCCATTGAAGCATTTAACTCTTTACCACTAGCCAATACTTCTGTAAATGCTAGCCTGTCTGCTACGTTCCATCCCCACTGAAAGAAGCGCATTAAACCCCGCACAGCACGCAGCAAGGTTATTGGCATCCGTGTTACTCTGGCATCTTTTCCAGATAAACGTTCGCACAGGTTAATGATTTCTTCTGCACTCCAAGCACGAGTACCGACTACAGGAAAAGCTTGGTTTTGCGTTTCTGGCACACTCAATGCACGGATTGCGAACTTAGCAATGTCCTGAGTATCCATATAGGCGATGGGAGAAGAATTACCAGTCACCCAAACTGGCTGTGATTCCAGAATGGGAATTCCGTACTGACCGATTAATCCTTGCATAAACCCAGCTAGTTGTAAGATGGTATAATTCAAGCCAGACTCAGCCAGGAAGAGTTCTGTACATCGCTTAATTTCCATTAGCGGTACTTCTGGATATTTATCGGCATCTAATATCGAAAAGAAGATAAAACGCTCTACACCTGCTGCAATTGATGCTTGAATCAATGCTACTTTGCCGTCCCAGTCCACTTGTTTGATACTCAGTGAATCTGTAGGACGAGATGTTGACGCATCAATAACTTGGGTTACACCAACTAAAGCTTCTGCTAAGGTATCGGGGTAACGCAAATTTCCCGGTACGAGTTCTGCACCCCATTCTTTGAGAAAAGCTGCTTTTTTACTGCTTCGGACAAGACAGCGTACTTTATATCCCTCATCGATTGCACGACGAGCCACTTGTCTTCCTAAGGTGCCAGTGGCACCGACGATTAATAATGTCATGAGGGTTGTAATAAATTTTAATGTTTTATGAAAAGAATGTTATCAGAATAACCTATGCAAACAAAAGTTTACATCTTTTCTCAGAAAATCGTTTGTTATGGACAGACTCATGAAAAAATCGCTGTCCGTTTACCGGACAGGTTTTTTCATTTCGATCAAAAAGGGAGTGGGGAGAATAATAACTCCTAACTCCTAACTCCTAACTCAGCACTCAATTATTCTTCTGTGCCTTGAATTTTTAGTAACAACGCGCCTAAGCCCCAACCTACGAAGATTAAACCGAAGGACAATAGAGCTGCATTCAAAAGTTCGCCGCCCATTGGTGTGATTCTCCTTATGCAAATTAGTGTGTGTAAACTAGGTCTATCAGAAGCTGTTGAATTGTTGCTGTAGGATTAGACCTGTGTAAATAATCTTAAACTAGTTTAGCAAGTAATCCCTACTTGTTTGGGGGGCAATCCCTACTGTAGAGCGAGAGAACAGGGGGATAGGGAAAAATTTGATGATAATAATTATGAATAAATTTTATGTATCAAAATAATCAAGATAGTTTAGTGAATTTTAGCAAAAAGAATCGCCCGCGTTTGGCACTGACGCTGGGAGATCCGGCAGGAATTGGGCCGGAGGTGATTTTGAAAGCTTTAGCAGAACCGGAAATTAGTAAAAAATATGACGTTACAGTGGTGGGAAACCGGGATTTGCTGGTACAGATTTATCACAAACTGAATTTAACTGAGAATTTAGCACCTTTGGCAAATCCAGACGAGTTGTCAATTATTGATGTGCAGTTGGATGGGGAAATTCAAGGTCAAATTATCGCCGGAACAGGTAATGCGGCCAGTGGTGCGGCTAGTTTTGCGTATATGGAATGTGCGATCGCTCAAACACTGACTGGTAAATTTGATGCTATTGTCACAGGCCCGATCGCTAAATCTGCTTGGAAAGCCGCAGGCTATAATTATCCAGGGCAAACGGAACTTTTGGCAGAAAAATCAGGTGTTGACCGTTTTGGGATGTTATTTGTAGCCCGATCGCCCCATACTAATTGGATACTCCGCACCTTACTAGCCACCACACATATTCCCTTACGTCAAGTAGCTGATACATTAACACCGCAGTTGCTGACACAGAAATTGGATTTGCTGGTGGAGTGTTTGGAGAAAGATTTTGGGATAGAAAATGGGAGAATTGCGATCGCAGGTTTAAATCCTCACAGTGGCGAACAGGGACAAATTGGACATGAAGAACAAGATTGGTTAATTCCCTGGTTAGAGCAAGAGCGGCAAAAACGGCCACAATTACAGCTAGATGGTCTGATACCGCCAGATACGATGTGGGTTAAACCTGGTCAAGCTTGGTATGGAAATTCTGTAGTAAATAATCCTGCTGATGCTTATTTAGCACTTTACCACGACCAAGGCTTAATTCCTGTGAAGCTGATGGCGTTTGATCGCGCAGTTAATACTTCTATAGGTCTTACTTTTGTTCGGACTTCACCAGATCATGGAACAGCGTTTGATATTGCGGGTAAGGGAATTGCTGATGCTACGAGTATGAAAGCAGCGATACATTTAGCGGCTGAGTTGGTTAGTCGAAGGTTGGCGGCTAAAAGTTAGTTATTAATGATGATATAGCAGTCTGAAATTATTTGTTAAAAACAAAATTTTAGACTTATTGGATAAACAAAAAATCTATTTTATAAGGCTATGAGTGAGTGCGATCGCTCTTACATTCTCCATCTATTTTTATATTCTATAACTTGAAAGTGAGTTCAACAAATCTTTCACTACGTTGAACTAAAGTTCAAGTATTACCCTCTCGCCCGTCGGAGAGGGACAGGTCTTTTAATTTGACTAACTAGGGGGACACCATCCAGGGCTATTTCATTCTTATCTAGCCGGCCTCAGAATGAATTCTGAGTCTAATAGCACTCATTCGTCTAAAGACGACTGAGAAAAGCGCTCCCATCTAAAAAACAAACTTTCTCCATCCACCTCCTCTGTTTCTTCACTTTCATCAATGAGGTCTTGGTTTTTATCCTCTAATTCGCGCATATACTGCCTGAGTATACCCCCAACAGCGATCGCTCTACTTTTATGCAGTTGACGGGTTAACTCTAGAAACCATTCTCTATCACCCACTAAATCTGACTCTTTTACCTGATACTTGAGAATTTCAGGGATGAGTAGTGACGGGTTATGATGTTTAGCGATCGCGCTTATTAATCTAATCCGAGTTTTCGCTGAGTTCCTGAATCTGGCAATTACTAAAAGCAATTTCGTCTTTGTCCAACCATAGATAGCCTTGACCCGGAAAACATGTCAGATTACTTGAATAAGTACCAAAAGTCTGATAGGAAAACCATACTAATGAGAATTTGGGCTACTACTGCTGTGCTAGTTTCTTCTTGCTTAATATTTGGAGCCATAGATTCTAAGCCAATCAACGCGACTTCTGTTTTGATAGAAAATGCCATATCATCTCCAGCGCCAACGAATACAAAACAGATTACTCTTAGTAACACCGAGTTCGGGCTGAAGAGAGTTGACTCCAAAGGTAACGTTACCATTTTACGGACAACGAGAGTGCCACTTCAGCAAGGAAACGCCTACGGATGGCGGATTAAACTCAAAGACTACCAAGGGGAAGTGAAATGGCGCGAAGTCTTGCATTTACCAAAACCTCCAGAAACTTGGGGTACAGACAACGGTGAAGACTTTTCAATATCAGCAGATGGCACTACATCTGTGACACGGCGCACACAGTCGGCTCCAGACGGTGTGATTGAGAATTTTTGGACGATCGCTCCTGGCGATCCCCTTGGTAAGTATAGAATAGAGGTCTATATTGATGACCGTTTGATCGGTACTTTCGAGTTTGAACTTATTCCAGTCAAGTAGAGTCAAAGAAAAAACTTGCTCTAATTCCCTCCTTTTTAAGGAGGGTTAGGGAGGATCAAGTCTTAAACCTTTAATTATTTACGCTTTCCTAGATAAACTAAGTCTGTATTAAGTAGGTAGGCATAATTAAATATAAGATCAAAGCTCACCCTCAATCCCTCTCCTTAATATTGTCGGGGTCAGCCGGATAGAGGGTGAGGTTTTATATTTAATTTGACCCACTTACTTAAAATACGTCAGACTATTAAATATAAATCAATACATTTAAGTTAAGCTCTTTTTTTAAAGAACCGCAGAGGCAAGAGAGACACAGAGAGAAGAAGGAATTAAACCAATAATTGATATTTCTCTTGAGCTAGATTGTAAAGTGGTCGCCAAACCAAACGATTGGTTAGGACTACTAAAAGAGACATGACTACAGTTGAAGCTAACAATAGAGAGAAATTGCCTGTAGCTGTGGCGTGAGAAATTGTTGCCCCTAATCCGGGAGTACTAATTACTCGCCCTTGAAATGCGACGTACTCACTAACGATACTGGCATTCCAAGCGCCGCCAACAGCGGTAATAATTCCTGTAATTAGGTAGGGAAAGATTGCAGGTAAAATTAAGGTTCGCCAACGCTGCAAAGTTGATAGTTTATATACCCAAGCTGCTTCGATCAGGTCTGAGGGGATAGACTGCGCCCCAGCAATGACGTTAAACAGGATATACCACATTGTTCCTAACATCATTAGAGCGATCGCACCAATTTGCAAACCACCAGCGATGCGGGTTAAACCTAGCAGCAGCACTGGAAATAAGGCTGTTGCCGGTACAGAAGCGGCGATTTGGACTAATGGTTGCAATACTTGAGCTAACCGTCGATTGCGACCAATTGCTACTCCCACGGGTACTGTCCACAACAGGGATAATATCAAAGCAATTATTACCCGCAAGGCTGTTAACATAGCGCCCTTTATTACTTGTTGCCAATCATCCCAGCCTAAAGTCCGTAATAGTAGTACGGCTTCCCAAGTACCCCACAGCACAATTAAGGTGAAACCGCTAACAAATACCCAATTTAAAAAACTCGGCAAATTTAGGTTCCCTTTGGCATTTACAGGTACAGAACGCACGGGAAACGAGCTAATTAAACTGTTGTCTAGGACTGTTTGTAATGGCTGAAAAACCCGTTTACTAATTGCGCGTAAAGTAGGCGATCGCCTGAAAATATCCAATACCCACGATTGGGGTGCATTTTCTGTTTCAAGCATCTCTAACTTGAATCTTTCTGCCCAAGCAATAAGTGGCCGCCACACAAAAAAATCAGTTATCACAATAATCCCAATCAGCAGCCCCAAGCCCCAGAATATAGCTTTAAAGTCTCCATGATTGGCTGCTGTGCCTAAAAAAGAGCCTAATCCAGGCAAACGAAAATCTTTATTCCCCAAGGTAAATGACTCAATAGCTATTAAAAAAAACCAACCTCCAGCCACCGACATTACACTATTCCATACCAAACCAATTACACCAGATGGTAACTCCAACGTCCAAAAGCGTTGCCAGGGATTAAGCCGATAAACCCGCGTTGCTTCTAGTAATTCTTGCGGAATACTTTGGAGAGATTGGTAAAAACTAAAAGTCATATTCCAAGTCATGCCTGTAAAAATTAGCAAAATCGCTGCTAGTTCTACACCAATTCTCTGACCCGGAAACAGGGCAATCAAAGCCAGCACCACACCTGGTAAAAAAGACAATACTGGAATCGATTGCAGAATATCCAACATCGGAATTAAAATCCGTTCTGCCATTCGGGAGCGATAAGCACTATAGGCATACAATAGGGTGAAAATTAGGGATAAAAAGTAAGCAAGAACCATGCGGATTAGGCTTTGGGCTGCATATCCTGGCAAAGCATTGATGTTTGTAGAAATTGTCAGTTCAGGTTGAAAAGTACCGCTAAATTGTGAAGCAGTTCTAATAATTGCCACAATAAAAGATAAAATCACCATAATCAGCAATCCATCTTGCCAAGTCCAATTACTACGTCCCAGAGTTTTATTAGCAGGAGTGAGTGGTCGAGTCATATAAGTAGGGAGTAGAGGCACATGAAAGGAGAATAACAAATAATATCGTGGCCGGCTAAAGACTTATCTTTTAGACCACAGTTATTACTGGGGGAAAGAGGCTTTTTAAATTTTTACACAGATGCGGGAATCATAAGTGATTAACCGGACTTGATATAACAAATGACAAATGACAAATGACTAATAGACATCTCCAGAAATTAAATATGCGTTATTCAGAACCCTTGTATAGACGCGAAATTTCGCGTCTATACATTCTTTTTCGGAGATGTCTAATGACTAACAACTTGCTCTAAAAATATTTGTCCCGATGGCTCATCATAGCCGTATATCTCGGCGTAACGACCCCAATCAACGACGGTTTTTAATTGTCGTTCGGCTTCTTGTGGGCTAAAGTGACTTTCTAGGATATCCAAAACCAATTCTTCTGGAATACGTTGATTATTTTTCGCTTCTAGAAGACGGTAAATTTGCTGTACTAAACGAATATGAGTTAAGAGTTGCGATCGGATGATTTGTTTGCGATCGTCAATACCACCATTGATAAATTGTTGCCCGATTGGCTTCAAGCTAATATCGCCTTCTGCGAGTTCTACAAAATCCATTAATTTTGCAGCTTCTACAATTGGTAAAATATCATCTACTTCTAGTTGCAATTCTTGGGTAAGCCGAGATAAATCTTTTTCTTGACGATCTTCTAAAATTTCCAAAAGACCGGCAATAGAACCAATTCGCACGGCTGGCAAAGACTGATATTTTGCTGGTGGTGTTGCATCTGTTACAGAGGTAGTAGCTGGGGGCTGAATTTTTTCTAATTCTGGGTTGGTGATAATTGTATAAACCTGATCTACCAGGGCTTGGAAACTTGGGTGTTTGCGATCGCGGTAATGGGGTAAAGTCACAGGTAAATCAGCCCGAATTCTTCCCGGATTGCGTCCTAGAACAATAATCCGATCTGCCATAATTACCGCTTCCTCAATCCCGTGGGTGACAATGAGAATAGCTTGGGTGGGTATCCGACGTTCTAACCACAAATCTAATAACTCAAAACGCAAGTTTTCTGCTGTCAGCACGTCCAATGCCGAAAACGGCTCATCCATACATAACAGTTCTGGTTCTACAGCCAAAGCTCTAGCAAATCCAACTCGCTGACGCATTCCCCCAGAAAGCTCTTTGGGATAGGCATTTTCAAACCCATCCAAACCAATAATATCAATCATCTTCAGCGCCTTTTGCCGTCGAGAATCTGGGGGTTCTCCTTTTGCTTTTAAACCAAGTTCCACATTCTCCAGTACAGTTAACCAAGGATAAAGAGCAAAACTTTGAAAAACAATTGCTACCCCAGGATTTAAACCAACTAAGGGACGATTATGATATATCACTTCACCTTGAGTGGCGGGAATCAACCCAGCAACGATCCGCATTAAAGTAGATTTCCCTGAACCGGAAGGGCCTAGCAATGCAACTATCTCCCCCGGTCGCAACTCAAGACTGATATTTTCTAGGATGACAATCTGCTGGCCGTTGGGCTGTTGATAAGATTTGCTGACACCTTTTAGGAGGATCAGATGTTCTGTTGCTGTTTTAAAGGCCATGGCTCTTTCTGTAAGAGAATAATATAAAGAAGTCGGAAGTCGGAAGTCGGAAGTCGGAAGTACAGTTTTGTAACGGGGATTTAGACACCGCTCTCCACATACTTACGGCTTGTTATAAGCTGGGGACAAAAAAGCGCCGAAGTTTGTTAAATAGAATCTCATGTTGAAGTTATCTTACAATTAAAGCTGCTAAAAATGACTTCTTTAGCAATTTTAACGATCCGGTATGCTTAACTACTCGCTTGCGCGATCATAAATTAGCTGTAAGAGTTAATCAGCGGGGCCACATTTAAATTGCATCATCTGGGCGCTCATGTTGCCCACCCCACAAGAATTATATTTAATTAGATTATGCAAATTAGATGTTTTTTAGCTGAAGATAATTCCACTAATTGCCGCAACAAAAATGACCCCTGCCCGAATATTAAAAGGAATAAATTGCTCTATTAAGTAGGTAGGCGTAATTAAACATAGTGATTACAGATATTAAATAAACAACCTATACTATGGCGGTTACAATAGAAAGACCTTAAGCTGAAGAGTATCTTAAGGATAAAAGTTTAATTTTTGTTGGGTAGCGATCGTGAATACAGAGGAATTCCTGCGATTGATCGAAAAGCAGCGCTCATGTCCTCAGACACTGCCAAAAGCTCTGCAAGCAATGTGGTATGACAAGCAAGGTGATTGGAACAAAGCTCATGAAATAGTTCAAAATGCCAACGATGCTGATAGTGCCTGGGCTCATGCTTACCTGCACCGCAAAGAAGGCGATTTGAAGAATGCCAATTTCTGGTATCGTCGCAGTGGTCAGCCAGAGTTTTCAGGAGAACTAAGCCAGGAATGGGAACAAATAACTTCTGTATTGCTAAAGAAGGTGAACGCTTCACATGAATGCTGAGGAATTAAAACGGCGTTTTGCCGCAGGAGAAAGATATTTTCCAGCCGTCAACTTGAGTAGGGACAAGTTGATTGGAGCCTATTTGCCTGGAATCAATTTATGGGGTTGTGACTTGAGTGGAGCCAACCTAGCTAAAGCTAAACTCTGGGGAGCAGATTTGAGTAGAGCTAACTTAGCCAAAGCAAACTTGACCAGAGCTAATTTGAGCGGTGTCAAACTCAATGAAGCAAATCTTCGGGGAGCAAAACTCAACTATGCTAAGTTGTATGGAGCAAATCTGACTGGCGCTTACTACGATGAGAGTACACGGTTTTCTAGAGGTTTTGACCCTATCAGTCAAAATATGCGAAAGGTGTGAAGGGGACTGGGGACACTTTCGACTTGCTCAGTCCCCTTTAACTAATTCGGCGGAATTCCCCATCCGTCTGTAGCTCAGGGGATGGATAGCCGGGGGACGACGAAAACACCTCCGACTAACATTAACCGCAGGTTAATTAAGAAGTGGGGTGGTTGAGAAGTCGCC
>NZ_JBALCW010000055.1:0-2517 GCF_036917635.1 Nostoc sp.
TGGGGTCATACTTCAAACTGCTGGAATTCTTTTGCAATATACATTTTGGCAGTTTTTGACCCCTATTTCTTCAAGCTTTGTGAGAAATCCGGGTAAGGTGCCACCCAAACCATTATTCCAAGATGCATCAACGTTTTCAGCAAATTCTACGACAGTACCTGGTTTGGCGGTGCCTGCGGTGATTTGGGCAGCAGTAGTGCCTGGGGCATACAAGGCGCGACTGTAGGATTTATCATAAAATACACCTGTAGTACCGGGGTTAGCACCAGTGATATAGTTTAGCTCCCCAGGAAAGGAATCTGATGGTGCAGAAGCAAAAGCATTGGTGTATGTCACACCTTCTCTCTGCAAACGCTTGATATTTTTCAAAGAAGATTGCAGATTAGCAACTGATAGATCCGAGTTGTGCAATCCATCAATCGAAATAATCAGAACATGACTAAAGCGGGCAGTTGTATTTCCGGGACTGATTGCTTGGACACCAGGAATCAGGGTGTTGCTAACAATCGTCGCCGTCAACACCCCAGAAAGCGTTTTCTTCATTGTGTGTAACTATATTGGAAAAATGGCTGATGATTTCAAAAAGAAAGCAAAAATTATGAATTCAAGGGCTACTTCTTTTGCCAATGGCTTTCGCCCAGCATTTATTAAAGATTCCCAGAATCACCCCATTGAGAGCATTGAAAAAATAGAAGCGAAATCCATTCACAGGTATTGATTACAAATATACGCGGAAGTAAATGCTCACAGTGGGTTTTGGGTGATTTTGCTGATTATTGGGAAGCACAAATTTCATTTAATCAATAAAAACGTAAACAACGCAAGTAGACTGAATCTAACCCATACCAACTTTCCCCAGTTGAACTGCTTGCATTGCCCCCTGAAAACCTAGCACCGCGACTAGGTTTAAGTCCGTCGAGCCTCGCACCGGAACGAGAAAAACTCACTACCAAAGAATTTATCAGTTGGACTCGTAATCGTGACCCAAGGGGCATCGGTTGGGAATGGAATGCAAAAGACGGACTTTACCACCCAGTTAAATAACTGCCACTGTCCCCCCAATAGGGTTTAATGAAGGAGCATTCAACATAAGAATACCCAATGTTGAATACACAACCGCTCACTAACACCGAACTTATCGACCTCTGGCTGCATGGTAAAAGTCCTAACACCATTGACGGCTACCGCCGTTATGCCAATCGGTTTTTTTCTCATGTCAACAAGCCGCTCTCTGATTGCACCTTGATGGACTTTCAGTTGTGGGTGATGTCACTAAGTAGTTCTGACAACAGCAAGCGGGTAGCAGTAGGAGCAATTAAAAGCCTGTTTTCTTTCGCTAAACAGTTGGGGGTGATATCGGCTAATTTGGGTGTGTTAGTTAAGTCACCCAAGGCAAAAAATCGATTGGCAGAACGAATTCTTACTCAAGAGGAAGTACAATTACTGATAAATTCCACTACAAACGAGCGCGATCGCAGTATCGTTCGTTTACTTTACTTTGCAGGGCTGCGCGTGTCAGAACTGTGTGGTTTAAAATGGCGTGACCTGAAAGCGCGGGGGGATGGGGGGCAGATAACAGTATTTGGTAAGGGTGATAAAACAAGAACTGTGCTGGTGGGTGCTGGTATCTGGCGGGAAATTAACTCTTTAAAGGGTGCTGCCAAACACGATGACCCGGTGTTTGTTTCGCTCAAAGGTGGTCATCTCTGCCGCAGTATGGTGTTTCATATTGTCAAGAATGCTGCAAATCGCGCTCTTATTGAGGGGAATGTTAGCCCCCACTGGCTTAGACCCCACATTCCGCACTTCAAAATGTATTATCTATCTTTTCAATAAAAATTCCTAATAATGTTCAAATTATTAAGTATTAATATTGAATACCATTGGCGATTTATGTTGTTGATTTAACCATTTTTTTCCACCTATGGGAAATCTACGCATATTACACGATGAAGTGCGGAAAGTCGGTTAGACACAGCCACGCATCCCATAGCTTAGATAGGGGAGCGCCCATACACTTGTTGCAAAAAACGCTGGGGCATAGTTCAGTTGCCATCACGGAAATGTATCTGCACGCTAGACCGACTGATAGTAGTGGGTTGTATTTGCCAGATGATGATGAGTGATGAGGGTGCGATCGCTAGAATATGTATTGCCCAATGGATTTAGATTGTCGCCAAATGACAGGTGTTGACTATAAATGCTTCAACATCTCAACCTGTATGGAGAATTCCCATAAACAATCAATGGTCAAAACTGTGTTTTATCTACTCAACCAACAAATGTCCCAGCATCTTTTAACTGTGACCAAAAGATGTGGGAGGACTTTATTGCCCGTTGTAAGTCGAAAGGCACGACGGCAACAGCCAGTTTGGTTAAACCAGCAAGCCGGATAACAACACAACGGGAGCTTCCTTACACCGCCACCAGCCAATCACACACCACAGGTGTACACCCGAACTGAAAATTAATCCACACCTGCCACTGCCCCAGGTATCCGTTCCAGTAAGGCTCACC
>NZ_JBALCW010000056.1:0-82526 GCF_036917635.1 Nostoc sp.
TGGGGTCATACTTCAAACTGCTGGAATTCTTTTGCAATATACATTTTGGCAGTTTTTGACCCCTATTTCTTCAAGCTTTGTGAGAAATCCGGGTGAAGTTCGTGATAAGTTAGGCGATGAATCAGGGGTCATAGAAGATTACAAAAAAGCGATTCAAATTAACCCTAATGATAAGGATAACTATCTATTAAGGTTTATTTTATCGACTAGCGATCAAAAAGCACAGTTACAACACTCGAACCAAGCAATTCAGATTGACCCTAAAAGTGTTTTGGCTTACGACTATCGCGCTCGATCCCGGATTATATTAGGGGATAAACAGGGTGCTTTGCAAGACTACAGTAAAGCAATTGAGCTTGACCCTAAAAAGGCATCTGCTTACACAAGTCGCGCTGAATTGCGGAGTGCATTAGGTGACAAACAGGGTGCTTTGCAAGACTATAATAAAGCAATTGAGCTTGACCCTAAAACTGGATATGCTTACACAAGTCGCGCTAATTTACAGACTGAATTAGGGGATAAAAAGGGTGCTTTACAAGACTACAGTAAACTAATTGAGCTTGACCCTAAAAAGGCATCTGCTTACACAAGTCGCGCTATATTTAGGAGTGAATTAGGGGATAAACAGGGTGCTTTACAAGACTACAATAAAGCAATTGAACTTGACCCTAAAGAGGCATCTGCTTACACAAGCCGCGCTATATTTAGGAGTGAATTAGGGGATAAACAGGGTGCTTTACAAGACTACAATAAAGCAATTGAACTTGACCCTAAAAATTCCGTGATAGTGATTGGTCGGGCGGAGCTTCGCCATGAAATTGGCGATAACCAAGGTGCTTTACAAGACATAAACCAATTTTATAAATTTTATCCACCTCAAGATGGTGATACCTATAGTAGTAGAGGGTTTTTTCGGAATAAATATGGTGATAAACAGGGAGCTTTACAAGATTACAACACAGCAATTCAGCTTAGAACTTCAAACTCAATGTTAGTTATTGGTAATAAACAATTAACTCCTCCATTCACTATTTATAAAGGGCGAGCTGATGTTCGTGCAGATTTAGGTGATAATCAAGGAGCATTACAAGACTACAACATAGCAATTAAGCTTGAGCCTAAATTTGATGTTGCTTATAACAATCGAGGTAATGTTCGCTCCAATTTAGGTGATAAACAGGGAGCTTTACAAGACTATAATAAAGCGATTCAGTTAAACGCAAAAAATTCTGATGCCTACGATAATCGAGCTTGGGTTCGCTATGACTTAGGAGATAAGCAAGCTGCAATTAAAGATTGGCAGCTTGCTGCTAACCTTCATTTAGAACAAGGGGATACAAAGAAATATGCCGAGGCAATAGAGAGAATTAAATTGTTTCAATAGTCAATTATAGACTGACACTTAAGGCTACAAAGGGGCGGGCAAGATGCCCACCCCACAAGAGAAGAGGGAAGTGATGAGTGAGATTATTCAGGGAGTTGCCAAAAGAAGGGGTAATTTTCTGGGCTTGATGACAGTCCTGCTTTTACAGGATTTTGTCTGATATATTCCCAATATTGTTGAAACTCTTGGTCATTCCTAACAATCCGGTCATATCTTTCATCTTGCCAAACTGTTCCTATATGTTTCATGACTTTGGGAATTTGTTTAGCGCTATAACCTTTAATACTTTTCATAATGCTACTCAATGACCAAAACTCATTTTCCGACTTAAGTAATGGCTGAATCAGAAGATGCACATGATTTGTCATAACTACAAAGACAAATATTTGATATCTGTTTTTATCAAAAAATAAACAAGAATTAAAAACTATTTCTCTAGCTTGTAGACTCAGTTCTAACTTTTCCCAAGTATTAAAAGTAATGAAATAAACCGCCCCATCTAACTCCCAGTGCGGTAATCTTCTCCGAAAAATTTTCAACTTTGGCTCTTGCATTCAGAATAAAAAACTTCAGAATAAAAAACTATTTATAATTTATTTTTCTTGTGGGGTGGGCATCTTGCCCGCCCCTTCTTTATTTTTCCCATCTTCCCACCCAAAACCCACAAAAAATCCCCCACCTTGCGGCAGGGGATTTTTATTACTTACCTACAAAACTAGCAGTCGAATTAACCAAACTTACCAGCAGTAGAAGCAATCAAGAATGCAGCGTAAGTCAAGACATAGCCAACAGTGAAGTGAGCTAGACCAACTACACGACCTTGAACGATAGACAGAGCCACGGGCTTATCTTTCCAGCGAACTAGGTTAGCTAGAGGAGTCCGTTCGTGCGCCCAAACAAGGGTTTCAATCAACTCTTGCCAGTAACCTCTCCAGGAGATTAAGAACATGAAGCCAGTAGCCCAAACTAGGTGTCCAAACAAGAACATCCAAGCCCAGACAGACAAGTTATTCACGCCGTAGGGGTTGTAACCGTTAATCAACTGAGCAGAGTTAGCCCAGAGGTAATCGCGGAACCAGCCCATGAGGTATGTAGAGTTCTCATTGAACTGAGCTACGTTGCCTTGCCAAATACCTAGATGCTTCCAATGCCAGTAGAAGGTAACCCAACCAAGGGTATTGAGCATCCAGAATGTAGCGAGGTAGAAAGAATCCCATGCTGAGATGTCGCAAGTACCGCCACGACCGGGGCCGTCGCAAGGGAAGGCATAACCGAAGTCCTTTTTATCGGGCATCAGCTTAGAACCACGGGCATCCAAAGCACCTTTGACCAAGATCAAGGTGGTGGTGTGCAGACCCAAAGCGATCGCATGGTGTACCAAGAAGTCGCCAGGGCCAATTGTCAAGAACAGGGAGTTAGTACCAGCATTGATGGCATCTAACCAGCCTGGTAACCAAACGTTAGCGTAGTTAGGCCATGCTGTATTGGCAATACTATCTGGGTTAGACAACAAGGTGTCTAAGCCGTACAGTACTTTACCATGAGCAGCTTGAACGAATTGAGCAAACACAGGCTCAATCAAGATTTGCTTTTCAGGAGTACCGAAAGCAACCACTACATCGTTGTGGACGTACAAGCTGAGGGTGTGGAAGCCTAAGAAAAGAGATACCCAGCTAAGGTGGGAGATAATCGCTTCTTTGTGCTGCAACACGCGCTCAAGGACGTTGCCCTTGTTTTGTTCGGGGTCGTAATCACGTACCCAGAATATAGCTCCGTGAGCAAAAGCACCAAGGATCAGGAAACCAGCAATGTATTGATGGTGCGTGTACAGCGCTGCCTGAGTTGTGTAGTCCTTAGCAATAAATGCATAAGGAGGCATGGCGTACATGTGCTGTGCCACCAAAGAGGTGATGGTTCCTAGAGCCGCTAGGTGAATACCCAACTGGAAGTGCAGTGAATTGTTATAGGTGTCGTACAACCCTTGGTGAGGCAGGTTAAACTGACCTTCACTTTTGCTACCAGGTACTAAACCGGATTTGGAGTTCAGCATTTCTTTAATGCTGTGACCAATTCCGAAGTTAGTCCGGTATTGGTGACCGGCGACGATAAAGATAACTGCGATCGCCAAATGGTGATGAGCTATATCAGTCAGCCACAAAGATTCTGTCTGGGGATGGAAACCACCCAAGAAAGTCAGAATTGCAGTACCTGCACCTTGAGATGTGCTGAATATATGCCCAGGAGTGTCAGGGTTTTGAGCGTAAACGCCCCAGTTACCGGTGAAGAAAGGTGCCAAACCTGCTGGGTGGGGTGGGGTGTTGAGGAAGTTATCCCAACCTACGTGCTGTCCGCGAGCTTCGGGGATAGCAACGTGAATTAAGTGACCAGCCCAAGCCAAAGAACTAACACCAAACAAACCTGCTAAGTGGTGGTTTAGGCGATGTTCAGCACTCTTAAACCATGCCAAGCTAGGACGGTACTTGGGTTGCAAGTGCAGCCAGCCAGCAAACAAGAGTACAGCTGCGAACAACAACAGGAATACTGAACCTGTGTACAGTTCACTGTTAGTCCGCATACCAATGGTGTACCACCAGTGGTAAACACCAGAGTAAGCAATATTTACCGGATTGCTAGCGCCAGCTTGGGTAAAAGCTTCGATCGCTGGTTTACCAAAGTGGGGGTCCCAAATCGCGTGGGCGATAGGACGGATGTGAAGGGGATCTTTAATCCACTGTTCAAAGTTACCTTGCCAGGCTACGTGGAACAGGAGGCTGGATGCCCACAGGAAGATGATTGCCAAGTGACCGAAGTGAGTTGCGAAAATCTTTTGGTAAAGATTTTCTTCCGTCATGCCATCATGGGTTTCAAAATCGTTGCCTGTAGCGATCGCATACCATATCCGACGAGTCGTCGGGTCCTGTGCGAGATCCTGGCTAAATTTCGGAAATTTCGTCGCCATAGGTTTAATAAATCCTCTGACCTTTAGCCATCAAATACCAGCTGGGATAGTTAGAAGTTATGAGTTGTGAGTTATGAGTTGAGATTTATGAGTTGTCAGTTATGAGTTGAGAATTTTTATTTCTAATTCTTAACCGCTAACTCCTAACTTCATTCCTAACCCCTAACTCCTAACTCCTAACTTGTAGAAAGCTGATTGCTACCCTACTGAAAGGATATGTGCATGGAAGAACGCCCAAGTTGTGGCAATTCCTCCTAAGAGGTAGTGAGCTACCCCTACAGCCCGACCCTGAATAATACTCAGAGCGCGAGGCTGAATTGCTGGTGCTACCTTCAGTTTGTTATGCGCCCAAACAATGGACTCAATCAGTTCTTGCCAGTAGCCGCGACCACTGAACAGGAACATCAAGCTGAATGCCCAGACAAAGTGAGCGCCTAAGAAGAGTAGACCGTATGCAGACAGCGCACTGCCGTAGGAATTGATGACTTGTGTAGCTTGCGCCCACAAGAAGTCCCTCAACCAACCGTTGATGGTGATGGCGCTTTGGGCAAAGTTACCACCAGTGATGTGAGTCACAGCACCATCTGCATCTACGGTTCCCCAGACATCTGATTGCATCTTCCAGCTGAAGTGGAAAATTGCAATGGATATTGTGTTGTACATCCAGAAAAGTCCGAGGAACACATGATCCCAACCAGATACTTGACAAGTACCGCCACGACCAGGACCGTCGCAGGGGAAGCGGAAGCCCAGGTTTGCTTTGTCTGGAACCAGACGAGAGCTACGGGCAAACAGTACACCTTTGAGCAGAATTAGGACAGTAACGTGTATTTGGAATGCGTGAATATGGTGGATTAAGAAGTCCGCCGTACCCAAAGCAATGGGCATCATCGCTACTTTACCGCCTACAGCCAAGATTCCACCGCCGAAAGCATAGCTAACGGGTTCTAGCGCATTGGGAGCAGTGCCACCAGGAGCTAGGGTGTGGATGTTTTGTACCCACTGGGCAAACACTGGCTGCAATTGTATTGCAGTATCAGAGAACATGTCTTGGGGACGCCCCAAGGCACGCATTGTATCGTTGTGGATGTAAAGTCCAAAGCTATGGAAGCCGAGGAAGATACACACCCAGTTAAGGTGAGAAATAATCGCATCTCGGTGACGAAGCACCCGATCCAGTAAGTTGTTTTGGTTCACAACTGGATCGTAATCCCGCACCATGAATATGGCAGCGTGAGCCGCACCGCCGACTATACAGAATGCACCAATCCACATGTGGTGGGTGAAAATGCACAACTGTGTCGCATAATCAGTTGCCAAATATGGATAAGGAGGCATCGCGTACATGTGATGCGCGACGATGATGGTCAGAGAACCCAAGAAGGCCAGGTTAGTAGCCAACTGAGCGTGCCAGGATGTGGTCAGGTTTTCGTAGAGACCTTTGTGGCCTTCACCAGTGAAAGGACCTTTATGGTTTTCCAGGATCTCTTTAATGCTGTGACCAATACCCCAGTTGGTACGGTACTGGTGACCAGCAATGATAAAGATAACTGCGATCGCTAAGTGGTGATGAGCAATGTCAGTCATCCACAAGCCGCCTGTTACTGGGTTTAGACCGCCCTTGAAGGTTAGGAAGTCAGCATACTGACCCCAGTTCAAGGTGAAGAAAGGTGCTAAACCAGCAGCAAAGCTGGGATACAGCTCGGTCAACAAGTCTTTGTTCAAGATGAACTCGTGGGGCAAGGGTATGTCTTTAAGAGCAACGCCTGCATCCAAAAGCTTGTTGGTCGGTGCGGATACGTGGATTATGTGACCTGCCCATCCCAAGGAACCACAACCTAGCAATATTTGCAAGTGGTGATTCAGCATTGACTCCACATTCTGGAACCATTCCAGTTTGGGAGCGCGTTTGTGGTAATGGAACCAGCCGGCAAATAGTAATAAGCCTGCTAATACCAAGCCACCGATCGCAGTCACGTAAAGCTGAAAGGAGTTTGTGATACCCCAGCCACGCCATACTTGGAACAAACCAGAGGTGATTTGAATACCGTGGAAACCACCGCCAACATCACCGTTTAAAATGTCTTGTCCCACAATGGGCCAAACAACCTGAGCACTTGGTCTAACGTTCAACGGATCGCTTAACCAAGCTTCGTAGTTAGAAAACTTCGCGCCGTGGAAAATCATCCCGCTCAACCAAACCATTATTACGGCTAAGTGGCCGAAGTGGGCTGAGAATATCTTGCGGGATATGTCTTCTAAATCGCTTGTATGTGTATCAAAATCATGGGCGAGTGCGTGCAGGTTCCAAATCCATGTGGTGGTTTTGGGACCTCTGGCTAAGGATCTGTCAAAGTGTCCAGGTTGCGCCCATTTCTCGAATGAGGTTGGAACTGGATCGTTATCGACGATTACTCTTGCCTTTTTTTCCTCTCGCTCTGGAGGACTTATTGTCATTCGACCTCCTCTCTTGATAAGGAATGAGGAATCATGAATACCACAAACTTAACCATTACCGCAAATTCCATTTTGCTGAAGCCGCGATGAAGACCGATGTGGATTGTTGTTTCTCGTTGAATTATAGAGTCTTAACTTGTACTTTGTTGGAGATAGTTGGAGATATTTTAACAATAATTCAAACTTGCTGAAATATTGCTGGAATTCCTGCCTTAACTGCCTTTTAACTTCAAAGCCTTTGTCCAAAAGTCAATAGATTATCCATTTAATTTACAAAGAATAACAATTTGCAAATTTTATAGTTTGGCTGTAAGAGCCGATGTTCCAGCTTTGGCTGCTATTGCTCATGAACATTTGTGTCATATTTCCATTGTTGTAAGTAAAAAGCTGTAAGGAATATGACTTGTTTTAAAATTTTCGGAGATACACAAGAAAAATTATCGGATTTGAGGCAGATTTCATCTTTTGGGCTATAGTCCCAGATGGACAGTTTGAGCCAAAATAATCTGTAAATTCTCGAAGAGGATCACTGGGTGCAACGCATGAACTCGTGGCAGAAAAGAGTGTTAGAGAAGCTCCTCCCTGAGAGGTTCCCGATTTTCAGGTGGGTGATGACATTGGTGCTGGTATTAAGCTTGACCAGTTGTGGCGAGAAAGTGAGTAGCCAAGAAGTATCTACTGACTATAGAGAAAACCCTCCACAGATTTCTCAAATTTCAAAGCAATTTTCCGAAGTTTCCCCACCATCTGTTATCCAAGAACTGCGGACAATTTTGGAAGTTTATCAGCCACAAGTGACAATTGTTACTCCCCAAGCCGATCAAGTTCTCCAAGACAACAAAGCCACAGTCAGTTTTCAGGTTAAGGATTTACCAATATTTAAGGATTCACAATTACAACTAGGTCCCCATCTACATGTAATTCTGGATAACCAACCTTATATCCCTGTTTACGACCTGAATCAGCCCTTAGTTTTACCAGACTTGTCTCCAGGGACTCATACCCTGCGGGTCTTCGCCTCCCGTCCTTGGCATGAAAGCTTTAAAAATGAAGGCGCTTATGCCCAAACAACATTTCACGTCTTCACCAAAAGCGACGACAACAATCCAGATATCAAGTTACCCCTGCTAACTTACAGCCGCCCTCAAAGTAGCTACGGAGCAGAACCAATCTTACTGGACTTTTACCTAACTAACGCGCCTCTACACCTCGTCGGCAAGGAAAACCCTAACGACGAATTCAGTGATTGGCGTATCCGCTCGACAATTAATGGTGAAAGCTTTATTTTCGATCGCTGGCAAGCAGTTTATCTTAAAGGCTTTAAACCTGGTAAAAACTGGGTAAAACTGGAATTTCTCGATAATCAGGGAAATTCTCTCAAAAATGCCTTTAATACTACAGTTAGATTGATTGACTACCAGCCCAAGGGTAAAGATACTTTGTCGAGAATTGTCAGAGGAGAACTGACAGCAGATGAGGTGCGCTCTATTGTAGACCCGAATTATAAACTTCTACCTAAACCCACACCTACGCCTTCTATTGAAAAAACACCCCAAATACAACCCAAAGTAGAAAAACAGCCGATTCCAGAAACGGAATTTCCCGAAGAATCCAAAATACAGCCAGAACAACCAAAATTAGAAATTCCAACGGCTGTACCATCTCCCACCTTGTCCCCGACACCACCAGAAATAATTGAGTCTCCGATAGCAAAGCCACAGCCAGAGGTAACACCAACTCCTGAATCAACACCGTTACCGGAAAAAGTTACACCTGGGCAAAAAAAATCTAAACTTGGCGGATTTTTTAACCGTCAGGGTGGCAAGATACCTACCCCACAAACACCAGTTGCACCATCTCCTAGTTTGCCACCCACACTGCCAGAGATTATTCAGTCTCCAGCACCAGAAATAATTGTGCCTCCAGCAGAAAGTCAACCCGAATCACAGCCAGACGTAACGGTAACACCTCCATCGGCTAAATTCCCCAAAAAACAAGTGCAACAGCCATAAAAAATCTTGAGGAAAGAGAAAAATAGAGCCATTGTTAGCCCTCCTAAAAGCCAGGGTTAGATCATTCTCATCTAGGTTGCCTCAGAATGAATTCTGAGTCTAATAGCGAAACTCTAGGACTTACGCATTGACAGAAAGACCAAAATAGCAAATATGCTTTTCAACGCTTTTGACTAGATTTTTCAACCACTTTTTGGCGATCGCAGGTGGTTTGTAAAAGGCTAAAACGACCTATTTACGTCAATACACAAGAGGTTTCGTTTGTACAGTGCGTAAGTCCTAAACTCGTCTTTAGACGAGTAAGACTCATGTTATAGTCCGTTTTAACGGACTTTAGCTAAAAGCCAAAGAACTTCAGTTCTGGGCGGTTTCTGTTTAGAACGAAATAGCCCTACCTTAAACCAATTCGCAATACTTCGACTTCGCTACTTCGGCTATGCTCAGTACAAGTCAGTACAAGTTCGCTTTTTCTTAATGACGCTCTCTATTTTACTGAATAATTAGGGAATTCTAAGTAAGGATTGACTCTTCTTGCTTACTTAGGATTAATATGGCTTTTCAGACTCAAGGTTCAGATTCTTCGTCAGTTTCCGACCATATCCCCGTGGTTCAATCGAGCCAAAAAAGCTGGTTGTCAAAAATTACTAATAATCTGAGTGTTGGTAACAAAATTAAATTTGGCTATGCTTTTGCTCTCGGTGTGGGAATTGTCGGAACCACAATTGGGCTAATCTTAGGAGATCATTATCAACAAGAGGCGTTGGAGCAGCAACAAAATGCCTTTAAGGAACTCAATTTGCTTTATCGTCTCCAGACAAGTATCCTTCAAACCCGGACGCACCAACAGCAACTTATTCCATTAGTGTCAAATCCAAAGCTGTACAAAGAAGAATATGCCCATATTACTAATGTACATACACCTGAAATTAAGTAGGTTTGGCTGGAACTCGAAACCTATATAAAAACTGCCGATTATAGGAACCAAAAGCACACGGATAATATTCCCGTGCTTCTAAAAACTTATGAACTTATAACCCAAACTTATATCCAGCAACTTGCCGATTTGATCGAGCAACTTGATTTATCTCCTCTAACTGACAATAAAATTGCGATCGCTCAACGACGACTGTTAAAGTTTACCAATAGTCAGTTAGCACTCGATTTTGATGAAATCTCTGATGAACTAGTCAATATCATTAATGCCTCTTATGAAGAATTACACGCAGCGACGATAACTTTCAAGACAGCAGCCCAAATCCGAATTCAAATCATTGTTGCTAGCATTTTGTTGTCAATAGGAATTGCTAGTATTTTAGCTTTATTAACGAGTCGAACCATTACCCATCCTGTTGAAGTGCTGACGAATGTGGCGCAACAAGTCATTAAAGAATCTAATTTTGACCTGCAAGCACCGGTAATGACTACAGATGAAATTGGGATACTTGCTACTGCATTTAACCAACTTTTGTACAGAGTTAAATCGCTACTGGCAGAACAGCAAGCAGCTACTTTATCTCAGCAGCAAATGCAAGAAACCCAATTACTGCAAAGTGAGAAAATGTCTAGTTTAGGACGAATGGTAGCTGGGATTGCCCACGAAATTAATAATCCAGTAAATTTTATTTACGGCAATTTAGATCCTGCTATTGAATATGTAGACGATTTATTAGCATTGTTAAAAACTTATCGTCAAGAAATACCTATTCTACCTCTAAGCGTACAAGCCCACGCCACCGAAATTGATGCAGAATTTATCGAAGAAGATTTACCCAAACTTTTGCAGTCAATGAAGTTCGGCGCTGATCGTGTGCGCCAAATTGTCTTGAGTTTAAAAAACTTCTCTCGTATAGATGAAGCAGAATCCCATCCAGTTGATTTGCACGAATGCATTGAAAGTACTCTACTTATCCTCAATAACCGCATCAAAAAAGACATTATAATTGAGCGCTTATATGGTGATATTCCTAGTATTGAAGGTTTTTCTAGTTCGCTTTACCAAGTGTTCATGAATATTCTCAACAATGCGCTAGATGCTTTGGAGGAACACCAAAATTTTCAAGACAAACCACGAATTACGATCGCTACTGAACTTCAAGACAAAAACTGGGTAGTTGTCCGCATTGCTGATAACGCTTCTGGTATTGCTCCTGATACTCAAGAGAAAATTTTTGAGATGTTCTTTACCACCAAAGCAACAGGTGTTGGTACTGGTATGGGACTTTCCATTAGTCATCAGATTGTAGTCGAAAAACATGGAGGACGATTAACTTGCAAATCTGAGGTGGGTAGTGGTACAGAATTTATGATTTCTCTCCCCATTCAAAAGCAGCATTTACCCAAAGATGCTCAACTGCAACTGTTGCGCTAAAGCCTCAACAAACACAAGCCCCCCTACTGGATTTCCGATATTATCCAACCCAGGACTATAACAAGCGATCGCTCCCTCACCTGATACTATTGCTACAAGTCCACCACCAATGCCTGATTTCATCGGTAGACCAATCCTAACTGCAAACTCGGCTGAAGCTTCATACAGTCCACAAGTTAACATCACAGCGTTGACAATTCGGCGATTTTGTGCCAATAAACAGCCATTTTCACAAGCTAGGAATTTTCCTAACAGAGCTAAATCTTCAACTAGTCCAGAAATACAGCATATTTGGTTATAAGTGTCAAGTGCTGTTTCCAAATTTTCTAGATGACCTATTTCGGTAAGATAGTTTGCGATCGCTTGATTGGCTGTTGAGCGGGTTAATCGCACTGAAGCCAGCATTACCTCATCTAAATATAGTTGACAACCTGCTAATTGGTTGAGCCATTGACAAAATAACAAAGTGCGATCGCTTGCGTCCCTTCCTGGTAACTTATCAGACAGGCTAATTGCCCCACTATTAATCATAGGGTTACGGGGGTGTCCGCGATCGCTAACTAATTGTTCTAAAGAATTGAAGGGTGCATCCGATGGTTCCACCCCAACCCAGCCAAAAACCGTTTCTGCGCCAAAATGTTCTAGCAGATAAAGTAAGGAAAATGCCTTAATAGCGCTCATTAGCGGGAAAACACAAGCTGTATCCCCAAGGCTGATAGTTTTTCCTGATTTACAGCAGATGTGAACTGCAAACCAACCAGGATTAGCCAAAGCTAATTGCGGAATGCGATCGTTAACTCGTCCCTGTTTCGCCTGAATTTTAGCTAGTTGTACCCACGCTGATATGTCTATAGTGGTTAGTTTGTCAAGTCTTTTCAAAGTGTAAATTTTCTAAAAGTTCATTTATTAGATAGTAACTAACAGTATATTCTGAAGCTTATCAAAGCTTTTTAATATCTTAGTAAACACGAAATTAAGGATAAAAAATTTATGAAACTTAATTTAAGAAAGCATACAGCGATCGCAGTTAGATTGTTTTCAAGAATACTGGTTGAATGAAACCGGATGAGTCGCTTACAGCTAGGGTAGATGATTTCGTAAATTCATAGCGTAGCCCCCTCCCTATAAGTAAATGGGGGTTTCAAAGCCTCTCTCCCTCTAGGCTACGGTGTACACAAAGATCGTCGAATTACCCAAAACAAAAACCTCACCCTGTCCTGGCGGACATCCCTCTCCTTGCTAAGGAAACGGACAGGTTTTGCGTAGCAGAACCAGGGTGAGGTTTCTTTGGGCTATTCGATAAACCGTAAATTGCGAGAGACTTGTGTGTACAAGGTAGCGCAGTAGGAGAGAGAAATGGAAGCGGCGTTTATAGTATAGTTTGGGACTTTTCAAGCATCCTCTTAATTACGAATTACGAATTAATATGATTCCCCGTGTCAGAGCGCCAGAATTACCACAAAATGACTCTTGGCTCAACACTGATAAACCCTTGTCTATTAAACAACTCAAGGGTAGAGTCGTAATTTTAGATTTTTGGACATATTGTTGCATCAATTGTCTGCATATTCTGCCAAACCTGAAATATTTAGAACAAAAATATAAAGATAGTCTTACCGTTATCGGCATTCACTCCGCCAAATTTGACAACGAAAAAGAAACAGAAAATATTCGTCAAGCTATCCTACGTTACGACATTGAACATCCAGTTTTAGTTGATAGCAATTTTCGAGTTTGGGAAGAGTATGCTGTACGTGCTTGGCCTACATTAATAATTATTGATCCAGAAGGTTATGTGATTGGCCAGATTTCTGGTGAAGGAAATCGTGACACTTTAGACGAGTTGATTCAAAAGTTAATTCAGCAACACCAAGACAAAGGCACAATTAACTTCCAAGAACTTAGCTTGACTTTAGAAAAACAGCGTCAACCATTAATCACACCCCTAGCTTTTCCTGGTAAAGTTATAGCTACTCCAACGGGTTTATTCATCGCTGACTCTGGACATCATCGCCTAATTATGAGTAGCTTTGATGGGGAAATTTTACAGTTGATTGGTAGTGGAAAATCTGGCTTAACTGATGGTGCTTTTAACGAAGCGCAATTTTTTGCACCACAGGGAATGGCTTATGATGCCGAAAATCAAATTCTTTATGTTGCTGATACAGAAAATCATACACTGCGGCGAGTAGATTTAAAGCGTCAAGTAGTGGAAGCGATCGCAGGAACAGGTGAACAAAGCCGCAATATCCGTCCTCATGGCGGTGCTGGTTTAGAAACTGCGCTAAATTCTCCTTGGGATTTAGTGAAAGTGGGAAATACGTTGTTTATTGCAATGGCTGGGCCTCATCAAGTTTGGCAAATGGATTTAGAAACTGGCATCGTGAAAACTTATGCTGGTACTGGTGCAGAAGCTTGTGTTGATGGTTCACTTACCGAATCTGCCTTTGCTCAACCTAGCGGTATCAGCACCGATGGTAATGAATTATATATTGCTGACAGTGAAGTTAGTTCAATTCGTGGTGTTGGAATTGTAGAACCGTATCAAGTGCGAACCGTTTGCGGTAGTGGAGGTTTATTTGGTTTTGGTGATGTAGATGGACAAGGTGAAGAAGTTCGTTTGCAGCACTGTTTAGGAGTAGAATATGCTCAAAATTTTCTGTGGGTAGCAGATACTTACAATCACAAAATTAAATTAGTGAGTCCCAGTGGGAATTGTCAAACAGTTTTAGGAGATGGTTCTACTGGTTTACAAGATGGACAAGGTAAGAATAGCCGTTTTTTTGAACCTTCGGGATTGAGTGTTTGGAGTTCACATTTATATATTGCTGATACTAATAATCATGCCATTCGTTGCGTAGATTTGGATACCTTTGAGGTGACAACGCTGGAATTTCGTGGTTTGTGTGCGCCAGATGTTTGTATTCCATCTACTTTATAGAATTATAACCTCACGCAAAGGTGCAGAGAAAAACTTTGTGCCTTTGCGTGAGATTTAAAAGAGAACAAATTAAATAGTGCTATTGCTGGTTAAAGTTTGAAAGGGATGGATTCAAGATTCTTATCAAAAATTAAAAATTTATCTGCCTTGATACCTTTAGGAGTGTCAAATAGGAAATCTACAGAACGAGCTTCACCTTGAGAGAAAGGTTTACTTAGCAAATTAGTATCATATTTTAACTCCATCTCTTTAATATCATATTTGTTGCCTTTTGAGTCAACTAATTTCGATAATCCAATAAGGAACCATGCATCATCCTCTCGTTGTCTTTTGCCACTTGTGTTTTTAACGGTTACAGAAACCACTGTCCAAACTTCAGCTGCTTCGTATGTCCTGTACTTACCTTGAATTTTCTATCCTGCATATTTAACACCTGTGACGCTAAATTCCCAACCTTTGCGATTAAGTTTGCCGTTGACTGCTTTTGAAACTGCTTCAATGTTAGTAGTATCGGCGGCATTTGCTTGAGATGACGAAGGCTCTAACTTGGCTTCTGGCGAAGGTGTACAGGCAGAAATGGTAAGTAACAATGCTGCAATAGATAAGTATTTAAATTTATTCATGGTTGCACTCTGGTTGTATATCTAAACCTCTTTAATCTTTTCAGAGGTTCGTTATTATAATTCCCAAAAATTGAGTAACATTAACAAATGATAAAAATCAATAAGTTAAACTAGCTCTAATTTTTAAGAAGAAGTCAAGCCAGTCAAAGGTTAAAGTCTAGCTATAGGAATCCTATTTTATCTGTCAATACCGAGAGGCTCAGATCCCCGACTTCTTTAAGAAGTCGGGGATCTTTTTGTTCGTAACTTATTTAGAAATATTGTTGAGCGATCGCTTGATGCTGCTTAGATTGTTTCTTTACATTTTATATTCAGTATTTATACTAGAGTACTGTTAATTAAATCACGATAAAATTTAGTAGAAATTATAGACTGGCAACTTTGAATTGTCAGTATAGATATTGCTATGAAAAATAAATTCATTCTTCTAGACTGTGGAGATGATGTCATTTTATTTGAGAATGATACTTATAAAGTAAGTAAATTAAGAGAGTTAGTTATACGACAATTTATAAAAAAATGGCGTCAGAAAATTTGTACATATAAAACTCAAATTAATAATGATTCAGTTGGTAGTTTGTTTGGCAGTATATCTGCTGGAGACGAGTCCATACCCTTTAGTGAAATTAAACTAAATGCTGTCAAAGATTGTCAGGTTCTTAAAGTGGATGGTAAAGGTTGGCAGAAAGGCAAATTAGAAATTAAAATAATTATATATCCTAATAGCCATAAACCAAATAATGTATGCCTTGAATTTCATCCAAATGAACCTATTGAGATAAAATAACCTTGATAAAAACAACATGAATACTATCTTTCACATTACCAAACGCCAACAATGGGAAGACGCGAAAATACTCGGTAGCTATCGCGCTGATTCGCTAGAGAGTGAAGGTTTTATACATTGTTCCAAGTCAACGCAAATACTCAACGTTGCAACGAGATTTTTTGCTAATCAAAAAGAATTGGTACTACTTTTTATTAATTCTGATAAAGTCCAAGCTAAAATTCGCTATGAACCTGCTGAAATAGGCGAATTATTTCCTCATATTTATGGTGAATTAAATATTGATGCTGTCTATCAGGTGATTGATTTTGAAGCTGGGGAAGATGGTTTATTTGAGTTACCGCCAGAAGTTAGAAATTTAGAATAACGAACCGCAGAGGCGCGGAGGACACGGAGGAGGAGAGATGAAAAGAATTTAAGCGATCGCTTTTTGGGCGTTTGCTACATCAAATTTGAAAAAATTCCCTTTTCGCTAATGTCAAATTTGAGTAAAAATAAAATTATTTAACAACTAACATCCTATGGTTACTCTTCAACTCAAACAAATTCGAGTTCCACCAGGGCAAAGAATAATCCTGGAAGATGTGAGTTGGCAAGTATTTGAAGCAATTATCAACGAGTTAGGAGAGCATCGCGGGTGTAGAGTAGCATACAGCCAAGGAACGTTAGAAATTATGGCTCCATTACCAGAACATGAGCGATGTAAGGTAATTATCGGAGACTTGGTGAAAGCCTTGCTAGATGAACTCGATCTCAATTGGGAATCTTTAGGTTCAACTACCTTTAAACGAAAAGATATAAGTGCAGGTATTGAACCGAATGATTGTTTTTATATTCAAAACTATAAGCTAATGATTGGGAAAGATAGGATCGACCTAAGTGTTAACCCTCCTCCTGATTTGGCGATTGAAATTGATGTCACCTCTAAAACCCAAATTAGTGCCTACGAGGCGTTGAGAGTACCTGAAATTTGGCGATATGAAAGCAAAAACCTAGAAATTAGCTTGCTGCAAGGTGAACAATATGTGAAGTCTCTCATTAGCCCCACATTTCCCACTTTTTCTATCACGGAACTCATTCCCCGATTTGTAGAAATAGCACGAACTACAGGAATGAGTTCAGCACTTAGAGTGTTTCGACAATCGGTAAGAGAACAAATACAAGACAGCTAATAAGCTAAACCACATCTAGTTTGCATATCTAAAATTTATATAACTCTTGTGGGGTGGGCAACATGAGCGCCGTAATTATGCAAGTTTATTTGTGGAACAGCTTATCAATTCTGTTTTAAGATGCGCTAAATCATAATTAGGACTGAAGTATAAGAAAGAAAAACGAACCGCAAAGGGCGCAAAGGACACAAACAAAGAAAGAAAGAAAATTTGGCGCAGCCTCACAGGGAAATGGTATAAGGCAATAGAATTTGCGGATACATAAACTCTTGTCTGCCTCTGTGGAATAAGGTAAAATCAAGGTTTTACTTGAGTAGATAGGATTTATAACCGCTCTTTTAAAGCATTCCGCGCTTTACTTAAAGAACGGGGAATTAATAATTTAGAGCAATTGTGACCGAATTTAATTTACAAATCCAAGAAAATAGCGATCGCTTATCAACTCCACTAGAGGATGCAGCGTCTAGCTTACTTCCCTTCAGGGATAGGATACACTGCATCAACACCAAAGGCAACGATCGCCTTGACCGTTACCTTTCCCAAGAATTACCAGACTTATCCCGTTCGCGCATCCAACAGTTAATCGAACAGGGCAATGTCCAACTTAACGATCAAGTTTGCACATCTAAGAAGATCAATGTCAAGCTAGGCGATCGCATCACTCTTGAAATACCAGAAGCGCAACCTTTAGAACTCCTTGCAGAAGATATCCCCTTAGATATCCTCTACGAAGACGACCAACTACTCATTCTCAACAAACCCGCAGGTTTAGTTGTGCATCCTGCACCCGGTCATCCAGATGGCACTTTGGTAAATGCTCTATTAGCACACTGCCCCAATTTACCAGGAATTGGCGGAGTTCAACGTCCAGGAATCGTCCATCGATTAGATAAGGATACAACGGGGGCGATTGCGATCGCTAAAACAGAAGTTGCCCATCATCACCTACAAGCCCAACTCAAAGCTAAAACCGCACGCAGAGAATACTTGGGCGTGGTTTACGGTGCGCCAAAAGTTGAAAGTGGTACAATTGACTTACCCATTGGTCGCCATCCGCAAGACCGCAAAAAAATGGCTATTATGACTGTTGAACAAGGCGGACGAGTCGCCGTCACTCATTGGCAAGTACTAGAACGCCTCGGTAACTTCACCTTAATCCACTTTCAACTAGAAACTGGACGCACCCATCAAATTCGCGTCCACAGTGCCAAAATGGGTCATCCCATTGTCGGCGACCGAGTTTATAGTTCTGGCCATTCAGTGGGGGTAAATTTACCCGGTCAAGCACTGCACGCTTGGCGACTAAAATTGCAGCATCCCATATCTGGAGAGTTGATTGAGGTGACAGCAAACCCTCCCAGCCACTTTACAAAACTTTTGGAGATGTTAAAAAGACGAACTACACTTTAAGCCCAATGCCCAATACCCATTAACAACTAGCGTGCATCAGACATGGGATAGAGTCTGTTCCACTAGTTATACCTAAATGAAACTCCTACATAACCCAAGACTTATGCACGCTATAAAATGATCAAATGGATGTACTAGACAGCCGTTGAACAAAAATCGTTATTTAATTCCAGCCAGTTGCCGATAAGGTACAGACTTTTCGATATCGATGTTGAATGACGAGATCCTTTGTGGCGGATTGCCAGTTGCATTGACACTTTGTGCCATAGACAAGAATAGAGCCGGATCGCCTGCCTTGGGCTTTTGCTCTTGTGGGAGGAATCTGCGTACTTCTACCTGCCAAATGATTTGGGGGAAACCCAACTTAGCCCGGTGGTAAGCTTCGTATCGCGGAGATTTGATGTTGAATGGCAACTCACCCTCAGCGCGGGATGGCAGTATGCGACGGCGCTGATAAGGCACTGTAGAGTCTCCAAAACTGCTCAGGTACTCTTCAGTGTTGAGGACTTCATCAACAAACCCTCTAATACCCTTGGTAGCGACTACAATTGACCAGGCAATTTTTTCCCGCTCACTGTATGGGTCGCGTCCTAGAGCGCGCTGGATTACTTGCTCAACAAAGCGATAATTATTGTTGAGGTCGTAGAAGCTTTTCCTAAAGGTATTGGAAAGCAGCAACCCACGAATAAAGTCCCGCACTGTAATCTGTCCATTACGGAGTTGAGACTCTAAAAATGTTTCGCGATCGGCAGCAAAGGCATGAAAGAAAATTTGACGATATGCTGCTTCAATCAGAACGTCTAAATCTGACGGAGAAAGCAAATTGTCTGTACTAAAAATCCTGGGCTGTTCATCACCCGGTACTTCGTATGCAGCTACACGCTGGTTCTGACTTGAAGGGTCGTATGTTAACAGAGGAATTGCCACTCTAAAGCCTCCATATTCTTAATTAAAGTTAACAACTTTAGATCACATTTTAAGGGAGTAGTTGTATCAAAACTTCAGATTCTGATAAAATTTCACGAAACTTAACTAAGGCTAATTTAACTATTCCAAAAAACAAGGATTAGCTTCTTGGACTCAACCCATAGCTAATCTATAAAGGGAGTGCGGCTTTCACCCTAATAACTACCTAAAAAACTTTGTTCACATAGTTCAGATTAAAAGATTCAGCTTCACCTTTTTGAAATAAAGCAATAATTTTTAACATATAGCAAAAGAAATTAATGGGGAGTAGGGAATGGGGAATGGGGAATGGTTATTAATTCTTGTCTCTCATCTCCCTACTCCCTACTCCCTTGACCTATCCAAAATTCCAGGGGATCTATGGTTGACTTACAGTGAGGCCAGCTACGCAAGGTTGCTTGCATCCCTGCCTCCCAGTAGGGTGGTTCCAATCCTAGTCCTAAACATAGATGAGATAGGATGCTAGCAAATCGCTGATTGTGACCAAAGTCTCCTAGATGGGCATGGGCGTATTCATGGATGACTATGCCAAACCAGTCTCTAGGTGCAACTCGACCGACATCTACCAGAATAGTGATTGGGTTTGTGAGAATGTTGCACAGTCCATCGATGCCGAAGGATTGAGCTATGGGGACTGCAAAAATTTGGATGTGGCGACGCTCTTGGGGATGAAAGCACTCATGACAAAGCTCTAGATAAGTGTTGATCTGAGCATTAACGGTGTTAATATTATTGCCGATCCAAGTACAAATGGGGATGCGATCGCGCACGTTATCGAACACATCCACCATACCCGGTTCTAGGGCAAACCCCTGTACCTGATGCAGATAATCTCGGCCACGAGTAAAAGCATCGGTCTGCTTAAGAATCATTCACCAGCCCAAAACTGAATAAAACTGTTTTTTTGCCAGAACATCGGGCCATTGTTTTTCTGTTACTTCTTCTGGGTTAGAAGCCTCAACAGAAGTGTCAATGCGGGTTTCGGTACAAAATGATGCAGTGCTAAAGCCGCCAAACCGTTTCACTGTACTAGTTCGCATTCGCATATTTGGGCTACCGAACCAGAATCTCTCAATGGAACTCATTGTTTCATATTCGGTTGTCAACACTAGCCCATCTTCATCATCCATGTGAAAAAGACCGACTACAGGCATAATTTCGGCGTAACCTCTTTCACGGAGTAATTTACCAGCTCTTGGGTTATCGCCATCAGGTACGATCGCAAATATGGTTTTCCCTTGATGGTTTTCATCATTTTCTCTATCCCAAGCCATTGTGCCTAGCCATTGTACCCGCGAACCGCCTACTGACAGGCTGGGGTCAATCTGATGATACTGGCACAGTTCAATGATTTCTGGATGATTGGCATCCAGAGTTTCTACCTGTATATCCGATTCTCCTGTTTCTGAGCGCTTAAAGGGCAGGTGATGAGTTGCACGTTGCGATCGCCACTTCCCAGCACTTAGGTGAAAAAAGTCCATTGCGTCTATCAATGTTCTAACTCCTACTTATTACTCCTGCGGATGAAGTTTTACGGTTTTTTATTTTTATAGTTTTTGGTATATAAACATTGTGACATACTTCACACACTCCCTTGTGTAACCATTATAAAAAATAATCAATTAAGATTAAAAATGTCAGAACGTCGTTTTAATATAATTGCAATTATATGCAGTTCATAAAAGTAGTTAAACCGCGTCCATCTTGAAAACTGTAGATATTCCATGATGAAAATAAAAAACCCTCATCCCCCAGCCCCTTCTCCCAAATTTGGGAGAAGGGGAGCCGCAAAGTTGTCCCTCTCCCTTCTTGGGAGAGGGATTTAGGGTGAGGGCAAAAACTACGGTTTTCAAAATAGATGAGGTTTAACTATGATTTTAGGCACTTGTTGATCCCCCCTAAATCCCCGATAAATTAGGGCAAACCGGAGTTAAAGTTCCCCTTAAAAAAGGGGATTTGGGGGGATGTAAAACCTTTTGTTACCAACAAGAGGACTTTTCAAACATTCTTTTAAAGCAGCGCTTAACCCACTTATAAATATGGTACGTTATGGGAAAGCTTACTTCAGAAACAAAAAAACTCATGATTAGCATGTTCAGATATTAGGCTAATCTGAAAAATGCTAAGTTGGTAGACGTAATTAAATATAACAAAAAACCTCACCCTCAATCCCTCTCCGATGCTTTGGAGAGGGAAGCCGGATAGAGGGTAAGGTTTTATATTTAATTTGACCCACTTACTTATCATGAGTTCAAAAAATGAGGTGCATACATCTCTACACATGTACAAAGGTTTATGACTTGCTATTAGCGATCGCCTTGTTTAACACTAACTCTGGTTGTGGTGTCTCCTCTTCTTCTGGCAAACCGTAAATTGACCTGTACAACTTCACGTACTCTTTGGCAGATTGATACCAACTAAAATCTTCACTCATGCCCCGCTTTTGTAGTTCTTGCCATTGTGGTTTGAAACGGAAGCCTTCCCAAGCGCGGATCATACAGGTGAAAAGGTCTAGCGGTTCATAGCGGTCAAAGCAATAACCGGTGCCTGCTGCATTTTCGGGATCGTGATGGCTTACGGTGTCAACCAATCCACCTGTGCGGCGGACAATAGGTACAGAACCGTAGCGTAAAGACATCATTTGGCTGATACCGCAAGGTTCAAAACGACTAGGCATTAAGAAAGCATCAGTACCAGCGTAGATGCGGCGAGACAGGGCATCATTATACAGTAAGTAAGTTGCCATGCGTCCGGGAAAGCGGGATGCTAATTGCCACATCTGAGTTTCATAATAGCGATCGCCTGTGCCTAACAGTACCAACTGTGCATCTGTATAGGAGAGGAAGCGCTCGAGGATTTGCAATATCAAGTCAATGCCTTTTTGTTCTACTAATCGGGTCACAATCCCAATTAAAAAGGCTTTGGAGTTAACTTCTAATCCTACTTCTTCTTGTAAAGCAATTTTGTTGGCTTTGCGTTTCTCCAGGCTATCAGCAGTGAAGGTTTGGGCAATGTATTTGTCATTTTCTGGGTTATAAACTTCAGTATCAATTCCGTTGATAATCCCAGATAATTTACCGCTAATAAAAGACAGCAAACCTTCTAATGTTTCACCATAAGTAGGTGTCTTGATTTGCTCGGCATAGGTGGGCGAAACTGTATTTACCTTATTAGCAAATTGCACCGCCGCCGCCATTGTGTTGTGTCCTTGCATATACCAAGGACACCAAGTAATTTTTTCTAAGTACCAACGCCACGGCCCTTGATAAGCAAGATTATGAATGGTAAACACTGTGCTGATATCAGGATCTTGGTGCATCCACACGGGAATCATCCCCGTATGCCAATCGTGACAATGCATAATTTCCGGTTTCCAGTAATTCCAGGCAAACTCGGCTGCACCATTGGCAAACAATGTGAATCGCCAATCTTCACCATCTCCAGAATAAATGTGGCGGGGTAGGAAGGCGGGATGTCCAAATAAGTATAAGGGAACATCAGTACCAGGCAGAACGCTTTCATAAACAGCAAATTCCTGGAACATCGCATTTCCCCGCCAGATGGGTTCTTTAGGAATTTCCATTTTGTCTGGCAAGAAGCCATAGTAAGGCAAAAATATCCGCACATCATGCCCCATTTCTCTCAGAAATTTGGGTAATGCCCCGACAACATCACCCATTCCTCCTACTTTGGCAATGGGTGCTGCCTCTGCTGCAACAAATAGAATCCGCATGGTAATTTTTGCTTCCCTGAGTCTATATTGTCAAATTAACTCTTGTCGCGTCTGGCACATCTTTGGTGCAACAGCGATCAATTCTTATCTAATCACATCGGCTTGCCCAATTGCTTAGGGACTGACAAGAAATAAATTATCCAATCTTGTGGGGTGGGTAACATGAGCGCCTTTGATTACTAGGCGTTCGTGTCACTCACCCCACAATAAATAGTTGGATATTTTTTTATTTGTCAGTCCTTTAGGAACCGCGTTGAATCACCGCAAAAATTTCTGATAAAATTTCTTGCGCTCCCTGTTCCCGCAACACTTGTGCTAGTTCTGTGCCTAACGCTTCGGCATTATTGGCAATCCCTGTGACGGTATCTTTTACAAACTTTTGACCATCGACACTGGCGACTATCCCTGTTAAGGTCAAATTATCACCAGATATTTCTGTATTTACGCCAATAGGTACTTGACAGCCGCCCTCTAGAGAGCGTAAAAAAGATCGTTCGGCGAGACAGCGATCGCGTGTTTCGGGATGTTCGATCGCTTTGAGTAGAGATAGCACTTCACTATCATCAGCCCGGCATTCTATACCCAAAGCTCCTTGTCCCACGGCGTGGAGGGAGATTTCTTTGGGGATAATTTGATGAACGCGATCGCTCATTCCCAATCTCTCTAATCCTGCTGCTGCCAAAATTAGGGCATCGTATTCGCCTGCATCCAGTTTTGCCAAGCGTGTAATTAAGTTCCCCCGCACATCCTTAAAACTAAAGTGGGGGAAGTGATGGCGTAACTGTGCTAACCGCCGCAGCGAAGATGTACCGATTACCGCACCTTCTGGCAATGTATCAATTTGTTTATCTTTGTGCTTTTCATGCACCACTAATGCATCTGCTGGATTTTCCCGTTCAGTAATTGCTGCTAGTGTCAACCCTTCAGGTAAGTGAGTCGGCAGATCCTTGAGAGAATGAACGGCAAAGTCAATCTCTTGATTGAGCATTCCGACTTCAAGTTCTTTAGTAAAAAGTCCTTTATCGCCAATCTTAGCTAATGCTACATCCAAGATTTTATCGCCTTGGGTAGACATGGTGTGGACTTCAAAAATGATATCAGGGAATCTTTTCTGGAGTTGCTCTTGTACCCAGTAGGTTTGAACCAGAGCAAGTTGGCTTTTGCGTGAACCAATCCGAATAGTGCGTGGAGGACTAGAAACAACTGAAGTCATAAAACTTAATATCAAACTAGGCGATAAATTCACTCTCATCTAGACTACCGTAGTCAGGGACTCATACCAATTTTGGGGTTTGAATTTGGGATTTTGGATTACAATTCTTTACCTAAAGCTGGTTTTAGGAATCTAAAATAATAGGGGGGAATGGGGAAAATGGATTTTCATTGCTCCTTGTGAGCGGACTTTAGCTAATTCTTGAGTCCCTTGTTGAAGGCGGTGTTATAATAAAAGGTTGAGTGTTTGTAGCTGTTTGTCAAGTTTTGACTGTTGGATGGCGATCGCAACCTGGGTTGCAAGTTGCTTCATCAACTCAACTTCCCAAGATTCCTATATGGGGATGCGATCGCACTGATAGGATTTAATGAAGTCACAAAAAAGAGGCAAATTGCTTATGCTTTTCCAGAGTTGCCTTGTACTTTTGGTGGTCGGTCAATTGTTCCAGATGTGGCGGTTATCCGTTGGCAACAAATTGAGTTTGACGATGACGGAGAACCTGTAGATGATGTGCTAATTGCTCCGAACTGGACAATTTAAATTCTTTCTACCGAGCAGAGTAACAATCGGGTTACAAGCAATATCTTACATTGCCTAAAATATGGTTTTGGAGATAGTCTTGTAATTGTTGGGTACGCAATTTACTGGAATTTTCTCGACAACCAAAATAAATGGTTGGGGCAAGACTTCCTCCCTCATATCTACTCATTTCAAACTCACAACTGGTATCTCTAAACTTGATCCATGCTACCTGTGAAGCGATCAATTTCTGTTTACTAGAGCTATCTAACGTAGGTAGCAATTGTTGATAAACTTGATTCAGTTTGTTATCTGTATTCTGATAAGACAACTTTATGCATTCATCAATTGCTATTTGAGTTTGAGGATTATTGCAGTTGAGCTTTTGAACTAAGCGCATCTCCCGTAAATCAGGGGTTGTGCCTGCTATTGTCACGGTGGGAGTATTTAAACTGCTGAAAGTTAGCATACTTGCTAAAACTAGTAATAATTGACGCATGGCAAAATGTTTATTGTTTAATTAGAGACCAAAGATACTTAAATACGCGTCAGCATTGGTATGTTGCGACGCAGAAGACTTCTAAACTTCTTACATAAGGTAAACCAGCCCTGAGAAGGAAGCCGAAATTTCACAAGAATGCTAAAAAGAGTTTGGTATTTTAGTGATCTAAGTTTAGCTTTTATATTTTATGAATCGTTCCGCCTGCCTCATTTTCAATCCAGTTGCGGGTCAAGGTGACCCAGATTTAGAACTGGCAGAAATTCGGACAATATTAGAGCCAGATATTGACCTAGATATTTATCTTACAACTGAAGAAATCGACGCTGACGAACTAGCTTTTGCTGCGGTAGCGAGGGGAGTAGATGCAATCATTGCTTCGGGGGGAGATGGCACTCTCTCAGCGGCGGCGGCGGCTGTAGTGGGTACTGGTATTGCATTTGGGATCATTTCTAGAGGCACAGCAAATGCTTTTGCTACAGCTTTAGGAATTCCTGACACGATCGCAGGTGCATGTGAGACAATCTTGCAGGGAGGAACCCGCCATGTAGACGTAGCCTATTGCAACGATCAGCCAATGGTACTTTTGGCAGGTATTGGCTTTGAAGCTGAAACTGTAGAATTGGCAGACAGGGACGCTAAAAATCGCTTTGGGATGATGGCCTACGTTTTCGCTGGAATTCAACAATTGAGAAACTTAAAAAACTTTGATGTTGAAATTGAAACAGAAGATCGGATAATTAAGACTAGTGCCTGTGCAGTTACAGTAGCCAATGCCGCGCCTCCTACTTCAGTTTTAGCTCAAGGGCCAGCCGGTCTGATTTATGATGATGGATTACTAGATTTAACGATTGTAGCTCCAGTTAACAAAGCAGGAGCGATCGCAGCTACGTTTCATCTATTCCAAACGGCTTCTACAGGTAACGCTGTAGATCGCAACGATATTGGCTTTCTGCGAGCCAAAGAATTTAAAATTACAACTAAGCCACCGCAAAAGGTTGTTTTAGATGGTGAAATAGTAGGCACAACACCAGTAGAAATTAAGTGTGTACCAGCAGGTTTGAAGATTTTTGTGCCATTAGTAGAAGAAGTTGAGCCTACCGAAAAACTAGAGGGACTCCCTAATCTGACTATTGAGATGAAAGACACTGCAAAGGAGTGAGGGCAGGGAGCAGGGAGCAGGGGGCAGGGGGCAGGGGGAGATGAGCGAGTAGAGGGAGATAGGGAAGTAAATTCTTCCTTGTCCTCCTCATCGCCCTCATCGCCCTGATCATCTCTTGTAAAAAACTCAGGAGTAGGTTGCATTGAAACTTGTATCTGATCCAGCGATCGCTAACAAAATTCGTAAAATGAATCAACGGGTACGGTGGCAAGATCCGTTAATTGCAGAACGGAACATCGACCAAACTCGGCTGGTGTTGCAGGATGGACAAACAGACAATTCTGAGTTCTCATTTTTAGTTGTAGGTGATAGTGGTTCCGGCAAACACCGGGGACACAACCCCCAGCGAAAGGTAGCTGAACTCATGTTGCCCCATCACAGCGAATCCCGTTTTATGCTGCATACGGGGGATGTGATCTATTTAGTGGGATCGAGTGAATACTATCAGCAAAACTTCATCCAGCCTTATCGAGAGTTTCTCTTGGGGGGAGAGCATCCCCGACAGATTGCTTATGACCAGATGATTTTTAAGCTGCCCATTTTACCTGTACCGGGTAATCACGATTACTATAACTTGCCGATTCTATTGAGCTTGGCTTCTCTGACAACATTACCCATTCGCCGCCTATTGCGATCGCGCTTAGACCTAGATGTAGGCTTGCATGGTTCAGGAACAGGTGAAGCCTACGCACGAGCATTTCTGGACTATCTTCAGGCGTTTCAGCTTCCAGGAGAGTTAAATAATCATTTAAATCAGTATTACACAGCTAAAACAGATACAGGTGATTGTCTGAGCTATCAACCTGGGCATTTTACCCGCCTTCCCAATCGCTACTACACTTTTCGCTATGGCGGTATTGATTTCTTTGCCTTGGATTCAAATACATTTAACGATCCACCGCCTCTACCTAAAACAAAACAAGGCGATGCCGATCGCAGAACTTTACAAAAACGTCGTGAAGATTTAGAGCAAGAAAAGCAACAAATCATTGAAATCTCAGCCAAGCTTCGTCCAGAAAACCCTATTGAGGCTGACCAATTAGACGACTACCACGCCAAGCTGTCACAGATTGAAGAAATTATTGTTGATATCGACAAGCAATTAGCTGCTGATAAAACAACCCTGACTGACACTGAACAACTAGACTGGCTCAAGCAAAAATTAATTGAATCTTGGAATAACTCTGAAGTTCGGGGAAGGGTGATTTATTTCCATCATCCACCTTATGTAACTGAAGCGACAAAATGGCAACAAGCACAAACTCTGATAATTCGCGATCGCCTTCGTGGCGTGCTGGATGCGGTAGCTAAAGAAATAGGTTCCCTAAATCAGGGGCGTCCTTTGATCGATTTAGTATTAAACGGTCACGCCCACTGCTTGGAACACCTGGAGACAATGGATACAGGACACGCTGATTCTCATATCCACTGGATTGTTTGTGGCGGTAGCGGCTTTAGTTTGCGCCGCCAACGGATTGAGGGAGCAGATTTGATGGAGACTTTTGGAAATGAAAATAGATTAGTGGCGCGATCGCATCTGTTCATTGGTCGCAATGGTCAAGGTTTTCAGAAGCGACGACCTTACTCAGGTTTACGTATTGACGTTAAAGGCGAAGGCCATCCCAAGTTCATTATCCATCCCTTGGTTGCCGAATGGTATCAGCGACAATGGCACGATCGTGAACTTGAACCGTTGATTATCTAGCAGTCTGTCCCAAAAGTTTTCAGAGGTTGGTGGTGTTCAGATCCCCGACTTCTTGAAGAAGTCGGGGATCTCGCAGCCCTGCAAAATTAATGGGACAGACCACTAGTACTTCTCGAAATATTGGTCTCATAGCCCATAAATACAAGTAGAGACGCAATCATTGCATCTCTACAAAACACTTATTTAGCCTTCTCACCTGTAATTACACCCAGCAAAAAGAGATGATTGTAATTAAATTATTCCTGGGCCTCTACCGCGTGTATCACTATTTTCGGTCAACTTGCCTTCCTCGTCCTGATTAACTTCTCCGAGTTCTTCAACACGTTGGGCGGCTTCGGCTGCTGCTTGTTTGCGTGCATCACCCGGTTCTTCGTAGTACATTTCCGGTTCAACTGCATAGTTGTTTAACAAACCTTCTTTGTCCACGGTATATCCGTCAGTGGTGCGTATACTGTCTGGATCGGTTTGGTCATCGGTAGGTGCATCTGCCTCCCTTTCTTCTGTAGGGAGTGTTTTGTACAAATTTCCCTCTCTTTCGATCCGAGCAGCTGTTTCAGCTGGGATAATGCCGCGATCGTATGTATCTACTTCAGCTCTATCAGATGAATCTATACCTTGATTAACTGGTTCATTAGCCATAAATTATGTCCTCATTAAAGAATCTATTAAATAACCTCAAAGCCTAGATTAGGTTGTTTTTCATCTTCAATCTACTATCTTTAGAAGTGATTTAAAATTAAATATAATCTTATACTCTCTATCTTTTGATGTATTTAAAAGACTAATCTCAAGTCAGGCTCAATACATGTAATTTCCGTTCATCGTCTAAAACAAGCGTTGTAGCTGAAGTTGACAATGATAGCAATGAATATTATTGTGTCCCTAGTGCGTTTTGTATCCGAAATAAAATACAAAATTCCCGACTTGTCTAAGAAGTCGGGAATGTGAACATTTAGATTGTATATATGTAATTAGTGAACGATACAGACTAGTCTGGTAAGGCTAGTAAAGGTTGGCTTAAGCAAATTGTTAAAATTAGACCAACTTACGCCATAGTGTACTAGTTAATGGTTGATAAATTTATTCGCCTAAAAATTGGTTCTTCAGTGATTGAATTTCATCGGCTAATTCTTGCCGAGTTGAAGCCTTCAGTAGATAACGGGAAATAAACCAGGTGCCATAACTAATTCCAATTAATTCAAAAGTCGGTGATAGTAATGGAATATCATTGATTGTATCCAATACTGCTAATACTAGCTTGGCTGTAACAATCGCCGCCAAAATCAAACCAACTGTTGTTAGAGCCTGCTTGTAGTTGCTAAAAAACCTACCTAAATATTCGGGTAATTGTTCCAAAAATTGAGAAACTTGTCTGCTAATTTGCTGCAATTGAGATTCCGGTTCAGATGCTGGTGGTAACTTTGGCAAGTTTGCAGTATCTGTACCTTCAATTGCTAGCGTACCTTGTGAAAAGGAGGCATTGATGGATTCACGTTGCTGTTGTTCGGTTTCCATAATTTATATTTTCCGTAAGTAAAAACTTGTATAACTGTGAGCATCAATAAATATAATTATTCAGGTCATCAGTTGTCAATTCTTAGTAGTCAGTAATAAATATAACTGACCACTAAGATTGAGCAGGAGCATCTAAATTTATTTTTGCCTACCTACTCAGTTGAATTTGTTGTTAGCTGCTTTATTTTGTTGGAGGAATAACAGTTGCTTTAACAACTACAGTTTTGACACCTTTAATCTGTTTAGATAAAGGTTCAATTTTAGCTAACTCCTTCTGATTGTTCACAGTTCCTGCGACAGTGACAATCCCATCTTTTGTTGCATCAACTGTTAGTTGACCCTTGGGTATGTTAGCTTCTAACTTGGAGCGAACTTCACTTGCTAGGTCGCCTGTAGCTCTTTGTGCATCGCCACCAGTTGTATTATTGCGCTGTTCGCGGGCGCGGATATCAGAATTAAGTTGTCTTTTGCGAACATCACTTTGAGCGTCTTGTTGAGAAGCTGTTGTTGTTTGTGCAGTCGGTGATGATGGAGCTTCGTTAGGATTATTGGGTGCAGATTCACTTGTTTTAGAAGCGTTATCACAAGCAGCAACACCAAAAATTAAAAGTGAACTAATTAAGAAGGGAGTTAGCTTTTGCATAGGTTTAATTCTGAATCGGAAAGTGAAACTTGTCGAGTGTGTGGATATTCACGGCAGAAGTAAGGAGCAAGTTTCTTAAGTTAGGAGCAAATTTATCTTCTTGCTCCTTAAATTAAAGCAAATTAGTGTGAGTGACAACTACCTAGAGTTAGAGTGTTTCATCACGCCGGTCAATAATGACTACAGCAGGATCGTCTCCATGAAGACCTGTTGAATAATTGGTGCGATCGCTATTGACAACTGCTGGAGCACTATTCACAACTGGTGTTTCGTGATGCGTTACTCGATCTAAACCTGGGCGATGTTCGGCTAAATCAGTACCATCATAAATAGCAAATTCTTGAATGCCTCTACGATTGAGAATGGGTTCAGCTTTGCGAATTTCAGCTTCGGTACCATCGATAATTACCAAATAGTCGCCTCTTTGGAACCGATCGCTATAAACTCGCGCCTTGTCTTCAGGAATTCCCAAGCCAACGAGTCCGCCAACAATACCGCCAGCTGCTGCACCAATCGCACCGCCAGCTACTGTTGATGCTAAAGCCGTCGCTGCTGCACCACCTGCAATCACAGGCCCGATTCCAGGAATTGCTAAAGTTCCCAGACCAACTAATAAGCCAGTTAAGCCGCCTACGACTCCACCTGTAGCTGCTCCAGCTTTTACACCATCGTCTGCTTTATTACCTGAAGCGACATTTTTATCTACATCTACACCAGCGATCCCCTGACCCTTTGCATCTTTGGCTATGATGGAGACTGTATTTAAGGGAAAACCTGCATCTCGTAATTCTGTAATTGCTGCTTCTGCATCTCGGCGATGAGAAAAGACTCCAATCGCGCGTTTTGCAACACCACTATTAGCCACATTAGAAGTTGGAGGGACATAATCAGCAGTTGCATTTCTAGGATCTGGGTTGTTATAAATGCCAACATCAGCCATATTAGAAGTTGGAGGCACATAATCAGCAGTTACCCTTTTAGCATCTGGGTTCTCATAAATGCCAAACTCTTCGACACCACTCTGATGTAGAACTGCTTCTGCTCTGGCGATTTCTGTATCTGTGCCATCTAGGATGACTAAATAGTGTCCCCGTTTTACGCGTTCGTCGTAAACTCTGGCTCGTTCTTCGGGAATTCCTAAACCAACTAATGCACCAAGCAAACTACCAGCTACTGCACCAATACCAGCGCCAGCCAGAGTAGTAGCTAAGGTTGTTGCTGCGGCTCCAGCCAGCATAATTGGCCCGAGTCCAGGAATTGCCAAAGTACCAAGACCGACTAATAAGCCAGTCAATCCGCCCAAAGCGCCACCTGTAGCTGCTCCGACTTTAGCGCCTTCGTCAGATTTATCACCCACGCGATCGCGTACTTCAGCCCCAGCAATATCATCTTTGTCTCCATCCTGGGTGATGACAGAGACTCTGTTCATGTCAAAACCAACTTTTTTTAATTCATGTAGGGCATGTTCAACATCTCGACGATGAGAAAATACACCTACACCACGTTTATGTACACCTACAACCATTAGTCTTTCTCCTCAGCAAAAATTAATTATTTACTAATTTATAGCTCCTAACCACCTTATTAATACATCTTTGTGTTTATATTTCATCAATCGCTTGGAAGAAATTTTATCTCTATCATTAGACATACGTGCCTGTATCTAAAGATAGGAACAAATTTAAATAATCAAATAATTTATGCTTGATGTAAATTAGATGTTGATTATTTAATTTATCAAAACAATCTCTAAAATTAATATTTTAAAATTAGCTAAATTTCTATTAATAACCTATCTATTAAATTTAATCTTTAATAAAAATATCTATCTATGTATTAATTTAAACTTTTGGTGGCATTTTTTACTATTACAAAATGAAAGAATTTTCTCAAAAAAATTAATATAAAATCACCAAACTTTACATTATTTTCTTTAGTAAAAAGATTTATTTTTTGTAAGATACGACTTTTGACAAGCAAACTTATTACCTAAGAAAGTGTCAGCTTATCTAACAGGTAAGTAAATTGATAAATAGATCATTTTACCAATGGTTATTTAATTGACTGCAAGTGAGAAGATACTATGTTTCAAGGTGTTTTAACTAGTTGGGGATGGAACTGGCTATCTTTTGGATTAGCGCCAATAATAGCTAAGGAGGCACTAACTCCAGAAGAAGCATCAGTTCTTTTTTCTGGACCTAAATTCTTGGTAGCATTGGTGGCTGGAGTTTTAATGGCATTTGCCTTTCAATTATTATTGACTAACTTTTCAGTCGCTGTAGGAATTTCATCTTGGGAAATTGACTCAGATTCTGATGATGAGTCAGAAAGTTTGGGTAGTAAAATTCGTTCAGTTCAAACCAAAATTGGTGCTTGGGCGTTACTAACCGTTAGTATTGCATTATTTATTGCTTGTTTTCTAGCGGTAAAACTTAGCTTAATCGAAAGCCAATTTCTAGGTTCAATTATCGGTGTAGTAATCTGGGCTACCTATTTCTCACTGGTAATTTGGTTTGGTTCATCAGCAGTCGGTTCTTTTATTGGTTCTATCGCTAGTACTGTCACTTCTGGGTTTCAAACTTTGATGGGTACAGCAACTGCTGGTATCAGTGCTAATACTGCGAAAAAACAGTTAGTTTCTACTGTTGAAGATATTACAGCCGCAGTCCGACGAGAATTAACTTCAGGTTTTAATCCCGAAGATATTAGAAATACACTGCAAAGTTCTTTAGGCTCTCTGCAATTACCAAAGCTTGATATCGCAGAAATTCGTAACCAATTTGACCAGCTTCTTAAAGATACAGATTTGCAATCTGTTGCGAATAACGATTTATTGCAAAACATAAATCGTCAAACATTTGTTGATTTAATTAGCAGTCGCACAGATTTATCTCAAGAAGATATCAACCGCATAGCTGACCAATTTGAAGGAGCTTGGCAACAAGCTTTAAATCCGAGCAATTCCACAGAACAAGTAATTAATTTACTTAAGTCTGCAACACCTGAAGAATTGAATTCAGAGCAATTAGGTGAACGCCTTCAACAACTGGTTACAGTCGGAGCTGGAAACGGCAATGGTGTAATCAAGCAAGCTATTCGATATGGCTTGAGTGCGGCTGTACCAGCAGTGCTAAATCAGACCAACCTTTCCAATATTGATATCAACAAAATTACTAATCAGTTGCAAAAACTGAAAGGAAAAATTCAAGATGTCGATGTCAATCAAATCACGGAACAATTACAAAAGCTTAGAGAACAAGCAACTGAGCAAGTATCTGCAAGCTTGCCCATATCACCCGAAAACACAATTAAGGCAGATGTAGAAGATTACATATTGAATTCCTTTCCTTGGCATTTTAACCGCATTACCTTAAAAGATGAATTTAAAGAACTCATCTATGACGTTAATGCAGATCCGACAACTGTGAGACGGGAATTGGAAGAAATAAATCAAGAATATTTCGCCAATTTGCTGAAGCAACGAGGTGATATCAGTGAAGCTAGGGTGAAAGAAATTTCCGAACAAATGGAAAGCGATCGCTCGGAAGTTTTAGAAACTGTAAAACAAGCCCAAGGGCGAGAAAAAGGGCAAGATTTCCGCAGCCGCATTGAAGATTATCTGCGTTCGACGGGGAAAGAAGAACTCAACCCTGAAGGTATTGAACGCGACTTTAAGAAGTTGGTAGAAGATCCAGAAGCTGGGTTTGAAGATTTAAGCGATCGCTTCGGGCAATTCGACCGCGATACTTATGTACAATTGTTGCAACAGCGTCAAGATATCAGCGAAGAGGAAGCTAATAATATTGTTAGTCAACTCGAAAGCAACCGTGATAATTTCTTAAATCGTGCAAGAGAACTGCAAGAACAAGCAAAAGCTAAAGCAGATGAACTGCGCCAAAGAGTTGAAGATTATTTGCGGAATACTAACAAAGATGAACTCAATCCCGAAAGTATTAAACGTGAGTTTAGAATTTTGTTAGACGATCCCCAAGCTGGAATTAGCCTTTTGACTTCGCGCTTATCGCAATTCGATCGGGATACATTAGTACAATTGCTCAGTCAGCGTCAAGATTTGAGCGAAGAACAGATAAACCAAACTCTCGATCAGATTGAAGCAGTCCGAAATAGTATTTTGCAAGTACCGCAGCAAGCCAGAGAACAGTACGAAAAAACTACAAAAGCGGTTGCTGAATATCTCCGCAATACCAACTTAGAAGAACTTGATCCCGAAGGTATCAAGAGCGATTTGGAAAAATTACTCGATGATCCCAAAGCAGGAGCCTTAGCACTGCGCGATCGCTTATCTAATGTCGATCGAGAAACCTTGGTTAAACTCGTGAGTCAACGAGGAGACTTGAGCCAAGAGCAAGTTAATCAGATAATCGATCAAGCACAAGATGCGATCGCTAGTATTGTGAGAGCGCCACGACGTTTAGCCAAGCGGACTGCTCAACAAGCTTTAGATTTTGAAGCCAATCTGGAAGAATATCTGCGTAACACTAACAAAGAAGAACTCAACCCAGAAGCAATTAAACGCGATTTGCAATTGCTGCTGTCTTCTCCCCGCGCTGGAATTGGAAGTTTAAGCGATCGCGCCTCCAAATTGGATCGTTCGACAATTGTGGCGCTCTTATCCCAACGGGAAGACATTTCAGAAGAAGAGGCTAACCGGATTGTGGATCAAATTGAGTCGGTTCGCACCTCCATTGTCGAACAATTCCAGCAAATCCAGCAAAGAGTCCAATCGGTGCTTGATGGAGTTTTTGCTAAAGTTCGTAACTATCTCAACTCGCTGGATCGTTCCGAACTCAACTATGAAGGTATTAAGCAAGACTTTGCAAAAGTCTTCGACGATCCCCAAGCCGGATTTGAAGCATTGCGCGATCGCCTCAGTCAATTTGATCGTGATACCCTAGTTGCTGTCATCAGTTCTCGTGAGGATATTTCCCAAGAGGATGCTAATAGGATAATCGACCAAATAGAAGCGGCGCGAGATGGCGTACTACAACGAGCCGAACGCATTCAACAAGAAACACAAAAGCGTCTGAAAGCGATCCAACAACAAGCTAAAAAGCAAGCTGAAGAAACCAAAAAAACCGTTGCAAATGCTGCTTGGTGGTTATTGGGGACAGCACTGACTTCGCTCTGTGCCAGTGCGATCGCCGGAGCAGTAGCCGTTACAGGGTTACCTCTACCTCGTTAAAATTCATCAGAAATTTATAATAAAAAGTGGTAATTAATGTAATGCCACTTTTTTTTATAAATAAAACAAACTACCCCCAGAGTACTATCATGACTTTATTCTTCCTACATATATTACAAAACCCTATCTAAGCAAAGGTTTCAGATTTTTTTGTGGGCGAGAGGAACAAAAGAGGATTAATTATTATTTCTTATAGATCCAAAAAAGTAGCCTTGAGGGTAATATCATAATCTTGTGATTGTGAATACAGTAAAAACATCGTAAATAGCTATGCGATTCTGTACTATAAAATCTGCTTGTTCCCTAGCAGCCTAGTACTTGTAACCACTGAATACATAAAGCACAAGGATATAGAAATGACCCTTGGCACGATTTTGATGCCAAACTCATCAACATATACAGTGCTTCTAAAATCTTTGGACTTAACAGAAAAATCTGTTCCAAGTCAAGTGTGGTTCAGTTATCTCTTATCACTCGTTATTTCTTTACCTTATTTTCTCGGCATTGTTGAATAAAAGTGTGAAATTCAAAAGTTTAATGTTTGAAACTATTTCCTTTGCACCTTGGGGGTAAAGGAAATTCATACTCTTAATCAGCAACACCGTTTTCTGATGGTGAAGTGACGAGGTAATTTCTACCCTCTAAACTCAGGAGAAGCTAATTTATGGCAATCTTTCCCGATCTCACTGGCATTATTCCCAACAACAACATTACCGTCAGTCTTCCTAACAACTCTGTCCAAGTCAGCGGTAGTGGTAACAAGGTGATTAACGGCACTAATGGCAACGATGTCTTTGTCACTGGTAGTGGCAACGATCGCATCGATGGCGGTGGTGGCAACGATGTCATTACTGCTGGTAATGGCAACAATACCCTTATCGGTGGTGCTGGCAACGATGTCCTTACCAGTGGTAGTGGTAGGGATAGTCTCGTTGGCGGTGGTGGCAACGATGTCCTTACTGCTGGTGCTGGCAACGATACCCTTCTCGGTGGTGCTGGCAACGATCGCCTCGTTGGCGCTAGTGGGACTGATATTCTGACTGGAGGATCGGGTAACGATACTTTCCAGTTCAACTCAGTTTCAGATAGTCCTGCTGGTTCTTCACGGGATGTTATCACTGACTTTTTTGGAAACGGTAAGTTGCCAGGTGATGTAATCGATCTATCTAATATCGACGCCAACTCCACTATCAGGGGCAACCAAACCTTCACTTTCATTGGGGCTGCCGCATTCACCGGCGCAGGTCAGGTTCGTTATTCAGGAGGTATTCTTCAAGCTAACACTGATGGAAATCTATCGGCTAACTTGGAGATTCGATTGGCAGGCGCACCACAAGTAGTGGCAAGCGACATTGTTCTTTAATTTAATAGACCTGCCTGGAAAATAAGGCACGAGGCAGAATTCTAATAATTTAACAGTCGTAGGGAGAGGTAAGCTGAATTTACCTCTTCCTTTTATATTTATTATTGTTACGCAAATTGATTTCTGTATTTAGGGGAATTGACAAAATGCACTAGTCTTTAACTTAATACAGTTCGTTTCAGATAGGTTCTGCTGAGAGTTATAAAAGAAATTTCCTTATTATTTATTATGAGGTTTAAATCTCACCCCCAACCCCTCTTTGTGAGTTCGGAGAGGGGAGATAAAGCACAGCTTTATCGGGGTGAGGTTAAGCGCTATCGGAAAGATGCTGAGAACCCCCGAAGATGTAACTTGTAGCCGGGGGATGAAAGCTAGCTGTCTGATTTATCAGACATTTTAGCGAAATGCGCCCACCGGGGAGTATCCCCGTGGGACACTTTCGCGTTTTAATTAGTTTTTTGATTCTCAATATATTTTCTCACAACTTCTGTACTCGCTGCACCAGTAGAAGCCACAAAATAACTAGGACTCCAAAGAGAAGGAAGTTTTTTTAGATGTGGAAATTCACGTCTTAAATGATGAGATGCTCGTCCTTTAATCCACCTTGCTACTTCCGCAGGTGATTCATGAGTCGGAACATTCAGAAAACAGTGGACATGATCAGGCATTATCTCTAAAGCGACAAGTTTCCACCCATGCTCGATAACTAACTCCAATATAATCTCTTGTAAACGCTGTGCTACCTCTTTGATTAGCACGGCTTTTCGCCGTTTTGGAACAAATACAAAATGGTAGTTCAGGGATGAAACTGAGCCACTCGTGCGCCTGTATTCGTAGTCTGATGGTGATAGTTTAGCCACTAAATAAATGTTGTTGGCTTATGTTCTGACAACAATTATAGTAAGACATATAGGAGGTAAAAACAAGTGTATAAAACCTGTTCAATTAGAGCTAAATTTAATGATGAAGAAACAATTTTTTGGCTAAACCAGTGTGAGAATGCTAATAGCTTGATAAATTGTGCATTGTATGAAACCAAGAAAATTCATTACGCCAAACTACAAGAAAATGGCAATGCTTTTACTACTTATTGGCGTGGTGATGATTTACGTAGTGGGTGGAAAACTTATAAATGCAGCACAACTTATCCTGAATTAGATTTGATTCAAAAGCCGAATGTGCATTACAAAGCAATGGCGGCTCAATCTGCACAACAAACATTAAAGTCGGTTGGTGAGTCGATTACAGCTTATAACGGATTGGTAAAAGCTTACTACAACGGTGAGGTCGATAAACCATCTTTGCCTAAATATCGTAAGAGGGGAGGGCTAGCGGCTGTTACATTTCCACGTCAAGCTTTAAGCTTCTTTGAAGGTTACTTTAAGCCTTCAATTAGTAAAGAAAGCAAACCAGAATTACTGACTGAGATTAGATTATATCTCCCAAAATTTATTGATTCTGATTGGGTTAAGGAAGTAACGGTACGTCCAAACTTCGGGCAATTATGGATTGATTGGGTAATTTATGATGGCAAGGAGCCGATAGAAAGCAATCCCAAATTAGATTACACACAAGCGTGGAGTTTTGACCACGGAGGATCTAATTGGGTAACAGGCGTTTCAACCCGTGGTAAAAGTTTAATTATTGATGGTCGCAAACTCAGATCATTGAATCAAGGTTATTCTCGTTTGGTTGCCAAATATAAGCAAGGAAAATCAGATTTTTACTGGGACTCCAACCTTGATAGGGTGCAGCGCAAACGGAATAATCAAATGCGAGATGCGATTAACAAAGCTGCTAGATTTATTGTTAATCAATGTCTAAATGACCGAGTAGGCAACATTATTATTGGATGGAATGCAGGGCAAAAGCAAAACGCCAACATGGGTAAACGCAATAATCAAAACTTCGTGGTTATTCCGACTAGCCGATTAATTGAGAGGTTAAAGCAACTCTGTCCTGAGTACGGTATTACTTTGACAATTACTGAGGAGGCATATACAAGCAAGGCATCTTTTCTTGATTGCGACTCCCTACCCAAGCACGGTGAGGCAGCGCGGTCTTTGGGGTCTCCCCCAGGAGTGACTACCGAACCGCGAAGCGGCGAAAAGCCCCAAGGGTGGAAAGCTTCAGGGAAAAGAATAGAACGAGGATTGTACAAAAGTCGTGATGGCTTTGTTGTTAACGCAGATTGCAATGGCAGCGCCAACATCATGAGAAAAGTAGCCACACATCTAGGATTAGACCTAGCCGAGGTGGGTAGGGCATCTTTGACAAGTGCCACAGCGAATTGATTTGTTCAAGAGATTAAATAAATCATATCGCAAACGTTGCGTAGTGGGTCTTTTAGACCCCGTAGCAACATCAGTTTAGAATCCTCCGGCTTCTAGCCGGGGGAGATGTCAAAGCAACAGAAGCACATCTGAGAAATAGAGAATTACCAATGCTTGCTAAGGTTTGATCGCGCCACGTATACATGAGAAAATCAGGTAATACAATCGCAATACAAGCGATGAGGCACGGAAGGAAAAAAAATGTCAGAGAATTTAAGAAGCCAAATTGTGACGCAAGGAGTGCAGCGATCGCCTAATCGAGCTATGCTGCGGGCAGTTGGTTTTAAAGATGAAGATTTCAACAAAGCCATTGTGGGTATTGCCAACGGCTACAGTACAATCACTCCCTGTAATATGGGGATAAATCAACTGGCGCTCATAGCAGAGGCTAGTATAAAATCTGCCGGAGCGATGCCACAAATGTTTGGCACAATAACCATCAGTGATGGGATTTCAATGGGAACAGAAGGGATGAAATATTCCCTAGTGTCGCGGGAAGTCATCGCCGATTCCATTGAAACCGCCTGTACTGGACAAAGTATGGATGGTGTGCTAGCGATTGGCGGTTGTGATAAAAATATGCCAGGGGCAATGCTGGCGATCGCCCGGATGAATATCCCTGCAATATTCGTTTACGGTGGCACAATTAAACCCTGTCACTACAACGGACGCGATTTAACTGTTGTGAGTTCTTTTGAAGCAGTTGGTCAATACAGTGCTGGAAAAATTGACGAAAAGGAATTATTAGAAGTTGAAAGTCGGGCTTGTCCTGGCGCTGGTTCCTGTGGGGGAATGTTCACAGCTAACACCATGTCTTCAGCATTTGAAGCCTTGGGGATGAGTTTACCCTATTCTTCGACAATGGCAGCCGAAGATGCCGAAAAAGGCGACAGCACGGAAAAATCAGCTTATGCGTTAGTCGAAGCTATCCGCAAACAAATCTTACCCCGGCAAATTATCACCCGCAAATCTATAGAGAATGCCATTTCTGTGATTATGGCGGTAGGTGGTTCGACCAATGCAGTGTTGCATTTCTTAGCGATCGCCCGCGCTGCTAATGTAGAATTAACCCTAGACGACTTTGAAACCATCCGCGCCCGTGTTCCCGTTTTGTGTGATTTAAAACCAAGCGGTAAATATGTAGCTACAGATTTGCACAAAGGTGGTGGCATTCCCCAAGTAATGAAGATGCTACTTGTGCATGACTTGTTACATGGTGATAGCATTACTATCACTGGCAAAACAATTGCAGAGATATTGGCAGATATACCAGAAGAACCATCCGCCAATCAAGATGTGATTCGGACTTGGAATAATCCGATGTATCCCCAAGGACATTTAGCTATTCTCAGAGGTAATTTGGCAACGGAAGGGGCTGTCGCCAAAATTACCGGCGTGAAAAAACCAGTTATTACCGGCCCCGCACGGGTATTTGAATCGGAAGAAGCTTCTTTAGATGCAATTTTGGCGGGTAAGATTCAAGCTGGTGATATTCTAATCATCCGGTACGAAGGGCCTAAGGGCGGGCCTGGAATGCGCGAAATGTTGGCTCCCACCTCAGCAATTATCGGCGCTGGTTTGGGTGATGCGGTGGGATTAATTACCGACGGGCGCTTTTCTGGTGGTACTTATGGCATGGTAGTTGGTCATGTTGCCCCAGAAGCAGCAGTTGGTGGTGCGATCGCTCTTGTAGAAGAAGGCGATAGTATTACTATTGATGCACCGGCTCGTTTGTTGCAGTTAAATATATCTGAAGAAGAATTGGCTCGTCGTCGTGCTAACTGGCAACCCCCTGTTCCGCGTTACACTAAAGGCGTGTTGGCGAAATATGCCAAATTGGTATCTTCTAGCAGTATTGGTGCTGTGACAGATTTAGATTTGTTTTAAATCAGCTAAATAAGACTTACGCCCAAGAGAACCCCCTCAAAAAGGGGGCTTGTAACTAATAAACATCTGGTGACAATGAATGTAGAGACGTAGGAGTGCTACGTCTCTACAAGGGTTTCAGGTGACGCATATTTAATTTATGGGGATATATACAGCACTTCCGCCTGCTATGAGGTACGCACAGAGTCTCAAAAGTTAGGATAGAAAAGGAATATGGGTAAAATTGTGCTTCATAATAGCGGGAAGTGCTGTATTGTAAAAATACCGAAGAAGTTTCAGGAAATTCACATAGAGGTTATAATGTCAATAGAGAAATAACCTAAATTTTAGTTAACAGCCAACTGCCTAAAACCGAAAAGGGTACAAAATGAGTTCTGAATCTATAGCAACGGACAGGGAGCTTAGGACAACAATAAAATCACAAAGTATGCTGTTGAAGACGCGTTTTCCGCGAACTGTCCTAACGGCTTTGGCGACTGCTATAACGTCAAACTAACCATCACTCTTTCAAATCCAGACTTAGATGCAGATGAGCAAGAACGAGAAACACGGAAACTGCTGCGAGAAATTAGAGACTTAGATGTAGAAAGTGCTGAACTTGTAGCAGTTACAGAAATCCCTAAAGAAGCCAAGCCTTTCGGTGCTTTTGTGGTGGGAGTGTTGTAGGCAGAGGTGAGCCTAGCTAATTTTAAGAAAGTGTTGGGATATTTGAGCGATCGTTTGGGCAACAAAACTATTGAATTGGAAGTTGAGGCTAACGGTAAGAAACTCAAAGTCAAAGCTAGCAGTCAGAAAGAGTTAAACGCCGCTCCAGTTTTTCAGTCGATGGTGCAACGGGAAAGATTCAATTTTCACAATCAGGCGATCGCACAACAAATGACATTTTCTTGATTAAAGTTCAACGAATACCTGAGACTGATAAATATCACTTTGTGCGGATTCAACGTTAGTTTTGCAGCTTTATTTGTTGTAATATTTCCAAATAGCGATCGCATTTGCTTATTCTGGTATTTCCAAATAGCGATCGCATCCAGTTTTTCACTTATAGCAATTCAATAAATTCATCAACACTCAGCCCAACCTGTCTGATAATTGCTCGTAAAGTTCCTTTATCTAATTCTTGATGATTCGGAACAACCACTTCAGCAGATGCCTCATCTCGACGTAAAATAATGTGGCTTCCACGTTGTCGTAAAACATAAAAACTAGCCTTCCTTAAAGCTTTAATGCACTCTTGACCAGAAAGGATAGGTAATTTGCTCATACATCAACCAAAACAGTTTCCAGATGATCTTCTGGAATAGGCCGACCTTCTTCTTGTAAAACCTCAATATATAATTCTATAGCTTCCTTGATGTTGGCAACAGCTTCTTCTTTGGTCTTCCCTTGGCTGATGCAAGCAGGTAAACTCGGACATTCAGCTACCCAGTAACCATCTTCTCCTGGATAAATAATTACTTGTCTCTTCATATATTACTCCTACAAAATAAGTCTTAAGAGTATCTCAAACAAAAAATGCTGGAATCAAAAAAGCCAAAATTCACAACAAATCTGGATTTTCCCCTAGTTCTCTTAATCTAGCCGCTAAACGAGCCACCTGTGCAGCAGCCCCTTCTGCTTGTGCAACAGCAGCTTCTTCTGGTAACAAAACCAAATTGCTAGCCACATCGTAAAATCGCAACCATACCGCCGTTTCTCTGTCTATTGTTCCCTCACTCGTCCCTAACCATAAACCTAAACGCTTACACCATAGCCACCCATACTCATTTGGTGTTAAAGGCTGATACTGCTGATTATCATCTAAATGCCACCCCTGCAAAGAATTAGGATCAAAGGGATCATAGACAAAATAATCTGAGGTACGGAAAGTTTCTTGGTAAAGGTTTTTCTTAATACCCTTGTCTATTGCTGCCGTAGATGGTGACATTAATTCCACGATTACATCAGGATAACGACCATTTTCTTCCCAGACTACCCAACCCTGTCTAGAGTTATTGCCGTCAACATTTAGCACTGCAAAGAAATCTGGCCCTCGGAAATCACGATTACGAACCTGGGTGCTGCTGTAATAAATAAACATATTGCCCCCAGTGAAGAAATCATTGCGATCGCACCAAGTTTGTTGCAATGACCGAATCAGGACATTCATGGCAATACGGTGGCGATTTGATTCCAAGGGTTCACCATCATCAAAAATTAAATCTGTAGGTGGGGTGGGGGGTTCCCACTCCACAATGGCTGCTGGATTTGTCTCAGTAGTCATGAGCGATCGCCTTTCTCAGAAAGCCTTAGATTTCTATGATAATCTGTCAATAGCTAGCTGAAGTAAGGCGTACAGATTACAAATGGTTATAAATTATTCTTCATGCAACCTCGAAAATCAGGCATAGGTTGACGAATCCCAATTGATTGCAAGAATACCAGAACAGATCAACTCAGATTGCCGTGATGATTCGCTATTATGAGCGATCGCTTAACTACACAAATATAAACATTAACAATCCTTAATAGATAATATTATTAAGGATTGTTAAGAGGAGCAAAAACTGCTCACAAACGCGATTGTTTCTTAAAAATCATCGAGAAACTGACTAAGGCGACTGATTACGGGGTCAACCTCTTGAGGAGGGGTAGCAACAGTATAAGAAGTATTATTTACTACTTCTAATTGAGTTGGAGACTGAATCAACGATCGATCATTGACTATGATCGCCAATTGTGCAACTTGTTGAGAAAGTTGCAGTAGATGGTGTTCCATCGCCTCCAAACGATTAGATCCCTTGGCAAAAAAACGTTCCTCAAGTCCAGCCACTTGACCTTGCAGTTCACCGATTTGCTGTTCAATCGGTGTTGTTGCTGCTGTATGTGGAGCAGGTTGTACAGGTTCCGGTACACATAAAGATTGCCATAAGGCTTCTTTACAGAGGTCGCTGAAAGTCTTGTCTGGTTGTTTGTCCAAATAACTTTCTACTTGCGCTAACAAGCTTTCATCAGCAAGCTCTGGGTTGAACGTGACGGATTTAACTACCTTTTTTGACCATTGGAACATCAGCTTTATGCCCTAGCAGCGCGATTGGAGGATAATTGTGCCTCTCCATAAATATACTGCCCCAAAGCATTCGCCTGTCGTGAAGGTGCTGCTAAATGAGCATTAATCTTTGCTTCTTTAAGCAGACGTTGAACGTCGTCCCAGAAGAACTCACCACCCCCGCCAGTCAGAATCACATCGGTAACACGTTCTGGCAACCACGCTAGCACACGGCTACAGATTTCGCGCGAAAACATCTCCGTGAGGTTGGGAAGAAAATCATCTAGGTTGGTGGGCTTGCTAGCGCCTTTAGGACGGTAATAACGTTCACCTCTGGGTTTGTTCACAGCGGAAATCAGAGCTAGAGATTGACTATCTGCTCCCTCGATTTCGGCGGACACCAATTCATAAAACTTGTTCATACCGAAGTCTTCGCTCTTAGAAGCACCTCTGGCAAAACGGAAGTTATCTACCATCAAAAGATCGACGGTTTGATGTCCAATATCAACGATCGCCACCGATATTTTTGTAAAATCGGGACTACCAGGACTTTTCTTCGGTTGAGCTTCAGACCACAGCAGACTGCCGTAGCCTTCTGGCATTACCCATACCTTACTGACATTCAGCGATATAGATTCGCCTCGGAAGTTCAACACATGAGGCCCGCCTACTTGGCTAATCAACTGGGCTTTTTCTTTTTCAAATTGTTCTAAGGAAAGAAAAGGCAGACCTAGTACGACTGAGATATCGTCTCTAAGTTTGAAGTAGCCAGCACTTGCTAACACTTTTACCAGTGCAGCCTCTACCTTAGATTGCCCAACTCCTAGATTCGCCCCAAAATCGGCTGCTAGTTGACCCACAGCATATCCATTTCCTTGATACTCCAGCCACAAATCCATTAAGGGGTCAGTAGCCCTAGCTTCAAAAACACCGCCGCGGACTTGTTCGATTGACATCTGCTTGACGTTGGCAGGTACAAACACCACATTACCGGGTTCACGACTCACACAAGTTTTTGTGGAAGTTCTGCCTAAATCAACACTGAGAATGGTTTTCCCCGGAACAGCGCCCGTCTTGGGAGGAGTATTATTAACAGCATTGATCGGAGTCGATGCTGACACTCTATTCATGGGTATAGCAGCAGCATTGATGGGTGTAGCGGCGGAAGGTTGGTCTGTCATGAAAGCTCCTAGTTCAAACTTAACTGTAAAAAGTTGTCATGCTCATCTTACAAAAATGCGAGAAACCATAAATTCTAGGTTGCGTCAAGTGTAGCTAGAAATACGCCAAAAATTAATTTCGGCAATACCTCCGATAAGCTCATGCCTTCGCACATCTAGTATTATTTGGCATAGTGTAGGCGAATTTTGGCCAGATGTAACCCCTGCTTTTACTGCTTTCAAACCAAAAGCGTCCGTGTTTCATCTTCTAGAACGTCTTAACTGGCGCTTGAATATCCAGAAAATAAATGCTAGAACCAAACCGCCAAGTACGATTTTGGATACAGGAGCAAGGTACTTGTCCACAAGTTCATACTGACTACCCAATATGTATCCTGAGTATGTTAACAAACCCACCCAAGCCGCGCTACCTAATGTTGTGTAAAACAAGAATGGCAGCAAGGGCATATTGCTGATACCTGCGGGAACAGAAATCAAGGTGCGGATTCCTGGCACAAGGCGGCCAATTAATACTGCTTTTCTACCTTGTCGGTCAAACCACTCTTTGGCCTTGGTGATATCTTTACTAGATATAGCCAGCCATTTGCCATACTTGTCAGCCCAAGCTTTCAAACGGGTTTCACCTAAAAACTTACCTGGATAATACCAAATAAGTCCGCCCAATACAGAACCCAAAAGTCCTGCGAAAAACACACCAATAATATTCAGCTTTGCCCCCCCTGGTTGATATGGACTTGCTGTAAATCCAGCCAGTGGCATAATCAATTCTGAAGGAATGGGGGGAAAAAGGTTCTCTAAGAACATTAGTAGGGCGATTCCCCAATAGCCAAAATAGTTAATAGTATTAGTTATCCATTCGAGCATTAAGTCAATTCCTGAAATTGCTGTACTATTCCTGTGACTAAGATTCCGCTTTAGCTTTTTTAAAAGCTAATTATCCCCGCAAGTATCAAGGTAATTCGGCTACACTAAAAGTTGATATTGCAATGAATAAACAGAGTAAGACAAGTGGAAGCTAGTGGTTCATGTGATTAATTTTAAGGTGTAAAAAAGTTTGTAGTAAGGACTTTAATCTTAGATTTTGCACATTTGCTTACTAAGTAGGTAGGCGTAATTAAATATAATATCAAACCTCACCCTCAATCCCTCTCCTTATTATTGTCGGGGTCAGCCGGAGGCAGGGTGAAGTTTTATATTTAATTTGACCCACTTACTTAGGGACTGACAAGAAATAAATTATTCCAATAAACGAACCACAAAGCCACAGAGAACGCAGAGAGAAGAAATAGAGAGAGTTTTTGCGTCAGTTTTGGAACATTTTTTTATTTGGAAGTCCCTTAGGAAGTAATCAAAATTAATGAGACAGTCCACTAAGGCGCTATTTCATTAATTGCAAGGTTTATCAAAATTCGTAAGTAGCTCTAGCCCTTGAAATTGAACGATTTATCGCTCGCTACGAACCTGACAAAATCAATGAAACCAACCAGCAGATTTTATTTTCTAATTTTTTAGATCCTCCTTAGTCGGTTTTTTAAAGGACTAGGGAGGATCTAAAGATTTGATGGCAAATTTAAAAACATACTAAGGGGGTTTTGTTCTGAGGTTGTGAGATTGCCCCAAAGAGCAGGGAGAAAATTTTACCTTATCCCCCTCATCCCCCTCATCCCCCTCATCCCTTCTTCTAGGCTGTGGGGGTCAATGATTGTACTCTTGGTTCTGATTGCCAGTCTAATGGATTCAAAACTCGATCTTCCAGCGCCATCTGCTCAATCAAACTTGCCAGTCTCAGAGCTTTGAGAGCTTGTTCGCCGCCTACTGAGGGTTGATTGCCTCCATGTACACAGTTGACAAAATGCTCTAATTCTGCACTTAAGGGTTGAATATTGCTGGTGTAGACTTTTTCAATTACACCATCTTGCCTGTAAAGTACTTGTCGGTGGTCGGTGAGAGAATTGGCAGTCGTTTGTCGGTGAATCAAAATTTCATTCTTGAGAAAATCTGCTTCAGTGAATGAATTTTTGCAATGGGCGACAATCCGACGAATTTTCCGGTGGGTAACTTTACTGGCGGTCAGAGTAGCAACAATACCATTGGCAAACCCCAAGGTGGCAGTTACGTAATCTAAATAACCAGAGTCTAGGGCGCGAGTACCGCTAGCAGTCAATTTTGTGACTGGGGAAGCAGCTAATTCCAAAAGTAGGTCGATGTCATGGATCATTAAATCCAGCACAACCGAAACATCGTTTGCTCGATCTGAGTAAGGACTCATTCTATGGGCTTCTAGCGCCAGCAATTCTTCAGTTTTAAGCACTTGGCTTAGTTCTTTAAAAGCTGGGTTAAAACGCTCAATATGACCCACTTGCAGGATACACCCAGATTCAGCTGCGGCATTTACTAAAGACTCTGCCTCAGAAATACTGGCTGCGATCGGTTTTTCAATCAAAACATGAATTCCCGCTAACAGACAGTTGATGCCCACGGCATAGTGCAGACGGGTGGGAACAGCTACACAAACTGCTTCTACAAGGGGTAGCAGGTCACAGTAATCTTCAAAAAAACGCACTTTGTACTTGCTGGCAGTTTCTAGCCCTCGCTCAACATTAATATCTGCCACTCCGACTAGTTCAACATCTTTCATTGAACTCAGCACGCGAGCGTGATGTTGTCCCATGTTACCCACTCCAATCACGCCTATGCGGATCGGTCGTGGCTGGTTACGCTGTGTATATAGATTCGGTTCTGCCACTGACATGCTATCTTGCACTATTATTCTCTCCTCAACCACCAAATTTAGAGACGCTACGGCCGTTGGCGTTTATACTCGAAATGCCAGTTACGATCCGTCTAAAACCATCCAGATGGTAACATAGAGCCTATGTTTATGAAGAATTTCAAAGTTTGCGATCGGTTCCCGTAATCCAAATATCTTTTGTATAGATAGTTCGGGTTTGTTTTGGATTTTGCACTTTCTCCAATAAATATGTGTCTTTTTATTAACTTTAAAACATTAAGTAAGGTTTAATTGTAAAATATTTAAATTTATAAGAATTGCTTTTTTTTGCTCCGACTTAACTTAATTGTTGCATTTAGGCAATTAATTTCCGGGATCAATATTTAATTGATACTACTAAAATTACAAAGTGATGAAAAAGTAACATTTATGCTTTTTTAAAGAAAAATGCTATTGGAAATGATCACCACTGATTAATTGAAAATATTTTTGTATGATTATTTGCAGTATCCATCGTAGAAACGTACTCCTGCAAAGAAACAAGCTACGCGTAGGGTCTGGTAGAGAAGACATCACACCGCTTTTTGAGAGAAACTAGTGTAGATTGTTTCTTTGAAATATCTAAGGTGTGGGGTTGTTTGTCATCACTCACAGGGTTCAGGAGTCGCTTTGGCATTGCTTCCTGACAATTTGTTGGAGTGTAATCTGGCGATTTAAAATCCAAAATTTGCAACCGAGATGAAAGCTGTAATTCTATTATCTGGGGGATTAGACTCTTCCACAATTCTATACAAAGCTAAGGCTGATGGCTGTGAATGTCATGCTATTTCCTTTGATTACCAGCAGCGACACCGACGAGAGTTACAGTCAGCCCTGACTGTTGCTCAAAAAGCTGCGATCGCAAAACATCTGGTGGTTAATTTTGATTTACGACAATGGGGCGGTTCAGCACTTACCGATGATGCCATTGATTTACCCCTTGAGCGATCGCTGGATGAAATGTCTCAAAATATTCCTGTAACTTATGTTCCGGCTCGTAATACCATCTTTTTAAGCTTTGCTCTTGGTTTTGCCGAAGCGATCGCAGCCGAACGTGTCTATATCGGCATCAATGCTTTAGATTACTCAGGATATCCTGACTGTCGCCCCGACTATATCCAGGCGATGCAGGAAGTTTTTCGTCTGGGAACCAAACAAGGGCGTGAGGGACAACCAATTAATATTGTTGCACCCTTAATCAACCTGAAAAAAACTGAAATCATCCAACTGGGTAACCAATTGGGAGTTCCTTGGGAGCTAACTTGGTCTTGCTATGCAGGTAATGATGTCGCCTGCGGTATATGTGATTCTTGTCGCTTGCGGCTAGCAGCTTTTGCCGAATTGGGACTTGTTGATCCAGTGGAGTATGCTTTTTGAGTGAGGAGTTAGGAGTTAGGAGTTAGAAGTGAGGAGTTAGGAGTTAGAAGCTAGGAGTTTGGAGTTTTAATTCTTAACTCCTAACTCTCAACTCCTAACTCTTCTAACAACCGTTGCACTTGAATTTGATGCAGGCGTGGGCCAACAATTGATACCACGGTGAATTCGAGATTTTGATAACGCAAGCTTTCGCCAATGGCCGGAATTTTCTGTAACTGATACAGCAAAAAACCCCCTAGTGTTTGGTATTCTCTTGTCACGGGCAAATTCAGATGCAAAACTTCGTTGAGGTCTTCGAGATTAATTTGCGCCTGCACTAAAAATTTATCTTCATCTAATATCTGAATCAGCAAGTCGTCGTTGCTTTCAGGAACGCTTGCGTCGCCAATGATTTCAGCAATGACATCTTTGATTGTCACTAGTCCCACAGTAGAGCCAAATTCATTTACTACCATGACCATAGCTGGTTTCTCTTGCTGCATCATGGGCAAAAGTTCACTCAGGGACGTGTATTCGGGAACAAATCGAGCGGGACGCATCCAAGGTTGGATTTGTGTCTCTAAACTGAGCTTTCCTACAGCTAAAGGTTGTGCTAAATCTTTAAAATAAACAATGCCGCGAACATCGTCTAAAGATTCACCAATCACGGGATAACGAGAGTAACCAGTAGCAGCCATTTCCTTGAGTAATGTTTGGAAGCTAGCATCTTTTGGCAACGTGATAATACTGGTGCGGGGGATCATCACATCTTGGGCCATGACATCCCCAAACTCAAAGACATTATTGAGCAATTCTCGCTCCGCACGCTGTAAACCAGTAGATCCCCATTCTGTAGAGATAATTAGTTGCAATTCTTCGGGAGTTACAGGTGGCCTCCAGCCTTGACCTGTGTATTGGATACCAAAAATCCGCAATAAGCAACGAGTTGATTGGTTGAGAATCCAGATGAAGGGGCCGAAAAAACGCACGATCGCTTTTACCGAAGGCCCCAAAAACCTAGCTAGCTGTTCTGAGTACAGCATGGCTAAGGATTTGGGACATAGTTCTCCGATCACAATTTGCAGATAGGCAATCAAGAAAAAGGCAATGGGAATTGATAGAGAATGCGCCAAGAAGGTAGTCATGCTACTTGGTAAAGGCCAGGATTTTAACCATGCATTAACCAGCACGACAATCGTACTTTCGCCAATCCATCCCAATGCCAAACTAGAGAGGGTAATACCTAACTGGGTGGTAGATAGTAGTCTGTCAATACTACGTTGTAGCATTTCGACTGCGATCGCTGGAACATCCCCAGCCTTAACTAGCTGGTGAATACGCGATCGCCGCACGCTCACCATCGAAAATTCCGCCGTCACAAAAAAGGCATTTATGGCAATAAGCAGTAGCACTGACAATAACCGTAGCGCCACATCTGTCCAAATTAAATTAGGAAAACCACTCACCACTAAAGCTCGTGTAAAACTCACGCCCTCCATTTTTGGATTTTGGATTTTGGATTTTGGATTAAGTTTTGGGTATTAGGGACTAGGTAAATTGCCTAGTACCAAGTCCCCAATCTAAAATCTAAAATTCTAAAATCTAAAATTGCCTAATCTACCTTTCTACAGGAATATTCAATGCTTCTAGCTTCAATTCTTGAGCGGGATAATCAGTAAGAGCAAGTGATATTTTCTTGACATCATCAAGTAAAGCTGTGGGAATGCTCACTGTACCTGTAAATGCTGGCCCATTTGCAGGCAATTCTGTTGGCAAACTCTCTGTACTAGCACTCAGGGTTCGTCCTTTATCATCGGTAACATCTAAAAAACTATACAGGAAGCGCACAGAATCTTTACCTTTGTTCTGCATTTTCACTTTCAGTAGCAAATCACCACCAGAGTAGCGGACAGATTGCACAGACATGGTTACACCCTGGCTCTGGGCAGTAACTGGAAAACCTGGCTGGAGTTTTTCTTCAACCACTGCTGGGGGTTTTTCCTCTGGCTTCTGCTTGCTGCTATTGGTTTCTTCATCATCGTCCTCTAGCTTTTCCGATTTAGCAGCCTTGGTCTTACCCTCAATTCGCGCCTTAACAATTTTCAGAATCTCTTCCTCTTTTAATAGCACTAGCCCTCCCTGTTGGGAGTTATTTGTCTTATTGCTGGCAAATTTGGTTATGGGACGCCCATCTGGTGTAGTAACCCCTTTAAGTGCTGAACTCCCCAGTTCAAACCCCAAAAGGGCGCTCACAGAACCTGCTCCCATCATCAGGATTAACAAAACCAAAGTAAGAAGTACAGTAGAATTTATTTTCATTGCTGACAAGCTATCACAATAGAATGCTGGTCTATTTAAGAATAGTGAAGCTTTTGACCTCAATCCTTAAAGGAACTTAATCAATATTAGTCTGCACTATTTTATGATTAAATTATGTAGTATAAAAATCTGATAAGCTACCGTAGAGTATTCACAAGTAGGAAATTTGTGATATAATTACGCAATTGGCTAAACTCAGTGCATGAGGTATTTTCCTCACTCTAAAATTAGCAAATCAGGGTGATGTAAGATTTGAAGTAATAGACTCTTATATAAACCCGAAACCCAACAAAATAAGCGCCTTTGGCCGATTGGGGAGGCAACGAACTCATAATTCGTCTTCAGGCTGGTTCGATTCCAGCAGGGCGCACTGAATGATCAAAAAATAGTAAGTAAGTCGGTGAGAATAAATCAAACTAGATTGTAAAAAATCTTGAGATTAGTTAGTAGCGAGCGGCTCTAGCCATCATAAAAGGACTAAAGTCCTCACCCAACGCGTTCGTTAGTCGCTCATAGGGGAAACCCCCAAGACCGCGCTAATTCACTACAAACCTTAAATTATTCACGCCGCTCTACTTAATAGAGGTATAAGGGCATTGGGCATTGAAAAGAGGCAGAACGGCGTGGTGTTCTTAGCAAAGAGGAAAGAGCTAATTTTTTATTCTGCCCCCTACCTCTTTATCTCCCCAATATTACCGAGGTGGTATTTCAAACTTGAATTCAGTTCCCACTTTGAGTTTGTTGCTATTCAAACCCCGATACATCATTAGTGATGTGTCATAAGGATTTGGTAAATCAGGAGTCCGAATATATGGATCGTTGCCAGCTTGCTGAGTCAGGGCATCATGATATAAAGTGTTAAGCAACTGAGCATCGTGGGCAATTTCATTTTCTGGGAAGGAACCACCAAAACCGTAACCAGCTCCTAGAAGTGAGTCTAGCTGGCGCTTGAGGCTACCATTTTCGTAGAAATTGCGATCGTGACTAAAATAGGCTCGTTCAAATACATCATTCGTAGTTTCTGTTTTGGGGGTTTGCGTTTGGGCAGATGCAACAGAGGGAAAAGCAATACCAGCAGCAAGCAGTATTAATAAACCACCAAAGGTTTTAAATTTTATACCCACGTTCCTAACTCCTCAATTTTTAGGCAATCTTAATTTATGCTTAATTTCAGAACTCTGATAAGTTCAACCTTTGGTGTAGCACAACTTTTAATGTTTTGTAATGACGTATCCTACTGAAACTCTTAGCCACTCAGATATTTGGGCAAGCACTGCTGATTTGACTACTTTGCGCCACAAGCTACTAGATTTATTTTGCCAACTTGCTTATCAAGAAGGTGATTTTCTCCTCTCTTCTGGGTTGCGTAGTTCTTATTATGTAAACAAGACACAAGTAACACTCCATCCTCAAGGTGCTTTGGCAGTCGGACGTTTACTGTTTCCTTTGCTACCTATAGATACAGAGGCTGTAGGTGGTTTAACAATGGGGGCTGACCCAATTGTGACAGCAGTGAGTGTAGTTTCTGTTTATGAAAACCGACCGATACCAGCGCTGATTATTCGCAAAGAAGCCAAGGGTTATGGGACGAAAGCTTATATAGAAGGCCCCACTTTACCAGAAGGTGCAAAAGTAGTAGTTTTGGAAGATGTGGTTACAACTGGGCAATCTGCTTTAAAAGCAGTTGAGCGTCTTAAAGATGCAGGTTATACCGTAAATGAAGTAATTTCACTGGTAGACCGACAGCAAGGAGGAGGTGAACTGTATCAGTCAGCTGGGTTGAAGTTTGAAACTTTGTTTTCGATTCAGGAAGTTCAGGAACGCTACCGACAACTTGCAAATTCATGAACATGTAAATATACGGTTTAGCTGAAACAGCAAGAAGCCTCTCACCTACCCGCAAGGGAGGTGATGATATGAATTGCGCGTGAGTGACGACAATCAGCCGATATTAGAGACGCGTAAGCAACGAAAACCAAGTGATTGTGGTGGAAAATCTCAACGTTAAAGGCATAATGCACTCATCAAAACTAGCTAAATCTATTCATCAGCTTGGATGGGGAATGTTTTGTGCCATGCTGAAATATAAAGCAGAGGTGGAAGGGAAAATTTATCAAGAAGTAAGTAAGTCGGCGCAAATAATCATCACTGGTTTGCTTAAATATGTACTCTTGATTTTTGTTGAGTAATTTATTCCTTGGAAGTCCCTAAGAGAGAATAACTTCTAACTCTGCCAATTTTAGATTTTGAATTTTGGATTTTGGATTGAAGGAAAATCTAAAATCGAATTACTCCTAACTTTTAATTTCTGAGGGTACTAAAACGGTTATAGCTTTAGGTATAACTCGAAAATGAGCAGGTGTGTAGGTAGTGATTTCACCATCTGTATTGATAGGGCGAGGTTTGTGAGTATGCACCTCTATTTCTTGACCTTGAAGAGAGCGTACACTCTCCCAATGTATATGTCGCCCTTGTCGCATCGCAGGGAGTAGTAGTATAATTTGCCACCAATCTTTAATCTCCAAGCTATAGAGGTCTAGCCTTTGGTCATCTATTGTCGCATCGTCAGCCACTGCCATACCGCCGCCGTAATAGCGGCCGTTACCCACAGCAATTTGCACTGTTTTCACGCTAATTGATTCACCATTGATTAAAATCTCCGCAGTAAAAGGTCTAGCTTCCAAAATCACTTGCAATGCAGTAGCGGCATAAGCAAATATTCCCCAACGGCGTTTAACTTCTTTGGTAAGTCGCTGGGTAATTTTTACACTCAATCCCAGACTGGCAACGTTAAAAAAGTGCTTGCCGTTCACCCAACCTAAGTCGATGCGGTGTAAATTTCTATATGAAATAATTTTGCAAGCTTCGCTGAGGGAATTCGGGATTCCCAAAGTCCTTGCTAGGTCGTTGGCAGTTCCTAAAGGCAAGATTCCCAAGGGCAACTGAGTCTCAACTAAAGCATCTACTGCGGCATTGAGAGTCCCATCTCCTCCACCAATGATTACCAAGTCAACTTGATGCTGATAGCGAAGTATAACTTCTGCAAGATGTTTGGGGTCTTCTGTAGACTCCTCAATTAAATCAAAGCCAAGTGTCTTCAGATATTCAATCGCTTCCGATAAACCTTTTTGCCCTTGGCGGGCATGACGATTTACTAACAGCAGTGCGCGAGAACTCATGGGTAGTACCTTTTGTAGTTGATATGTCTAATTATCCGCATCCATGTATTCTGCTTCAAGTTGACTATCACAAAGTGTTGAATTTATTATGGCACTTATCAAAAATTCATTTAGTCAATGATTATTATGTTGTGCTTAGGAATTTTTAATTTCTATTTTATCTCTATTAACCGTCGGTATGTTAAGTAGGTAGGCGTAATTAAATAATAAGAGCAAACCTCACTCTCAATCCCTCTCCTTATTATTGTCGGGGGAAGCCAGAGGCAGGGTGAGGTTTTATATTTAATTTGACCCACTTACTTAATACTTTGTAAATAGGTTTTTTACTCATTAAATAATTTAATTTAGGTATTTTTGATACAGCATTTATGTCAATATTATAATAATAAAAATCTAATGCCTAAAAGTAAAATATTGTTTATTTATATAAATACATTTTTTTAGATAATTATTATTAATATTTACAATTAGTTAACTTTATTTAGTTAATGGTAAAGATTGTTTGTAATTTGCGCTGTCTTCGCTAAAGTTATATAAGGAGCCTGAGCTACTCCTGCTTACCCTACTTATATCAATTATGTATGAAGATGCGCTAAACCATATTTAAGTATAAGAAAGAAAAACGAACCGCAAAGGACGCAAAGGATACAAAGAAAGAAAGAAAGAAAGAAAGAAGTTAAAAGAGTTTAGTGCAGCCTCACGAAGAAATTGAATCTGCTAGGAGTTTTTTGACAAAATTTTATTAGATACACCTTAACCCAGGGCTATTTCATTCTCATCTAGCCCACCTCAGAATAAATTCTGAGGCTAATAGCACTCATTCGTCTAAAGACGAGAAAGGCTTTTAGTCCACTAAGCGTAGACTTGGGCTATGAGCCGCAAAACTTTAGTTATGGGCGGTTTATGTCTAGAACGAAATAGCCCTGCACCTTAACCCAAGCGTATTGATTAGAGCATTTCATTAATTAAAGTAACTCGGAAAAATCACTGAAAATTATTAGTTATCGTACTTTCTATGCCGTTTAACCGGATTCATCCACACTTCTAAACGACTAAATGCTTGTGAAGAAAGTAACGTTAAACATAAATAAACCACCGCCACAGCCGCGTAAATTTCAAAAGCACGATAGTTATCGGCAACAATTAGCTGTCCTTTGCGAAACAATTCTTCAAAACCAATCACTGCAACTAAGCTTGTATCTTTCAACAAACTAATAAATTCATTACCTAAAGGTGGAATCATCCGTCGGAAAGCTTGGGGAAAAATTATATAACTCATTGTTTGTACAGAACTCAAGCCTAATGACTGTGCTGCTTCTGCTTGTCCTGTTTCAATTGATTGAATCCCAGCCCGAACAACTTCGGCAATGTATGCGGCGCTATTCAAACTTAAGGCAATTACCCCAGCTACTAAACGATCAAAACTAAATGTTAAACCAAGTTCTTGCAAAATTGCAGGTAATCCAAAGTAAATCATAAAAATTTGTACCAATAAAGGCGTTCCCCGGAAAAAGTCCACATACGCCCTCGCCACCCAACGCACAGGTGCAATATGAGAAAGGCGGACAATACCAATCAGGGAACCCCCAATTAAGCCAAACACTACAGAAAGTATCGTCAATTGCAACGTTACCAATGCACCTTTTAATAAAGTTGGAAAAGCTTGCAAAATCACGCTAATTGAGGTCAATATTTTAGGCGCGTTAGTGTTAGTTTGATTCTCAAATGGTGATTTAGCTGGTAGTGATGGTGGTTCAGCTTTAAACCATTTCTGGTAAATTTGCGAATAAGTACCATTTTTGAGTACCCTATCCAAACCGTTGTTTATTAATGCCAAATTCGGCGAATTTTTAGCTGTAGCAATGCCGTAAAACTCCTCCGTCAGTAATTGCTGTACTATTTTAATTCCCTGAAGATTGCCCGTATTGATAGCATATAAAGTCACTGGTGCATCATTGATTACCGCATCTACATTACGATTGAGCAATTCTTGCAGGGCTAAAGGCGCTGAATCAAAACTGCGAATTTGCACTCCAGGAATACTCTTAGCCTTTGCAGCCCCGGTTGTGCCAATTTGTACTGCAATTTTTTTATTTTTGAGACTGTCAAAGCCAGTAATATTTTGATTATCCGCGCGAATTGCGATCGCTAACCCAGCCTTAAAATAAGGACGGGAAAAAGAAATCGTCTTCGCCCTCTCCTCTGTAATCGTGATTGAACTAATCGCCGCATCTACCGTTTTGCCTCGCAAAGCTGGGATAATACCATCAAAAGGCAGACTTTGAAAATCCGCTTTAAAGTTAGCAGAGGAAGCAATCGCATTCATCAAATCAATGGAAAAACCCTGCAACTCACCACCTTTTCCCTGAAACTCAAAAGGTGGAAACGCCGGTTCAGTAGCAACCCGCAGAGTTTTACCAGCACTAGGATTCACCCCACAACCAGCCAATAACAAACAGCTAAAACTTATAACTAGAGATAAGCGCAGCCAACAGATAAAACTAAATTTAGCCATATTATTTTCTCTCTTTCTCTGCGCTCTCTGCGCCTCTGCGGTTCGTTTAATATATCTAGGACTTACGCATTGACAAGAAAAACCAAATATGGAGTAAGAATTTCAGGCATTTAACCTTAATTTTTCGACACTTTTTAGGCGATCGCTATTTATCCAAGGATGATTGATCAAAGCCTGAAACGACGTATTTTCGTTCATTCACAACATAGTCAATTTGTACAGTGCGTAAGTCCTAATATCTTGCAACTGTCCAATCTCCCGCCAATAAATTAAATTAATTATGAGGCGTTTTTTAGGACTGCTGCACGTCTACATTAAAAACCTTACAATCAACTGTAGAGCAGTTTGACATAAGTAATGAACAATACTATCCCTGCCATTATTTTTGACAATATCGAAAAAAACTTTGGTTCCCTAAAAGTCCTCAAAGGAATCACCGGCGAAATCAACCGGGGAGAAGTCGTTGCAGTTATTGGTTCCTCCGGCTGTGGTAAAAGTACTCTACTACGCTGCTTCAACCGCCTAGAAACCATTGACAAAGGGCGTTTAATAATCAACGGTATCAATTTATCCCGACCCACTCTCAACTATAACCAACTGCGGCAACTACGAACACAAGTAGGTATGGTTTTTCAACAGTTCAATCTATTTCCTCATCTCAGCGTCTTAGAAAATATGACACTCGCCCCTCGGAAAGTCTTGGGAAAAACACCGAAGGAAAGCGCCCAACTGGCGAGGTTATATCTCGAAAAAGTTGGCTTATCTGAAAAAGCCTCTGCTTATCCCGAACAACTTTCTGGGGGACAAAAGCAACGAGTAGCGATCGCTCGTAGTTTATGTATGAATCCTCAAATCATGCTATTTGACGAACCCACCAGCGCCCTAGATCCCGAACTCGTGGGCGAAGTTTTGCAAGTGATGCAACAATTGGCATCAGAGGGGATGACAATGGTAGTTGTCACCCATGAAATGCAATTTGCAAAAGAAGTAGCCCATCAGGTGATATTTTTAGACAACGGTATTGTGACAGAACAAGGCCCAGCCTATGAACTGCTAACCAATCCCCAAAGCGATCGCCTACGTATTTTCCTAAGTCGCCTCAATGTTAGATAGTTAGGAGTGAGGAGTTGTCAATTAAAGTTTTTTTTATAACTCATAACTCATAACTCATATAACTCATCACTCATCACTTTTCAAAGATACTCGCGCAAGAACTCAAAGGGATCATCTTCCCAACAAGGTTCAGGTATCAGCGAAAACAAACTCCTGTTAATGTCAGCTTCAATTTCATCACCGTCGTCTCTATCAAATAGTTCTATCATAGCTGTCCAATCACGATCTCTCAGAGACGTTAACGATGGGGCATATACCTGAAAATTATTTGAGTAATTCACGCGCAAAGTTGTGCTTGAGTACCGGAAAAATTTAGTATAGAAATTTGTAAATAATCAAATTTTAGCTTTGACAACCGTAGTTAGATAGTTATTTTCATACTATTAAATGTGGATTACTCTTATGAGTGTCTCACAATTTAAATAGGACTGCTATAGTATTTATTACATAATTACCAGGTTAATTTACTCAGAGTGGAAAAATTCTTGATGCTGCGAATCGACTAATTGCACACTAAAGACTTCAGCAAAGGACTGTGCTACATAAAAACGCACTTCTTCGCAGGTGATATCTGGAATCCATTCGGCTAAACTGCCTACAGGTTTATCAGAAATACCGCAGGGTACAATGCGCTCAAAGCCTGTCATGTCTGGACAAACATTTAATGCAAAGCCGTGCATGGTAATCCAACGACTGACTTTAATACCAATAGCCGCAACTTTTCGCCCTTGTAACCAAACACCAGTAAAAGCCGGAATTCTTTCTCCCTGCAATCCATAAACTGCCAATACGCGAATTATGACTTCTTCGAGTTCGCGTAAGTACCAATGGAGGTCTTTACGATAACGTTGCAGATTTAAAATTGGATACCCCACCAGTTGACCAGGACAATGGTAAGTAACCTCGCCGCCTCGTTCAACTCGATGCACATCATATTCACCTTTGTCAATATCAAATTTGATAAAATCTGAGTTGCTGCCTTGTCCTAGAGTGTAGACGGGTGGATGTTCTAGCAAAATTAACACGTCGTCTAGACTGGGATTATAGATCCGCTCAGTTAGGAGCGATCGCTGCCATCCATGAGCTTTTAAGTAAGGCACTAATCCTTGATTATACAACAAACAACGGTTTTTGTGTGGTTTCATACTATGGATTATGCCAAAAATCAACTGTATTAATAGCGAAATATATTTCAAAGTAGAGGATTGGAATCAAAAAATGTCAAGATTTGCAAAGGATTTTAAAGGAAAGTCAAGGGAACATGCATTAGAAAATACAAAGTGCTAGCTTGAATATATAACCTCAATAGGTTTTAGGAGGAATTCTCTGCAATAAGCATCATGCCAAGACGATAAAGACAAATGTACTGGCTGATGACTCTCATAACATTAGTTTGCAATTCAAACAGAATCAAATTTCCCCAAAGACTTGTATTATCGAACAACAGCAAGCAAACTTCAACCGAACACAGAAGGAGCAACTATCAACAGTTCTGTAAGCGTTGTTTTAATACAGAAGACAGTTACAGGAGCTACTGCTCAAATTTCCTCACCAAAGAGTTATAGGTGGATATCCAATTGGATATCAGCGCAGAGATGAGGAGGAAAATCAAGGGTATAATGAGCAAAAGCTTAAATGCAGTAAGTTTAGAAAAGCTTACCAGCACTAGATAGAAAGAGTTCACAATTTGTTTTGGCGGGAGTAATAGACCTTACCGCAATTTCTTTTCATACAAAGCAAATTCACACATTAAATATTCAGTGGGAGAGTTTACATGAAGCTTGTCATCCACGGCAAAAATATTGAAATCACCGATGCGATTCGGGAATATGTACATCAAAAGATTGAAAAAGCAGTTAGTCACTTTCAGAGCATTACAAATGAAGTGGATGTGCATCTTAGCGTAGCCCGTAATCCTCGAATTAATCCTAGACAAGCGGCTGAAGTAACTATTTACGCTAATGGTAGCGTTATCCGTGCCGAGGAGAGCAGTGAAAATCTTTATGCCAGCATTGACTTAGTTGCAGATAAGATTTCTCGTCAACTGCGGAAATACAAAGAACGCCGTCAAGACCAGAAAACTCAGTCCCAACCAGAAGAAGTAGTTGTTGTAGAATCGGTAGTCACAGATTTAATTGGCGATCGCACCCCCGAATTACCCAACGAAGTCGTCCGCACCAAATATTTTTCTATGCCGCCGATGACCCTTGCAGAAGCCCTAGAACAACTACAACTCGTAGGACACGACTTTTATATGTTCCGCAATTCTGAAACTGGAGAGATTAATGTAATTTACGAACGCAACCACGGCGGTTATGGTGTGATTCATCCCCGCAATGGTAACGGTCATACTAATGGCAAGAATGGTAAGGCAACCCACGCTAATATTGTCATGCCAGAAAAATCGCATTCAAGTAAATAGTGAGTAGGGAGTGGGGAGATGAGGGAGATATGCGAGAAATAACTCCTCACTCCTAACTCCTAACTCCTCACTCCTAACTCCTACTTAACCGCAAGTTGTTGCAAAGTTTTCAATGCTTCCTCGACGTGACCTTTAAAGTTAAACATTGAATCAAAGACGTATTGCACAACTCCTTGTTGGTCAATGACGTAAGTAACGCGACTAGGGAATAAACCAAAGGCTGCTGTTGCGCCATATAGCTTCCGCACTTGGTCGCCTTTGTCAGTTAACAACGTAAAAGGTAGATTGTATTTCGCAGCAAATTTTTGGTGAGATTCTATAGAGTCAGCACTCACGCCGACAACTTCACCGCCAGCGCTTTTAAATACTTCATACTGATCCCGAAAGGCGCAGGATTCAGCAGTACATCCGGGTGTGTCATCCTTGGGGTAAAAATATAGGACAACATTTTTGCCGCGAAAATCTTGGAAGCTAATTGTTGAGCCGTTTTGAGCAGGTAAAGTGAAATTAGGGGCGGTATCTCCAACTTTGATTGGCATAGCGAGTGGTGATAATTACTTAACAAAATTTTACCTTGTATCCAAGTCTATAAATTTTGCTTGATTACCTGCATTAGGCGGGGTAGCTTAGATACTCAGCTAACATAAAATTTTGCCTATGCGCCTGACTTCACTGGATGTTTTTCGCGGCATTACGATCGCTGGTATGATTCTCGTCAATATGGCGGGTGTCGCAGATGATGTATATCCTCCCTTAGCCCACGCCGATTGGCATGGTTGTACACCAACTGACTTGGTATTCCCCTTTTTTCTGTTCATTGTTGGTGTAGCGATGACTTTCTCGCTGTCAAAGTACACCGAAGACAAGAAACTAACCTCAGCTGTTTACTGGCGCATCTTACGCCGCGCCGCCATTCTCTTTGCCTTGGGATTGCTACTAAATGGCTTTTGGAATCAAGGTATTTGGACTTTTGACTTGGGTAGTATCCGCATTATGGGAGTGTTGCAGCGTATCAGCATTACCTATTTGCTGGCTTCTTTGGTAGTTCTCAACCTGACGCGTAAAGGTCAATGGATACTCGCAGCAGTGATACTTATCGGCTACTGGCTAACGATGATGTATCTACCAGTACCAGAATATGGCGCGGGAGTTTTGACACGGGAAGGTAATTTCGGCGCTTATGTTGACCGTTTGATTATTCCCAAAGCACATCTATATAAAGCTGATGGTTTCAACTTTATGGGAGATCCAGAGGGACTGTTCAGTAGTATTCCGGCGATAGTAAGCGTCCTCGCTGGCTACTTTACTGGTCAATGGATACGCAGTCAACCTGTACAGTCACGCACAAGTATAGGTTTAGCATTATTTGGAGTTGGTTGTTTAATTATCGGTTGGGCGTGGGGGTGGACATTCCCCATCAACAAAAAGCTGTGGACAAGTTCTTATGTAATCTTTACTAGCGGTTGGGCGTTACTTTTGCTAGCAGCTTGTTATGAACTCATCGAAGTCCGGGCGCAGCGTCGCTGGAGTAAACCTTTTGAAATTATGGGCTTAAATGCGATCGCACTTTTCGTTCCATCCGTTTTATTGATTAAAATCTTAGTCAAAACTACTATCGGCATAGGCAAAGACGCTCCCAGTACCTACAATTGGATTTACCAGAATTTTTTCGTATCTTGGGCCGGAGTCCTGAATGGTTCTTTGTTGTTTGCTATAATCACCGTGTTGTTGTGGTGGGCTGTTGGTGTTTTGATGTATCGGCAACGCTGGTTTCTGAAAGTGTAAATTTGCAAACAGCCATCAGAAAATGAAAATTAATCCATAGAAAAATTGTGAGGTGATGGATGCGTCGCATGAAATCTTGGGTATTTTTGCCAATTGCGTTGATATTTGGCTGCTCAGATCAACTGTTTCAATCTAACCCATCTGTAGCCTACTCTAACCCAGCAGTACTTTCACAAACTAGTCCGACTTTATCAAAAGTGAGTTACCTTTCATCGTTGGAACAAGAGGTAATTGTTGAAACAAATAAGGTACGAACAAACCCCAAATTATACCTCCCGATTCTAGAAAACTATAGAAAGCGCTTTGAGGGAAACCTAGTAAACGTTTCTAATAATACCTATTGGCAAACTCAAGAAGGAGTCAAAGCAGTTGATGAGGCGATCGCATTTTTGAAATCAGCACCTCCTGTGGGAGCATTGAGTGTATCTAAGGGTATGTCTTTAGGAGCAAAAGACCACGTTCAAGACCAAAGCCCAAAAGGTGCCACAGGTCATGATGGTAGCGATGGTAGCACCCCCTATACTCGCATCAGCCGCTATGGTAAATGGCAAACAACCGCAGGCGAAAATATCATTTATGGCTATAATACTGCTCAAGATATCGTCATGCAATTAATTATTGATGATAGTGTGAGCGATCGCAGTCATAGAAAAAATATTTTTAACGGCGCTTTTAAAGTGTCTGGTGTTGCTTATGGAAATCACAAATTATATAGAACAATTTGTGTGATTGAATACGCTGGAGGGTATAGAGAAAAATAATTTGAGTTGGGAAGTGGGGACAAATACCGAAGGTTATGAGTTATTGTACTTAAAAACAGGTGGAAAATATTTTTTTGTGCTTTACATTCCACTGTTAGCTAGGTTACAACATGTATTAAGTAAGGGACTTCCAAATAAAAAAATATACAACTATTTATTGTGGGGTGGGCGTCTCGCCCGCCCATAGTCAAAGGCGGGCAAGATGCCCACCCCACAAGATTGGATAATTTATTTCTTGGAAGTCCCTAATCTTTTTTTAACACTCAAGGAACAAATACGATAGCAGCGTTATCTATAGTCTTAATAAACTTATTTCTGTTCTTCTTAGGGAACTGATCGAAGTTCTAATATTTGATAATAAGCCGCTTTTAAAATTCTGAATAAAGAAGCGTCTAAAAACTTATGTGTGTATTGAAAATTATTATTTCTTCTAATTCACTAAATTAATCCATAGAAAAAATTGTGAGGTAATAAATGCATCGCATTAAATTTTGGTTACTTTTGCCAGTTACCTTGATATTCGGTTGCTCAAATCAACTGTTGCAATCTAACCCATCTGTGGCAAACTCTAAGCCAGCAGTAGTTAAACCTAGCAGTCGAACTTTATTAGCAAAGGCGAGTTATCTTTCACCGCTAGAACAACAGGTAATTGTTGAAACAAATAAGGTTAGAAGAAATCCCAAATCATATCTCCCAATTTTGGAAAACTATAAAAAACGCTTCCAGGGGAACCGAGTCAAAATTTCTAATAATACCTATTTGCGAACTCAAGAAGGAGTTAAACCAGTTGATGAAGCGATCGCATTTCTCAAATCAGCACATCCTGTAGGAGCCTTGAGTGCATCTAAAGGTATGTCTTTAGGAGCAAAAGACCACGTTAAAGACCAAGGACCAAAGGGTGCTATAGGTCATGATGGTAGCGATGGTAGCAACCCATTTACTCGCATCAACCGTTATGGTACATGGCAAACAACCGCAGGTGAAAATATTAGTTATGGTCCAAACACCGCTCAAGATATCGTCATGCAATTAATTATTGATGATGGTGTGAGCGATCGCGGTCATAGAACAAACATTTTTAACGGCGCTTTTAAATTGTCTGGTGTTGCTTATGGAACTCACAAATTATATAGAACAATCTGTGTAATTGACTACGCTGGGGGGTATAGGGAGAAATGATTTGAGATGAGAGCGATCGCAGATTAATTTCCGGTGAAAATTATCCTACAATGAAAAAATTGGCGATCGCAGGTAATAATTTATTACCGGCTTCCACCAGAGAAGCGATCGCAGGTAAACCAGAAAATATCCCTTTCAACATGGTGATTGCATTTTTTGCAGTCTTTTGCTTAGTCGATTCTTGAGGAGTTTTACCCGCTTCTGCTAAAGCTTTTACCTGTTCTAAAGCTTCGGCTTTCTCTTCTTCTGGTAAATATGTGGATTGGATGATTGCATCTTGCAACTGCGACAATAATTCTTTAATTCCTGGTTTTTCGGCATCGGTTGCATCAGGTAACTCATTGAGGGCAATACTCACGTTACCGCTAATGGTTCCTAGATTAGCAATAGAATTATTGCCAGCGATCCCGCTAACATTACTGCTGCCTTGAATATTGATGCCGCTAATATCTGACATATTGGTATCTCCTTGTGTATTATAATAATTTTTTGACTGCCCAAATGCAGTTATAATCATACTTTCTAAACTACGAATGCGTAGGCGTAGCCCGCCGTAGGCATCGCTTCTTTCTACAAGTAACAATTGCTGACTCTGCTGTAAAGCTTTAGATTTATTATAATCATCAAAATATTCTGCACTCAGTTGAGATTTATCGCTACCTGCGGCGGTTTTGGCTCTGAGTAATATTTTATCATCGCCGCGTTTCTCCATTCCGACGAATTCTAACTGAGCTTCGGGATGGTTTTGGGCGAGGTTTTTCAAGGCGATCGCGATCGCGCGAGGGTCAACGCCTTGATTATGGTAAAGGTCGAGGGTGTCAAAAATTGGTTTGATAAAGTCGGCAAAGTCGCCGTCTGCAAATTCCTCTAGTTTATTATCAGGTTTGCGGAGGGGGTCGGGGTCTTCTTTTGTGGGTAAGCGCATGAAGACATATTCACACCTTACCCCATGCAATTTAGTTGTATTTGTAATCCCCCAATCTTCAATATACGCGCCGGTGAGTGTTGCACCTGTTAAATTGGTTGCGTCTAGTTGCGTTTGTTTGAGCTTTGCTCTTGACAAATTGGCATCTTGCAAGTTTGCTTCACTGAGGTCAGCGCCGATAAAGCTGGTATCAGCTAAGTTTGCTGCTTGTAAGTTGATCCCTCGTAGGTTTTGACGGTCAAAGTTTGTGTCTTGTCCCTGTCCGGTAACTAGCAGTTGTCGTACTTGTGCATTCTCAAGATAAGTTAAACCAGGACGAACACGGTCAAGCATTTTGGCTTGATACCAACGGCTACAGATAAGGGTAGTGTTTCGGAAATCTGTACTTTTGAGTATGGCTTGGGTGAAATCAGCATTGGTTAAATTAGCGCCACGAAAACTTGTACCTCCTGTTGCAGCAAAAGCAACAGCTATATTGCGAATCAAGGAATATTTTTGATCTCCTTTCATGGCTCGCCAGCTGATGTAAATGTTAAGTAAGGCTCCGGCTACGGCTCCGGCTACGGCTACGGCTCCGGCTACGGCTCCGGCTACGGCTCCGGCTACGGCTCCGGCTACGGCTCCGGCTCCGGCTACGGCTCCGGCTCCGGCTACGGCTACGGCTCCGGCTCCGGCTCCGGCTACGGCTACGGCTACGGCTACGGCTACGGCTACGGCTACGGCTCCTAAACCAGCTGTTATTCCTTGGCGAATTGTGATGAAGAAAAAGGCAATTAATACGATTAAAACAACCCAGCCGCCAATTTGATTCTGTAAGCTGGAAGTATCAAATATTAGTGATACAAAATAACCGTTGACAGCCCATAAATATCCTGACACTCCCGACAATAAGAACGAGACAAAGACTAGGAAAATTGCCCAACGGCGTTGCAGTCCAGCTTTGGCATGACTGAAGTTTGCGTCTGTTAAATTAGCGTTAGTGAAGTTTGCCCCTCGGATGTCCGCATAGCTAAAGTTTGCACCCGCAAGGTCTTGTCCTTTGAAGTTGCGTCCTCGGAGATTTTTACCGGAGAAGTCTAAAGGCATGTTCCACTTTACAGAGGTGAGCAAATTTTACTACATGCTCACCCCTGTAAATTCAATAATAGTTAGATATATTTCTAAGTTGAGGTTAAAAGGTGCAACTTCGAGGTTCAAAGGCTCAAATTTGAGGTTCAAAGGCTCAACGTCGAGGTTCAAAGGCTCAATGTTGAGGCACTACAATGCTTTAAGAAGCAAAAGTAGGTGTAATTGTAATGCAATCAATTTTCTGGACTGTAGAAGAAGTAGCCCTAAGAGCTAAACAGTTTTATGAAAACGGTATTCGTCAAAATGTCGAGTGTGGTGACAATATCGGCAAGATGATTGTGATTGATGCAGAAACTGGTGAATATGGGATAGATCCAACAGGTGTAGAGACAGCGTTAAAGTTAAAACAGAAAAACCCTAATGCTAGATTGTTCACCATCCGAATTGGTTATGATGTTGCTGTAAGTTTTGCTGGTGCGATGGAGCGTACTGCTGAATGATAAGCTAAACCACATCTAGTTTGCATATCTAAAATTTTTATAACTCTTGTGGGGTGGGCAACATGAGCGCCTTAATTATGCAAGTTTATTTGTGGAGTAAAAAATTAGATGCCCGACTTCTCAAAGAAGTCGGGCATCTGGGGAAAGCTAATTTTCACAACTCATTTAGGATTGCTATATTGGTTGAAGTTGCGTCTTTGGAAATTCTAACCAGAGAAGTCTAAGAGGTTGTTTAAAAAGCGATTTATCGCGTCGTTTGCCTTAAGCGAACAGTATTATCTACCTAACTTATTCCCCTGCAACCCAAGTACCATGAAACCCATAAGGCACCCGTTGAGGAATTATCACCCGCGCTACAGGTTCAGCCGTTACATCTTGGGCATTCACCACTACCAATTCTGAAGTATCTGAATTCTCATCGTGGACGAAAGTCATAAGCCAACCATCATCCTCAGCCGTTGCACCAGGACGCGGCGCAAACACAGCTTCACCGCTATAGCGCCCCTGTCCGAATTCATGAGTTTGGGACTTTCCACTGCTGAAGTCGTACTTAATAATCCCTTCAAATAAAGCTACGGGAGTATACACTATTTTGTTAGTGTAGCCATATCGATTTTGTCGCCCCATTAGGTTTTCGTTGATGCGGGGAAATTCTGAAACTACATCATCTAACATTTCTTCGCTCACTTTCCCAGTGTTGAGGTTAAATCGCCAGCGATACAAGCGGGGAATATCTGCGTCTGGGTCAGGTTGCGAATCACTAGAAATCAACACAGTTGTAGAACTCATGCGACAAGCAATCAGCACTACTTCGTCTCCCTCTTCGTAAGCATTGAGGGTATGCAAGACGTAGCAAGAGGGACTTTCAAACCAACGAATATTACTGTTATCACCGTGACGTGGTAGAATACCGAAACGACTGGGGCGATCGCGCTCAAACATCATTACAGGTTCTCCCCGTTGCGATCTTTTTGGGCTGAAAGTCAACGGCAAATCCATAAAAATGGTGTAGTTTTCAGTGATGGCGAAATCGTGCATCATCACCCCCATTGGTAGCTCAATTGGCACTGTCCACAACAGTTGGCCTTGTGCCGAAACCAGACTATATTGCAGGTAAGGTGGCGCAAAAAAAGAGTAGCCAAAGAAGATCATTTCACCTGTAACCGGGTCTACCTTAGGATGGGCTGTGAAAGCAGAAACCAACTTGCCATTATAGGTACACTCGCCAATGGTATCTAATTCAGGAAGCTTGATAGCGTGAGGTCTACCCCCCTCATTTAGCGCCAACATCTGACCAGCGTGCCACACTAAAGCAGTGTTGGCAGTATTTTTGTAACCACCATAAGGATTATCTTTCTGCCGTGGTTCTAATAATCCACTCCAAATAGCCTTACCTGCAACTCGTTCTTTTTTCCATCCGGCTGTCTGGACGTAACGGTTGCGATAAGTGGCTACACCGTTGCTAATTTGCACACCATGCAACATCCCATCCCCATCAAACCAGTGATATTCACCGATGGGTTTCCATTGAGGGTTAGGGCCATTTCGGACAAACATCCCCGATAAGTCCAGGGGTAGTTCACCGATGACTGGCAATTTGTCGGTGGTGATTTCTTCACGGACTGGAGCAAAATTGCCATCAAGATAAGGATTGATTGCTGTTGTTACCATTGCCTTGATTTATCAGAGTTACAGAAAAACGAGCTAGAGCCAACGGCTTCCTCTTTTTGAGATGCTAGCGCAAAAGTTCTGCTGAAAACGCCCTATAGTAGATAGAATTTTAAGCCTGTGGACGTATCTAAAAAAGACGGTTGAAACAGGAATCCCCTCCGCTTTACAATACTGCGTAGGTTTTGAAGTCTCAAAGAATCTGGTAATTTGATGCATAAGGCTTTTCGTGAGCGATCGCATTGAGTGCTATCTTCAACCAATCAATATAAGTCTGTTCTCTTCGGATCACTAACTCCAGCACAAGCCTTTGCATTACTTGCTCACGGTTGGCAGACTGATCGCCAAGTGATGGTAAATCGATGGTTTCACATTCAGCAAGCTTTTTGCCTCGAGCTGCTAATTGTTGCTCTAGTAAATAAATGATAGTTTCATTCGGCAACTGTTGTCCAAAATGCAACTGCACAAGCATTGGTTCTCGTACAGTCGTCAAGGGCTGATGAGTTCCAAGCCATCGGGCTAATTCCGCTTTCCCTGGCTCCGTTACGCTGTAGACTTTGCGGTTGGGGCGATCGCGCCCAATCTCAATTGTACAGGTAATCCAGCCTTGCTCAACTAGCTTATCGAGAGTTCTGTAAATTTGTGCCTGGTCTGCTGGCCACAAATGGGCAATACATCGATCAAAGCAGCTCGTTTTCAGGTCATAGCCCGTCATTTCTTGCTGCTGAAGAAGACCTAGAATTACGTATGCTAGCGACATTAAGACAGTTTTCCCATAATTGATATTTTCTCGATAGGTTCTACACTATGTACTTCTTATAAGTTTATGCTAATATATGAGTAATCAAATATAAGATACAACAGTTATAAAAATAATTTATGTTGATTGTAATGCGTCTTAACAAGAAAATCGAATACATGAACTGAGGTTGGGCAGATGGCTAATGATGCTGTTTGCACAAGACAGTGAGGAAGTGGCGATGTATGTTGAGTGCCGCTCCCCTACACCTGCGGGGATCTTGCTACCCCATCATTGGATATGCTACTCATTGCTAGCATATCACTCAACAAACGAGTTATTCGCTACAGTCTATTCGTGATGAATACTGAGGCAGCAATTATTTAAGCCATTGAAGACTATCGTAACGAAAGGATGGGTAACATTGACTTCTAACGCACTTTCACAAAGAATCCGTCAACATCAATATCTGCGTGATTTACGAAATAAATTACTCCACCTTCATAAGATGTTGTTGGATACAGAACGCATTGCCTACGAACAGGTTAGTGGACGAGTATCAAGCGGAGAACTACTTCAGCTAGTTATCGCTCATGAACAATTTGCTTGGCTACATCGCATTTCTGAGATGGTTGTGCAAGTTGATGAAATGCTCGAAGCAGATGAACCGATAGCAATAGAGGATTTTGAAAAGTTCATTGATGATGTCCGCATGCTGATTATACCGTTAGAGACGGGTAATACCTTCGAGAGAAAGTATTACAACGCTCTCCAGCGCGAACCTGCTGCTGTGTTAGCACATGCGGAAATATCAAGATTTCTCACGTCTAAGGTTTAAGGTAGCCCTGTCAAGGTGAGATCGCAAGACTTGGGGCTTAAGCCCCAGGTCAAATCATCCCAATACAATAACCTTTGTAGGACTTACGCATCAGGTACGAAATGTAGGGGCAATTCATGAATTGCCCCTATGGTAAATCAAGGCTTTCACTGCCTTGAAAGCGTAAGTCCTGCTTTGGTGAAAATCTGGAAGACTTGCGGCGGAATCGTCAGCCTTGATTCATGAGAATGGTTGCTTTTATTTATCTGGGGTTGGTTTCAGTAATTTAGGTAATCTGCATCGGCTGCATTACCCGCCTGGGATTCAAATCCCAGTCTAATAGACATCTCCAGAAATTAAATATGCGTAACCTGAAACCCTTGTAGAGACGCGAAATTACAGTTCGTGCCGCTACAAAGAAAGCGTCTCTACATTCATTGTCGGAGATGTCTAGTGTAGAGATGTAAAATTTTCTCCCTTATCCCCCTCATCCCCCTCATAACCCCGCAAACCACTCATAACCCTGATCCTCCCAATAACCTTTAGTAGGTAACAAATTGCTGACAAATGTAATTTGAGTCACCCACTTACTTTGCTTGTAGCCCAGTTTAATTGGGGATGCTAGGCGTATGGGCGCACCATTATCAACTGATAAAGGTTGTCCATTCTTTTGATAAGCCATGAGAGTTTGGGGATGTACAGCAGAGGCAATATCCCAGCTTTCATAGTAGCCATCAGCAGATTTGAAGTAGACATAGCGGACGTTTGACTTAGGCTGTACCAGTGCTACTAAGTCTCGTAATCGCACACCTCCCCATTGAGCGATCGCAGCCCACCCTTCAACACAGACATGGCGAATTACCATTGAAGTTAAGGGAAGTTTTTGAATATCTACCATACTCAATTGCATCGCATTACTAACCTCACCATCAATCGTCAGGCGAAACTGCGCCGGATCAATTTGCGGCGTGAAGTCAAAGGTATTAACCAGCAATTTGTCTGGTTCTATGGCACTAACAGGAAATTCAGGTACTGGTTTTTGACTTAGCAGGAGTCCTTCAAGACTTTGGTTTAGTGGCTCAGATATTTGTCGCAGATTATCTGAGAACAAATTTGTCCCACAGCCACCTAAAAGAAAGCCTACCCCTGAAAGTCCAGATACTTGCAATAACCGGCGACGGGATAGGGTGCGTTTGGGAAGAATCAGACTCATAAGTACCTCTACAGGAACATAGACTTAATTAGACGGATGCTTCCTAGCTTTAAGGCAAGTAAAGATTGAGGAATTGTAAATATTATGACAGTGGGGACACTAAGGAAAGTGGATTAAATAAAATACAAAACTTCATCTTATATCTAGCTTCCCTCTGCTTTATTATCTAGCTTCCCTCTCCAATATATCGAACTCAGGTGATTGAGGGTGAGGTAAGCCACGGACATAAATTGTATGTTATTTAATTGTTATTCCTAAACTAAAACTTGATATGCGATGCCTACGGCAGCAAGCTACGCAACTCAATTTCTTTGAGTAATTATTTTGTTATTGAAGAATATCTGCGCTTTGATGCTCCTGAAACTAATCTATAGGTAACAGAAAAACAAAGCGACTTTTAAGCAACTGTTGGGACATGCGATCGCTAACTATAAATTAGGGTGGACACTGTTACCCACCCTAACACTCTAACTTGCTACGGCCTCAGCAGGGGCTGCCTCAGCAGCAGTTATCGGTAAATAAACACTAACTTTTTTACGAGTCTTGCCCTTTCTCTCAAACATTACAACACCGTCGATTAAGGCAAACAGAGTGTCATCGCTACCAATACCGACATTGTTACCAGGGTGGAATTTGGTACCACGCTGACGCACAAGAATGTTTCCTGCACGTACAACTTGACCACCATAACGCTTGACACCCAGACGCTGGGCATTAGAATCACGACCGTTGCGTGTACTACCTGTTCCTTTCTTATGAGCCATGATTTCCTCTTGTGTATCTTCTTATTATTATTCAGCAGCAGTTTCAACTTCTTCGGCAGGAGTTTCATCTAAAACGGGGGTTTCCTTCTCCGTTTCTCCTTGGAAAGCAAATACTGCACCGTTAAGGCTGATGGAGTCAATCATAAGTCTGGTAATTTCCTGACGATGCCCCCGCTTTTTGCGGGTTTTCTTTTTAGGCTTCATCTTGTATACCAAGACTTTACGACCCCTGTAATGTCGCATTACAGTGCCTTCTACAGTCGCACCTGTCACTAGTGGCTGTCCAATGGTAACTTCACCATCGTGCTGCACGAGTAATACAGAGTCTATTGTAACTTTTTCATCTGGTTCGGTCGGAAGCAGTTCAATATCGTAAAACCGGCCTGGCTCTACTCGTATTTGTTTGCCGCCAGTTTCAATAATCGCGTAGGTCATGGAATTGCCCTTGAGGTTGCCGTACAGGTAGCTGGTTTTTATCTCCCGTAGAGACGCTTTTGCCAGCTTTTGTAATATGTCTACCTGATCCGAGCAGGAATTAGATAGACAATCTAAAATTGTATTTTATTAACAGGTGTTAAGTCAAGCTTCTATTTGCCAAAAGTCATCATGAGACCTCTTGCAAAAGTCCCTAACGCTCTTTTATTACTCTCGTCAGATTAAATTTGAAACCCTATTTTGGCGTTAATCCGCGCAGGCGGACTTTGCTTTGTGTAGCCGCGATTTATAATCGCTTGGATTATTCTCTCTCCAGAGTCATAGAAGAGCACTAACACCCCACCCCCAACCCCTCCCCAAAGCATCGGGGAGGGGAGCGTTTGCGCCAGCAAATGCGGGGTGAGGTTCTTTATTTTTGATTTATGCAAGAGGTCTATGGCTAAATCACCCACGCAAAGAATGTAAGGTGCATTTACAATTCAAAATAAATGTTATTTAGTTAAATACTGCTTCCATCTTAGGGCTGAGTTTTACAAAATAGCAAAAATATTTAGACTAAAACTTATATTTTCTTATCAGAATCTACACAACTATCTTCTTTGTTTTAAAATTAAACTTACGCTCTTAATCTAAAGGTTCTTCACAAAATTTAGTGATTCCACAGGAGTCAAATTACTACATTCAAACCTGATATTTAAAACAGGAGATAGACTGTCATGACACAGCAAAACGCTACCCGACTTTTTAAAGCTGTAAAACAAGATCAAGCATTACAGCAAAGACTCAAAGCAACAGCTAATCCAGAAGCCTTCGTCAAGATTGCTCAAGATCGTGGCTATGATTTCAGCGTCGAAGAACTGGAGAGTGAAATCAGCAAATTGTCTGAAGAAGATTTAGCCGCCATTGTTAATCCAGGATGGGGGACTAGACGGCACATTTATCCTAGATAATTTCTGTTCTAGGAAACTGAAATTATAGGAACAACTGAATTAATAAATTTTGCTCCTTAAGGGGATATCGTTGCATCATCTCTTTTAGGGGCATTTTTCTTAAACTAAGCAACTCTTGGTATTAGTCATTAGTCATTTGTCATTAGACATCTCCGACAATGAATGTAGAGACGCGAAAGCGCATAGCGGGACGAAGTCCAATTTCGCTTCTCTACAAGGGTTTCAGGTTACGTGTATTTAATTTCTGGAGATGTCTATTGGGTATGGGGATTGTTATTATGCTCCTCTCTATCACCATTTCTCACTCACTTCCCACCTGCTTAACTCATGAGTTAGGATGGCTATATTTTAATCAGGTGATAAGCTATTCCACATTTAACTTGCAATAGCAATATTACCCTTGTTCTTAATTTTTATTCCCCATGGCATAACAATGCTAAATACACGGATATATCTAGTTTAGCATTTATGCAATTTAAATGTGGAACAGCTTATGAAAAGAATAGAAGTTGAACAAAGAACTATTTTAATTGGTTTGGCGGGTAGCCACGGCTATGGTTTAAATCGTCCTGATTCAGACTTTGATTATCGGGGAGTATTTATTGCACCCAAAAGGTATTACTTGGGATTTGATTGCATAGAACAAAAAGATACTGGTTGGGATGAACCAGGAATATTTCCATTCATTGATGGCAATAAAGACACAGTTATATATGAATTAAGAAAAATCCTCCAGTTATTAGCGGGCGCGAATCCCAATGTTTTAGAATTGCTGTGGTTAACTAACTATCCTTTTTTAAACGCAGTCGGACAGCATTTAATTAATCATAAACAGTTATTTTTGAGTAATAAAGTAAAACATACTTACACTGGTTATGCCTTTGCTCAAATCAAAAAGATGGAAACTCATCGTAAATGGTTGTTAAAGCCACCGGAAAAAAAGCCAATACCATCTGATTTCGCCATAGAAGACGAAGCCCCTTTAAGCAAAGATGAGTTAAATGCTTTTCTGGAATATCTTTATAAGTTAATCAGAGGACGGATTGAGTTTTTGGAAGAAGCGGAACAATTATATCAATTGCTGACGGCAGATATTGATTTTAAAGGCGTGTTGAAAGAATACACTTTACCCGATGAAACTTTGGAATGTACCCAAAAGTTAACCAATAGCCGTAAAGATTTTATCCGCTTGCTTTTTAACCCGGTAGATATTTGAAATTGCTTAGGAAAGCCTTTGACCCGAAACCGCAGTAAAAGTTTATCTGAACGTGGATCAATGCTAATCCACTTATCATCAGCATCCATTAGCTAAATACTCCCTCTCCCCTTGCACAGAGTACAGGAGTAATTCACACCGCCAAAAAAAACTACCCCCTTGCCGTGGCATTTGGAACATAGCTCAGGTTCTTCATAATGTGGGTCGTCAGCATCAAATGCCCAGGGGTGACCGCAGTCTAAGCATTCCCAGTAACCGCAATTCTCTTGGTATTTTAAGCTTGTGCAATCGCACCTTGGACAAGTTTGATTATTCATCGCAGAGTTAAAATGTATTTGAAACTACCACTGGTTCTGTTGACCCTCTTCTAAAATTTGTTGCAATCGCCGCTTCCCCTCCTCCCAAGACAATAGAAACTGCGATCGCAATCAGCCTTGCATAATAATCTGGTTCCGATAGTTATGGAAACTAGCATTATCTAAAATAATCACTATTTTCGCCGAACAGTTATTGAAACTCTCAATTTTATTCCCTTGCTCTATCCATTCTTGCAAGAGAAAATTATTTAAAGATTTAAGCTGCTCATAAAATACATCTGCATTTCCTTTTTTAATGACAAAATTTATTCTCTTTTTGTCGTGATAACGTAACCCTCCCATGATATTTACCCTTCCTCTTCTTCTTTGCCCTGTGATTTTTTTCTTGTACCTTTTTTACCCCAATTTTTTCTTCTTATCACTCTTAAACTAAATCCACTTTCATCCCAAAACCATACCTGTAAACGCTCTGGTGATTCTTTAGTTATTCTTAAATATTCCGACAATTTTTCTTTAAATGCCTTACGCATTTCAGGATTCTGTTTGTCCTCTAGGCTGTACTTTGCCCAAAGGTAAACGTACTTTTTTCTCTCTAATATTCTCCTAACTTGCAACAGAACTATAACTTCCGCAAAAGATGGCAGAATTTTATCCTCAGATCCCAATGATTCTGCTGGCGCTGTTCGTGCTAGAGATATTAAATTTACTCCCACCCCAGCCCCTCTCCCGATTCCGGGAGAGGGGAGACATAATTCTAGTTACCCGAATCCCAAATGATGGGATTCGGGGTTAGGGGATGAGGGCTATCAAGTTTTTTGCACCTGACGGGATGCTCCCGCCAGCTAGGCGTAGTGTTTCGCAGAAAAGTTATTATCTGTTAGGGAATAACTGTTAATCTACCTGATTTTAGGCTTAACCCAAAAGTATTGACAAATGACAAATGACAAATGACAAATCATTACCGCTATATTATTTTTTACAAACCCTATGGCGTTCTGTGCCAGTTTACAAAAGATACTCCCACACATATTACCCTGAAAGATTATATAGATGTATCTGATGTGTATCCTGTAGGACGCTTAGACTGGGATAGTGAAGGATTGCTGCTGTTAACGAACGATGGGCAATTGCAACATCGTCTCGCGCATCCGCGTTTTGGTCATAAACGTACTTACTGGGTACAGGTAGAGCGAATTCCAGATGCAGATGCGATAAAAAGGTTGCAAACAGGTGTGGAAATTCAAGATTACCGCACTCAACCAGCAGCAGTTAGGCTGTTACCAGAAGAACCACAGCTAGCTGAACGCAATCCACCGATTAGATTTCGCAAAAATATACCGACAGCTTGGCTGGAAATGACTTTGACAGAGGGGAAAAACCGCCAAGTACGGCGCATGACTGCGGCTGTAGGGTTTCCGACTTTGCGGCTGGTTAGGGTTAGCATAGCCCACCTACAATTAGATGACGTACAATTGGGTCAATGGCGCGATCTCACCACATCTGAACTTCAATTTCTGCATAATTTCAGTAAATCGAAAAGTTTTCTTCCAAAGGCAAATCCTCTCTAAGGAATAAGAATTAAATAATATACAATTTATGTCACTGGCTTACCTCATCCTCAATCCCTCTCCGATATATTGGAGAGAGATCGTGATAGAGGATGAAGTTTTGCATTTTATTTAATCCACGTTCAATCTTAGAAATCGACTTTCTGCTATGAGCCAGTGACATCGTGTCCGGTTAAAGACTTATCATTAAGACCGCAGTTCTTGCTGGGGGAAAAAGTATTTTTGCACAAATGTGGTAACTGTAACTAATTAGCTGAACATGATATGAAAAACTTTATTTTGACCCAATCTAAAATCTAAAATCTAAAATTACTATGACTCAAGAACAACAAACCGCAATTGCAGGTATCTATGAAGTCTGTATCGGCATTCCAGAGCCAATTTCTGCAATTCAGTATTGGGAGCAATTTGGCTATCGCATTGGTGAAATGGGTGAATTAACCGCAGATGTAGCTAATCAATTATATGGGGTGAATTCATCTTTACGCTCAATTCGCCTCTACCACCAAAATTCAGATCATGGTTTGATTCGGCTGATGGTTTGGCAAAACCCCACCCATGAAGGTTTGGGAACAGCTTCAATGAAAATTAAGGGAAATCGCTGGGCGACAAGCTTAACGGCAGATGTTTTAAGTATCTTAAATCATATAGAGGATGCAAAAGCGGCAGGTTTGCCTATTAGGTATACTAACCCTTATTGGGAAGTCATCTACAACAAAGAGAGGAAAAGCAGTCCTTTTATTGAGTCAGCAGTTGGTGTGCGAGAAATGCTGCTACTGCAACCCTTAGCTCGACAGGTTTTATTTCAACGCTTTGGCTATACATTACCCCATTACGGGCAAGTTAACCATAATGCTGCTCTCAAGACTAGTCAGTTTACGCATCTAGGAATCATTGTTCAAGATAACAGCAAAGAAACGCTAAAGTTTTATGAAGAAGTTTTGGGTTTGCTGCGTGTGCGTGATGATGTCGAAACTAGCTATGAATCTTCACCAGCAGGTAAAGATATTTTTGACCTTAATCCTGGTGAAAAGTTTATTGTCACAGCTTTTGATGATCCCCGTTCTTCTAAGTCTGATCTGATGGCTGCCCGCAGTGGTAGACTTTATATTATTCGATTCCCAGAAGAGATAAATTTAGAATCGCGCTTTGAGGCTGCCCAACCAGGTAGCTTGGGTATGTCTTTATATACCTATCGGGTAAAGGGAATACAGGAGTATTGCGATCGCATCAAAGCAAGTACTGTACAAAAAGTTACAGATATCATTAGTAATGAGTTTGGTGAGACGAGTTTTTCTTTCGTTGCGCCAGATGGCTACTTCTGGACTTTGCTAGAAAGTAATTAAATAATTCGGCAACGCCATATTTTTAATCTGTAATTCTGACGATCGTATCACCTCTAATCGCTGATTCGCTGGACAAATCTGGACAACAAGTACATACTTTGCTAGAGCTTGAACCAAGCAAAGTTTAAAATTTATCTATCCATAAATTAATTTAGTTGCTCTGTACCATCAAGGAATAATTAAGCTATATGTATTATCAGTACTAGGTTGACTTACAGGAGATTTGGAGTAGTCATTAGGATTGGATGAGCCGACAGGTTCCAATCCTTTAGTAGAATTTGAACCCCTCGGAAGTTGGGGAGCAGTGTTTAATGTATTTTCGGCGTATTCACTAGCAGTTTGGCGTCCTTCAAATTCGTGTAAATCAAAGTCTTCGAGTAAAGTGATGCCTTTTAAAGAAGCCAAGTCGGGATCATTCGCTTTATAGTAACCAGCGTCAAACAAGGGTGAAGACTTACGCCCTTCGTTTATCCCATTGATTTCAAAATGCTGCAACAACTGGCTGTTGCTCAAATTAGCCAAGTCTTTGTTGTTAGCGCGATAGTAGTTGAAGTCAAAATAGGGTGAGAACTTACGGCCTTCGTTTATCCCATTGATTTCCAAATGGTTCAACAGTTGAGAGTTATTTAGGTTTGCCAGGTCAGAGTTAAGCGACTTATATTGCTCTAAACTGAAAAGTGGATCAAAATCACGTCCCTCAGAAATACCCTTGTTTTCCAGATGATTAAATAGTTGCTCGTTGTTAAAACTTTTGAGGTCACTGTTGGAATCTCGATAATAGGTGAGGTCAACAAATGGAGAGAAAGTGCGTCCCTCAGCTACACCATGATTCTCCAGATGATCTAACAATTGGCTATTGTTAAGATTTTTTAGGTCAGAATTGCTAGCCCGATAGAAACTCAAATCCACAAGTGGTGAAAAAGAACGACCTTCGTTTAAACCATAAGCCTGGAACTGGGATAAAGCTTGAGTATCGTTTAAACCAGCTAAGTCGTAATTGGCAGCACGATAAAAATTGGCATCAAATACGTCGTTGATATTTAGAGACATATCACCAACCCCCTTTGATTTAAGTGTTTATACTGTTGATGTTGTTATTTTTGCATAAAAAGGAAACATATTGTCAATGCAGAAAATTGCAACATTATTTTCTTTAATTGTGGTAATCGGGTTAAGCCAAGATACGCGCTTTTTTAGATACACTGTAAACAATTATTACAATAATTGTTTACTTGGTTTCTTAATTTACCTATAAATGGTATAGGAAAAATGGATTCGACTGTTGACACCTTTAAGAAAACAACTCAACCCTAACAAGTTTCTCTTCTGCTTGTCTTGCTGGGGAATTAAACCCTTAAACTTTGTTAAATCCATGTTCCTAAGCAGCGTTTATTCTTTGTAAACCAGTGTAAATATTAAACCGTTCTCCGCGCAAGAATCCAATTAAGGTAATTCCGAATTCATTGGCGACAGACACCGCCAAACTACTGGGAGCGGAAACAGAACAGACAATGGGAACTCCAGCAGTTGTAGATTTTTGCAAAATCTCAAAACTAGAGCGTCCGCTCACTAAAACAATACAATCATTTAAAGGCAACTCGTCACAGAGCAAAGCTGTACCAATCAATTTATCCAAAGCATTGTGTCGTCCAACATCTTCGTGCAAGTTTATCAGTTGTCCCTCAGCATTGAAGGTAGCCGCAGCGTGCAAACCCCCTGTAGCACTAAAGATACCTTGAGCAGCCCGGAGCTTATCAGGTAGGCTATAGATGATCTCAGGTGTTACTGTTGGACCAGCAGGAATCACTGGACATCCCCGCAGACGCAAAGCTTCAAGGCTAGCTTTACCACACACCCCACAGGCGCTACTAGTGTAGAAATGACGCTCCAAAGGCTGTAAGTCTGGAATCAAACCATCCCGCAGTTCTACATTTACGATGTTATGGCGTTGCTGACCATCTACCAATTCATCCACACAATAACTGATCCGTCGGATATCTTCTCTGCGGCTAACGACTCCTTCACTGTAGAGGAAACCAGCTGCTAGTTCAAAATCTGCTCCTGGTGTTCGCATAGTTACGGCTACCGTCTTCTGGAGAGGGACAAGGCGAATTTCTAAAGGTTCTTCGGTGGTGAGTTGGTCTAAACGCGATCGCATTTTCCCATTTTCCACTACCCAGACACTGGCTTTAGTCTTGCTTTTAGTTGGCATTTTCATATTTATGAGAGTTGATGAATCTAAATTTTGATACTAATCTGGGAACAAAGTAATGCTATTTGTATATCAGATGTCAAAGTAATTCGTAGTTACAAGACGCTAAAAGCGTAGCTTGCAACTCTTACAGAGTACGCGGACTTGCTTGGCGCGTCGCTATCAGTATTGGTTACTGTAACCAAATAATTACAAATTAGGAATTAGTAATTATTTGGTCACCTTGATGCTCACCAACTACTTTGTGCGGTTTCTGTTTAGTAAGTAAAATGAACCTAAAAATTTTGGCTTTCAGAAAAATTTTATTTGCAATAGTCTTTGTGATTTCCCTTGGTTTTACAGGATACTTAGTGGCTAATAACATTAGTCAGAGAGTAATTGAAAAATCTCTTGCCAAACAAGTCATGTCTACCTCCACCCTAGGAAAAAGTTCTCAACTACAGAAATTTTTAAATGAGATAGTTGTAGAACAGAATATCCCTGGGGCAGTAATGTATATTATTACGCCTAAAGGTTCTTGGTTGGGAGCATCTGGTGTCAATAATTTGTCAACCAAAACCCCGATAAAACCCACAGATGGCTTTTCTATTGCCAGTATGAGTAAAACTTTTGTGGCGGTGGTTGTGCTGAAATTAGTTGAGCAAGGAAAGATACAATTAGATCGAGCGATCGCAACCTACTTACCAAGAGATATCAGTCCTCATATTATCAACAGCGACAAAATTACAGTTCGTCAACTACTAAACCACACTAGTGGTGTTGCTGAATACTTAGATACAAAAGAGTTTATTCAAGCTGCTGCACAAAGAAGTCGCTCACAACCTTGGACAGCCAGAGAAGCTATTAAGTATATGTACCAAGAGCAACCGAAGGCAAATCCCGGAGAAAAATTTATTTATACTGATTGCAACTACATTCTTTTGGAACTGATTGTTGAAAATATCACTAGGGGAACTCTTGCAAAAGCAATTCGCAGTCAGATTTTAAAACCATTAGGATTAAAACATACCTTCACGGAATTACGCGAACCGACAATTGGAGAAGTTGCTACAGGTTATGGCGATCGCAATAAGGATGGTAAGCTAGATAGCTACGCCAAAGTCAATGATGGTAATGGTTTAGGAGATGGTGGATTGGTTTCAACAGCAGAGGATTTAGCAAAGTTCGCTAAAGCGTTATTTGTCAAAAAAACCTTACTCTCCTCGAAGATGATGAAAGAAATGTTAAAATTTAAAGATAATGGCGAAGGCTATAGCTATGGGTTGGGTGTAGAAAGGTTTTCATCTCCTTTAGCAAAAGCAATTGGTCATAGTGGTATAGCTTATGGCTTCGCAACATTGCTTGCATATCTCCCCAATCAAGATACCACTATAGTAGTGCTGCTAAACAATCAGAATGTTGATATTAAATCAATCGCTAGGACAGGTCTAGAGGTTGTTGAGAATAAATAATATTTAATTACTATAATCACAAAAAATCAGTTAAATTTGCTTTTTCCTCCCATTGAGTTAAATCGTATCTGGGTCAATGTTCAGTTCTCGCAATTTGGCTGCTAGGAGTTCAGCACGTTGTTTTTCTTGTTCAGCAACTTCTTCCGGTGTAGGAACTAGATTCCCTTCCGCAGTGAAATAGCGCAATTTATGTTCATAAACACCCAAGTACAAATTTAACTGGTGACTCCACAGCCATCCTTGAGGATTAGGTTCTATCGGTTCATAAATACCGCCAATCAAGATAAAGCCAGCAAATTCTAAATTATTGGGATCGAACCAAAAATATTCTGGTGTGCGAAAGATATCTTGAAAAATTTGTTTTTTCAACCCCTTGTCAGTTGCGGCTATAGAATTCGAGAGAAGCTCTACAATTATGTTGGGATATTTCCCATCTTCTTCCCAAACAACCCAACTTTTACGAACTTGGCGTTGACATCCCAGCACTACAAAAAAATCTAGCCCCCGGAATTCTTCTGACCTCTTCTGGCGTTGGCTGTAGTAAATTGTCAAATTACCCGCAGCATAAAAGTCATTGCGGTTTCGCCACCACAATTCTAAAGATTGCAACAGCAGAATGATTTAGCGTAGATGTAATTCGCTATCTATTGGTGGTTCGTCACTATATAAATCCCCTAGAGGAAATATTACATCATTTGGTAATTCAAAATCTTTGGCGGCGGACATGGCTGCAAGTTTTGGAGTGATATGGGTGATATAACCCACATTCCGCACTTCATTCTGTAGTACATATACTGACAATAAAAGCTTCTATTTAATTTACGTAGAAAGACTTAAATTACTTAATAACTAATATCACCAGTATTAGAGACATC
>NZ_JBALCW010000057.1:0-48818 GCF_036917635.1 Nostoc sp.
AAGTAGTGGATGCACCGCTCACCTGGAGTAGCAGCAAAAATGCTAACCCTCCATCATACCTCATTTTTCGTTCCAATTAAGATGCGTTTGCCCTGTTGTGCTAACCAATCTGCAAAAGAAGCACCAAGGGGTCTGGTAAGATTGATATCAAGCAGACAGATGGAATTGAGTAGTCATCGTAGAACTTCCTTAAAGGTCAAGTGAATGAGCGCGTTTTTCTCGAAATAGACGGGTCATGTAAATTCCGGTAATTAACAGTCCGAGTAATCCAAGCCCATTGAGAATGGGAAAAAAGTCACCCAGCCCAAAGGTTTCTAAGGTATGAAGGTGAATGAGAAAGCCTGCCAGTTGGCGTTGATGAAGTGCTTTCGCAATCGGAAACGTCATTCCGGTCATCACGGTCAGCAAGAGTGGCAGCGCACAAACGATCGCAAGCCACCGATGATATTTACGAAAAAGACGATTCATGCGTGATATAAACAAGAACGGTTCAAAAGTTGATACTCAAATCTTAGAAGTCGAGATCGATTGATTACATGGATCGATGTTCCTAATTTTATCTAGTACCAAAGTCCCAAAGAGAGCGACTTAAATTTGATAGAGAGAAACAGCACTGGTCGCGTCAGTTCTATTAGAGTAGAAATAGATTGTTCTGAAAAAGGCTGGATCGATCGTAGTCCCCAGACATTTATTCTATGCAGCGCCCATTTATCCGTTCAGCAGCCTCTTCACCTGGGCAGTTCCTCAAATCGCGACTCCCCAATCATTCCTTTCGCTTAATTCTCTATCTCGAATGGATTCTGCTCGGACTTGCCTTCCTGATAGAGATTCGACCTGCTCGATTTGGAATTAATGCGACCGATCAAATGCTGGTGATTCTGATTTTGCTTGGGTTTGGGGTAATGGGCTTAAAGCTTCCCATGCAAGGAATTCGCCACAAAATTTTATACACCGCATTGGAACTGGGGTTACTTGGGCTGACATTTTGGCTCGATCGAAGAACTGGATTTTTTCCGCTTCTGGGTCTAATTATTGTGATTCGCAGTTGTTTAATTTTTCAGCAAGCAGGACAATTAATCGTTGCTGCATTAGTTTTTATTTTCTCAGTGCTGATGCTGTTTTGGGGAATGCCCCCACCACATCACAAACCTCACCATGATGTTTCATCTGAGTCCATTGCGAACACGATTCTAACGCTTAACATCAATACCGCGATCGCATTTGGGTTAACGTTATTATTTATCTTGCTCTTAGTCAATGCGTTACTAGCAGAACGCCAAAGCCGCGAAAAATTATTGCTAGCCAATGAACAACTGCGCTCCTATGCTTTACGAATCGAGGATCAAGCTACGCTGCAAGAACGCAATCGAATTGCGCGAGAAATTCATGATGCGTTAGGACATGCACTGACGGCTCAAAGTATTCAACTAGAGAATGCGCTGCTATTTTTGCCGCCAGAAGCTGAAAAAACGCATTCCTTTTTGCAAGAAGCGCAACGACTCGGCGCGCGAGCATTACAGGAAGTTCGTCGATCGATTGCAACCTTACGCTCCAATCCCCTCCAAGGACGATCGCTTGAAGCTGCGATTGCAGCATTGAGCGCAGAATTTCAAGCGACAACCGGAATCATACCAACCTCGCTGCTGCAAGTTTCTCAACCAATCTCGATCGAGATGAGTACTGCTCTCTATCGCATCATTCAAGAATCTCTCACTAACATCTCCAAACATAGCGTTGCGACACAAGTTAGCCTTCAGCTTCAGCAAAATTACAACACGATTCATCTTCAGATCGTTGATAATGGACAAGGATTCGACCCAACGCGCAACACGACTGGATTTGGACTTCAAGGAATGCGAGAACGAACTGCTGCTCTCGGAGGACAATTTATGCTCACTAGCCAGCGGGAGCAAGGTTGCCGCATTGCGATATCCATTCCATTACCTCAGCCAGTACTATGACTTATGCCAAAATCCGCCTATTGCTCGTTGACGATCAACTGATTATTCGCCAAGGCTTGAGAAGCCTCCTCGATGCCAAACCTGATTTAGAAGTGATTGGTGAAGCAGAAAACGGTCAGCAGGCAATCATTCAGACTGAAAGGTTACAGCCAGATGTCGTATTGATGGATGTACGAATGCCTGTGATGGATGGCATAGCGGCGACTCGCTTGATTCATCAGCAATTCAATCAGATCAAAGTAATTGTACTAACCACCTTTGACGATGATGAGTATGTTTCACAAGCAATGCAAGTAGGAGCACGAGGCTACTTACTAAAAGACACACATTCGGATGATCTAGCGGCTGCGATTCGAGCCGTGTATAAAGGATATACCCAGATGGGTCCAGGATTGATCGAAAAAGCGATCGCGCCAGTGTTTCCTGAATCTCCACCAATCCAACTCCCCGCCGAACTTGCAGGACTGACTTTACGAGAACGAGAGGTGTTGAGATTGATTATTGCCGGTGCCAGCAATCGCGAAATTGCAGAAGCTCTCTACATTTCAGAACGAACGGTGAAAAACCACATCACCCGCATTCTGAGTCAGCTGAATGTCCGCGATCGCACTCAAGCGGCGATGTTTGCAAGTGCGTTCTTACCCTTGATATCACTATCATAAAAATCCTGTCGTGTAAAAGTTACACAACATCAAACCTGCCTACCCCAGATTGTTGAGCCGATACAGCAATTAGATGAACGAAAAAGATTAACAGCAGCAAAAGTATCTGAGTTGTTATTGGTTTTAGAGAATCCTGAACTACCGTTGCATAATAACCCTGCTGAACTAGCTGCCAGAACTATGGTGCAGCGACGTAATATTAGTTATGCCACTCAAACAAGTGAAGGTTTAGAAGAATAGCAGTTTCGTCTTGTTCAATTAGCAGGGAGCATCCCAATTTTGGCTTAAATCTTTTCCCTCACCCCCAGCCCCTCTCCCATGATATGGGAGAGGGGAGACATAATTCTAGTTCCCCGAATCCCATATGATGGGATTCGGGGTTAGGGGATGAGGGCTATCAAGGTTTTTGCACCTGACGGGATGCTCCCAATTAGCATGTCCTGTATAGATTTTTCTAGCCAATATTTAAATAATTATAGTTTCTTCAAAATGTCTATCATCTAGCAAAAATTTATGAAAAAGCAAAAGGGAATTCCATCCCCGCTTCGTAAAAATGGAATTCCCTTTAAATTTTCCGTTACCTCTAACAAAAGATAGCTATGCCAAGCTTAAACTTACTTAATTACCACCAGACACAACAGATTTATTATGTATAGCAGTGTCTTCAGGCTTTCTCTGCCATTTGCCATCGCTGCCTGGTTCGTATTCATTCTTTACACTATTCCAGGCAATCTCACGCGCACCCTCTTCACTCAAACCATTACTTTGAGCAGCGCTAAGTGCTGCTGCAAAAATCTGCTGTGCGTGTTCAGGCAACTGTTCTTGAATTTCAGCAGGCAATTCATTTATTGTTTGATCAGCCATAAACTTACTCCGATTATCTCAACTTAAATTCATGTTAAAAAACTTGCAATAGAATTTCCTCTTTCTGAAAGTAGAGAAGTAAATAATCATACTTTTGGCTGAGTTAAGCGATTTTTAAATCAGCGATGCAATAATATTGATGCTCATCGCTAAAATTGTGGTATTGAAAAAGAAGGATAATATACTATGTAATAGAGTCAAGCGCCTCATAGCAGGTGATGTCGTCTCCACATCTGAAACTTGACTTGTCATGCCAACTACAAATGAATAATATAAAAATTCCCAATAGTCTGGATAGTCGTTATTAGGAAAATCTAAACCTTTGGTGATTTCTTGTTTATTATTACGACTAATAGATTTGTAATAGCTGTGTGCATATTGCACTGCAAACATCGTATGCACTAGTAACCAGGAACCAACAATGGTCATAATTGAAAGTATGACATGTAGGGTAAGCAGAATTGTTGATAACCCTTTTTTATTACTTAATAAAAACCCGATCGCTAAAACACTAGCACAAGCCGCAGCTATCACCAGTAAGAATATAGCTAAATGTCCTTCATATTCATTCTCAGCATAACGGCGAATTTTTTCTGGGGTAGCTTTGATCATCTTCCACCAGGTTACGGCTAAGAAAAAGTCAGCACCAAAGTTCCAAGCACAGAGAATGCGAGTAGGTAAGTGCAGCCAAGATGGAAGAATTATTGAAACTAATCCAGCAAGTCCGACAGCAATGATCAATCTGGGGCGGGGGTCAAAGTTTTTAAACAAATTAAGTTTCACAAATGTTGCGATCGCAAATAACTAATTCGTAATTCATAACTAATGAAAACACCACACCAATTTTACAATTTGGTGTTCTTTAAGCTAAGTAAGTGGGCGCAAATAATCATCACTCGCTCGTAGTTGCGCTTTAGCGAAGACAGCGCAACTACGAGCCAAATACATAGATTTTACTTTTCGTTACATAGTTTTGTTTTATCTTGTCTACCTACTTAATCGTCATTCAAATTGCAGCTTTGTGTATCCACCTCCCCCTTATTCTTAAGTATTTTAACTACATAACTTAGAATCAGCTTACTTGTTGTGGTGTAAATTTTTAACTAATTCAATTACGAATTACGAATTACGAATTACGAATTATTTTAACTTGGCTCTAATCGTTTCTATTCGTTGACCATTAACACCCAAATCGCTTTGACCTAAGCGTGAGGCGGAACGTACTTGGATCACATTAGCATTCCGGTCTAAATAGAATTCTACATCATCCACAAATCCTAGTAAAGCACTTTTAAATTCTGCATATAAATAATCTTGACTTTCGGTAATTATTTTAGTTCTTGGTAAAGACTCAATAATCTGTTTAAGATTACTAATCGCTTCTTCTGTGGTAGATGTAAAAATCAGTGGTGCAATTTTGTGGCTTGCATCTGCACTCTGACTAGAAACGCAGTTAGGAGAATTAGGGCAAGGTGCTAATTTACCATTGCTGATACCTAAATTATTTGGTCGTTTGCCAGCAAAAACCATAATTATGTCTCCGGGTAAGTGAATAAATATACTCTCTCACATTTGCTTGAATTACTCTAATACTTCGGCGTAATTGCATCTTCTGACAAATGACAGATTAACTAAAACATCGGTGATGCGATCGCTCTATGATCCGGTAAGTATCGTCTAGGCGAAGCCAGTTTATGACGCAAACAATTTCAATCAACGACTCTGGGTGCTTGCAACTCGCACCTCTGTTAATTCGATCCCGTCTGCTGTTGGGGCCTGGTCCCTCCAATACCCATCCTACAGTTCTTCAAGCGATGAATACTTCACCCGTTGGGCATCTTGACCCAGCTTTTCTCGCCCTCATGGATGAAATTCAGTCGTTGCTACGCTACCTACGTATGGCAAACACAAAACCCACTCACCATTGCAGTCAGTGGTACGGGAACAGCCGCAATGGAAGCAACCATCGCCAATGCTGTAGAACCCGGTGATGTGGTTTTAATTGGTGTAGCTGGTTACTTCGGTAATCGCCTTGTAGATATGGCTGGACGTTATGGCGCCCATGTGCGAACCATTACCAAACCCTGGGGACAAGTTTTTAACCTGGATGAACTCCAAACTGCATTAAAAACTCATCGTCCAACTATTTTAGCTCTAGTTCATGCCGAAACCTCCACCGGCGCACGTCAACCATTGGAAGGAGTCGCTGATTTGTGTCGTGAATTTGGCACTTTGTTGTTGGTAGATACGGTGACAAGTTTGGGTGGTGTCCCCTTGTTTTTGGATGCTTGGGGAGTTGACTTAGCCTATAGTTGTAGCCAAAAAGGGTTGGGTTGCCCGCCTGGTGCTTCGCCCTTTACAATGAGTCCGCGTGCAGTTGAAAAATTGCAACAGCGCCAAACAAAGGTTGCAAACTGGTATTTGGATATGTTGTTACTGGGTAAATATTGGGGCGCTGAACGCATCTATCACCATACAGCACCGATTAATTTATATTATGCATTGCGGGAAGCATTACGTTTGCTTGCAGAAGAGGGGTTAGCAAACTCCTGGCAACGGCATCAGAAAAACGTAGAATATCTCTGGGAAGGATTGGAGAATTTAGGACTGAGTATGCACGTTGAGCAACAGTATAGACTGCCAACGCTCACCACTGTTTGTATTCCAGCAGGGGTAGATGGGAAAGCGATCGCCCGCCAGTTACTCAATGAACATAATATTGAAATTGGCGGCGGTCTTGGCGAATTAGCAGGTCTTGTTTGGCGCGTCGGATTGATGGGCTTTAATAGTCGAAAGGAAAGTGTTGACCAACTTTTAGCAGCACTCCGGCAAGTTTTGCCTAAGTAGTTTTTTGGTGATATCAGATGCGTTATCAGTAGCTTAACGCACCTGATATAAAGAGCGTAGGCGTACCCCAGCGTAGGCATCGCGCTAACCTTCATTCGAGAATTAAAGCAAACTCATTGCGATAAAAAACCAACAAACAGTAGAGGCAAGAGTATTAGTAGGGACACAATTAATACGAGGGTTGCTGGCTCAATTTTAATCTGGTTCTTCTGTGGATCGCGCATTTGGCATTCCCTCGAACAATAAATATATTAAACCTTATCAAAGTTGAGAACCGTAGTTTTCACCCTCTTCCTAAATCCCTCTCCCAAATCTGGGAGAGGGAGTTTGAAATTCTGGCTCCCCGAATCCCAAATCTGGAATTCGGGTTGGGGGATGAGGGCAAATCCTTTTCATCATGGAAGAACTATAGGTTTCAAGATAGGCGTGGTTTAACTTAGCTTATCTGTTTATTTCTTCCAGGGTAATTTAGTTCCCATTTCAGTCAATGCAGAAAAGATGAGATAGAGGACGAGTAACCCAGCCGCCGCCAAAAAAGTCAGTAAATCGTTATCCATAAGAGACTGACAAATAAAAAAACATCCCAAATTTTCTTGTGGGACGGGTGTCCTCACCCGTCCCATATTCAGGGCGCTCATGTTGCCCACCCCACCAGATGGATAATTTATTTCTTAAGTAGGTAGGCAAGATAAAACCAAACTATATAACGAAAAGTAAAATCTCTGTATTTGGCTCGTAGTTGCGCTGTCTTCGCTGTCTTCGCTGTCTTCGCTAAAGCGCAACTACGAGCCAGTGATGATTATTTGCGCCCACTTACTTAGAAGTCCATAAGTGCTATTTACTAAAACTTCGCTAATCATAGCGGAATCACTTAATATTTAGCATTTTTCTACAGCCCTACAATCTTTGCTCTTTTGGATGCAAACTGTACCAGCCATACCAGTGACGAACTGCTAGCCAGACGGCACAAAGCAAACCCGCGAGGCTGAGGGTTAGTCCACTGAACGGTATTAATAAGCCAAAGATGGGTAATACTGCTCCAGCAATAGTGCAGATAATAGCAGCAAGAGAAGCACTACGACTTGCCCCCAATCCCCATGTCAAAAACAGTAAGATGATGGAAATTAAAGTCCAAGCCAACTGAGCATTCATGACGCGAGCTAGATAAGTCAACATTAATAGACAAGCAAAGAAAATACTAGCAGCGATCGCAATATTTTTCAAACTCATTGGCAGTGACAAATATAACAATAATATCCACCACAAAAATATTGCTGGTGCTAGCAATAAAAGACGGGGAATTACGCCCGTGTGGCGAATAGGTTCGGTGTTGGTAAACACTCCAAATGGATTTTTGACTGAAACATTATCGTCAAATTTCCAAGTAAATTGTGTACTGCGTCCGTTAACTTTAATTTCATTCGGTACAATACCACTAGCAAAATCAGCCGGAGCAAAGTTAGCAACTGCTATGAGGCTAAAATTAGAAAGCAACTGTCCCGTTGCGCTATAAACCCAGCGAGGCCCTCCTTGAGCCTGATAGGTAACTCGAAAAGTAGTTTCTTCCCCTGGTTGTAGCTGGAAAGGAAAGCCATCTAAACCTCCGGGGTACTCAATCGGATGCGTCAAATCGGGTAATCCGGGAATACCTTGAGCAGAAGATAACATTGGTTGATTTTTGCAGAATTTGGAACACCAGACCGATAAAATCTCTTAAAAGTTTCTGGAATAAAGTTTTATTTGATACCCTAATAGTTTAAACAAGTGTTGCAATTGCTCTGACCCTAACTTACACAAAACTCTCTCAAACTCTTATTTCTCTGTGTTCTCTGTGCCTAATAAGGTTCGTTTTTCGCGTACTCATCTTGGTATAAACATCAAAAGCCCAGTCTTAGTGACCAGGCTTTTGAGCGTAAACAATGGGGCTATATTCCCCGAGGGTTAGTTATAGAGGTTCAGTATAATATCGATGCTCTGATAAGTGATACCACTTTGCTCTTATCGATTCCGGAAAATTCGCTAAAAATTTTTGAGTAGCCTTTATCTCCCAAAATACAGCAAGCGACTGGCAGCGTCAGCGTGTAGGATCTAAAAATATTAATTTTCCGGCTTTTGCTGATGAATAATAAATTTGGTAGCTGGCAAGAATGGCTGACAGTATTCACCTATCTAGGTTTTACGGTCTTTATTATCTGGCGCGTCTTTTCCACCGAGAAGAGTTAAAAAAGCTGCATATCATCTCAGCAGCGTCGTTTTGCTCAAAAGACAAATTAATGTCCATAAAAAGCCAGTCTTAAGGACGATAAAATTGCGACTAAAAACAAATTTCGAGCAATCTTGGATTGTACGCTGTTTTATAGCAGTACTGCTTTTCGGTCAAGTGTGGCTACATTTACTCCAAGGAAAAACGTACTATCGCAAGATTCTACAACATCTGGCGATCGCAGGACCAGGTTCTATCTTTCCAGTTCTCCTTGTCAGTGGTTTTGCAGGGATGATTTTTACTCTTCAGATGGCAAGAGAATTAATCAGATTTGGGGCTATAGATGCTGTGGGAGGTGCTTTTGCCTTAGCTTTTTGTAAAGAATTGGCTCCTATTTTGACCGCTAGTATAATGGCCGCACAAGTAGGTTCTGCTTTTGCAGCAGAAATAGGAGCAATGCAAGTTACAGAGCAAATTGATGCACTTTATATGCTCAAAACTGATCCAATTGATTATCTAGTAGTTCCTAGAGTAATTGCTTGTAGTTTAATGATGCCTTTGATGACGATTTTAGCTTTAGTTACGGGCATCTTCGGCGGAGTTTTTGCCGCATCATATTTTTACAAAATTATTCCCGAAATATTTTTAGAATCAGTCAGAAATTTTTTAGAACCGTCAGATTTGTTTATTATTTTGCTAAAAGGGTTTCTTTTTGGGATGCTAGTTGCTGTTATTGGTTGTAGTTGGGGATTAACTACTAAGGGAGGAGCAAAGGAAGTAGGAGAATCGGCAACAAAAGCAGTAGTTACTAGTTGGATATCAATTTTTATGATGGATCTTTTCCTCTCTGTACTGCTGTTTGAACAGCCTGTATTTTGAAACCAAGCAAGTATTGAACAACATTACCGACTTTTTTTAACAAGTTGGAAACCTGAGCTAAAAAGGAAGTTGTTTTATTGGGTATACGTTATAACGTTAACAAAATTTAGTATAACTTCTAATTTAACATCACGAATATATTAACTTGTAGATTAGCGCACCCAAGGCCAAACCGCTTAATGAAAAGATAGATGCAGTTAAAAAGGCTAGCCCTGCCCTAAGACCTGCTGTTTGAAAGTCTATCTTGACTAATATAGTTGCCGAAACGATCAGCAAAGTATCAAGAAATACTCGAAACCAGGCAATCATAATAAAGAACAAGAAAGCTGCTATAACGGCAACGGCGAAAGACCTCGTATTTGATTTAAGTAAAATACTGAAGTAATATGTTATTTTCGTCCAGGGAATGCTCAACGTTACTATTAAAAGCAAGATAGCAACGACAGTCGCCAGCCACATAGACACAGAAGCGCGTGTTTCAGATATTAGCCAGCCCAAAGTACTGTAACTAAGCAGTACTAACGCCAGGGACACCCAAGGAACTCTTTGCATTGGCATGGGTTAATACTCCTAGTACAGGGTCAAGGTTTTATTCCATTATTGAATTTTATAACTATTGACTAATAGCTAAACAATCATTTTCTGCCCACCAAACATAGATGGGCGTGTCGCGGTCTACTAAAACGCCAAAAGTATTCGGTTGCAACACATTTATGCTAATGCCATTTGTTAATTCCACAACATAATTAACATGTGTACCCAAATACATAACATTGACAAGCCGTCCTTCAAAACAGTTAGTTGGCAAATTGGGTGGATAAAGGGAAAGCTGTATTTTTTCTGGGCGGACACTCACTACCACTGCTTGTGATAATTCAGATGGTGTATCTTCAGCGCGGCTAATAACAATTGAGAGTGCCGTTTTTGTCGAAATTTTAATATTAGAAGAGTCTACTGCTACAATTTCACCGCTAAATAAATTAGTATCACCAATAAAATCAGCAACAAAAGATGTGCAAGGACGTTCGTAGATTTGGCTAGGAGTGCCAACTTGTTCAATTTTACCTTGGTTCATCACGGCAATGCGATCGCTCAAAGACAATGCTTCTTCTTGGTCGTGTGTCACCATCACAAAGGTCACTCCCAAATCTTGGTGTAAATTTGATAACTCGACCTGCATTTCTTTACGTAATTTTAAATCTAACGCCCCTAAAGGTTCATCCAGTAATACGACGGTGGGGCGATTGACTAAAGCCCTTGCTAAAGCGACTCGCTGCTGTTGACCACCAGAAAGTTGATTGGGAAAGCGCGATCGCAAACTTTCCATTTTCACGAGTTTTAAAGCTTCTTCAACTCTAGCTTCAATTTTCGATTTGGCTATTTTTTTTAACCGCAGTCCGAAGGCGATGTTATTCCAGACATTCAGGTGGTTAAATAGGGCGTAACTTTGAAATACAGTATTGACGGGTCGGCGGTAAGGCGGCACATTAGTCATAGACTGACCCTGAATCAACACCTTCCCAGCGTCAGCGATTTCAAACCCAGCGATTAAACGCAGTGTTGTTGTTTTACCACAACCGGAGGGGCCTAAAATACTAAAAAATTCTCCCTGTCTAACATCCAAATCGATTCCATTTACTGCTGGTTCTTGGTTAAAAAACTTGAACACGTTACGCAGTTCAACATCAAGTGGCTGAAAAGTTGTTATCCCCCTTTGATTCTGCATGACAATTTGAGCCATAATCCTCAGTAGAATGCCGTGATATTACGTGATGTCAGTAGTCTATTGGGCAGACTAGATTTGACACTTTGGTTTATTGTATCCGCCAAAAACAATTGTTCAAGAAGATACTCGCCCAATTCTTTTATACTCAGTACTAGACATGAGTTTAGGGTAATTGTATACAGATAATACCCCTATTAGAATCATTATTTGTCTTATGTCTTTATTCCCATCAATTGGCAGCAAAAAAGATACACGTACAGTTGGACGTGGTTTCCAATCAATATTTTTAATCGTATTTACCCTATTAATGACTGGCGGTATTGGGACACGTTTGGCATATTTGCAAATTGTTGAAGGGCCAAAACTCCGAGAACGAGCCGAAGCAAACCGAATTCGGATGATCTCCAAACAACCGGAACGGGGAAATATTTTTGACCGCAACGGTAAACTTTTAGCCACTACTCGCTATCCTAGCTCTGTATATTTGTGGCCGATGGCACATACTAAGCCTTCTTGGTCTGTAGTCGGGCCGCGTCTAGCGCAAATTCTCAACATTCCCCAAGATGAAATGGAAAAGAAATTAGAACAAGCTGGTGCTAATTCTTCTTCACTCATTCGGGTGGCTCGCGCCCTAAATGAAGCAGAAATCACGGCATTAAAGGAGTATAAAAATGAACTTCCCGAAGTGGAAATCAATACAGATTCTGTGCGTTATTATCCCCACGGCAAGGAATTTGCTCATGTACTAGGTTATACGCGAGAGTTGACCCCCGACCAGTTAAAGGACAAAAAGCAGCAAGGCTACCGACTCGGAGATGTAATCGGTCAGATGGGGGTGGAAAAGGCTTATGAGAAAATGCTGCGGGGTGAATGGGGCGGTCAGCAAGTAGAAGTGGATGGTGCGGGTAGACCAATCCGGGTTTTGGGGGAGAAACAGGCAAAAGCTGGTAACGATTTGCACTTGACTATAGATTTGGATGTGCAAAAGGCAGCCCAAAAAGCTTTGGGAAATCACCGAGGGGCGATCGCAGCACTCGATCCGAATAACGGTGCTGTTTTAGCACTGGTATCTTACCCCACCTTTGACCCGAATATTTTCTCCAAACAAAAACTCTCCCAGAAAGATTGGGAAACCTTACAAGGTAAAGACCATCCCTTGATCAATCGCGCCTTGAGTGCCTTTCCCCCCGCCAGTACTTTCAAAATTGTCACCACGACAGCCGGGTTGGAATCAGGGCAATTTTCTCCTGATACAATATTACAGACCTTTGGTTCTCTTACCGTTGGTGGGGTGACTTTTGGTGAGTGGAATCACGCCGGATTTGGGCCATTAGGATTTCCAAGAGCGATCGCTATGAGTAGTGATACTTTCTTCTATCAAGTTGGTAGAAAAGTCGGTGGCCCAACTTTAATCGAATGGAGTCGCAAATACGGATTTGGTCAAAAAACTGGCATTGAATTTCAGGGCGAAGAATCAAAAGGCTTGGTTCCAGATGAAAAATGGAAGCAGAGAGTTTTGAAAACACCTTGGACTGTAGGCGATACCATTAATATGTCAATTGGTCAAGGTGCTTTGCAAGTTACACCCCTGCAATCGGCGATTATGTTTTCTGTCCCTGCTAATGGCGGGTATCGAGTTCAGCCGCATTTGCTCAAAGACAACGAAGAAGCAAAAAGTTGGCGAGAATCCTTAAATATGAAGCCGACAACTATCAAAGTTCTCCGCGACGGACTGCGGAGGGTAGTGAGTGAGGGTACAGGTAAGCACTTGAACGTGCCGACAATTGCCCCAGCGTCTGGGAAGAGTGGCACTGCTGAAGCTGGTGTTGGTCGCCCCAATCATACTTGGTTTGGTGCTTATGCCCCCAGTAATAAGCCGGAAATTGTGGTTGTGGCCTTTGGTGAAAATACTGGCGAACATGGGGGTACGATTTGCGGGCCGATGGTTTTACAAGTGCTAGAAGCTTATTTTCAGCATAAGTATCCAGGTAAGTATCAAAAACCTCAGGTTGAGCCATCAGAAGCTAAAACTCAGAGTTCTGGACATGGCACTGGAGACTAGTAGTCTGTCCCCAAGGGGTGAATAAGTTCGTAGTAAGGACTTTGGTCCTTGATTTGAGCGATTTATCGCTCAAATCAAACCCTTCATAACTAATGGGACAGACCACTAGTATAATGTCTAAGCTAACTTTGATGAGTAAATAAACTTGGCGTTGCATAGTTCGAGATTTTGAATACTTTAGTCTGTAGAACTTTTGTATTCAAAATACTAGGCTTTTTCTTCATGCAGCCCAGTAAACTAGACCAAATTTTAGGACTAGAACTACAGCGTCATCGCACAGAAAAAGGTTGGTCACAGGAGTATCTTGCAGAAGTGACAGGTCTGCACAGGACTTACATCAGCCAGCTTGAGCGAGGGCTAAAAAGTCCATCTGTTAGAGTTCTCAACCATATTACCAATGCTTTAGGTATGACAATGAGCGAGTTTTTACAAGCTGTAGAGGAAAGCCTCAGTGTTGACGGACAACGAGATTGAAAGATTAAGCCAAGCCATTATTGCTACTATTGCATCTCCAGTCATCGGCTCGATAGAAGATTATACGTGGGAAGCAATTTTTCATTATATTAAGGATATTCCTTTATCAGATCCCGCTTTTGGACGTAGCAAGCTTCTCTATGATGCTGTTGACTTGGTGACTAAAACTGGTTGGTCACTCAAATCCCTACAACTCAATAGCCTCAACTTTACAAATTCATTTTTGTTTGTCATTCAGAGAGCAGATGTCATCAAGAAGGCTGTCCAACTGGGTTTTCCTGGTCTGACTGAGCAATCCTTACCTAATGAGCTTGGATCAGCCATTATCCAACATTGGAACGAGAAGATTATTTTGAGTCAGGCAGCACAAAGTGTTGTAAATAGTTATGAAGGCATATTACTGAAAACTATCAAAGGCTACGAGTATATTTACTGCGAGTTTCCACTCAATCCTCTTGACCCAAATACCTTTTCTTGGGCTTGGACGGTAGATAGAACTACTGGGGGATTAGGGGCTGGACTACAGGGAAGCGTTGCAGGCAAAATAGAATTAGTTTGGTACAAAAATCAGAAACAACTTTTTCGAGCTAGAACTATTCCTACACAGGCAGTTCGCATTACAGTTGAAAGAACTCGTCTTACGCTTGATCGATATGTGGAAACAGTTCTCTCTGCTTTGCAAGATCAAATCAATACGCAGTTTTCTGAAGATAGGTCTGAAGAATAGATGAAGCGATCGCTTTACCTAGCAGGGGAGGTACAGATTCGCCAATTTGAGAAGCCATCTCAGTATATGTTCCCAAAAAGTGAAAATCATCTGGATAAGAGTGTAATCTTGCAGCTTCACGTATTGTAATTGTTCGATCTTGAGTAGGATGAAAAAACCTACCCGATCCTGGATGGAAGACCCATCTAGTGATAGTTCTTGCTGGCTTATCCCAATAAAGTCTCCCGTATGCGCCGCTATAGTGTTTCTTGGGAGCTAATTCAGATGGTAAATCCCTAGCATCTTGTCCTTCAGAAAGAGCGCGAACTCTTGAAAATTGAATTGGACTCAAAGCACGAGCCACATGATTAACAATTTTTATGCTTTGATGACGCATCATCGCTTGATATGTAGTTTGTGGAGCAGAAGGATAAACTTCAGCATCATAGTCTTGTCCTGCATCTAGTGGTGGTAAGTCTCCAATCGCATCTCTGACTGTGACAAGTGGAGAAATATTTGCTTCTAACAAATTAAGCTGATTACAAGATTTCGTATTTCTATAGTCGCTCCTAATATCACCAAAATGTGTTGGTTCAGGAAAATGAAGGGAGCGATCTAGACTAGCTACAAAAAAAGCTCTGGCTCTCGTTTGTGGTATTCCATAATGGGCAGCATTTAATGATGAAGAGACAACTTTATAGCCCAATGATTCAAGTTTTTCTGTTATTTCTTCTCTAATTACGCCATTGTAAGCTTTCAAGATTTCAGGCACGTTTTCCATTACGACATAAAGGGGTCTAAACTCCTCTACGAATTCCAAAAACGTTCTATATAGCAGGTTACGGGAATCATTGAGGTAGCGATAACCGGCAGGAATATTTCTAGACAATCCCTGACACGGAGGGCCGCCAATCAAGAGTATTGGTGCTTCTCGCCGTAAGCCCAACGCTAATCGTAATTCATCAGGACTAACCTTACGTATGTCCTGATGAATGATTTTAGTTTTTGGGTAATTGTGCTTGTAGGTCGCCAGGGCTTTTGCATTTACATCGATCGCACACAGAGATTCAAAGCCCGCCATGTGAAATCCTTTAGTCAAACCACCAGCGCCAGCAAATAAGTCAATAATCTTATATATCATTTTTGAATACTATAGTACTCAAAGGATATCGTCAACCAACTCCTTTATAAAAAGATATAGGAATCCGGTTTGATTTCTGAAAATATACGTAGGATGTGTTAGCGACAGCGAAACGCATCAAACCCTTGAGAATAGTGCGTTACGAACTCCGTTCTAACACACGCTACAATACCTAATTTCGTTCAGAAATCAAATAGTAATCCTATAGTAATCTCTAGATCAACTTTTATTGAGCTATTTTAGCGGGTTTCAAATTTCTGGCTTTGTAGAACATTTCTAAACTATTGCGATCGCCTACAAAACGCCAGTGCCACGGCTCATAACTCACACCTTGAACATTATCTTTAGGAAATGACATTTCAAAGCCAAAACGCGCTGCATTTGCTTGCAGCCACCGATAAGCCTTGGTATGGTCAAAGTTAGTTTGGAGATTAGTTGCTGGTACTGATCCGTCTCCAACATCCACAGCATAACCTGTGTGATGTTCGCTATGACCAGGAGGAGCGCTGAGGGCAGCCCGTTCTGCTGGGGTTTGATTTCGTTGGGCGCCGACAGCAAAAAACAACTGCTCTTGGTCTTTGACTGAGCGAAAGCCAGAAATTGGCAATAATATTATACCTGAACTTTGCGCTGCTGCTACCATCTCCTCAAACTTTTGGGCAGCAGCTTTTCGCATTCTAATGCCCCTATTTGCAAAGATGGTTACTAGTTCTGACTCAGGGGCTTCTGGGTATGGAAAATGCCCTAACACAATATCGCTAGAATTATTAGATGCTGCTGTCGTCGTCGGAGCAGGAGTAACTGGTAAAGGTTGAAAATCGGCGGTTTTTTTAGGTGCAGTGGCGAAAAATAAAAAACCGCCAATTAAACCCAGCAAGACAAATCCCGTTACTCCCCCAATAAGCCAAATTCGGGGTTGCAACCAAAATTTAGGTGTTGCATCAGGGGTATCGCGTACAGCCACTGGAATATCATCACCAAAGTCATTCGATGAGTTTTGCGGTTTTCCAGAAAACCCAGCCTTATTCAAGGGTAAACTCCTGTTTTTGTGGAATAGCCATAACAGATTTTGCACTGGACAAAAGTAAACGTAACAGGTAGCATTTTACATCTGTGGTTCTTAGGCGCAATCTTGACAAACCTTTTAGAACTATACGTCAAGCTGGGTGGATTAGTCCTGGTAGGTTTTATTCTGGGACGCAAACTTCCTGTGACAGTTCCTACACGTTTGGGACAGTTTCTTTTTTGGGTGGGAGTACCCATCAGCATAGTATCGTTTTTGCGTCAATCTAGTTTGTCGGGGCAAATTTGGATTGCACCTGCCTTCGCTTACCTAGCCATTTTACTAGGAGCATTTTTAGCTTGGTTAGGAATTAAAGCACAAGCCTATTTTAGAAATACTGTCCCCCTACCACCAACTCAGGCTAGCTTGATATTAGCAGCAATGTTAGGTAACACAGGTTATCTTGGTTTTCCGATCGCTTTAGCAATGGTAGGTAAGGAACACTTCGCTTGGGCGTTATTGTACGATTTGTTAGGTTCATTCCCAGGAACTTATGGCTTGGGTGTGTTCCTAGCAGCCCGTTTTGGCGGTGGTGTCCAGAATCATTGGCAGACTGCTAAGGCAATCTTAATTAATCCTGCGTTGTGGGGTTTCGGATTTGGCTTGCTGTTTCGACAGGTGACAATTCCGACAGTCGGGGAATTTTGTCTGGAGAAATTTGCTTGGAGTAGCGTAGCTTTATCTTTGGTGTTAATTGGAATGCGACTGGCGCTGCTCAAATCTTGGCGTAGTTTACCACAAGTAGGGATGAGCTTGGGAATCAAAATGTTGGTAGTTCCGTTGATCTTAGGTAGTATTTTACCGCTGTTTGGAATAACTGGGGCGATCGCCAAGGTAATTGTCTTACAAATGGCCATGCCTCCAGCTTTTGCCACACTGGTAATTGCTGAGGCATTCAATCTCGATCGCGATTTGGCAGTTACGGCTTTAGCGGCTGGGGTTATACTATTGCTGCTTACTCTCCCAGTTTGGCTGTGGCTATTTTGATTTTAGATTTATGCACTGTGATGCGATCGCTTAAACCCCCAAGAAAAATTCTCTCACTTTTCTAAAGTTCTTACACTCAGCACTTGCGGTGGTGTCGAATCTGGCGGATAAATCACATCTACCTGTACTATCCGCTTAGTCGAAGGTGGAAGTACAAGCTGCACCAACGGTTCTAACACCTGACCAGTTCTGTGCCATAGATGTATGTAGCGGGTCTTTTGTTCACCTTGGTCATCGAAATAGCGTAGCCGCACTGTACCACGGAAGAAAGGAAAATCTAGGGATGGTTTACGGAAACGCAGACCACTTTGGGATAATTTATCTTCCTTTAAAGGTGTTTCTAAAGTAACAGTCACAGTCTGGTTTTGGTTAGTATTGTTACTTAAGGGTAAAGTAAGTTTATATTCCACCCCATAATTACCATGTGCTTCATAAGCCGTATCTGGATAACGTACCAGCATTTTGGCCGTTTGGATTTGTTGAGTCCCCAATCGACCACTGAGCAGTGTGTCTAAAGCATAAGAAATAGCTTTGCCACGCTGGGGAATAGTTAGATTTGCGCTTTGGGGATTATCCACCAACTTTGCTTGCCATTGGGAACCACTAGACACACCAGCTACACGTCCATAAATTAGTGCGCCACTGGTAGCATTTGGAGGAGTTGGGGTTTTATCTCGCGGCCCGGCCAAGTTCCCGGTATTTAGTAAAGCTTGCCATTCTACGAGAGTGGGTTGGCGTTCTGTATTATCAGAATTTTTCTTGGCAAACATCGCTAAACTTGCCACATAAACTCGATCGCTACTCCGCAGCCGCATAAAGGTAGAGCGACCATTCACCGGCTTTTCTAGATTTCGTACAGGAATGGGATGATTTAGTAACATCCGGCTTTGTCCTGGGGGAATTATCAGCTTTGCCGGAAAATCTGCTTGTCGAACACCTCGGAGTACATCACCAACAGCGCGATCGCCTGGGCCTGAGTAAGCCTTACCATCGTTATTTTCTATGTAGGGAGATAAGGTGACAAAGGGCGCATCCTGCATCAAATAACTCGCTGCTTGCAATACATCCACTGTTACAGATTTTTTACCAGGGTTATACAGAATTACGCCCAGGTATAGCGTTTGTAAATCCTTGGGAGTGTGGCTGTAGTGGTGGGCGAATAAGTCAAAGCGTCCCTCCAAAGGAAAATTGAGGTGCGCTGCTGGAACTTTTTTAGCGTTTGTAGGAAAGGTAGAAAGTAAAATACCCTCAGTTTTAATCCATTCTGGGCTATTGCTGTTAAAAACGGGTATTGTATTCAACTTGCCTGGTAGAGGTCTAACTTCTCCTGGTTGCACGATTTCTTGGGGTGCTGGCTGAGGTGAAGTTTGAGCGATCGCTGAATTATCTTTATGAGTTGTGCATCCAAAGGTTTGAGTTATCGCAAGTCCTAATACAAATATGAATACAGATGATGGTAAGGGAGAGAGCATAAATTTGAGCGTAAATCAAGCTGTGGTGTTAAAGATAACAAGTTATTACTACAAGTTCCTGTAAGCCGATTTCTGAGAATGCGATCGCTTAACACGCCCTAGTCCTATGTTTCTAACTCGTTTAAAAGCATTACGCACCCTGTACTGGATGCTGCCCATAATATGGCAAAGCCTCTGACCAATTAGGAAACTTACCTTCTTGCCAATCGAGATTAGCTAGTTCTAAAATACTTGTCACCGTCGCTGCTAAACCAGATTGAGCTTGAATCAACTGATAATTAGTGTTCCAATTTGCTAAAGTTTCCTGCCATGCTTCTGGTGTGAATACTCTATCTGACAAACACACTTTTAGTTTAGAAGTATCTGGCTCAAACTGATAAATAGCAGCAAAAATTTGACCTCGTTGTGCTGGCATTTCCACAGCAATAGTTTTTAGACTTTGACTTTTGCTTGCTTCTTTCCAAGCTAACGCAGCCAATGTTGAAATCGCAAATACAGGAATATCTAACTGTTGCCCTAAAGTCCGAGCAGTGACAACGCCAATCCGAGTCCCGGTAAAGCCGCCAGGGCCTTTTGCAACTGCGATAAAAGAAAAATCTGCCCAAGTTTGCGGTTTGATAAATTCAATTAAATATTGATGCACTAAACTAGATAAATCACGCCCCAAATTCCAAATTTGAGAGCGAGTATCGCCTGCAAAATTACTAATTGCCAAACCTAATTCCGGTGTGGTGGTATGTAGTGCTAAGGCGTATTTATTTATTGGAAGGTTTTCTAGTTCCGTTGTCAAAGTTATTTAAAATATCTATTTTTATAGAGTTAACGTGATTTATTCAAGCATATAACATAGCGGTTCTTACCTGTTCACTCTTTGTGCGATCGCAGTAGCTGTTCCAGAGTTACCCTCATCCCTTAACCGCGAATCCCAAAAATGGGATTCGCGGAACTAGAGAATTTGCTCCCCTCTCCCATTTTTGGGAGAGGGGCTGGGGGTGAGGGCAAAACTCATACAATCAGAAGATTTCAGCTTAATTTGACACCAATGAGCATTGCTGTGTCCCTACCGCCTGGTCTATTTACCTGAAAATAGCTGTAAGATACACCAATCAAGTAGGCACTAATTCACCAGGACGCAACTTCGACCACTTCCCCGTTTCTCGCTTAAAGCTCAGACAACCAACAACATCCCATTCCATTTCAATTACATCATCTTTAGTCCGAATGTTGACATTGATAGAAGGTTCATTCGGATCAAAATTTGGTGTTTCGGTTAAGTGAGGCTGTTGGTGCTGCCCTTCTACGGCATGATAGGTAAAACAGCTGTCTACATAGTGGCAATTCACGCAAATACACATAATAGAACCAACTCCAGGGGCCTTTATTGTTAATCTAACGTAAGCCCAACTGTTATTCATGAGTTGCTGGGTTGATTTTTATTACAATGCTTGAATCGATTCCTTCTACTCTAGCTCCCGAAAATTGGCCTTTTAGCTTGGAATTCTTGCCACAACCAGCTTACATGGTAGGTGGTGCTGTCCGAGATGCCATCCTTGGCAGAACTCGCGCATATCTGGATCTAGATTTTGTTATACCATCTAAGGCGGTAAAGGTAGCGAGAGCGATCGCTCATCATTACAAAGCTGGTTTTGTGTTACTCGATGCAGAACGACAAATTGCGCGTGTGGTTTTCCCTCACGCCACAGCTGACTTTGCCCAACAAGAAGGAGATAGTATAGAAGTTGATTTGCACAGGCGAGATTTTACAGTAAATGCGATCGCTTATAATCCCTATACGCAAGAAATCATCGATCCTCTGCAAGGTTATTTAGACTTACAACAAGGGATTTTGCGAATGGTATCACCCGCGAACCTAAAAGATGACCCTTTGCGGTTAATGCGAGGTTATCGCCAAGCTGCCCAACTAGGTTTTACTATTGAGCCAGCTACCCAAGCCGCAATTCGTTCTTTGGCATCACATATCAGCAAAGTTGCAGCCGAACGAGTTAGGGTAGAAATTGGCTATCTACTGGCAAATTCTCAGGGAACTCCTTGGATTACAAGTGCTTGGGAAGATGGTTTACTTGCCCCTTTCTTCAAAAACGCCACCCGTGAAAGCTTGATAAAACTAGCAGCAGTTGACGAAGCAGCTGCCTTACTCAGCCAAAATTGGCAACAATTAGGGGTACAACTGCAAGAATATGTCCGCGATAGTATTAAAACTACTTGGTTAGGTATCGCCAAACTTGCTTGTCTTGTCAACCCAGTTCCAGAGTTAGCAGAAATAGAATTACAGGAACTAACTTATAGTCGCGCCGAAATCCGGGGTGTAACCACTGCCTTGAAACTGTTACCGCAGCTTCAAGTAGTTGATATGCCTTTGCGAGAACAATACTTTTTCTTCCATGACGCAGATATTGTATTTGCCGCTACGGCAGTCTTAGCTGTAGCACTTGATATTTTGGTAGATGCGATGTCTGGTGACAAGCCACTACACACAGCAGTGGAAACCAAAGCAAAACCCTGCCAAATTTTAGCACCTTTGATCAACCGCTACCTGAACCCTGATGATCTGGTCGCTCATCCCACTCCACTAGTGAGCGGGAAGGAGTTGATTATAGCATTAGATATTCCAGCTTCGCCAATTATCGGCCAACTATTGAGAGAAATTGGTGTAGCACAAGCTGAGGGGAAAGTCTCAACAACAATACAAGCGATCGCACTTGCACGTCAATTACTTGAAGGTTAGATATTAATTCACCTTTTTTGGTCAGAATTAATTCTGTTAGCGGATAGCTAAGGTTTAGCCCATTATTACTCTTGATACCAATTCCAGAAAAAGAAGAAAGCCGCTCAAAAAATTGGTTGCAATTTAATCGTTAACCCCACAGCACAAGAAGTTTCTTAGGAAACTCCAAGAAATAAACTATCCAATATTGTGGGGTGGGCGTCTCGCCCGCCCAGTCCATAGGGTGGGCATCTTGCCCGCCCCACAGGAGTTAATTGGATATTTTTTTATTTGGAAGTCCCTTAGAAGAAATCCGGGGGTAGCATAGCAAGCTTTCGGCTCAATGATCTACCAAAATGAATGCGTGAATTACTCAAATGAGTAAGCAAACTGGGGTTTGAAAAAGTCAAAGCTGCTTTTGCTTGCGGAAAACACCAAAATGTGAAAGTAAAAGCTGCTTTTGAGAAACTAAAAGCTTCTTTTGCTTGCGGAAAACACTAAAATGCGAGATTAAAAGCTGCTTTTGAGAAAGTAAAAGCTGCTTTTGTTTGCGGAAAACACTAAAATGCGAGATTAAAAGCAGCTTTTGAGAAAGTAAAAGCTGCTTTTAAAGAAGTAATCAGGTATTTTTACTAAACTCAATATGAATTTTAGTCTAGGCGATACCTTCTCTACAAGACGCTCCGCGATCGCTAACGCAAATCTAACTTTTAACATGGTACGCTTTGCACAAAACTTGCCTAAAGTACTTTCGGTTATCTTCTCTACGGTTTTTCCTATAGCCTTGGTGATGACCAAGGTTGCGATCGCAGCTGCTGTCAGCGATACTGGCTCCATAAGTTTCCCAAAATATACGAGATTTTACTTATGGTTCTTAGTTTAACAGCCTCTCAATAGGTAACAGAGAACAAATAACAGAAGAATTTATAAAACTTTGTTTAGCGATCGTCTTAGCAAAAATTAGGAATTTCTGCTGCAAAATGTGAAGATAGCACCGCAGGATTCCGCATTTAAAAATAACGGTAGTTACTGATTCTGCAAATTTTAGATCAATACCCCTCACCCTAAATCCCTCTCCCAAGCTTGGGAGAGGGACTTTGAAATTTGCTCCCCTTCTCCCAAAATTGGGAGAAGGGGTTGGGGGATGAGGGCTTTTGATTCATGCAAGAGGTCTATTTTTTAATTCCCGGCTCTAAATCTAATTTCATAAAGTCCTAGCAAGCCTGCTGCTACTAGCAAAGGTAAGAAATAATAGACTCCCCGATAAGCTAACATTGAACCCAAAATTGCCGCAGCCGAAACTTTAGAAGATAGAATCAGCAAAATTATAGTTTCAAATACTCCCAAACCACCAGGCACATTACTAACTACACCTGCAAACATCGCTAGTAAATAAATGCCTAAAAAGTCTAGATATGACAAAGATATATTGCTAGGAAGTAAAGCATAAAGAACTGCTGCTGCAAGAATCCAGTCAAAACTAGAAATTGCTATTTGAACCAAAGATATGTTAAAAGAAGGAAATCGAAATTCTTGTCCACGAATTATTAATGGTTGTTTAATAAAAATACTTCCTAGTAAATAAGCTGCAACTAATAGCAGAAAAATCACGCCGATGGGACGCACGGTGGCAAAAGGTAAATGGATTTGAGTAGGAATTTTGAGTGGGTTGATAATAAACAAGAAACCTGCAACGGCAAACATCCCCAACCAAAAAGTAAAATTGGCAAAAGCAATTACTTGTGCGATCGCAACTGCTGAAACTCCCCAATTAGCATAAAATCGATAACGGATAGCACTACCAGTTAGCAAGGCAAAACCTATAGTATTACTAAACGCAGAGCTAATAAAGCTGGTTAGAGCAATCTTGTTCCAACTTAAACAACGATTAATGTAGCTAAAACCTAAGATATCATACCCAATCATCACGAGATAACCCAACGCTGTTAGCCAAATTGCCCAGCTTAAGCGACTTTTGGGAATTGCTGCTAGAGCCTTGAGGATATCACGATAATTATACTCATGCAATTGGTTAGCGATCGCCCACAGGCAAAGCACCAGCAGCAACAAGCCAAACAAAGAACTAAAATTGAGTCGCAGCTTTTTAAGCATCATCAAGAAACTTATCCTAACCCTTGACTTTTAATTTACAACCAGTCGTAAAGTTTCCATCCTGTTGACACAGCATTGACATATTATTGGCATAAACTTTTGTAGGCAAACATCGGCTAACCTAATAGATGAAGTACAAACAATCTAAAATTCTCTTGCTAATTTCAGCATTAACTCTCGTTGGCTGTAATTTCTCCCAAAGTACCGTAGCAAAACCACCACAACAACAAGATTTGCAAACAAAGCCTTCCGTTGTTCCAACCCACTCCAATATTAGCGACTCAGCTACTTTGCTAACCTACAAAATTGAAACCTACAATAGTCAAGTAATGGGCGCAAGTCGCACCTACGGCGTTTCTTTACCCCCTGGTTATGAACAAAACCCCAAACAAAGCTATCCTGTAATATTTCTCCTCCACGGTGGACATGGCAATCCTGCTGATTGGTTTATTCAGAGTAAGGGACAAGCTCTTAAAACTGTGGAAAAACTTTATACTAAAGGGAAATTGCCACCCAGTATCATTATCACACCAGACGGCAACGACAAACGTGGCTCTAGCCCCTACCGAGATCCCGAATATATTGATGGCGCTAACGGTAAAGTCTCTACAGCCGTGGGGGATGAGTTGGTAAAAGTTGTGCAAAGTCGTTATCGGACACTAAACAATCCAGATTTTTGGGCGATGGGTGGTTTATCTTCTGGTGGTTGGGGAGCAATGAATGTGGGATTACACAATCTAGATCATTTCTCGATTTTATTTAGTCATAGCGGTTATTTTCATGATAAAAGCGGCCCAATCAATAGCCCAATAACTTATATCAAAACCATTCCTTTACGATCTCAAAAAAAATTGCGAATTTATCTAGATTCTGGTATATCAGATATTGAAGAAATCAACGAAGCTCAAAACTTTAGTAAAGTCCTAAACAAGCTAAAAGTTTATAATTTGTTTCGTCAGTTTCCGGGTAGTCACACTTGGAAATACTGGCGGGAACATTTATCCGATTCTTTAACATTTGTGGGTGAACAATTTCGAGTTGCTGAAATAGCACATAGGGCTGATAACTTAGGTGTGAATCAGAATAAAAATCGTCGAAATCATTAGCAATTCCCAGTAAAAATCATCCCATTTTAGAAATCTGTTGATATTTAAACATCAATGTGGAAAACTCAGATGCACTTTTTCAGTAGATTAACTATAGTAAGTTCCAATGGAGGTAATTTTTTACACATTAAAGTGATATGAAGATTTCTAAATTTTTAATTACTTTGGTAGGAGCGATCGCACTCGTGACTACTGCTGGTTATTATTATGTATTCATCTTAGGTGCGCCACAACTAGATCCACCTCAAAAAGAGGCAAATAGTGGGCTAAAGTTTCAATTAGCAACCTTCAACTCCCAAGCGATGGGTGCAGTCCGCAACTATGGCGTGATTTTGCCGCCTAATTATAATAAAAATCAGCAAAAGCGCTATCCAGTGATATTCTTACTACACGGTGGTCATGATGATGCCCGTGCTTATGCTGATAAATATGCACTCTTAGATGTATTGCATAAACTTTATCAAAGTAAAAAATTACCCCCATCGATTGTAATTACACCTGATGGTAATGATAATCGGGGTTCGAGTCCTTTATACGACCCCGATTATTTTGATGGGCCAAATGGCAAAGTGGGGACTTTAATTGGTTCAGAACTAGTGCAAATTGTCAAGTCACGCTACCGCACTTTAGAAGAACCCCAATTTTGGGCGTTGGGCGGTCTTTCTTCTGGAGGATGGGGGGCTTTTAATATCGGGTTGCGCCATCTCAACAACTTCCAGATTCTATTTAGTCATAGCGGTTATTTTACCGATAATAGCGGCTCGCAAAATAGCCCCCAACAAATCGTGCAACAGCTACCAATTGAAGATAGGAAGCGATTGCGTGTTTACATAGATGCGGGTTTGAACGATACTAATTTATTGTCTTCTACCAAAGATTTCAACGAAACCTTAAATAAATTAGCCATTCCTCACGTATTTTATGCGTTTCCCGGAGGTCATGGTTTGTCTGGTGCTGATATAGGCTGGAATTACTTCCACAAGCATCTTAAAGATTCGCTCTCCTATGTAGGGGAACAGTTTAAAAAATTAGGAGTTAAAAGTTAAGAGTTAGGAGTTAAAATTTGAACGGAATTAAAATTAGGATGTTATGACTAAAATTTAAAACTTAATCCCTATAATTAACACAGCCTATAAAATAGCTTTGTTAATTATTTTAGTATATAAAGAGAGTGGGAGAGCCAAAACTCCTAACTTATAACTACTAACTCCTAATTAATACTTTTAGAGTAATGACTAATAATTTAAAAACTCAGATTGGACTTTGGAGTGCAGCTTTACTTACAGGTTTAGTCGGAGTAGTAAATTTGTTATCAGCAGTGACACCTAACCTATATGGTCGAAATCACTGGTTGAAGGAATTTTTACCATTTGAAATCCGGGCTAGTGGTCATATATTTGCAGCCCTGACTGGGTTTGTATTACTAGCACTTGCGACTAATTTATTACGTCGAAAAAGAATAGCCTGGTTACTTACCATTGGTTTACTAGTGATTTCCATTTTCAGCCATTTGCTGAAGGGATTGGACTATGAAGAAAGTCTACTCTCTGGAGTTTTGCTGGTGCAATTAATCTTGATACGCCATTATTTCACGGCGCAATCAGACCGTCCTTCGATTGCGCGGGGAGTTCGAGCGCTGATAGGCGCTTTCTTGTTTACCCTGGCATACGGAACCATTGGATTTTACTTATTAGACGGCAAGTTTTCAGAGAACTTTAATTGGCGTGAAGCGATAGTTCAGACTTTGGCGATGTTCTTTACTGAGGATAATTGGGGACTGCAACCAAAAAGCAAATTTGGAGAATTTTTTGCTAATTCGATATATGTTATTGCCGCAGTTACTATTACGTATGCAATGGTAATGCTGTTGCAACCTGTGTTTTGGCGGAATCTAGTAACGCCAAATGAGCGAAAAAGAGCTAAAGAAATTGTTGAGGAATATGGATGTTCTTCTTTAGCAGCGTTCACACTCTTAAATGATAAAAGTTATTATTTCAGTCCTTCGGGTAATAGTTTAATTGCTTATGTCCCCAAGGGACGGGGTGCGATCGCATTAGGAGATCCCATCGGCCCCATTGAAGACCGCAAAGAGACAATTGTTGCTTTCTGGCAGTTTTGCCAGCGCAATGACTGGTATCCTGGTTTTTATCAAACTTTGCCCGATAATGTTGAACTTTACAAGTCATTGGGGTTTAAGGTACTCAAGATTGGAGAAGAAGCGATCGTTGACCTGAAAAGTTTTACATTACAAGGTAAAGCCGGTAAAAACTTTAGACCATCAATCAGTCGTTTAACTAAGCTAGGATACCAAATCGAGTTTTACCAACCACCCATCGCCAATGATTTATTGCACCAACTCAAATCTGTAAGTGATGAATGGCTGAAGATGGTACAAGGTTCGGAAAAACACTTTTCTTTGGGTTGGTTTGACGAAGCTTACCTGCGAGAGTGTGAGATTGCTGTGGTGCATAATCCCGAAGGTAACATCAGCGCCTTTACCAACATTCTTCGAGAGTACCAACTCAACGAAGCCACTATTGACATGATGCGACATCGCGCGTCCATCGAAAATGGCACAATGGACTTTCTATTTATTTCCCTGCTTCAACATTTTAAAGAGGGTGGCTACGACAGCTTTAATTTCGGTCTTTCTGCCCTTGCGGGAGTTGGAGAGAACCCAGAATCACGCCGCTTGGAGAAAGTATTGCACTACCTATACGGGCATTTGAATCGCTTCTACAATTTCAAGGGACTGCACGCCTACAGAGAGAAGTTCCGCCCCCGTTGGGAACCACGTTATTTAGTTTACCCCAGTTTAGCTGCCTTACCAGATGTAGTTGTAGCATTAATTCGCGCAGATTCAGGCGATCGCCTCTTCGATTATTTCAAACCCGGAGCCTAAATCTGGACTGAAAAAATAAGGACTAAAGTCCTTACTACGAACTTACTTACCATCAATTTATTGACAGACTACTATCACGGGCGATGCCTACACAATTTGGGATTTTATGGTACAATTGTACTATAAAATCCCTCACCCCCAGCCCCTTTCCCGTCATATGGGAGAGGGGAGACATAATTCTAGTTCCCCGAATCCCAAATAATGGGATGAGGGCTATCAAGGGAATGGGAAATTTGGGATGCTCCCGTTTAACAGGCTGGAAAAGATTCTTGACCTTTATATAGAAGGTAGCAATATGACGAATAATAAAATTTCTCTGGTAGAACTAATCCAAATTTTTGCCCAATATCGCAACAATATTATCGTCAATATCAAGCACCTGCAAGAAGATTATCAAAGAACAGGTATCAAGCGCGTTAAAGGTGTGAGAAACCAAAATGGGGAACTGCTTCAGCCTTGGTTGCGAACAGAAAATATAGATAATGCTGAGTATGTTGGTATGGGCGAGTTTCAGTTTAATCGTAATACTGCTACTATCAACATGCTTATCAAACACAAAGTCAAACTTGCCAAAGTTGAAGACCAAACCCCGACTATTGAGGTAGCAGGTTTGCTAGTAAATGACCTCAATAGCTTTAATAATTACACAATTGTCAGTGACGGTAAAATAAACGTCAAGTCTTTACAAGTCAAAATCAGCAGTAAAAAAGCCTTTTACTTGCTAAAAGAAAAGGGTGTGTTGGATGCAGAAGATTTTGACTTTCGTGCTGAACATACCATTGAGTTAGATAACTTGTCGCTTGTAGCTGCAAATAGTCATTACACCAGCATTGATGGACTATTCAATGAACTCGCAGAAATTAAAGTACTTACTAGTATTATTTCTGCTCACTTAAGAAATGAGTCAGATGTATTTGTAGCAGGACAGTTAGATGAGTTTAAAAAGCACTATCTGTCTAAAAATGTTTACATCAACTTTCCTACAACTAATGAATACGCAGATATCCATGAAGCGCTAGTTAATGGTACTCTTGACTCAAGAGTGAGTTATAAAATTGATATCGGTAGTCAAGATATTCTTAACCTCAGTAAGTTTCATTCTGCTAACAAATTTTTGAATAGAATGTATCGTCTTTATGATAAGATAACTGGAGAAATTATCATCAAGCCTACTTTTGCGATCGCATTGAATGAAAATCTCGCAGTTCGGCACAGACTACTATCATCACGCACCAAGATTACAAAAGTTGACGAGTTGATGAAACCAATTTTTGATGATTTTCTTGGGCTTGAGCAAAATGGCATTGTTGGAGGTATTCTTAAGAAAGTTGGAGCTGATAGTTTGGCACAGTTATTGCAGGAAAAGCAAGCTGGTAAGCAGATAAGCAAAGAGGAAATGGTTGCAGCTTTAACGACGGCAAATAACAAGCTAGAACAATATGCAGAAAATATCTACCAATATAAGATATCTCCCTTAGTATTTTACATTGGTTGTACTGGGGTATTGCCAAATAAAATGGAAGCAAAAGCCATGACTACCGAAGAAGCTGCTGCTAAATATCCCAATTTGCAATTTTCTAAAGATGAGCAACAAGGTACTTTTTTTGCAGTTGGTGATAGTATTATCAGCATATATGCCAAAACTGAATATTACAGCAAACTTATTTGTGTTGGTGTAGACAATTAGATTGTATATACAAATCTTATTTGATTTGTGAGAATCCAACCAGTAGAACCCCCAATACGTTTCGGTTAAGCCCAAAAAAGAAAAATATGTAGGTTGGCTTGAGGAACGAAACCCAACATTTTCAGGGATTTGTTGGGTAACACTAAAGTTAAACCCAACCCACAAATCTTGTTAACCGAGCAGTATTGGGCGATGCCTACGCACTATTAAATCGCTAATTTATACCCCTAATTTTTAGCACCTAAGAAAAAATCTCACTGCTTTGAAAATTAATTTGCCTTAAGATTAGTAGTTCTCTATTCTCTGGTAGCGTCCAGGTTGATTTCTACCACTAATTGTTTGTAACTCGATAATCTCTTTACCACCTCGAATAACAACACCGAACTGACTATAAGGTGTAGAGGTTCCATCCTCAAAAGTTTGAGTACCCTTAAGTTCAAAACTGCAATCCGTCGCAACTTTGTAAGTTGCAGTAATTGTGTAGGCTTTTATGACTCCATCAATACTGCTAATGCCTTTGCCTTGATGGTTACCATTGCCATCAAACTTTGCTGTTCTAACTGCTGTGTAATCTACAGTTCCGTTTTTAGTTTTTCGAGAACCTATATCCTGCAATCCATAGGCACCTTGTATAGTTGCGTTATTACAACTATTGCTCACCTTGTCAGCCATAACCGGACGAACAGAAAGAGTACTTAGAAGGGAACCTACTACTGATGCAGTGATTACTGCTTTAAGCGCAAGATTTTGACAAATCATGATAAAGATCCTGTGTGATAAAAGGTTAGCAAAGAACTGGTAGTATTAGAATTTAAACACAAAAAGATTTGGTCAAATACAAGATTTTTTGACCTAATTTAAGATGCGTTTATCCTGTGGATAAAAAGGGGGTTTATTTCCTTTAGCCAGATTGATTAAAGAGCGTTAGTCAGCCTTAATTTTCACCAATTAGTAGCTAGCTAAATTGATAAACTGCACCTGGAAGCAATTTTTAAAATTAGCAAAGCTACCAACTATATATCGAAGTTAAAACTCTGATATTTAATTGCAATTTATCTCAAAACTGACTTTTAAATAATACACATAAATCAAAAATAACTTTAATAAAGTTTTGATGAAGAATGCTAAAAGACCAAAAACTCTTACGCTCATTTTGGCTAAAAGACTAACAACGAGACTGTTGTCTAATTGGAGTGAGATTAATAAGCCTGTCATTTGCTGTTATTTAACTTGTTATTTGCCTTTAGTTAGTCATGAAATGTGTCTGAGTTAATAAAAAATCAGTTGTATATTACTTGGCAAAGTTAGTTTTATTACTTGATATGGCAATAGATTTACTAATAATCTTTAAGAAAATTACGCAGAAATCAGGTTCAATGAGACAATCTGACCTAATCTTCTCAACCTAAAGGAAGACATGAACGATCGCACAAAGGCTCTCCAGGCTCTCGCAGCTGAACGTTGGCGGGTATCCCTGATTCTCAGTGGAGCCATGATGTTTATTTACTTTGGCTTTATCCTATTAATCGCGTTCAATAAGCCCCTACTGGGGTCATTAGTATTTCCTGGTCTCAGCCTGGGAATTTTACTAGGAGCGCTGGTAATTGTCTCAGCATGGGTATTAATTTTTATCTACGTGCGTTGGGCAAATAACAGTTACGACGACCAAATAGCAAGGCTAACACGTAAGTGAGGGGATTAGGGACCAGGGGAGGCAGGGGAGGCAGGGGAGGCAGGGGAGGCAGGGGAGGCAGGGGAGGCAGGGGAGGCAGGGGAGGCAGGGGAGGCAGGGGAAGAAGAACTATTGATTATTGACCAATGCCCAATGCCCAATGCCCAATGCCCAATGCCCAATGCCCAATGCCCAATGGCTATTAGCAAATTCTAGTTCAAAATCCAAAATACTAAACCAAAAAAAGCATGAATAGTGTGTGGTTCAATCTGCCACTGGCGGCGGATATTACTAGTCTTGGTAAGTTTAACCCGTTAGCGATCGCTTTCTTTTTTCTGTTTGTTGCCAGTTCTCTAGGGATTACCTATTGGGCGGCAAAACTGACCAAAAATACGGCACAGTTCTACACAGCTGGCGGTAATATTAGCGGTTTCCAAAATGGGCTAGCCCTAGCAGGAGACTTCATGAGTGCAGCTAGCTTTTTAGGTATCACTGGACTGGTGGCACTCAACGGCTTTGACGGCTTAATTTATTCTATCGGCTTCTTGGTGGGCTGGCCGATTGTCATGTTTCTAATTGCCGAACCACTACGAAATTTAGGTAAATACACCTTTGCGGATGTAGTGGCTTATCGCTTAAAGCAAAAACCTGTACGGATAGCCTCGGCGATTGGAACGCTCGTAGTGATTAGCTTTTACTTAATTGCCCAAATGGTAGGTGCTGGGGAGCTAATCAAACTATTGTTTGGCTTTGATTATGAATTAGCTGTGGTGATCGTCGGTTGCGTGATGATGGCTTATGTGATTTTTGGCGGGATGATTGCTACCACTTGGGTACAAATTATCAAAGCAGTTCTGTTGCTTGGCGGAACGATCTTACTAGCTATCTTGGTACTAGCACGATTTGGCTTTAACCCGATCGCTCTTTTCGCTGCTGCATCTGAGAAATATACAGGTGTATTAGCTCCGGGCAAACTGGTTTCTAACCCCTTGGATGCTATCTCTTTAGGGATATCGTTGATGTTCGGCACTGCTGGATTACCCCACATCCTGATGCGTTTTTACACAGTACCCGATGCCAAAGCAGCGCGGGTCTCTGTTACTTACGCTACAGCTATTATTGGTGTTTTTTATCTCCTTACCTTCATCCTGGGCTTTGGAGCGATGGTGTTGGTAGGTAAAGATGCCATCGAGAAAATTGGTACTGGTGGGAATATGGCTGCGCCGATGTTGGCAGAATTTCTCGGTGGTGATGCTTTCTTAGGCTTTATTGCTGCTGTTTCCTTTGCAACTATTTTGGCGGTTGTTGCTGGCTTGACACTCTCAGGTGCAGCTGCATTGTCCCACGATTTGTGGGTAAACGTGGTGCGATCGGGTCATGCTGACGAGTCAGAACAGCTAAAGGTGGCTCGCGGTGCAACAATGCTTTTGGGGTTAGTGGCGATATTTTTGGGCATCTTGTTTAAAGGGCAAAATGTAGCTTATATGGTAGGTTTAGCATTTGCGATCGCTGCTAGTGCAAACTTCCCAGCATTGCTCTTATCCATGCTTTGGCGACGCTTCACTACTAACGGTGCGGTTGCAAGTATGTTAGTAGGTACTATCTCCTCTTTGGTGCTAATTTATTTATCACCTACTATTCAAATAACGATTCTCAAGCACGCTTCTGCACCCTTCCCACTAAAAAATCCTGGATTAGTTACTATTCCCCTAGCGTTTATTGTAGCGATCGTCGTTTCACTATTGAGTACTGAACAGCAGGCACTAGAAAAATTTGCCGAAGTTGAGGATCGCATCCACATTGGTTCTCAGATGTGATTTTCTTAACCGACAAAATAGCTAAAAGGGCGGTTATAAACCGCGTCTACACAGGCGAAACCCACCTTTGTGGATTAAAAAACTCAATTTTTCCCTAGTTTGCGTAAGTAGGTAGGCAAGATAAAACCAAACTATGTAACTAAAAGTAACATCTCTGTGTTTGGCTCGTAGTTGCGTTTTAGCGCTAAAGCGCAACTACGAGCCAGTGATGATTATTTGCGCTTACTTATATCATGTCCGCATAAATAGTTATGCTAACCACAGTCATTAGACCGCACACGCCAGATGCTCCACTTGGGGAGACCCCAAGACCGCACTGGCTCCCCTTAATCCCTTCCCCGCTTTTCGGGAGGGGAGACAAAGCATAGCTTTGGCTCTTTGGGGTTCTTCGGGTATAAGAAGCAATCAAGCAGACTAGCGATTTTCTGTCCGTAAAATAGTAGTGCCAACAGAATCCGCTAATTCCAAATCTTCTAAAAACATTTCATTAACAGTCTTTTGACGGTAAATCATCATTTCCCGCACCCAAGATTTATCACCTTGCTCCATGTACTTACCAATGCAGTAACCAGAGTACTCAATATGCTTAGTTTCATCGAAAATCAATAAATCAGACATTCGAGTTACTTTTGCTAAGTTATTAGGTGTGGCATAAGCTTGCAGTACTGGACGCAATAATAATTGTAGGATCAATGCCCGAATTTCTAAGAGATTGATTTGGATAATCTCATCCATCACCAACAAATCATCCATTATCTGAGCTGAAGAAATGGGAACTAGGGGCGGATGGTTGTGGTGATAGTATTGCGGAGAAAAGGCTTTCAACTCTGTACGGAAATCTGCTTCTATTTTTGTGGGAAAAATAATATTCAATAGTGCCACAAACATTAGTGAGTGGCGCGACTCATCAATCGAGTGATTTCTCACCAACTGGGCAAACTCCTGATTTTCGATCCGCTCTGAGAATTGCCAAACTTGTTTAGAACCAGTTCCTTCTTCAGCGACGTTAGTAATCAGGGAATTAGAGAACCACTCAGCATTACGAGCAAACTGACGATAGGAATTACCGTACCATGCCATACCGTGTGGTGGTGGATGAATTTCGCAAGCCTGTCTCAAAACACTTTGATAATCTTCAAAAATCTGGCAGTTATAACGTTGTAAATAATTGAGCGCCAACTCACTAACATTGTTCATATATTTTATCTCAAAAAACTATATTTAGTATAATTACTACCCTTAATTGGATAATTATTAGTACCACATAACTCTTAAAACTAGGACTTACGCAAACAAGAGCCGAAACCCTTATTTTCACGTAGGGGCAATTCATGAATTGCCCCTACGGCGTGTACTTTTGCGTAACTTATAAAAGCATAGGTGTAGATACAAACCTTAGAGGATATTTAAAAAGTCTTGGGCAAATATAATGAGACTGTTAGCAATTGATAGGGAGTTTAACCCATCAACCCCAATCCATATCAATACTACGTAGGTTTTGAAAATTTGTAGGTTGGGTTTAACTTAAGTATTACCCAACAAAGCCCTGAAAATATTGGGTTTTGTTCCTCAACCCAACCTACACTAAAGTAATTTTTTAGGCAAAACCTACGCAGTATTGCAATCCATATTAATTTCTTGAATTTTAGTGCGTTTCAACGCACTTTAGCTATTAGCCCGCAATTTATTGCAGGGCTGGAAAACAACGCAGAATCAATATTTTAGGGGTGTGGTAACAAGAGAGTGAATTGACCAACAGTCTCATATAATTTGCTACTAGACAAACGAAGTCTGAGCGCCGACTAATAAAAAATCATTAGACTTTTCAAACATCTTCTTAAACTTAATGTTTCAATTAAATGATTAATCGTCTTTGCTTTTGGATGGTACTGCAACTATTCTAATTGGAAAATGGGGCTTGGGTGGTACTGCAACGATTAGAATTCCAAAAGGGTGCTGCTTCGCAGGAGATGGACATTTACTACCATTCGAGGTATCTACTGGCACGCTTGTACCACCTTTGATTGCCTCCATGTCTTCTGGACTTAAATCAAAACTAATTAGTTCGTTATCTAGATTATCTAGTTTTCTATTTTCCATCTGTTTCACCTCAATTTAATTACTATTAACCGGAAAGAATCTCTAAATACACAAGCTTATTTCTGAGTTGAAAAACTTAAACAACGCTTTTAAATGATTCGTTGCTTAATTTATTTTGGAGATTCACTATTGTTTTACAAACTAGCATTATTACTGCCCACTTTAGCAAATATTACATTACGTAAAAGGGACATAAGTAATTTACTTTTAAGTAGGTAGGTAAGATAAAACCAAACTATGTAACGAAAAGTAAAATCTCTATATTTGGCTCGTAGTTGCGCCCTCTTGCGCTTTAGCGCAACTACGAGCCAGTGATGATTATTTGCGCCCACTTACTTACTCGAATATTATAAATAACCTCACCCCGCCAATTGCTAACGTAATCGCCTCCCCTCTCCGATGCTTTGGAGAGGGGTTGGAGGCAGGGCGACCGCATCATGTCAATAAGGCTCATGTATTATCAATAGACTCGAAAATTATCTCATTAATCCTTCTTATTGACAAAGATTTTAGCGATCGCACCGAGTCTCGGAAAGTAAATCAAACGAGAAATCCTTATTTTTTCGTTGCTTCTTAATCATGGTTGTGATCAAGAGTAATTTAGATGCGTTTGCCCTGGGGTTGGAGGTGAGGTGAAGTTTTTGAATGCAATTTGGTATAACTCGCCGGACTGTTCGCCTTTAACTAAAACCCTGCTTTTGGCTACTGTCCAAGTTCTTTGATGTTTTTCATCGCTTGTTCATATAAATCATTGTTACCTTGACTTTGAAAAATGTTTGCTGCTTGTTGTAAGTCCTTCAGCGCTCCCTGCTTGTCTCCATTGGTGGCGCGGGCATTTCCCCGGTTATTGTAAGCAGGGGCAAAATTAGGGTTGAGGCGAATGGCTTGATTGTAATCTTCGATCACACCCTGTGGCTCTCCATTGGCAGAACGGGCATTTCCTCGGTTATTATAAGCGATCGCATATTTGGGGTTGAGGAGAATCGCTTGGTCAAAATCATCTAGCGCCTCTCTTTTTTGTCCCAAGGTGGCGTGGGCATTTCCCCGGTTATTGTAGGCTTCGGCATAGTTAGGGTTCAGGCGAATCGCTTCACTGTAATCTTTCACTGCTTCTCTGTTATTTCCTAGTGAGGCGCGGGCATTCCCCAGGTTATTGTAGACTTCGGCGTCGTTAGGGTTGATGCGAAGTGCTTGATTGTAATCTGCGATCGCTTTTTCTTTGTCTCCCGAATCAAAGTAGGCTAATCCCCGCCCGTTGTAGGCAGCGTCATATTGAGAATTTTGCTCAATTGCCTTAGTATATGAAGCGATCGCAGCTTGTAAATCGCCGTTTAAATGCTGATTCTTTCCCTGAAGATAAAATTGCCCACCAATGGATGCTGTAACTGAACGACGGCTAGGTTGACTGACTCCTATTTCTGTTACCAAAACATTGTCATTCTTACTACAAGAAACACTGCTAATTGCTGTCAATGTAGTAAAAATAGCTAGGGTAAATACTTGATTTACCCTTGTTCGCTTTTGTTTAAATAAACGCCGTCTCATAATTTAATATAAACTGCCATAACACCTGAACGCAATTAGTACCATCTAGATTTTAACTTTTTAACTCAATAGTTAATTCTAGCTTTTAATAGACATTTCAAGTTAATTTATAAATTTACCTGATCTTCAATAAAGTGATTTAATAGTTATATTAAGGAAAACTCATAAAACATAAAGTATAAAACTTGTCATTTTGGCTTTTTGCTATTGTCATCTCTGTAATTCTTGACAATGGATTTATGAACAGAAACTTACTGTTGTTCATCTTTTTTAGAATCCTTTTTGAAAAAAAATTAAATATTAATATCTATTCTCAGATAATAACTCTATAAAATCTGGCATTTCTAGCCATCTAAACAATTTACTCATCCTCAATACCACTTTCTTGAATTTTGGAATTTAGCCGCCAAGAGGTGGTTTTTTCAATATCTACAGAAAGTTGTTCCAGATTTTGTCCTAAATCTTTTTGGAGTTTCTGAGTGAGTGTGATTGGAAAATCTAAATTAATCCCTTCACTTTGGGCTAGCCTTGCCAATTCTGTAAAAGTAGCTTTGACTGTAGTCCGTTCATAACTAGTCAGTTTGTAATAGGCAGTTTCAGATATATTCTGAGCTTGCATGGCTTTTTTCATGCGTTCTTGTAAATGTTCAGATTCTGAATTTAACAACTTGCATTGTTGCTCAAGTTGCGAGTATCTGCCACTTAGTGATATTAAGTCTTCCGTTGCGGGATCGGGGCTGGCTTGGGCTTGTAAATCTAATAAATTTGAGTGAATCTGAGCCAGATAAATACAATCTAAGTAAGCATATTCTATCTGTTCTTCAGTCAGAGGACGTTTTCCCCAATCGCTTGTTTGTTCTTGTTTATCGATATTGTTAAAGCTACAAACTGATGTAGCTATGGTTTTGAGTTGATAATTAGGTAATGGTAAAAGATAATAGGGAATTTTTTTTGCTATGTCTAAAGTACAAGTAATATTTTTGGCTTTCTTGTTACCGAGAAGCTTTAGATCGTAACTGGCGTTATGAAAAACTTTTTCAATTGCAGAATTTATCATAACTTTTTCAATAAATTCAGCTATAATATTAGGCTTATCTAGGACATCTAACAGGTAGACGCGATCGCCACTCATATCTTTGGGATTATCTAATACCTGAATCAGCGATAGTCTAGGATTACGGCTTTTATAGTCAGCTACTTCTGTATCTATCCACAGCGTTTTAGCGTTGGTATATTCAGCGACAATGGCACTAATTTCGCCGGCGGAAGTAAGGTATGGCATTGGCTAATATTTCCTGATATTTGGGGCATTGTAAGTAAGCCATAGTTTTCTAAAGTAACATTTTGTTGGTAATTTTGCTGCCACAGGATTGCAAAAATGCTGAAGTTTTGAGTTGCATAGGCTTAGATATCGCCAAACTGACTTAAATCTGATAACATCGAGTCACTACTGGCTGCATAGTCTACCATCGAAAGAGCTACTGTGCATCTACATTAAATTCATAGAGAGCTACAGACTGTATGCAGAGGCATCCTGGTTAGCAACCGTCAGGAAAATTGAATTGGCGCTTCTCAGAAATGGCTGCAAAATCTTAGCCTCAATAAATCGTCTAAGTTTCAATTTCCAGCAACCTGAGTACTTGCTTGGAAAGTTTTGCTACTTCACATTTAATTGCTTTTTAACATCTGCTCCTCACAATCACACACACCTCAATTAATCGCTTCTAGTATTTATTCAATTTGGAGAAGATAATGAAAAAGCTAATTCTATTACTAGTTAGTAGCATTTTGGTAGTTGGTACTTTTGGCTGTCAAGAGGCTCCTAAAACTGGTTCAGAAACTCCTAGCGCTACTAATGAAGCTGCTCAACCAACAGCAACACCAGCTTCTCAGATAAATCAAACTGGGGATAAAACTACTGCTAAAATTCCAGTAATACAAACGACTCCTTTAGCAGTTAGCACAGATACTACTAAAACCGATTCTGCAAAAACGGCAGCAACAAAAGCTAAGAGCAACTTGAAAACTCAAGTTAGCGAAAAGTTGAATAAAGGCTTACCAGGTAATAAGTTACAAGTTGAAAACAAAGAGAGTGAAATTATCCTTAAAGGCACAGCCACTTCTGCTGAAGAACTCAAGAAAGCTGAAACTTTGGCTAAAGAAGTGAAAGGTGTAAAAACGGTGAAGGTGGAAGCAAAAGTTGAAGCTGTGAAAAAGTCATAAACGAATAACTCAAGTTCTCAGTTAACATCGGCATAAAAGCCAAACAAGGACTTACATTTGCGTAAGTCCTGTTTTTTATTCGCAAGTTCGTAGTAAGCAATTTAGTCCTTATTTTCTAAGCACTAAAACCCTTATACTAATTCTGTCTTAAGATGCGCCAAACTATAACTATACTTTATTATATTTACCCATAAAATCATCTTACATACTTGTAAAATAGTCTTGCAATAAATAATAATGAACTGATAATTTTCTCACTACCACGATTCTCCTTCCCCTCTCTGCGTTCTCTGCGCCTCTGTGGTTCGATAATCCCTAAATTTCCCCCTACCCTCTTGCGAATTTTTAATTACTTGATACACTTATTCTTCATTAGCCCAGTGAACCAGCGCCTATGGTGCATATCAAGCGCGTGGAACTTACGAACTTCAAATCCTTCGGTGGCACAACATCAGTCCCTTTGCTACCGGGGTGTACTGTCATATCTGGGCCAAATGGTTCAGGTAAATCGAATATTCTAGATGCACTGCTATTTTGCCTCGGACTCTCCAGTTCTAAGGGAATGCGAGCCGATCGCCTCCCAGATTTGGTAAATAACACCCAAACCTCTAAAGGACGCGCTTCTATTGAAGCTAGCGTCACGGTGACATTTGATTTGTCAGCAGAGGACTCACCCAAAGCCGCAAAGGCGCAGAGTGGGGGAGCAGGGGAGGCAGGGGAGGCAGGGGAGGCAGGGGGAGCAGGGGAAGCAGGGGAAGAAAATCCAAAATCTAAAATCCAAAATCCAAAATCGGGAGAGTGGAGTGTTACTAGAAGGCTGCGAGTCACTCACCAAGGCACTTACACGTCGAATTACTATATCAATGGTGAAGCTTGCACGCTGACAGAATTGCATGAGCAATTAAGTAACCTGCGGGTTTATCCTGAAGGCTACAATGTTGTGCTGCAAGGCGATGTCACCAGCATTATCTCGATGAATGCGCGCGAACGGCGGGAAATTATTGATGAATTGGCGGGGGTGGCGGCGTTCGATCGCAAAATTGTTCAAGCCAAATCAACTTTAGATGAGGTGAAAGAAAAAGAAGATAGCTGTCGGATTATTGAAACAGAATTAACTGCACAATGCGATCGCCTTTCTCAAGATCGGGCGAAAGCTGAGAAATATCAAAAACTCCGCACGGAATTTCTAGCGAAACAATCGTGGGAAGCTGTTTTATCATGGCGATCGCTACAAGCACAACTTGAGAAATTAGTTCACGAAATTCAAAATAGCGATCGCAATTCGACTGAACTCACTACCCAACTCACAAACCTAAATTCTGAAATAGTCCAAAAAACTGCTGAACTGGAACAACTCAATAAACATGTCAAAGCATTGGGAGAAGATGAACTTTTGGCGGTACAATCTACCCTCGCCACCCAAGAAGCTGAACGAAAACAACTCCAGCGTCAACTCACAGAATTAGAAACAGCAACGCAGGAAACCGCCAAACGTCTGCTTCAAACTCAGCAAGAGATTGAAAAACACCGTCATTCCCTAGAAGAAATTGCCCAAACACAAATTGTAGAGACGGGATATATCGCGTCTTCACAACAACAAAGAAACGAAGCGCACCAAGCTCTAGAAACCTCCCGCGAAGCCGCCGCCGAAATCGCCTCAGCTTCGGAAGCGTGGGTGCAGCAACAAACGGCATTCAACCGTCAAATTGAAACTCTGCTGCAAACTCTAGAACCTCAACGCACAGAACAAGCACAACTCACAGAACGCAATAATCAGTTACAGCAGTTAATCCAAGAACAAACCCAGTTAATTGAACGCGATGAACCGTTATTAGCCCAAAAACAAACTGACTGTAGTCAAGTTGAAACGGAATTTAACGCCTCTAGCGAACCCATCCAAAATTTAGCCCAAAATCTCTCAGCCACAGAACAAGAACTGCAAATCCAACAGGAAACTCAAAAACGCTTACTTTTTGAACAACGAGAAAAACAACGCCAGTTGGATAAAATAGAGGCGCAAGCCCAAGCACAGCAAGAAGTCCAAGGAACCCAAGCTAGTAAAGTCATTTTACAATCGGGAATGCCTGGACTTTGTGGCTTAGTTGTGCAATTGGGCAAAGTGGAACCCCGCCATCAGTTAGCTTTGGAAATGGCAGCTGGTGGACGTTTGGGACATATTGTGGTAGAGGATGACAGCATCGCCGCAGCCGGAATTGAATTGCTCAAACAGAAACGTGCAGGGAGAGCGACTTTTTTACCACTGAATAAAATTCACGCTCCCAAATTTACTCAAGATGCAACGCTGCGTTTTGCTAGCGGTTTCGTTAATTATGCTGTTAACTTAGTCGATTGCGATCGCCGTTACAAAGATGTATTTAGCTATGTTTTTGGTAACACAGTAGTATTTGCCAACCTTGAGGCGGCGCGGAAAAATTTAGGATTATATCGCATCGTCACCTTAGACGGGGAATTGTTAGAAACTAGCGGTGCAATGACTGGTGGTAGTAACAGCCAGCGTTCAGCCTTGCGGTTTGGGAATGCGGAAGCGGCGGAATCTGATGAAGCGATCGCTTTAAGAAGTCGCTTGCTGGATATTGAGCGAGTTTTAGAACGTTGTACAGAAGCGATCGCTACTTTGTCAGCCAGAACCAAAAAACTCAGCCAGGAATTAACAGAAGCGCGTCAGGCGCGGCGCGAACAGCAGTTGCAATTGGAGCAGTTGCAAAAAGATATTAAGAGTTTGACAGCGCAATTAGAGGTGATGCGATCGCAACTCTCCCAAAACAGCGAAAAGTTAGCCACTGCTCAATCCCGTCTGGAAATTTTAGAGCGGGAATTACCGGGGCAAGAAAATCAGTTGCAACAATTGCGACACGCTTTAGCAGAGTTAGAAGCATCCCAAACCCCCAGCGAATGGCAACAAATCCAGGCAACCATTAAAATTCAAGAGCAACAATTGCAACAACGGGAGGCGGCATTAAGGGAAGCAGAACAAAGATTAAAAAATTTGGAAAATCAACAACAACGGTTGCAAGAGAAAAGCCAAGAAGGGGAGGAGCGAATTGCCCAATATCATCGTGAGCAAGAGACGCGAAAAAATCAACTAACTTCCCTCAGCACTCAACACTCACAACTCAGCACTTTAATTGCCGAAACCCGTGCGACGCTGAGTCTTATGGAACAGAATTTGGGAGAAGAGAAACAAAAACGCGACGCTACAGAATTGGAAGTGCGATCGCATCTTTTGCGTCAACAACAATTGCAATGGGAAATCCAAAAACTCCAAGAAACCCAAGAGAAGCGGCGGGAAGAACTAATTGCACTACAAAATCAGTTGCGGGATATGGGAGCAGAATTACCAAATCCCTTGCCGGAAGTTCCAGATAAAGTAGATTTGGAGGAATTACAGAAAGAATTGCGATCGCTTACCAAACGCTTACAGGCAATGGAACCTGTTAATATGCTGGCGTTAGAAGAATACGAACGCACTCAAAACCGTCTCCAAGAACTCACTCAAAAATTGCAAACTTTAGAAGGGGAACGCACCGAATTACTTTTGCGGATTGAAAATTTTACCACATTGCGGCAACTTGCCTTTAAAGAAGCTTTCGATGCCGTCAACGAAAACTTTCAATCGATTTTTGCCATCCTTTCAGATGGTGACGGCTATTTGCAACTCGAAAATCCTGAAGATCCCTTTAGTAGCGGGCTAAATTTAGTCGCGCACCCCAAAGGGAAACCCGTACAGCGCCTAGCTTCCATGTCTGGGGGAGAAAAATCACTTACAGCCTTGAGCTTTATTTTTGCCCTGCAACGCTACCGCCCATCGCCATTTTACGCCTTTGACGAAGTTGATATGTTCTTAGATGGGGCAAACGTAGAGCGATTAGCTAGAATGATTAAACAACAGTCACAACAAGCGCAATTTATAGTTGTGAGTTTGCGTCGTCCGATGATAGAATCAGCCGAACGCACAATTGGCGTTACTCAAGCACGAGGAGCTTACACTCAAGTTTTGGGGATTAAGTTACAATCATCCAATACATCTGCTTGAGTTTTTGTTAATAATAGTGTATAGATAAACCACGTAATGTGCGACTTTCTCTCAAACCTAACCACGCCAGATGCTTCAAGTCGGCACAGCCGCCCAACGCACTGGCTCCCCAACCCCTTCCCTAAAAGGATTGGGGAGCAAAAATCAAAGCCTCTCTCCCTGTGGGGGAGAAGTTTGGAAGTGGGGTTTCAAGAATAAGTCGTACCTCGCGTTAAACCGGATTCGAGATCAGGACTCGGTATAGAATGACCTCCGAACAGATAATTAGGCGTTCCGACATATTAAATACCCAGGTGATTACCCGCGACAACGGCAAGCGGCTAGGCATCATCAGTCAAGTCTGGGTTGATATAGATCAACGAGAGGTTGTGGCTGTTGGTTTGCGAGACAGCCTGATCTCCATTTCGGGCATACCGCGCTATATGTACCTCAACAACATCAGCCAGATTGGTGATGTCATCCTGGTTGATAACGAAGATGTAATTGAAGATATCGAAGTTGAATCTCTCAGTAATCTGATTAACTGGGAAGTAATTACAGAGACAGGTGAAGTCTTAGGCAAAGTTCGGGGCTTCAAGTTCAACGGCGAAACCGGCAAGCTTAACTCCATAGTTATCGCTTCTTTAGGATTGCCCCAAATTCCCGATCAATTTCTGAGTACTTACGAGTTCTCAGTAGATGAAATTGTCAGCACTGGCCCCAATCGGTTGATTGTATTTGAGGGAGCCGAAGAACGGGTAAACCAGTTGACAGTTGGTTTACTAGAGCGCCTGGGTATCGGCAAAGCCCCTTGGGAACGCGATGCAGAAGAAGAATACGGCTATACTCCACCGCGTACAGTTGCACCACCCAATCAACTGCCTAGTGGAGTGCCATTGCAGCCACCCAGGCAAAAAGTTCGCGCCCCCGAACCCGTAGCGCGAGAAGAGGAATGGACAGAAGACTATGTGGAAGAACAAAGGCCACAGCGTCAGGTAATGAAGGCGCGGCAGTATGAATCTATTCAATACGAAGAAGATGAGGAAGAAGATAACTGGAGCGAGGCAACAGGCAGCGACAGGTATCAACAACCGCAGCCGCTAAAATATGAAGCCCAGCCCTACAGCAAGCCTTATGTTGATGAATACGATGATTATGACGATGTAGACGGCGATGCTTGGGAAGATGCGCCAAAACCGGTGAATATTCCCAAAAAGGTCAAGGAAAGACAGCCAGAATACGAAGAAGAAGGCGGATATTAGGTTATCCCCACCCTCAACCCCTTCCCCGCGCCAGCGAGGAGGGGTTTTTTTATGAATAAAAGTAAAACCCATCGCCTAAACTAACGTGATTATTTTGTTAATGCTGCGTCATCCCAGGAAAGATCGCAGTTGGAGAGAGTACCCTGTAGGGTACTGTGAACCTCCAAGTAGTCATACTACGATGTAAACAATTAATCAAGCGGCTAATTGCTAATTTATGAATGTAAGTAAGTGGGCGCAAATAATTATCACTGGCTCGTAGTTGCGCTAAAGCGCAAGAGGGCGCAACTACGAGCCAAATACAGAGATTTTACTTTTCGTTACATAGTTTGGTTTTATCATTGTCTACCTACTTAAGTAAGTAGAAAATTACCAAAAAAAAGATGTCCTTCAGTGCTTAACAGAAAAACTAAAATCGTTATTACAAACTTATTTCCCTAGCAAAGTTGTCTTGGTAAAATACTAGCCTTTATTTCATATCTAAAATGCCTAGCTTATCCGCTATATCAAATAGGATGAGCGGAGGTTATTTTTCATTACCTATACCTGTGGTTTCTACTATAGCCAACAATATTATTTTTAGAGATTAATCATGCTTTCAATTGATGAATCACCCTTTGCTAATATTCTGGGATTTCTATCACTAGCTAGCTATATAGCCACATTACTTCCCACAACTCTAAGAATTGTTTTTCCGCAAGCAAAAGAGACTGGTATTCCCCAATGGTTGCTAAAACACCGCCGCAACATCGGTATTATAGCTTTCTTTTTGGCTTTAGGTCATGGTTTTTTAATGGTTCAAAAGAGAAACTTTGATTTTTTTGACATCAAGACATTTTGGATATATTTCCAGGGCGTAAGCACTTTCATAATTTTTACACTGCTGTCTATAACTTCTAATAATTGGAGTGTAAAAAAGCTGAAAAAGAACTGGAAGCAATTACATAAACTCACTTATGTAGCTATGGTTATTTTGATTTGGCATATCTCAGACAAAATGTCAGGTCATTGGACATATTTAACACCAATTAGCGTTTTTGCTATTAGCCTAATCACAGTTTTATTTATCATCCGACTTTGGATTGAACACCAAAATAGGCAACAAAAAATTACAACTAAAGTAACTAAAGCAGAATTACCAGAAAAAAGCACTAGTACAGCACGGCAGAAGTAATTAATTAGTTGAAACTAAAACAAGCTTTATTTTCTTAGTACTATTTGTTGCCCAAATTGTGTAAATGGAGACTCACTCTGTAGTGCCAAACCAAATTGTTAATAAAATTACAGTATTACTGGCAATTACGTCTACAGCAACCTTGGTTGGGTTTGGCTCCTATCGTTTACTATTTCCATTCCAGATGGCCACAGATGGGGCTATGGCCTTGCCAATCATTCAACCTTATCAAACCCTCAAGGGAAATTCAGCCTGGATTTATGCGATCGCTATCAGTCCAGATGGTAATACTTTGGTTAGTGGTAGCTACGATCGCACAATCAACATTTGGAATCTGCACACTGGTAAATTACTCCACAGTTTTAAAGGTCATGCTGATGCAGTTGTATCCTTGGCAATTAGCACTGATAGCCGTATACTCGCTAGTGGCAGTTGGGATAATCGAATTAAACTGTGGAATCTGGAAACAGGAACTCTCATCCATACCCTTGATGGGCATAAAGACGATGTAGAAGCAGTTGCTATAAGTCCCAACGGAAAATTGCTTGCTAGTGGCAGTGCTGATAATACCATTAAGCTCTGGAATCTGGACACAGGCAAAGAAATCTTTACGCTCCAGGATGTAGTCTGGGTAAAGTCTCTTGCTTTTAGCCCCGATAGCCAAAAGTTAGCCAGTGGCAGTAAAGATAACTCCATCAGAATTTGGCAGCTAAATACTGACAGTCCGACACTGATACAGACTCTCACAGGGCATTCCCAAGAAGTACGTTCTGTTGCCTTCAGCCCTGATGGGCAAACCCTTGCTAGTGGCAGTATGGATAAAACCATCAAACTGTGGCGCTTAGGCGATCGCAAATTGTTGCACACTCTAAAGGGGCATTCTGAGTCTGTATGGTCTGTTGCCTTTAGCCCTAATGGACAGACCTTAGCCAGTGGTAGTTATGACAGAACAATCAAACTCTGGGATTTAGCTAGTGGCAAACTCCTTGCTAACTTTGCAGGACATACCAAGTCTGTATGGTCTGTTGCCTTTAGCCCTAATGGGCAAACCTTAGTAAGTGGCAGTGCTGACGAAACCATCAAACTTTGGTCTATACCCCGCGATACTACCGCTCATACTCAAACACTTGAAAGATATTTAACCAAGTCCATCACCACTGAGGATTTGCCATAATTAATGCCGCCGCCTGAGAGCTATCTAATGGATGGGAGAAAAAATATCCCTGCCCATATTCACAGTTCAAATTTCTCAACAGTGCTAGTTCCTCTTCTGTCTCCACCCCTTCGGCGGTCACATCCACACCTAATTTGTGTGCCAATGTAATAATTGTCTGAACAATATCTAAATTTCCATCATTAAAAATGCTCCTGGTAACAAAAGAGCGGTCTATCTTCAACTGATTAATTGGAAAGTGGTAGAGACGACCTAATGAGGAATAGCCCGTACCGAAGTCATCAATTGCTAACTTAATTCCTAAATTTCTCAGTTCCTTTACCCTGATGATGGCTTTATCATGGTTTTCCATAATTACGCCTTCTGTAATCTCCAGCGTCAAACTCGGCGCGGGGAGTCCAGTGTCTTGTAGAACTTTATTGATGTGCGGCAGCAAGTTTTCTTCACTGAACCTAGTAGTACAAAGATTAACACTAATGGTCAAGGCACACTCAGCCAGATCCCCACAAGTAGAGGAGAATTGCTTTTGCCACTGCTGTATCTGACTACATGCCTCATGCAAGACCCACTGCTCAATAAGCATAATTAGGCCGGTTTCTTGGGCAGTTGACATAAAATACTCTGGCAAAACAATGCCGTGTTTTGGATGTAGCCAGCGCACAAGTGCTTCAAAACCAGTTATCTTGCCGCGACTGAGTGACACTATCGGTTGATAATAAACCCGAAACTCTTGAAGCTCAATAGCTCGGCGCAGCTCGTTAACCAACTCCAATTGCGCCATTGCTTGAATATGCATATCAGTGTTAAAAATCTCATAGCACGCCCTGCCTTGTGCCTTAGCTCGGTACATCGCAATATCGGCGTCACGCAAGTAATCTTCTGGTTGTTCACAACCTTTTATGCTTAAAGCAATGCCAATACTCGCTGTAGTAGACACTTCGTGTCCGTCTAGAACCACAGTTCGTGCCAGATTGTTTTGTATTCGCTCAACAACCGCTACCACTTCTAATACATCTCTAATTCCCACCAGTAGGATGATAAACTCGTCTCCTCCCAGCCGTGCAGCTATATCTATAGAGCGCAAGCATTCTTGAAGCCTTTGAGCAACGGTAACCAGTAATTGATCTCCAAATGTGTGTCCCAGGCTGTCATTGATCACCTTGAAGCGATCTAGGTCTAGAAACAAGACAGCAAATAGATAATCTGAATGCCGTTTGGCATAATTGACCGCATCTTCTAAGCGGTTCATAAATAAAGCGCGGTTTGGCAGTCCCGTCAGTACATCGTGAAATGCAAGGTGTAGCAGTTGTGACTTGGCTCGTTTATGCTCTCTAACTTCACTCAGCAATTGCTGATTTGCTTTTGCCAGTTCCACTGTGCGTTTTGCCACTTGTTCTTGTGCTTGTTTAGCTTCGCTGATATTACGTAGCAACCAACGCCAGCCTACCAAATTTTCTAGTGAGTCATACACTGGAGATGCCCTGATACTAGCAGGAAAGGGTGTACCAAACCGGGGCTTTATCTCAATTACGCAGTCCTCTATCTGCTGCGAATTATTTATTAGGGAGCGAAATATCTGGCGGTCTTGTTGAGCAATAAATAGAATTAATGGCTTACCTACCAGATATTGTTGGTGTACAGAGAGCATACTTGCTGCTGCATAGTTAGCCTCTAGGATCTTCCCTACGGTATTAGTTACCAAGTAACCATCCGGCGCAAAATCGAATAATTCTTGGTAACGCTGGCGTTCTTTCTCTGCTCTTGCTCTTGTTACCTCTAGCTCCTGGGAGGCAACCAATAGTTCTTCCAGTGCTATTTGGAGTTCATCGAAAGCCGCTATTATTAGCTCTTGTTGTGAGTTCGATTGAGTTGCACTGCGCTGGCATATTCCCCTTACCCGCGATTGCAATTGCTCTATCTGTTGGCTAAAGTCATCTACATCCATGTTGCTGAAGCTGCAAAATTAGGAAGCGTGGGTGTAAGTAATTGTTAAATTGAAATGTTAGTACTTATTAATACTAATAAGCTGGCATATATACTATAGCAGGATATACTTCTAGTATTTACGTAAGTAGGTAGACAAGATAAAATCAAACTATGTAACGAAAAGTAAAATCTCTGTATTTGGCTCGTAGTTGCGCTTTAGGGACTTCCAAGAAATAAATTACCCAATCTTGTGGGGTGGGCATCTTGCCCGCCCTTGTATATGGGCGGGCAAGATGCCCACCCCACAAGAAGT
>NZ_JBALCW010000058.1:0-59283 GCF_036917635.1 Nostoc sp.
ATAGGCATAAGTGATAATTTTACTGTTAATAAAGGAGGATGGACTAGCTTTGACAAGTATCCGCGTCAACTCGCTGATGTGAATGGTGATGGTCGTGCAGATATTGTTGGTTTTGGATATGATAATGTCTCTGTCTCTCTTGCTCAAAGTAATGGAACTTTTGGCCCGGTATCTGTTAATAAAGAAGGATGGACTAGCTTTGACCAAAAGCCACGCCAGCTTGGTGATGTGAACGGTGATAGCAAAGCTGATATTATTGGTTTTGCTCAAGATGGAACTTATGTAGCTCTAGCTAATAATCAGATAACACCACCTCCAATGAATAATCAGTATGTTGTAGCTGGTTACTTACCTTCCTGGGGTATTAGTAGTATTACTAATCCTGAAACTATTCCGGTTAATAAGCTGACACATTTATTCTATGCCTTTGCAGATGTCGATACACAAGGTAACGTTAAACTGAGTCAAGATGGTCAGGATGGTGACATCAATGTACTAAAATCTCTCAAAGCTCAAAATCCCAAGCTAAAAATCCTTGTTTCTATCGGTGGTGCAGGAGAAAATGATTTTTCCTCAGCAGCTTCTACGCCACAATCTAGGATATTCTTTGCTCAGTCTGCCATCAATTTTATGAAAAGTAATGGTTTCGATGGCATCGATATTGATTGGGAATTTCCTAAGAAGGAAGAGAATAGTAATTACACTCAATTGCTAGGTGAACTACGTCAACAACTTAATAACGCATCTACTACAGATGGAAATAAATATCTGCTGACTACCGCCCTTTCTGGTTCTCCCTATCAATTGTCTCCATCAGATTACGCTGATGATCCTTACGATTTAAACTCAACTGTTTTGAAAACTACTTCTGAATATGTTGACTTTATCAACTTAATGACCTATAACTACCACGGTAGTTGGGAAAACACAACCAATCACCAAGCTGCTTTGTATAAAAGTAACAATGATCAATCATATAATAGTGACAAACTCAACGCTGACTGGTCAGTTCAAAAGTATTTGAGTGCTGGTGTTGAAGCTAAGGATATTGTCTTAGGAGTTCCTCTCTACAGTCCCACTTGGGCGGGAGTGAAACCTGGTTCTAACAATGATGGATTGTTTCAAAGTGCTACCCCAGTAAATGATCCACTTTTGTATAGAGATATCCACGATCAAGTGGGTACAAATGGATATCAATATTACTGGGATGATAGTGCCAAAGTTCCCTATATTTATAATTCTCAAAAACAAGAGTTTAGTACCTACGAAGATAAACAATCAGTCCTCGGAAAAGTTAATTATGTTAAAGAACAAGGTCTAGGCGGAATATTTTTCTGGCAACTCGTTGGTGACTTGCCAATCAGCCATTCTGATTCATTAGTTAATGTTGCTGCTGCTAATTTGCTGTAGAACCTTCTTTGCGGTAGTGAGCGGGAAGCCCTCCGGGTTCGGGGGTGACGCTCCTTCGTCGCTACTGCTTCGCTAACGATGGAAACCGCCAAAACTGCGACCCCCTTACCGCTTTGTGTCTACCTTAAAAAAACATTTTTAACAGATTAGATAGGACTGTCATATATATATTGTATTTTATACTACTATATATAGGACTCTTATTTTTTGGGTAAAAAAACTCTGTACAACTCGAAAGAACTGATTTCGTCTTTTTTATTCCCTGCCTACGCAAATAAGCTTAGAAATCAGATTGGATTCCGATACATGAAACTATAGACAAACAACAAAAACAGCTATTTCCTCAGCATCCATGAACTCAAAATTAGCCTTTACTTGGGAGAAAGCTAAACAGGTTATCGAGCAAATTGTCTTCAATAATCTTCGAGAACACCTCAAAGATATTGAATTAGACGTGCTTCGAGGCTCGTGGGAGAGTCTGACTTATGAAAAGATGGCAGAGCAGTACCATCTCTCTGTAAGCTACCTCAGAGGAGATGTGGGTTTTCATCTGTGGCGAAAGCTTTCAGAGGCATTAGGGGAAGAGGTAACAAAGAGTAATTTTAAAGGAGCGCTGGAGAGAGCCTCCCAAAAGCAATTACTTTCAGATATTGATAGCAATGTCAAGCAGCCAAAATCCCCGTTAGCAGAGCTACCATTTCCAGACGGTTCAGTTCCTCTAGGTTCTGCTTTTTATGTGGAGCGAGATGGCCTAGAGTCTGTTTGTTATGAGACAATTGTTAAACCCGCTTCCCTAATTCGGATTAAAGCACCGAAGCTAATGGGCAAAACTTCATTGCTTACCAGGATTCTCGCTCATGCTGAATCCCAGAACTATCAAACGGTATATTTGGATTTAAGTAGTGTAGAACGAGCAATTTTAACGAATTTGGACAAGTTCGTCCGTTGGTTGTGTTTAATAGTTGGTCGAAAGTTAAAGTTAGAAAATCGGTTAAAAGATTATTGGGATACAGAAATTTTAGGTAGCAATGATAACTGCACCGTGTACTTTGAGGAGTATTTATTGCCACAAATAGATTGTCCTTTGGTATTAGGGTTAGATGAAGTCGATCGGATTTTTCCCTATAACCAAGTGGTTGAAGACTTTTTCGGGATGCTGCGAAGTTGGCATGAAAAAGGGAAAATTTCTGAGCAATGGAAACAACTAAGGCTGGTGATTGCACATTCTACCGAAGTTTATATCCCCTTAGATATGAACCAATCTCCTTTTAATGCGGGGCTACCAGTAACATTGTTGGAATTTGACCACAAGCAAGTACTAGATTTGGCTCACCTTCATGGACTGAATTGGAATGATACTCAGGTAAAGGAATTAATGAATATAGTGGGAGGACATCCTTATCTACTGCGATTAGCAATGTACGAAGTTTACACTACAAAGGCAACGCTAAAGCAGCTATTACAAGATGCTTCCACAGAAGCGGGAATTTACAGCAGCCATCTGCGGTGGTACTTAGAGATGCTGCACTCGGAAGAGGCTCAAGGTTTAAAAGAAGCGTTAAAAAAGGTAGTCACTTTAGTTGAGCCAGTGGAATTAGATTCAATGCAAATTTATAAGTTGCACAGTATGGGGTTAGTGCACCAACAGGACAATCAGGTAATGCCTAGTTGCAAATTGTACCGGGAGTATTTTCGCAGGGTGTTGTAAGTAGCCATGCGTAACGTAGAAATAGTACTCTTACTACGATTGGCAAGGACGCTGCATAAAATATCATCGCGCTCAAATCAGGGAATTCTTTGGTTTCTTAAAACCAAAGTTAGCGATGCTAAAGAGTTAACTAATTGGTTAGCCGAACAAGCACTAATTTATGAGTTAAAATTTGAACAGCTAAAACTTGCCGCCGTAGCGAGACTACGGAATTTAAAACTTGAACCACCAACATATTCCAGATTAGATGTTCGATTAATTTGAGATTCTGTTGACTATCTCTCACTTTTTTTGATCATCCCTATTTCTTGAGCAGCAAAAATACTTATCATCCCACTTTCTGGACTTCATTTTGTAATATTTTCATATTCCAAAATCTAGCGATCGCGCAACTACTACAAGCATCGCCCAGTCAACAATAATTGCCAGTATTAATACTTAATAATATGAAAACTTTTGGTAATTATTTTTGCCTTATTTAATAATACATCTTGAAGTGCAAAATATGGGTTTTATGGCAAGGGTGGGGAGATTGCTACGAATCGCTTGTCAGACCAAGAATTAGCTGTTTTATCTCTGCATTTACTCCAGATATCTTTGGTATATATAAATACTTTAATGATTCAGCAGGTTTTGTCGCAACCACAATGGATGCGGTTGATGAAGTTGGAGGATTTGCGGGCGCTTTCACCTTTAATTTGGGGTCACGTTAATCCCTATGGTACTTTTCGTTTGGATCTTAATGTCAGGTTGCCAATTGAGACGGGGTGAATGTGTATAAAAATACTAGTGTTAGGATATCTGAGAAGCTTATAGTCTGAAAGTCATTTATAGCAGTACTTTCAAGCTATATTGCCCCTGGTGACAGCTTCGCTGACACTGTTGGCGAAATATTGCTTAACAATTTTGGCAACGTAATATTGCACGAAAATTCTGGTTACTTCCGCAGGGATAAGATAATTAACATCCTGAACGCTTAGATAAATTGTTACCATGTCGATATTTCTCCAAATTGATTAATTTTCATCACTTTTTAATGTGAAGAAATATTTCGCCAACAGTGTCTTCGCTATATTTACCCCGTATCCCGGCTGAACTCCATTTTAGGTCGCGATCGAGTCAACGAATCGCACTTGCGCGTATCCCGGCTCAACCCCAACCTGATTTATTCCTATTTCTTTAAATTTCTCACCTATCAATCCTGATTTATTATTCTTTGATTAATTTACTACCTAATTTCATATAAAATATTTACCTGACTTTTTCCTATTGTATTTTTGTTGAATTTTGATAAATTAAATATAGTTAATGTAAAGAGTTGATTTTAGATTTGAATCAACTCCCTTATAAACTGGTATGAGAATCATTGGAACAGAAAACTAGGTTAACCTTAAAAGTCTTATTGTGTAAGAATTTTATTGAGGTTTTTAGTAGCTAAATTAGACGTTAAAAAACTAAGTTTTTAACGAATAGTCAAGGTTTTAGCACCTAAAATTTTTTGTGTTATTCGTGTAATATGACTTATCTCGGTTTTCTGTTACGATGCTACTAATACTCGTTTAATTATGAACTATAACGAAAAAAAATATTAAAAGTTATGCCTTATGTTCAAAATTCGCTTGACGATCATTTATTGGATTTTAACCAGGTATTATCTAATCTTTGGGACTTCCAGGTTGATAGCCAAAACATTTGTCAGAACTGGATAAAAGCTTACGAAAATCAACAGCTAACTCAAAATGATCTTCAAAATTATAAGCAGATTATTATTATTTTGAGTGAAATTATTAATCTCATAGAGGAAATAAAAACCAAAATTTACTACGAACAATTGAAAAAGTTGGAAATAATGCAAAAAGTCAAATTGCTGGTAGGCAACCAATTAAATATAAATCCAGATAAAGTAACTGGATTAGCAGATATTGCTTATGATTTAGGAGCAGATTCCTTAGATATACTAGTGGTTGTTATGAATATTGAGCAAACATTTGGAATTAAATTAAACGATGAGTTAAATGGTACATTTCCTACAATTGGAAAACTTATCGTTCGGATTTACCGTAAATTGAATTTAACTAGTTCAATAACTACTCCTATTTCTGTATAAAGTTACTTGACATATACTCCAATTTGAGGAAATCAAAATATGACACATGCAGATGCTCACAATATTGCCATGAGAAGCCTAATTAAAGAAGAAAGTTATATGCAAAAATCTAATAAAGAAAAGTGGATATTATACAGTACCTGCGATGAAGATTCATATTCGGAGTTGCGAGCTTTAGATATTACATCAAACGACAGAGTACTTTGTGTCACAGGTAGCGGATGCCGAACTCTCAGCCTTCTTGCTTGCAATCCCAAGTCCTTAATATCTGTAGATTACTCACCTGGTCAAAATTACCTGCTCGAATTGAAGCTAGTAGCAATTCGGGCTTTATCTTATGACAAGCTACTTCAATTTTTTGGTGTAGAAGATTGCCGTAATCGGTGGGATATATTTTGCTCATTCAAGGAGCAAATATCTCCTCAAGCATTTGCTTATTTTCAAGCCAATCGGTGGGCAATTGGAAAAGGAATTCTTTTTTCAGGACGTCATGAATTATTTTACGTTAGATTCGTTGCGCCATTAATGCGTCTACTTTATGGTAGACAACTGGGGCAGATTGCTCGCGCTTCAACCTTAGAAGAGCAGCGTGACATTTTCAATAAACATATCTCTGGTTTTTTCTGGAATTCTCTGATTCGTATCGGCTTTTCACCCTTGTCAATCAGCCTCATTCTCAACGATCCAAAATATGTCGTGGAAATGAATGTAAATGTTGGCGATTACTTAATAGAACGATTGAATCACACTTTCAATCATCATTTAGTGCGGAATAATAACTGGACTAGTTTCATGTTCTATGGTAGATATCTTGGAAGACGTTGTCTCCCTCACTTTTTACTTGAGGAAAATTATCATGCAATCCGTCAAGCAACAACCAAAGTCGAGATTGTGACAGGCAATCTGATCGAATACATGAAGAAGATGTCAGAGCATTCAATCGACAAGTATTCACTATCAGATGTTACAAGTTGTATCGACAGACAAACTTTTGAAGTTTTAATGCACGAAGTAATTAGAACAAGCGAAAAACAAGGAAAATTATGCTATCGAAATTTTCTGAATAAGCAATTAATTCCATCTGATTTAGAAGAGATTCTCCAGCGTGATAATGAGCTAAACGCCTCGCTCTATCAAGATGATTTAGCATTTGCTTATAGTTTTGAGGTAGCGCAAATTAACAAAACAGAAAAACAAGTTGAAGAAATTAGCCCAGTAGCTGGGATTAGTTGTTAGAGATAGCTGAGATAATATTCAGAGAGTCACGATTATGTGCTTGAATCAAAATATCAGAATTCACCCAATTCCTAATAGCTGGTATCGTGTTTGTTTTAGTAAAGACCTTCGTCCAGGCGAAGTTAAGCCACTGCGTTACTTTAACAAGGATATTGTTCTCTTCCGCACAGAAAGTGGTGAAGCCTGTGTCTTTGATGCTCACTGTCGCCATTTGGGAGCGCATTTAGGTCACGGAGGAGAGGTAAGAGGTGAAGGTATCCAATGTCCCTACCACGGTTGGATTTGGCATAAAGAGGGATACTGCAATCATGTTCCTTACCCTCACAGTGGTAGTAATCCAAATGTTCAAATTGGCAAATGGCCAGTAGCTGAACTTAATGGTACAGTCTACGCCTACTACCACAGTGAAGGAAAACCTCCTACTTGGGAAATGCCCGAATTTCCTGAATTTTCTTCTGGAGAGTGGGTATCTGCAATCCAAATGTATAAACGCAACGTTTCCTGCTCCATACAAGAAATTGCCGAGAATAATTCAGATACTGCACATTTCAGCCATTTACACAAGGCAAGGTTTGGTAAAGTCCTCACCGAATCTCTGGAATTAGATGGTTTGATACGTACTCATATTGCCTCTTATGAAGTTCGAGTACCCATTATATCTAGATTGCTTGGTATCAACGAATTCCATACTACATATCAACAGTATGGATTGGGTTGCAATCGAAATCTTGTCTCTCTCAAAGCTAATGGAAAGACAGTACTAGAATGGCGACTTGTTTGTATGCATACGCCAATTGATAAAGAAAATGCCGAAGCCCTATGCGTCACAAAACTGAAGAAATTCATTAATGTTCCCATCACCCGTTTATTAATAGAACTACTGACCAAGAAAGCTTGCGAAGAAGTTGATAGAGATGCAATGGTTTGGGATCACAAAATTTTTCTGGAGAATCCTCCTCTCTACAAAGAAGAACACAGCATCAACCAATTCCGAGAATGGGTTGAACAATTTTACTAAATTAAATTAACAGGAAGCGAGATCACTACCCACTCACCCTTGAAGCAAAATCTAAAAATGCATTTTTTACACAAAGAACGTGCTACTCTCGAAAAATTTCTACCAACCCTTGATAACCAACTTCAAGAAAAATCTCTTCTTGAGATGGAAGATAAGGAAAGTCCCGCGTTAAAAATTTTTCGTCAACTTGGCGGTCCAGGATTGTTGATTCCACGCGAATATGGAGGGTCTGGTGCTACACCTTTGCAACTCACTCAGATTCAGCGAGCGATCGCCACTCGTTCACCTTCCTTAGCGATCGCTGCAAATATGCATCATTGCACAGTAGCAGCTTTGCTAGAAAGCATTGCTGATGAATCTGTTGCAGAGTTTATTAGAGCTATTGCTGAGAACAATCTCTATTTAGCTTCAGGCTTTGCTGAAGGAAAAACAGGTACAAGTATCTTGTTACCAACTATGAAGTCCCAGCGAGTAGCCGATGGTTTACTTATTAGTGGTAGTAAAAAGCCTTGTAGCTTGTCCGTATCAATGGATTTTTTGACGGCAAGTGCCATTGTTCCCGGTAAATCAGGAGATGAAGATCAGTTAGCATTAGTGATCATTGCAGCTGATTCACCAGGTATTGAGCGTAAACCTTTTTGGAATACTTGGGTTCTTCGTGGAGCAGAAAGCGATGAAATAATCTTAAACGAAGTCTTTGTCCCAGAGGAATTTATTTACTATTTAGGTAAACCAGAGGACTTAGGAAACATCCTGGCTAAGGCTTTTATTTGGGTTGAGTTATTTTTATCCGCTTCCTACTTAGGTGTAGCCAGCGCCCTTGTTGAGCGGGTAATAGCAGAACGTAAAGGTACGCCTAGCGAACGCGCATTGGTGGCAATTGAAGTCGAAGGAGCAATGGCAGCACTCGAAGCTGTTGCACATTCGATTATGCTTGGTGGGAACAGCGACACCGAAGTTGCACAATCTTTATTTGTTCGTTATTCAGTGCAACGTACTATAGAACGAACTGTCGAAACATCAGCAGAGTTACTCGGCGGTATGGCGTTTATTAGTTCTGGAGAAGTTGCCTATTTGCTAGCAGCTTCCAGAGCACTTGCATTCCATCCACCTTCACGGTTGAGTATGGCACCTTATTTAGATGCCTATTTAGCGGGTGAACGTTTAGTGATGCCTTAATTTCACAAGAGGCGAACTTTGCGTCCAATTTAACATAATGACTATTCACTCTAAAATAATTCCAATGAATCAGATAATTACAACACTTACAAATAGCATTTGTATCAACAACAACTTCTCTAATTTGGTTGATCTTTTACGCTATAGAGCTTTACATCAACCAAATCAAACTGCTTTTACGTATTTAGAAGAGCAAGAAGAACTAGAGACAACTTTAACTTATCAGCAACTAGATGCTAAAGCTAGAAGTATTGCTGTATATTTGCAGAATATATCAACTCCAGGAGAGAGAATTTTATTACTCTACCCGCCAGGACTTGATTATATAGCAGCCTTTTTTGGATGTCTTTACGCAGAATTAATTGCGATTCCTCTCTATTCGCCGAGAAACAACCGAAAGATGTCTCGGATTGAGTTAATTATGGAGGATTCTCAAGCACAAATTGCTCTGACAAATAGTCGTTCTCTCATTAATATACAAACATTATTAAATCATGCTCCTGATTTAAAAAAACTACAATGGTTAGCAACTGACGAAATTGATGAAAGTTTAGCTGAACAATGGGAGTCAAAATCAGTCAGAAGTGTTTCTATTGCTTATCTTCAATACACATCTGGTTCTACTTCAACACCTAAAGGTGTAATGATTAGTCATGAGAATGCTTTAGAGAACTCAGCAGAAATAGCCATTTCATGGAAAACAGGGACTGATAGTGTTCTCGTATCATGGTTACCTCACTTTCATGATTTTGGACAAATATACGGGGTGATTCAACCAATTTACAATGGGTTCCCATGTATATTTATGTCACCGGCCTCATTTACTCAAAAACCAATTCGATGGCTAAAAGCAATCTCCGACTACAAAGCTACTCACAGTGGCGCACCAAATTTTGCTTATGATTTATGCGCTGACAAAATCAAACCAGAACAATGTGAAAATCTAGACCTGAGTCGTTGGGAGATAGCTGTAAATGGTGCAGAACCAGTCAGAAAGCAGACATTAGAAAATTTTTATCACGTTTTTGCACCTTATGGTTTCCGTTGGAGTACTTTCTACCCAGGTTACGGACTAGCAGAGGCAACACTGAAAGTGTCATCTGCAAGAAAGAAGAACTCGCCAACAATTTTAACTGTTCGAGCAGATTCACTGACAAACAATTTAATTGTCGAAGCATCATCTGACGAAGCATTTACAAGGACATTAGTTGGATGTGGTAGTACTGTATTAAACTCAAAAGTTGTCATTGTAAATCCTGAATCTCTCACTCAATCTCCATCCGGTCAAGTTGGTGAAATTTGGGTATCAGGTCCTAGTATTGCTCAGGGATATTGGGGACGACTTGAAGAAACTCAGCGCACATTTAGAGCTTATCTAACTGATAATGGAGAGGGACCCTTCTTGCGAACAGGTGATTTGGGTTTTGTCAAAGATGGCGAGTTATTTATCACAGGTCGAATTAAGGATTTAATCGTCATCCGAGGTAGTAATCATTATCCTCAGGATATCGAGCTAACAGCAGAACAAAGTCACGTCGGTTTACGTTCGGGATATAGCGCAGCCTTTGCCATTGATGAGAATGAGCAAGAAAGACTTGTTATTGTTTGTGAAATCGAGCGTAGTTACCTGCGGAAGTTGGACGCTGATGAAGTAATTCAAGCTATACGCAAAGCAGTATCTCAAGAACATGAATTAGAGATATATGCTGTATTACTGCTAAAAACAGGTAGTATTCCTAAAACCTCTAGTGGCAAAATTCAACGTAAGGCTTGTCACACTCAATTTTTAAATAACCAATTAGATGTAGTTGGAGATTGGAAAGATAAGTCAAACAAAAAAATAATAAATGAAGGTAAATTTCCCATGCAAAATAACTTATCCAACATCATCAAATCAGGGACTCAGGATTGGCTAATTTCGTGGATTGCCAAAGAGAGAAACTTAGATATAAAAGAAATTGATCCCGATCAATCTCTTACTTACTACGGTCTTAGTTCCTCGGATAGTATGAATTTACATGGAAATTTAGAAACTTGGCTTGGCTATTCAATTGTTCCTGATTGGTTGTGGGATTCTCCATCAATTGATGCATTAGCCAAGCAAATTTCTCAAACTCAAAATTCGGTTTTTGTCTCTAAAGTTACATCATAGTGGGCTTCTATAAATCCTTTCGCCCTCCTCTTTATTTAAGGAAGTTATTAGGCAAAACCATAACCTCCGATGAGCAAAAAATGTTGTCTTTTTTCCATAAAATCACATGAAAATTGAAGCAATCAAGGCTGCTTTGCCAACAAAGAAACTGACAAATGATGATATTTTGGCATTGATTGAGGAATATAGCCAACCAATCTTTGCAGGAGATTTAAAGGCAGCTTTAAGTAAAATAAATTTTTTCCTTCGCTATTCAGGTTCAGATATCCGTTACTGGTTAGACAAAGACGAAAAGCCAATTGATTTAGTAACTCGTGCTTTTCAAGAAGCAATTATTGAGGCAAACTGCGCCAAAGATGACATAGATTTACTGATCTATACAGGTATTGGTCGAGGATTTATAGAACCAGCAGCAGCCTACCACGTTGCAGCTAGTCTTGGTTTGCAACACGCAGAGTGTTTTGATATCCTCGATGCTTGTATGAGTTGGACTCGTGTGTTGAATATAGTCAATTCACTATTTCAAACCGGTCGTTACAAACGAGCTTTAATAGTTAACGCCGAGTGTAATATGCGTTTCGGTGGAGCAGTTTTTCCTAGTGTTTTCCAACTGCCGAATATTGAAGCTATTGAATGGTCTTTTCCAGCTTATACTTTGGGAGAAGCCGCGACAGCAACAATTGTTTCCTACGATCCAGATCGAGAATGGGAATTTCACTTTAAATCTCGTCCAGACTTGGCAGATTTGTGCAACGTACCTTTAGATGGATACGAAGGTTATTGCACACCTTCTGGACGTATTGGGTTAAATGGGATTAACAAATTTACCTCTTTTGGAGTTGAGTTGCACGCCAATGCCTATCAGGAGTTCATCAATATCTTTAAATGCTTAAAAGCTCCGATTGAGGAGATACGTGCAATTTTCCCCCATGCATCGTCAAAAAGAGAGTGGGACAAAGTTGCTGAAGCATTAGACCTCAAACATCTGCTTTGGCATATTTATCCAATTTATGGAAATCTAGTTTCTGCTTCTGTACCCACAGGCATCGCTTCAGCTATCGAGGCCGGACAGATTAAGCGAGGAGATCGGATTGCTGGTTGGGTTGGTAGTGCAGGTATGTCTTTTTGTGCCTATTCTTTCATTTATTAGATATCTCCAAATTGGAAAACGCAGCTTATAAGCTAGCCACAAAGAGGCTTTGACTGTTTTCGGAAATGTCTATTAATTAAGGAGTTAATAAGAGGGGTATCCCATTTATCTACCTCCTCATATTTTCTTGGTTCTTCAGTACATATTATGCTGGACTTTTAATTAAAGTCCGTCACTTGCGTTGAAAATCAAGCCTTACAGGGAGTTATAGCTTCAATTTTAGAAATTTTCCCTCAAGCGCTAAGATTAACGGCTGTTATTATTGCCCACTAAGGGTTTTAAGCTGATTTACAGACGTATTAATAAGTAATGAAGAGCCATTTTTTTACAAATAACAAATGATTAATTAACAAGAGGTTTAACAGTTCATGTTGTTGCAACTTTTCAAGTTTGTTAGCGTAACTTTTTTTTACCTCTGTGGATATTTTCTGACTACTGTAGGTACAAATAAAGAAGAGCGAATCTCAAAACAAGGGCAATGGATTTACCGCTATCTTCTCTACATGGGACCGATTTACATCAAAATTGGACAAATTTTAGCAACACGTTCCGATTTGATTCCACCAAATTGGGTACAAATATTACGAGAACTACAAGATAATGTACCTTATATGGATGAGGCTGATACAAGGAAAATTATCACCAAAGATTTGCCTCTAGCATTTGAAAACGTTTTTAGTGAATTTTCTTTTCAGCCAATAGCTAGTGCTTCGATTGCTCAAGTTCATAGAGCCACCTTATTAACTGGACAAAAAGTCGCTGTTAAAGTTGTTAAAAAAAATGTTCGTAATCAACTTAAACAAAATCTGGATATTATCCAGTTATTTGTTGCCATCCTTGATTCTGTAGTTCCATCTGTACGAGAACTAGGTTTACCAAAGCGTCTGCAAGAATTAAGAACTTTGCTGATTATTCAAGCAGACATGAAGCAGGAGGCTCAAAATCAGGAAGTAGTATATAACAACTTTAAAAATCATCCTTATGTCAGGGTTCCGGCGATTATTAAAGACCTTTCAACTTCTAACTTATTGTTTATGGAGTTCATGGAGGGAATCCCAGGAAAAGATGTTCACAAAGTTGAATTAAAACGTAATCTTCTCGCTCAAAGGTTTCAGGATACTATTTATACTATGCTTTATATGCATGGGTTATGTCATGGTGATCCCCATCCTGGAAATATCTTTTTTACAAAAGATGGCTCGATTATCCTCCTAGACTATGGCATTACTGTTCAACTAAGCGAAGATGAAAAATGGGGTTTATCATCTTTTTACTACGCTTGTACTCGCAAAGAATGGGATGTAGCTGTAGAGCGTTTTACTCAGCACTTTGTTACAGATAAAGACTACATTAATCAAAACTGGAATCAGTACGCGCAAGAAATCGAAAACGTTTTACAATATCACTTTGATATCAGTACAACGCAATGGTCAACAGTTAGTTATTTCCAAGATGTTAGCAAGGTATTGCGTAAGTATCGCGCACGGTACACAACTAATTTTACAAAAGTTGAGTTGGTCTTTTTATCTTGTGAAGGCTTTGCAAGTCAAATCGATCCCAATATTGACATCTGGGAGAATGCACGTAAGTTTACAGACCGTTACTCTCCTTATATGAATCCAAAAGTCAAAGAAACTTTTGATATTTATTTTCAAAAAACGGCTCCTTCCTCTTTAGCAATGCGCGATCGCGCCGATAATTCCTTAGTCGCACCTACCCACATTAACCGATATTTTTTCCCCAGCACTTATCCAGTATTTGTCAAAAAGGCTGAGAAAAGCAAAATTGAAGACCTTGATGGTAATGTTTTCGTAGACATATCATGCGGTTATGGTCCTCATCTCTTAGGCTACGCCCATCCTGTCATTAACCAAGCAATTTCTGAAGCCCTTACCAACGGATTTGTCAACGCAATTGGGCATGAAGCAGAATTAAGACTAGCCGAAATGCTTGTTGAGGCTTTACCGGGTGCTGAGAAAGCAATCCTCTCCAACTCGGGAACAGAATCCATTTTACAAGCAATCCGTCTGTGCCGGGCTTACAGAAAGAAAGATCGAGTAGCGAAGTTTGAGGGACACTATCACGGATTTTCAGATCAAGGGATGGTTAGTTCCTGGTTTCGCTTTACAGGTGAAAAGTTCAATCCTCAGCCGATTGCCGGAACTCAAGGAACTGACAGTGCTACAGTCAAAAATACTCTTGTTTTGCAATACGGCTACATTGAAGGTTTAGAGCGATTGCGCTCAGAAGCATCTGAGTTAGCCTGCGTTATTTGCGAACCAATGCCTTCGTTACTAGCTAATTACGACGTTGATTTTCTCACAAAACTGAGAGCAATATGTACAGAGTTAGACATTCCTCTAATTTTTGATGAAGTTGTTTCGGGATTTCGGGTAGCCTATGGCGGCGTACAAAACCTTGCAGCAATTTTCCCTGATTTGACTTGCTTAGGTAAAGTAATTGGAGGAGGACTTCCCTGTGGTGCAGTTGTTGGTAAAAAGAACCTGATTGACATTGGTAAAAGTTCTCAAGATCCCTTCTCTGACTATGAAAAGAAAGCCTTTGTTGGCGGAACGATGAGTGGAAACTCAATGACTTGTCTTGCCGGAACAGCTGCATTAACTTATCTCAAAGAACATCCAGAAATATATGTAAAACTTGACAATAACACTAATTGGCTTGCCCAAAAACTCCTAGAAATTGGTCACTTTCACGGTGTACCAATCCAAGTAAAAGCAAATCGTTCGATTTTTTCTTTGACATTTAGTCATAAAACCGCTACTTACTTCCGAGAAAAGCAAGCTGGTAGTAATTTTAAAGTCAATCTTGCTTTAGCATACTATATGCGTAAACACGGCATTTATATGCCCGAACTCCATACCTTAATGTTGAGCGCAGCCCACACGCAAGAAGACCTAGAGCTTATTTGTACTGCCTTCAATTTAAGTTTGCAGGAAATGTTAGAGGATGGGTTTTTTACACTTTAGTTAGGGAATTAAAAATAAAGTCTAATAGAGAGATAAGAAGCTTAATCTCCTTTCTCTATTCCTTATTCCCCCTTTTTCAAACAATACTAAGATTATTTTATGAACTTACTAAAATCTTCCCAACATTCTACTCGTAAATGTAAAGTTGCTGTCATTGGTGCTGGTGCTAGTGGTATTGCTACAGCAAAATGTCTTCTTGAAGATGGTCACGAACCTACTGTTTTTGAAAGCAGCGATCAAGTTGGTGGTGTTTGGGTCTTTAAAAATACTAGTGGACGAGCTTTTAGTACAGTTCACTTCCAACACTCAAAGTATGTTAGTGTTTTTTCCGATTATCCTATGTCGATGGAGTCCAGTGAGTTTCCTCACCATACAGAAGTTCTTGAGTATCTCAATGACTACGTAGACCACTTTGATATTAGAAAACATATCAAATTCAATACAGCAGTCGAGAAAGTTTCCAGAAAGGATAATGATTGGGAAGTCACTGTCAGTTATCCTGACGGTCAATCTACCTTCAATTTTGATGCGATCGCTGTTTGTAGTGGGATTTATAATGATGCTAGATGGCCAAATTTTCCTGGTGAAGATAAATTTAAAGGAATGATTATGCATTCCAAAGATTATAAAGAGCCTTCACTTTTTGCAGACAAAAATGTTATAATTGTTGGCAATGGTCCGAGCGGAGTTGATATTGCAGTCACTGCATCCTATAGCTCTAATAAAGCAATTTGGAGTTACCGTAAAAATCGTTGGTTACTTCCCAGATACTGCGAAAGAATACCTTTTGATTTTATCGTTACTCGCCTGAATAAACATATCCCTTTCCGTCACCAAATCTTATCTTTGATCCACTTGAAAAAGTTTTACCCGATTATGTTGGATCACCAGGCTTGTGGTATTAAACCAGATGTTGGTCCAGAAAAATCGGGTCCTGTTTTTAATGAAGATGCCTTAAATCGCATCCGGTTGGGAGCAATCAAAACAAAACCAAATATCTCATATTTTGAAGAAAATAGAGTTGTATTTGAAGATGGCAGCAGCGAATCAGTAGATATTGTTGTGTATGCAACAGGCTACCAAGTTAAAATTCCTTTTATGGATGAATATTTAGGTGAAGACCATCAAAAAAACTTAAATCTTTATAAGATGGTATTTCCCCCGGAATTACCCAACTGTGGCTTTATCGGATTTGTTTACGGAAACGTCATCTTTCCCACCTCTGAACTGCAAGCACGTTGGTTTTCTAAAGTCATTTCTGGTGAAGTTGAGTTACCATCAAAAGCAGCAATGGAAGCACAAATCCAATACCACAGAAAACATCAGGAAGAAGGCTGGCTTGACAGTGCATACCGTAGCTTGCGCGTTTCAGCTTTTGACTACATGGATGACATCGCCCAGGAAATTAATGCCCTGCCTAAAGTGTGGGAAAACTGGACAATTTTGAAGGAAATTTTCGCAGGTCCAATGCTTTCTACACAATACAGGCTCAATGGACCTCATAAATGGGAAGGTGCTATGTCTTGGATCAAAAAAGTACCCAAGCTAGTTCGGAAGTAAGTTAATAAGCTGACGGCATATAAAGCATCAAATATTCAGGAGTTGGATGATGATTTATAACCAATTTTTAAGCATAAAAGCTATTTTGAGCTTAATAATATATGGTTTTTTATTGATTGGTATACCGCTTTTAGGTTGGGGTATAGATGACTTAACAGAATTTTTGGCAAATCCAGTCAGAGTCATTTTCTTCTTGGCTGTAATGTTGATGAGTTTTGTTTATGCATGCTTGATGCCTCCAAATACTTTAAGTGAAGGGGTGAAAGATAAACTGGTAACTCGTCAAAAAGTCATGTTATGGTTGAGCATCCTGCTTTACGTAATCATGTTTAGCCTCTTGCCATACTGCGATCGCCACAATCTATGGCAAATTAAAGCTGAAAATTCTTTAAGATATGTTGGGCTAGTAATTTTTACTATTGGTGTAATTTTGTCCTTTTGGGGACCAATACACCTCGGTCAACAATATAGTTTCAATTTGACACTTCAAGAAGGACATACATTAGTGACAGATGGACCATTTAGCTATATACGCCACCCTCGTTATCTGGGTTTGATTTTTTGGATTTTAGGAGTTTCATTCATCTACCTTTCAATTGCGGGTTTGGTAATAACTGGGGTAATGACGTTGTTGCTGGCATGGCGAATTTATGATGAAGAAAATCTACTCCAGCACGAGTTCGGTCAACAATGGATAAATTATTGTCAGCAAACAAAGCGAATAATTCCCCTTATTTATTAGACTGAAGACTACAAAATTATGCAGACTAATCACTTAACACCAAAAAACAACTTTAATAATCTTATTAGCCAAGGAAATATAACGCAATCAGATATAAGTAGAGACAGAGCTAATAGCATTATAGAATGGCTGCGTAATTATGCTACTGACCGCATTAATTCCCGCTTGATCGACGAGCGCCGTTGCATACCACCTTATATAGTCCTCGATTTTGGCAATCAGGGAATACTTGGGATGCAAGTACCTGAAAAATATGGAGGTTTAGGATTAAATACTTACGATGCAATGCGTGTTATCGAACAAATAGCTGGTATTGATATTACGCTAGCTACCTTTGTGGTGGTCAATAACTTTCTGGGAATTCGCCCAATTTTACAATATGCAACCGAAACATTTCGTGAAGAACTCCTACCTATCCTGGCTCAGGGGCGCGAACTAGCTGCCTTCGCATTGACAGAACAGGGTGCCGGTTCAAACCCACGAAGTTTAGCAAGTATCGGAATACCAGATGCAGAAGGTGGTTGGCGCTTGAGCGGGACAAAGATTTGGAGCGGTACTGCTTCATGGGCGGGTTTAATCAATACCTTTGTCAAGCTAGTTGATGCTGATAATAAGCCAATAGGAATTGCTGGTTTTGCCTTGCGTCAGGGAACATCCGGCTTACGTCATGGACCAGAAGCCGTGACAATGGGAATGCGCGGCATGGTTCAGAATACAGTACATTTTGACGAAGTACCTGTATCTGAAGTAAATTTGCTAGGGGAAATTGGTTCTGGTATGGCAGTTGCTCAGGACGCAATGTTATTGACCCGGTTGGCGATTGGAGCTAAAAGTCTCGGCGGGATGAAGCGTTGCGCCCAATTGATGCTACGTTATGCAACGCGGCGTGATGTTGCTACAGGTCGCCTGATTGATAATCCGGTAACTTTAGTACGGTTAGGGAATCTAACAGCCGCAATTACAGCATTGGAGACTTTAATAACTCGAATTTCAGAATTAGTCGATAATGGATATTCTGTACCAGGAGAAGCATATATTGTCTGCAAAACATTTGGTTCGGAATGTCTATGGCAAGCCGCTGATAACCTAATTCAACTTTTAGGCGGTCGCGGTTATATCGAGACTAATATCGCTCCTCAAATACTGCGAGATGCTAGGATATTCCGTATTTTTGAAGGTCCCACTGAAACTCTTAATATGTTTCTTGGTTCGTCTTTATTCCAACCCAGGGAGGAATTACAAATCTTTTTCTGCAATAGTCTTAACGCCCCTGCTGTTTGGGAAAGTTTAAAAGGAGCAATCGGACAAATTAATGCACGTTGGTCAGAATCAATCGCTCCCTTTAGCGATCGCACTTCTGCTCGACGTTGGGCTGCACTAGTTGCTGGTGAAGTTGCAACTTACGCAATTTTGCTTGCTGCTTTGCAGGGATCGCATCACCGCAAGCCATTAAATCAATTGCATCGCGGCGCTAACGATTGGGTTCAAGCTCAGTTTGACATTGCGCTCAAAAAAGCTCTTAACGACCAACAACTGAAATCTGCAATGCAAAGTATCGATGAAACTATAGCACTTATATCCAGCTATGCTGAAACAATTGGGGACTTACAACAAACTCTTCCCGGCGAAGATAACTCCCTCGACGAGCTACTACGCCATTCTAATCTCTAATCTGAGATGAAAAAGCAAGCTTGATATTTTTTCACTTACAGGATGATAACATGAGTTTTGACGCTCAAGAAAATAACACCCAGGAATATAAAACTGTCGAGCTATCTCAAGGCGTACTTCATTACAGCGATCGCGGACAAGGACCGATATTAGTCTTTCTACACGGGTTTCTGGTTAACGGACGACTCTGGCGTGATGTTGTACCTCTACTCGAAGGCGAGTTCCGCTGCATTGTACCAGACTTACCGCTAGGCTCCCATGTCCTACCAATGAACCCCGACGCCGACTTAACTCCACCTGGTATTGCTCACTTAGTAGGAAATTTTTTCACAGCCCTCAATTTACATGATGTTACCTTAGTTGGCAACGATACAGGCGGTGCTATATGCCAGTTAGTCATTAACCACTACCCTGAAAAAATATCAAGACTTGTACTTACTAACTGTGATGCTTTTGAAAACTTTTTACCGCTGGCTTTCCGTCCCTTTCAGTATGCCGCTCACATACCAGGCTTTTTCTTTGCATTTGCACAGTTAATGCGCTGGAGTTTAGCTAGACGTCTCTTGTTTGGGCTACTTGCACACAGACCCTTGGAACCAGAACAAGAGTCCTCATACTTTACACCGCTAATTCGTTTTTCTGGCGTGCGTCACGATCTAACCAAAGCTACGCGTGGTATTTCAAATCGTTACACTCTTGAAGCAGCCCGTTCCTTTCCCAATTTTAACAAGCCAGTTTTAATTGTTTGGGGTGAAAACGATCCATTCTTTTCTTATCGCTTTGCTGAACGCCTCACAAAATCCTTCCCTAATGCTCGACTAGAGCGTGTTGCAAAATCGCGTACTTTCGTACCTGAAGATCAACCTGAAGTGCTAGCGCAGTTGATTACAAGTTGACAAGATAAATTTTTCTTTAACCTGCCAAGAATGATTGCGCTTGAGCCAGAATTCATTGTGTAAATTTGATTATCTAATGTTTCCCAATGTCAAAATCTCCCTCCACTATCGATACTGATATGAATCTATCGCTTACTCCAGAACTTCTAAAAGCTCTGCAAGGTTTCGTTTTCATGATCAATGACGGACTAGATATCGACGCATTTTTTGATATTGAGGCTGCGTTAGCCAACCATGAAGTTTCTGCTTCCCAGGCTATTTATCTCAAGTCTAATCCTGAAATCGCTCAACTTTTTGAAGAACAATATATTGCACCGACTCCCAATCTAGAAATATTACTCAAGCTGCCTGAAGATTCCTTAGGCTTTACCTATGCCTCTAACTTGCGAGCATCAAAATTTGAGCAAGAGTTTTATCCCAAAGTCGAGGTTCAAGATGACGTGAGCTATTTAAATATGCGTGTGCGACAAACCCATGATATTTGGCACGCCGTTACAGGATATGGCTACGATGTTGATGCGGGAATTAAGCTGGCAGGATTTCAGGTCGCGCAACTTCACTCTTCGAGTATGGTGGTATTTCTTGCCGCATTGTTCCTGAATACGATCAAGATGAACAGAGATTTCAACCAGATTGTACGTCTCATTCAGGAGGGCTACGATTTAGGGTATCAAGCAAAACCCTTTCTGGCGCAGAAGTGGGAAGAGGCTTGGGAAAAGTCGCTAGCAGACTGGAGATTGGAGTTAAATGTAAATGTCACTTAACTAAATTCTGGGGGCTTAAGTCCCCCGCTTCTAAAAGCATAAAAGCAGCAAGTTTTGTAACGGCAAATTAGACCCCGCCGTCAGGAGCGATGTACACCAAGGAGATACCGATGTCCGAGCTTAAGACCAAATTTTTGTTCGAGGCGAGAATACAGATTCAACCGCCGATGGATGTTGGACAAGCCCCCGATGGGCACCGCATGATATTTATGGCCAAGTCCGGACATTTCGATGGACCGAAACTCAAAGGTGAGGTTATCCCGATGTCCGGTGGCGATTGGTCTAGAATACGGGCCGATGGGTCCGGCGCAATCGACGTTCGTCAATGCCTCAAGACGCATGACGGGGCGATCATTCTCATGACTTATGGCGGACGGATGGTCGCAAGTACAGAAAACTTTGAGTATGCAGTGGATTATTCAAAGCCGGACGATCCGAAGGGCGCAGAGGAGCAATACTATTTCAGGATCAATCCTTTATTCGAGACAGGTGATGAGCGGTACGCATGGCTGAATAATATCGTTGCAATCGGCAAGGGACGCACCGGTGACGGCGGCGTAATTCACGAAGTCTTTGCAGTGAATTAGGTACTTTGTTGACTCTTATCTGCATCAATGTACCAGGATTATTGTTGAGTAAGGCGCAGGCGTTGCTCAAACCCAAAGTAGGCAGTTAGTTAAACGCTTTGTCTATGTTTGGCTATCCGAAATGGAACTATTAAACCTTAATGGCATCAAATCTTAAAAGTCGCCATCTTCAACTTCAAAGGCAGCACTGGGAAAAGCTCCACAGCCCTAAATCTGGGAGCTAGCCTCACCGCCAAAACACGCCAGGTGCTGCTCGTTGATTTTGATGGGCAGCGAACTCTTAGCTTTGGTCTTTAATCAGCTCATTAACCATTGTCCAAATGTTAATTCCCTATTTAATAGGGTGATCACCGCTCCGACAGAATTTGGTTTCACGAATGTTACCGACTCTTGTCTAATCGGCGTCGTTGTATGTGACAATCCGAACGAGTATTTATTCTGGGACGATTACCATCCGACAACCACTGCTGATGAGCTAATAGGAGAATTAGCCTTTTCAGCACTGAAGCCTGAGCCGGTTCCCGAACCTTCTGCTGAATTGGCGTTGCTCCTGATTGGTTGCGTTCTTGGGTACCGGAAACTTGCTCAATATGTTAGCGCTCTTCCATCACTCGCTTGCAGAGGAAAATAAGAAATCTTCTGAACATGAGGTGTCTGGAATAGCACCTCGCATTCGATTCATTAGGGCAATTAATGTGAAAAAGCCAAGCGATAAATGTGAAATGGGAAAAACTCTAAGCCCAGGTTTAAGTAAATTAAAGAATTGGTAAGGTTGAACAACTAGACGTAAATTGTTAAGTAGATTTTTCCAGCCTTTACCCTCGTCCCATGACTGATGCTCTGGAAATTTATTAACAACTCGATCTGTTGGTTCGTGTAGACCTTTATCTAGACAATTATTCAAAACCTGAGCTTGAAGACTGACCAGAAAAGTGGTTAATCATGGCATTGTTAACTTAAAAGTGGTGGTAAGTACTAAGCAAGTTGATTAGCCACAATCGGGATGGATTTTTGATGCGCCCTTCTTCTGGCGAGACTTCCATTCGCCAAGACAATCAAATCGCAAACATCAAATTTCACCAGGGCTTAACCAGGATTGATTATGATAAAGTACAGTGATAAAAACTCCTTTAACAACAATTTTGTAGACTTCAGAGAATCCTTAAGCTGGACGATCACTAATATTCACGCCAAAGGTTGGGCAACAGGTACAGGAGGCAACTTTAGTGTCGTGTTCAATCGAGATCCTCTAACCCTATTGATGGCTCCCAGTGGGGTAGATAAGGGATCGGTGCAGCCTGCTGACTTGATTGAGGTCGATGGCAATGGCAAAGTCATTCGAGGTAACGGGCAAGCCTCCGCAGAAACCCAGCTACACTTGGCGATTGTAGAAGCAACGGGCGCAGGGGCAGTTTTACACACTCATTCTATTTTTAGTACCTTGTTATCTGAAAAATTCTGTAAACAAGGGAAATTGACAATTTCAGATTATGAGATGCTGAAAGGATTGGAAGGTATCCAAACTTACAACGAAACCATCCATGTCCCCATCCTGCCAAATTCTCAGGATATGTACCAATTGCGGCAAGATATCCGCCCTCTGCTGGAAAGAGAACCTTGTCTCTACGGGTTCTGCTTAAGTGGACATGGACTCTATACATGGGGGAATACTCTATTTCAGGCAAGAAGACATTTAGAGATTCTGGAGTTTTTATTTGAGCTAACGTATTGCAAACTCGCGTTACCTGTTTAATGTCTGAGCGACGTATTGTACAGCTCTTAAATAGAGGCTTTGATTAATAATACTACCACATATAGCAAATCTTTAGGCGTTTATGGCTACTCTCAATATCCTTGAGGAACATCGCAAGCTAACTGATTCAGCTGAAATTAAGGCTTATCTCTACAATATCGGTATTACTTACGAGCAATGGCAACTTTCTTACCTAGTAACCAAAGATTCGACTTCAGATGAAATTCTGAATGCTTATGCATCTAAGATTGAAGCAACAAAGCAAGCAGGTGGATATATAACGGCTGATGTTATTGATATAGATGCCGATACACCCAATCTAGACGCAATGCTGGCAAAATTCCGTCGGGAACATTGGCATGATGAGGACGAAGTCCGCTTTATAATTGAGGGTCATGGGGTGTTCTACATCAATCCTCAAACCAGCCCGGTAGTTAGCGTTGAAGTTGCAACTGGTGATTTGTTGGTCGTTCCCAAAGGAACACTGCACTGGTTTGATCTTTGTAGCGACCGCCGGATTCGTGCCATTCGTCTATTCCAAGATTCATCTGGATGGATGCCTCACTATACGGTTTGTATTGCATAAAATCAATGTGGTTAGAAAAACCGTTTGAGAAGCAATACCTCTACCAATTTACGAGGGTGAGTTGATGATGCTATCACTAGACTTGTCCGAAATATTAACTTAGGAAAATAAAAATGGTAAAACGTTTAATTGAGTGTCTACCATTTTCCAATATTAGTTATGGTTTTTGATTATATCCAAAAGTATCCACTACGAACAAAACAAATTTTAGGAATTAGTTACGAACAATTAGAATCACTACTGAATTGTGCCAGAAATCGTCACAACGAATATTAACTCCCTTTTCTCTGAGGTTTGGCAAAAACAATAAGTCCTAAAAATTCCTTTAAGGTTTCCCGCAAGGTTTTTTTACGTATTGCCCGTAATATAAAGGTTTTGACAGTCCAAGCTACCTTGTAAGCTCCACGCTTATTTATGGGGGATTTTGCCAGTTTTTGCCAAAATTTTTGTAGGCTCTTATTTTGGCAAAGGTATTGCCTAACTAAATCTGGTTTCTTAGAAGAGGGGTAATTATTTACAACGAATCATAGCTAGTTGAATTGTTCTTTGAATACAAGGTAAGGATAATGGCTCAGGCAAAAATTGGGATTATTGGTGGCAGTGGTTTATACAAAATGGATACGCTCAAAGATGTGGAAGAAGTGAAAGTTGATACACCGTTTGGTTCACCTTCTGACGCTTTGATACTGGGAACCCTAGAAGAAACGCGGGTTGCCTTCCTTGCCCGTCATGGTCGCAATCACAATCTCTTGCCTTCTGAATTACCATTCCGTGCCAATATCTATGCAATGAAACATCTGGGTGTTGAGTATTTGATTTCTGCTTCAGCTGTTGGATCGCTTAAGGAAGAGGTTAGACCATTAGACATGGTAATACCAGATCAGTTTATTGACCGGACGAAGAATCGGACTTCCACCTTTTTCGGAGAAGGAATTGTTGCTCACATTACTTTTGGCGATCCAGTATGTAATAAGTTAGCTAAGGTCTTAGTGGATGCAATAGCTAGCCTGGACTTACCAGATGTCACCCTACATCGCGGTGGTACTTATGTTTGCATGGAAGGTCCAGCATTCTCGACTAAAGCGGAGTCGCATCTCCACCGTAGTTGGGGAGCAACTGTGATTGGGATGACCAACTTGCCAGAGGCGAAGTTAGCTAGAGAAGCAGAAATTGCTTATACAACATTAGCTATGGTAACTGATTATGACTGTTGGCATCCAGACCATGCCAGTGTGACAGTTGAGATGGTGATTGCCAATTTGAAACGCAATGCAGTGCATGCACAGAAAGTGATTCAGGAAACAGTACGGCGTCTAAAAGAAAATCCACCCCCCTCAGATGCTCACTCGGCTTTAAAGTATGCAATTCTTACTCCAATAGATAAGGTTCCTGTAGCTACAAAGGAGAAATTAGAGTTATTCTTGAAGAAGTATTTTTGATAAATCCTTCACTATCAATAGAGCATTTTAGTAGCGATTTAATTGCAGTAAAGTTTCCAATCTATGACAGTTACTTATCAAGGTACGCCGCTTAAAGTTATTCTGACTGACATTGAGGGCACCACAACCGATATTGCTTTTGTTCATCAGATTCTTTTTCCATACTCGGCAAAATATTTACCAGACTGGGTGCGTAATCACTTAGAATGGCCGATTGTTCAGCATACCCTGCAACAAGTAAGAGAAATTAGTGGCAAATCACATCTTGACGTGGAAGGTTGTTTGACCGAGTTGATGATCTGGCATACTGAAGACCGCAAAATTACTCCATTAAAAACCCTACAGGGGTTGATCTGGAAAGAAGGGTATGACAGTGGCAAACTGAGGGCTCACGTGTATCCTGATGCTGTTGAATGTCTTAACCGTTGGTACGCTGCAAGCTTAACACTAGCTGTCTATTCTTCCGGCTCCATCGCTGCCCAGAAATTGTTGTTGGGAAACACTTTAATGGGGGATTTAAACCCCTTATTCTCTATGTACTTTGATACAAATACAGGAAGCAAAATACAAAGTCAATCTTACCTTACCATTGCACAGAAATTGTTTGTTCTACCGCAAGAAGTTTTGTTCCTGTCTGACTTATCGGAAGAGTTATCTGCTGCCAGTAGTGCTGATTTAAATGTTTGTGGGTTAAATCGGCAAAATACAGGATCTGATAATAACTTTATGTATGTGGAAAACTTCTTGCAAATCCCTCTTCAAGGTATTGAGTTAGGTCGAGGGGGAGTATTATCTCCCGCCCCTCCCGTTTAGAACCGGACGTGCGGTAGGGTAGGTAGCTAGCGAGTTACCAGTATTGGCACTTTTCCAACCACCTCCCAGGGCGGCCGCATCATATCAATAAGTAAAGTCTATTCTCAATAGACTAAAAAATAATGTCATTAAATCTTGCTTATTGCTAAAAATTTAGGCGTTGGCATAGCCCGCCGCAGGCATCGCTTTGGGGCTTATACCAATTCTCTATGAAGATGCATAGAATAAAGCTTCATGAAAGAGAGCTTCGAGCATAAAATCATAACTTGTCAAAGAGGAGATTACGAGAGAAGACATTTGAGCTAACTCATGTTCAACCCGTTGGCGCAGTTCTTGTAAATTAGAGAAGCTTTCCCCTTTGAACTGGCGTTTAATAAACGTCCCCCTTGTCGATACTTTTGCAACCAGCGTGTTACCGTTGAGCCATCTCTGCCCAACATGCGGCTTAGTTCCTGATGCTGTGTTGCTTGTCCTGTTTTTATCCACCACAGAAGAAGCAACCGTTCTTTCTCAAAAGCAGTCCGAGCCTTCTTGAGACTTTTAGACAAATATTCAGCGCTCTCACTGATTTCTAAGTTAAAAGGGCGTCCCATTGCTTGCCAAGCAGTGTTTAATTTTTACTATCACACTATTCTATAGTTCTATGCACCCTCATATAGAATTGGTATTAAAAAATAATTAAACGTGAAATCCTGATTTTTTCGTTGGTTCTTAACCTTCGTTGTAATCAAGAGTAATTTCATCATTGTCTCCACTCGTTCGGGATTTTTCACAAAAAGACTATCTGCAAAAAATAAAGGATCTTTGATAAATCTAAATCCTCGTTCTGAGGATTGCTGTTGTTTATATATTCTCAGAATGTCTGGGTACTCTAACTCTGTCATCTCCAAAATATTATTGGCTAAAATAAATCTCCCAGCTTGGTTTTCATTTGACACAATTAATTCCTGATTTTCTCTTAATTCACTTTAAACTCTATAAATTACTTTCTCCTCTTTGATTTTCCTCGCAATAATTTTTACTTCAGAGAAAAACAGAATAATTGTAGTTAGCGCGGGTGTGTGGGCGGAAAATAGCTTGTTCATGGTCGGATTTTCCAGATTTAGTATTAGTTGGCGTTGATTTATTTCTGAATAGTTATCTTTTTCTATCCACTCAAAAGCTAGAGAAAGATCCTTGATTATTGCTGCCCAGAGTTTAGGCGGCTTGATATTAAGTGCTGATTGAGTGACAGCGTGGGTATTAATTGCGATCGCACATTCCATCATGGCGGTGTAGCAGTCAAAAGCCAGATGGTTGCATTCTCCTTTGATGCGGTTTTTAATACGAGTATTTGAAGTATTCCACAAAAATATAAGGACTTGTTAGAGGTTAAGGTGCGATCGCTCTACCAAATTGGTCAAGGTGAATGGGATAGCGAGGCTTATTTAGGGCAGGGATTGACCACTTACGTTAACCTGTATGACTTTGCTAAAGATTCAGAGGTGAGAGCGATCGCAAAATCTGCCCTTGATTGGTTTACTGTAACTGGTGCTTTGAAATATTGGCCTGGTGGATTTGGGGGGCCATCCAAACGTGATTATAGTGAGGGTAACTGTGTATGGTGTTCTGGTGCAGCCCAGGCGTTAGGTTTGTACTTTGGGGATTCACCAGTGCAGGATACTAACCAAAATCCTGATTTAGTTCACCTCATCACTAGTAGTTACAGACCACCAGCCGTAGCTGTAGCACTAGCAAGGAAACAGTTTACTAAACCACTGGAACTGTTGAACTCAAAACCACAGTATGAAAATTCGTTGCCTGGGAGAAACAGTCAGCCACAGTTTTATGAGACTTTGTATTTTGGCCACAGCTTCCAGCTTGGTACTTTGGCACAAGGTAGCGGCGGGGATTGGAACGGGTTTAAGCTCATGTCTTACAACTCACACCGGGGCATTGACTACTTCATCGCAGCGACGGGAACAGACCCCACCAAAATATCAACTTCTTCGGTTGGTAACAATGCTGTTGCACAGTATCAAAACCTTGCAATTTGGTTGAATGATAAACCTGCACCGTTCCAGTTTTTCTTACCCAAGTCTGCACAAATCGAGTTACAAGCAGGAAAAATGTTTGTCAAGGTTGAAAAGACTTGGTTAGCGATCGCTCCAATTAACCTGCAACTTGGTGCTATTAACAGCAATCTGAACCATTACCCTGATGAGCACATTTTAGCTGCTATTGGGACAGGTCAAGGAGTTAGCGGCTTTACTTTAGAAGTTGGAGAAAGAGAAAGCTACAGCAGTTGGGAGGACTTTAAACGGCCAGTTTTGATTAATTTCAAACTCAAAATTAATAACAGCGATGCCTACGGCGGTAAACTACGCCAAGCTGAGTATTTTTCCTCTAAGAAAAAGGTGAAGTTACAGCACCAGGGACGAGAATTGCCCAAAGTTTGGAGAGATGGGCGTTACCATGATTGGCGAACTCATTATGATGTTTATCGTAGTGAGCCAGCCCAGTCTTGTTGTCTCAACAAAGAGGGACTGGCGAACCCGGAGGGCGACACTAGCAACATGAATAAAGCGCGAAATGCGCTTTGCGGGAGTATCCCCGTGGACACTTTCGCTCCTATTTATCAAGCTTGGAAGGGTGGGAAGCTGGAAGTAATAGCTAATGGGAATATTTTAAAGGGAGCAATGCGATTTTGTCAGGTTGGGGAAAAACGGTGCGATGCCTTACTTGGGCTAAGTCAGCAATATCTATCATTTACTAATAGGATATTGCAATATACAACCCTTGCAGCTTATCCAGTTTTTTTGCTGTATCAGACAGTTTTGGTAGCGATATCTTTTTATGTTGTGCAATGGAATTTAGATATAGCAGCAAAGTTTTTAATTATTAGTACAGCAACGGTTTTAATCACAAATATTTTCTATGAAATTTTAATAAAACGTCTCAACATTGTCCGATTTCTCTTTGGGCTAAAGCATATCAACATCAACAAGTAAAATAAAGATAACAATAAAACTACTAAATCGGTATGTCTCAAGTTTCGATTATCATTCCTACTTTAAATGAAGCAACTAACTTAGGGCGGACATTGCGCCAACTGACTTTACTTAATCCTCCTGCAATTGAAGTGATAGTGGTAGATGGTGGCAGCGAAGATCAGACGCTGACAGTTGCAAAGCAAATTTTTGAGTCATTTAATCAAACTTTGAACGTACAAGTTCTTTCATCCCAACAGCCAGGGCGTTCTCTTCAGATGAACTATGGAGCATCAGCAGCAACTGGAGATATTCTTTGCTTTCTTCATGCAGATACTTGGGTTCCAGATGATCTAATCAGCGTCATTAACAAGACTCTCGCAGAACCTACCGTTGCCTGTGGGGGGTTTATTTCTCTGATGTCAGGATCTCAAACAACTCGTTGGGGCATCTCTCTACATAATTATCTAAAAACTTACTACGCACCACTATTATTTAAACCTCACCTATTTTTTCGAGGATTGCGTCTGTTGTTTGGAGATCAAGTAATGTTCTGTCGTCGGATTGATTTTTGGGATTGTGGCGGATTTGATCAGGCATTGCCGATTATGGAGGATGGAGATTTATGCTTGAAATTAGTTAAAAAAGGACGTATTTATCTGGTGAACCGTATTGTTCAATCCTCAGATCGTCGCATAGCCAAATGGGGTAGCTTCAAAGCAACTGCAATTTACCTTTACATTGGGTTTTTGTGGGGGATTGGCGTTGATGCAAATTATCTCAAACAGTTTTATCAAGATATTCGCTGATTTAAACTCCAGTCATAATGAAGATAGGATATCGGCGTTGAAGCATTAAGTGGATAGTCTGTTTTCAAGTATGAGCGAATGTATTCGGGAATGGAGGGTACAACTTTTAAAAAATCTTGACGATACCACTTGAAGATTTTATTACAGTAAAGTGTTTTACTCTCCATGTCATAACGGACTTTTTCAGGGTTATTTATGAAACGACGTGCATCTTCGTCTAATTGCTGAATAACTTGCTCAGGAAAGTAAGCTCCCGAACGTAGTAAAGGACAACCAACTGAAGCACAAACGATCGCAAAATGAATTCGTGGCTCCTGCAATTTGTCCCGCAGAATAGAGTTCTCAATTTCAGCTAAACTGTAACTTTCCCCAAAGATAGAATAAGTGCGACGTTGGAAAAACCACAAAAAAGCTAACCAGTTGGGAATCCCTAAAATTCGCGGACGAATCGATTCTATGGGGTATCTCTCTAAAATTGTCGAAATGGTGAACGCATTGTATAGGTTGATCCACAATGCTAATTGCTCGATATTGCCGCTATTAGATTTAAAAGCCAGATTTTTTTTGCTCGACAACCAATCTGCAACTGCTTGGGGTTGCTCCTTTTTCCAAGCAACATAGTCTACACGACCCTGTTGATCAACATACTGACGCAATAATCTGTCCCAAGGTTCAAAATCAATCATTATCGCTGTGTTGATATATTAGCCGTTGTTTTTACCTATAACAATCAAAATTGATAAATAGGGGGCTAAAAGTAGGTATTTTTAAACTTACCAGTGATTTTCTGTTTTACGAATGATTTAGGATTCTTATACATTATAAAGTCAATAGCAAATTAAGCCTAGATAATTTTTTTGACTCTGCTTTTATCAAAGCTACTTCTATTACCAAATATTTGCCTCTAGCTATGGAGTATTTGAAGGCATATATAAATAATTGTCCAAGTTAAGTTTATATGTAATTAGTGATACAAATGAAAAATACTTAGAACGCAGCAATAATTGGCATTAGACCTTTTGCATAAATCAAACAATTTGAATCCCCACCCCGATGCTTTGGCGGGGTGGGGTATTTGGGACTTCCTTTTTAAGGAGGATTTCAAGTTTTGGATACCTCAAGTACCATTTTTAAACCCATATTCCGCACTTCGCTTTGTAGCACGCTAATATTGCAGTTATGGGGCAAATGGTAGTTGAATAGCGATCGCTAAAAGCCTAGTAGATAGCAGTGTTAATACTTAATTAAAACAATAGTTTTTTGTAGCATTTATTGAAGTATTAAGAAGGTATGACATTTTGAAGTGCGGAATGTCGGTTTAAAACAACCTCTAAGACGCACAAGAAAAAGCAACTGACATTATGACAAATACAGCAATTATTACAGGAGCATCGCAAGGAATTGGCAAAGCTACAGGATTATTATTTGCCCGTCACAACTATGATGTTGTGTTGGCAGCTCGTCAACTTGACCGTTTAGAAGCTACTGCTGCACAGATACAGATACGCGAACTTGAACCAGAAGCGATCGCTTTGTTTGACTCTGCCATTGGAAGTAACAACCAAGGTAGAGGTTATGGCAACAACTTTTTAGTAGTGTAGAGGCGTAAAGTGACCTGGAAATTTATCAATGGCATATCAGGGCGTAATTTTGGATGTAGATGGGACGCTTGTTATCAGTAATGATGCCCATGCTCAAGCTTGGGTAGAAGCATTTGCATCATTTGACTATGAGGTAGAGTTTGAGCAAGTTCGACCACTGATTGGCATGGGAGGCGACCAGATTATTCCTAAATTTGCGCCAGGACTTTCTGATGAAGAAGGAAAAGGTAAGGAAATCGCCGACAAACGCAAAGAACTGATCATCAAAAAGTTTGGGGCAAATCTGACTCCCGCCGGTGGGGCGCGGCAACTAATATTAAAGATGCTATCTGTTGGGTTGCGTCTAATCATCGCTACTTCAGCATCGAGTCAAGAACTGTCAGTGCTGCTCAAAGCTGCACAAGTTGATGATTTACTCAGTCAAGATGAGGCGGCAACATCTAGCGATGCCGAAGCTTCTAAACCTGCCCCAGATATTGTGGAAGCTGCTTTGAGTCAGTTGAAGATGCAGCCATCCGAGGTAGTGATGCTGGGCGATACTCCCTATGATATTGAGTCTGCAAATAAAGCTGGTGTTGGCGTGATTGCGTTTCGTTGCGGTGGTTTTGATGATGGTCAATTAAAAAATGCGATCGCAATTTACAACGAGCCTGCTGACTTGTTAACACATTATGACACCTCACCTCTAGCACCCAAAGCATTAAAAAGTGGTCAAGCAAAAAACTGATTTATACTTGACCCCATGTTCGTAGGGGCATGGCACTGCCATGCCCTTACCACTAACTGATAATTTAGTTCGAGTAATTCCCCCAAAGTCTTATTGTTGCGTCTACTAAGCACTGGGGATCAGCTACGTTGGGCAGTTAGGCGATCGCACTTGGTTAAAATCGCTAAAACCATTCTCTAGTAAGCATTTCGCCTTTTCAGATAAGTCTATTGCACCCAACTGAAAACGGCTATAACACTTGATATTTTTGTGCTACTAAGCAAGACGACGTAACACCATGATAGAACGGTCTGTAACTGGCACAGTTTGCTCACCCATAATTAATTTTCCTGGGCTAATAAAGCGAGGTTCGTTGGTGTCAATAACTATTTCCCATTCCCTGTTATTAAGAACATTGGGTAAGGCAAACTCAATCGTTTCGTAGTGAGCATTAAAAAATACCAGAAAGCTCTCATCAATAATCCGTTCACCACGGCGGCCAGGAGTAACAATGCCCTCGCCATTCAAGAAAATTTCCATAGCTTTGGCATAACTAACTAGCCACTGCTTTTCAGTCATTTCGCTGCCATCCTCATTAAACCAACCAATATCACTGATCCCAAAACCGTGAATAGGACGGCCTTGAAACCACTTCCGCCGTCGAAATACTGGATGCTGATGACGAAAACAAATGAGTTCGCGGCTAAAATCTAGGAGTTCGGAATTAGACTTTTGTAAACTCCAATCACGCCAGGAAATTTCATTATCTTGGCAGTAGACATTGTTGTTACCCTTCTGAGTGCAACCAATTTCATCTCCTGCTAGTAGCATGGGTACGCCTTGCGACAGCATTAGAGTTGCTAAAAAGTTGCGTCGCTGACGTTCGCGTAAGCGGATTACGTTTGGGTCATCGGTTTCTCCTTCTACACCGCAATTCCAAGAGCGGTTATGGCTTTCCCCATCCCGGCTATCTTCGCCGTTAGCCTGATTATGCTTTTCGTTGTAGCTGACCAAATCATTGAGCGTGAACCCATCATGAGCAGTGATGAAATTAATACTGGCACTAGGATTACGCCCGTTTGCTTGGTAAAGGTCAGGGCTGCCAGTAAAACAATAAGCAAATTGTCCGAGGCTATCATCTTCACCACGCCAAAAATCCCGGACAGTATCACGATATCTGCCATTCCATTCAGACCAACGTAAAGGAAAATTGCCAACTTGATAACCGCCTTCTCCCAAATCCCAAGGTTCAGCAATCAGTTTCACATCTGCCAAAACTGGATCTTGATGAATAATATCAAAAAAAGCTGCGAGATTATCTACTTCATATAGTTCTCGCGCTAATGCCGAAGCTAAGTCAAAGCGAAAGCCATCAACATGCATTTCTGTTACCCAATAGCGCAGGCTATCCATGATTAACTTCAGTACTTGGGCATGACGCACATTCAGAGAGTTGCCGCAGCCTGTGAAGTCCATGTTGTGACGGGGATCATCTTTAATCAAGCGATAGTAGACAGCATTATCGATGCCTCGCAGTGACAATGTTGGCCCTAAATGATTGCCTTCGCCAGTGTGGTTATAAACTACATCTAAAATTACTTCAATGCCAGCAGAGTGTAAGTCTTTGACCATCTGCTTAAACTCGGTGACTTGTTCTCCGAGTGAGCCACTAGCACTGTAACCAGAGTAGGGTGTCAAATAATTAATGGAATCGTAACCCCAATAGTTTTTCAGTCCTTTATCTACCAGAAATCCTGGAGAGGATAAAAAGTGATGCACAGGCATCAATTCTACAGATGTGATTCCTAGTTGTTGAAGATATTGAATTGCGGCTGGATGTGCCAGCCCTGCATAAGTACCACGTAATTCTTCTGGAATTTCTGGGTGTAGCTTAGTAAAGCCTCTAACATGAGTTTCATAAATAATAGTTTCGTGCCACGGTATAGAAAGTAGTTTGTCGTCTCCCCAATCAAAAGACTGATCGACAACAATACACTTCGGCATAAATTCGCCATTATCTAAATCAGAAAAAGCTAGGTCTTGTTCTGGTGCATCTAAAGAGTAGCCAAAATTAGCTGGACTATCGCTAATTTCCCCATCAATTGCCTTAGCATAGGGATCAATTAGTAGTTTATTAGGGTTAAAGCGATGACCAAGTTCTGGCGCCCAAGGCCCATGTACTCTAAATCCATAGCGTTGCCCTGGACCTACTCCTGGTAGATAAGCGTGCCAAACAAAATTATTTTTTTCTGTTAAATGCAAGCGAATTTCATGATTATCAGCATCAAATAAACAAAGTTCTACGCCTGTTGCATTTTCGGAAAATAAAGCAAAGTTGGTACCTTTGCCATCCCAACTAGCACCCAAGGGATATACATTCCCAGGCCATATAGCTACATACATAAGTTAAGTACCAAAAGCTAATTTTAGTGTTAATAACAAATTTGGAAGATGTGTTTAATAGTAATTTTTAGAAGTTCATTTCAAGGTATCGGCTAATAAATTTGAATTAACTAAATATTACTACTTTCTCATTAAAAATTTTTAAAACTGGATAAAAATAACTTATTTCACTTTTCGGCAATAATAAAGATTTTATATTAACTCAAAATCTTGGTATCGTCCTTATTCTTGCTAGACTCATAAATTTACTAACAAGTTTATTTGCAAAATTTTTACCTTTCTTAGGTTACAAAAAATCACAAATATCTATATCTACCAAAGTGAATAAATTTATTTATACCAAGCTGTATATTTACTTAAAACATCTTTTGTGAAAATATAGATGCCAATTTTTTATTGAGTTATTGTTGTAGCATTTATATGTAGTAGCAAGGATGATTTACAGTGATAAGATGTCAAACATGGGTTGCTTTTAGCGAATGCGCGATCGTTGTGGAATAAATAACTTTACAACATCAGCCCTCTGTCTTCATCCTCTTTCTCTTTTTTTAACAAAGATATTGTTATGAGCCAGTATATTTTCAGTAGCCTCACAGATGATGAACTGAATTTTTCTGAAGAAACAGAGGTTTTTGTCTTCCCCACTTCTTTCGCCCAGCAGCGATTGTGGTTTCTCGACCAATTAGCACGGGGCAATCCATTTTACAATGTGTCAACAGCACTTTGCCTGAGAGGTTCCCTCAACTTTACCGCCTTAAAGCAGACATTTAACGAAATTGTGCGTCGTCACGAAACCTTACGCACTACGTTTGTGATAGTAGAGCAGCAACCAGTGCAGGTAATTGCACCTAGCTTAACCATACCTCTTCCCCTAATAGATATACGCGATTTCGACCAAGAACGTGAGACACAAGTACGCCAAATTGCAACCGCAGAGGCTCAACATCCTTTCAATCTCACCACTGGGCCATTGCTGCGAGTGAAGCTGCTACAAGTAGATGAAGCAGAATATGTGCTGCTGCTAAGTCTACATCACATTGTTGCTGATGGCTGGTCAATTGGGGTACTGATTAGAGAACTGGGGGTATTATACAAAGCTTTTGTAGAAGATAAAGCATGTCTGATGTCTACGCTTCTGCCAGAACTACCCATTCAGTATGCAGATTTCGCCCAATGGCAACGGGACTGGCTGCAAACAGTGGGGGAAAATGGTTGTTCGCCTTTAGAAATGCAGTTAGCTTATTGGCAAAAGCAATTAGACGGGATTTCGATGCTGAATCTTCCTACCGACCGAGTAAGGCCAGCAGTTCCAACCTATAGGGGTGCAAAACAATTTCTAGAACTACCACACTCCTTAACTCAAGCGCTAGAGGCACTTAGCTACCAAGAAGATGTAACCTTATTCATGATTTTGCTTGCAGCGTTTCAGACTTTGCTCTATCGCTACACGCAGCAAGAGGATATTGTAGTAGGTTCAGCGATCGCTAATCGCAACCGTAGCGAACTAGAAGGGTTAATTGGTTTTTTTGTCAATAGTTTGGTGCTACGTACCGATTTATCAGGGAACCCGACGTTTCAAGAATTATTAAATCGAGTGCGAGAGGTAACTTTAGGAGCATACAGCCATCAGGATTTGCCCTTTGAAAAGCTGGTGGAGGAACTTCACCCAGAGCGAGATTTGAGCCGCCATCCCTTATTTCAGGTCGTATTTAGCTTACAAAATACTCCCATTGAAGCGCTAGAGTTACCTGGGTTAAAGCTTTCGTTATTCGACTTCGACAGCAAAATTGCAAAGCTTGATTTAGAGTTCCATCTGTGGCGAGACTTGGAAACTCTGAAAGGACAAGTGGAGTATAGTACTGATTTATTTGATCAAAGCACCATTACGCGAATGCTGGGGCATTTCCAAATACTGTTAGAAAGTATTGTCGCCAATCCAAAACAGCGTATTTCAGATTTAGCTTTGCTTACTGAAAGAGAACGACAGCAGTTATTAATTGATTGGAATGACACTAAGAAAAGTTACCCAAATAGTAAGTGTTTTCATCAGTTATTTGAAACACAGGTGGAAAAAAGTCCTGATGCGACTGCGATAGATGCACGCTCCGCGAGCGCACTAGTATTTGGTAATCAACAACTTAGCTACAAAGAGTTAAATATACGCAGTAACCAACTGGCAGATTATCTTAAAAAAATAGGTGTAAAAACTGAATATTTAGTTGGTATTTGTATGGAGCGATCGCCAGAAATGATAATCGCCATATTAGGCATCTTCAAAGCTGGTGGCGCATACCTACCTTTAGATCCCAGCTATCCTCAAGAGCGTCTTAAATTTATGTTAGAAGATGCACAGGTTTCTGTATTGCTAACACAAGAAAATTTACTTCAGCATTTTACAGAATTCTCAAATCCAATTATTAGTATAGATAAAGATTGGGCAGCTATTACACAGCATAGCCGAGAAAACCCAAACAGTTGCGTAACACTTGAAAACTTAGCTTATGTCATCTACACCTCTGGCTCAACAGGGCAGCCAAAAGGCGTTTTAATAGAACACCGAGGGCTGTCTAATTTGGTAGCAGATCAGATTGAGGTTTTTAACTTACAACCGAGTAACCGCATTCTGCAATTCGCATCATTGAGTTTCGATGCCTCAATTTTTGAGATTGTAATGGCATTGGGAATAGGAGCAACCCTTTATTTAACAAATAAAGAATGCCTTATCTCTGGAAAAGCTTTGCTCCAATTTTTACGCGAAAAATCTATTACCCACGTTACCCTTACACCTGCGCTTTTGGCCGTTTTACCTACAGAATCACTCCCTGCATTACAAACAATTATTTGTGCAGGCGAATCATGTTCTGAGGATATAGTAAAACGTTGGTGGAGTCCTAGCCGTAGGTTCTTTAACGCTTACGGCCCTACTGAAGCAACCGTTTGGTGTACTGTTGCCGAAATTAAATCTGTGAGTGAAAAACCGCCTATAGGTCGCCCAATTGCTAACACTGAAATTTATATATTAGATAAGCATTTACAACCTGTACCAATTGGAATTTTAGGTGAATTATACATCGCTGGTGATGGACTTGCACGAGGCTACTTAAACTGTCTTGAATTAACTGGCAAAAAGTTTATTCCCAATCTTTTTAATGGTAATAAAGGAGCAAGGCTTTACAAGACGGGTGATTTAGCCAGATACCAATTATCCGGTAATATCGAATTTTTAGAACGTATCGATAATCAAGTAAAAATTCGCGGCTTCCGCATTGAGTTGTCAGAAATTGAAACAGTTCTAAGCCAGCATAATAATGTAGAAAAAGCAATTGTAATTGCTCAAGGTAATCTATATGATAACAAGCATTTAGTAGCTTACATTGTTTCTAAGTCACCGCCAGAGCAAACAATTATTGAACTACGCCAATTTTTAAAAGAAAAATTACCAGAATACATGATACCAAAAGCTTTTGTAATTCTGGATTCTCTGCCGTTAACAGCTAATGGCAAAGTCGATCGTTATGCACTAAAAGCAGTTGATCCTCACAGCCACTTAATAGATAAAACCTTTATTGCTCCTCGTACTCCAACTGAGTCAACCTTGGTAAAAATCTGGGCTGAAGTACTTAAGGTTGAGAATGTAGGAATTCATGACAACTTTTTCGATTTGGGAGGTAATTCGCTGCTGGCTATACGTTTATTAGACCAGATAAACAAACAGTTTGAGCGTGATTTACCCTTATCTAACCTGTTTTTAAATCAAACAATTGAAAATTTAGCCATTTCTCTATCTTCTAAAACAGATTCTCTGGCGTGGTCTCCTTTGGTTACAATTCAAGCAAATGGCTCAAATCCACCTTTCTTCTGCGTTCATCCAATCTTTGGTGTTGTCTTCCCTTATTATGAATTAGCTCATCAATTGGGGGAAAATCAACCATTTTATGGACTACAACCTATTGGAATTGATGGAGAAACCCCACTAACCCGCATTGAGGATATAGCTAGCCAATACATTGAAGCATTGCGCTCAGTACAACCGAAAGGCCCTTATTTTATCGGAGGTTGGTCTTTCGGAGGATGGGTTGCTTTTGAGATGGCTCAACAACTTGAAAATTCTGGGGAAGAAGTAGCTCTACTTGCTGTGCTTGATACTGTAGCGCCAATTAAGAGCAATCTACCTTCTTTGAGTAATGCTTTAAAGTTTATTTTTACTACAGTAGTGCCATATATGTGGCCTTTTTTCCTCGATTATTTGTATCTAATTACTGCTCCTAGTAAAAAGCAAATTAAGAGTTTAACTTCTCGATTTTATAATTTTCAGCAGTTGATGCGATACTCCCAAAAGGAGTCGCTAAGGCGATCGCTCCAAAAAAATCTGTTCTCGCACTTCACCCAAAAGGAGGATGCCACAGTCAACCTTATATCTGAAGAATCCAAGTTAAGACTTTTAAGTGAGTCGGCAATTGTCCCTATGCTTCGTGTCTTTTATGCCAATAGCCAAGCAGTTCTCAACTACATTCCGCAAGTCTACCCTAAGCGAATTAATCTTTTCAGAACAAGAGTTCAGTTAAACGTTACTGAGCCAGAGCCGAGTATGGGTTGGGATCAGTTAGCTGTGGAAGGAACGGAAATTCATCATATTCCTGGCAATCACCTAACCATGCTGAGAAAACCCCATATTCAGGTTCTCGCCGCACAGTTAAGAGCCTGTATTGAGAAAGCACAAACTTTAAAATAAGGATGGATTAATATAGCAATTCATAAAGCTGAACTCATACACCTACCGCGATCGCTTTTCCCATTCCGGGAAAAATCGTGCCTGCACTACTCTCGCCTCTATTCAAGCGAGGAAACTATTTGAACCTGATTTATTCCTATTTTTTTAAATTTTTCACCTATAAATCCTGATTTTTTATTTTTTGATGAATTGTATACTCAATTTTATATAAAATATTTACCTGACTTTTTCCTCTTGTATTCTAGTTTAATTTTGATAAATATAGTTAATGTAAAGAGTGTTTCCTCTTAACGTTGGTTGTGAGCAAGAGTAATTTAAATGCGTTTGCTCTACAGCACCACCTGCTTATATTCCTACCAAGAGGTAGCTTATCGGTAGTGACTTATATAAGTGTATAGTAGTGATAATGGTTTACTATTGCCTCTAGACTGTTTTTTGGCAGTATAAACATTCTGATTTTTACGAGATGTAAAAAAAGTCGGTTGCAAATATGGGTTGAAATGAGTAAAATTAACCATAGCTGTAACAATAAATAGTTACGCTACAAAACGCCCATTACTTAACTTGTATTTGACTTAGACAAGTGTATAAGTTAATTGGACTTGTATTGATTTCAAAATATAAGTAAGAAAAACAACCAATTAACTTGATTTACTTCTTCTCCTCAACAGAAATTCTCACAATCAAAAGCTACGTTCGTAGTAATCACAAACCTATTCACTACAAAATTATATGACTTCATTCTTCAAAATAAAAACATTCACACACAGAATCAAGAATTTTTCCGCTATTGGAATAGTGATTTTTTCATCTTTAACTGCATCATTTTTATTACCTGAATTGAGCGATGCTATTTTCCAAAAAAATGATGATGTTGCACAAGCACAGCAGGGAAATATAACATATACAGTCGCACCTGGTGATTTTTTATCAAATATTGCTGAGAGATTTTATGGTGATGGTAGTGAAGCTTCGTGGAGAAGAATTTATGAAGCTAATCGGTCTGTAATTGGGTCTGATCCTACTCAGCTCACGGTAGGAATGGTACTTCTTATACCTGAAGCCAATCAATCTCAGTCCAATAGTGGTAGCAGGGGTAGTTTTCAGGATATGCTACTAGCCTTAGGACGAAGAGAAACAGGACAAGAAAATCCACCTTATAATATTGAGAACCAGTTGGGTTTTATTGGCAAGTATCAATTTGGTGAAGCTCTATTAATTGATCTTGGATACTATCAAGCTAATTTTTATTATGGCAATGGTGCTAGTAGAAATGAGTGGCAGGGTAGGTGGACAGGAAAAAATGGTGTTAATAGCAAGCAAGATTTTTTAAATAATCAGAATAATGTGCAAGAAGCGGCTATTCAAGAAGCTTTCGCATTGAACTTAAATCGAATCAACAGTCAACTTGGACAGAATGGACTCTCCGTAAGACAATTTATCGGACAACAACGAGGAGGAGTCGTTATCACAATATCTGCAATTCTTGCAGCTGCTCATCTGCGTGGCGAAGGAGGGGTTGTCCAACTCCTGCTGAATAACCAGGTTTCTCAAGATGAAAATGGCACTTCTATTCTCACTTATTTAAGAGAATTTGGCGGATTCCAAACTCCGTTCGACTAAGCAAAATAGAGGTCTCAGCAAATACATTCTGGGACAATCCCTAGTTTATGACAATCTTATCGCCGGATGCGTTGCAAGGCGCACGTCCAGTTCTGAGGGGGCGGGATTATAGCGATATAGTCCTCCTACCCGACCACGGTGATGCTATATTTATCACTTAAACGAGTTGCTCAACATTGTAATTGACCGTTTAATTTGCCCAACCCGCTTGCGTTTATCGTAACGGTGCTTGGCTTTTACGTTGAATCCTTACATAAATAATTTTTTATAACAAACCGCAGAGGTAAGAGAGACGCAGAGAGAATAAAGAGAGATTTTCATGAATGATTTAGGATTGCTATATGTCTTCTGAAGAGGTTTTCGTCTTTCCAGTATCTTTTGCCCAACAACGGTTATGGTTCCTCGACCAATTGATCCCTAACAATACTATTTATAATGTGCCGACAGTAATTCGCTTAACAGGTTCACTTAATTTAACGGCACTGGAGCAGACTTTTAACGAAATTGTGCGTCGCCATGAAACCTTACGCACGACATTTATAGTATTAGATGGGCAACCTCTACAGGCGATTCCTGCGGAAAGCTGCGCTAACGCACCCAGCTTAACAATACCTATTTCTGTATTAGACCTCCAGCTACTGCCAGATGGTAAAAGGGAGGTTGAAGTAAACAACATTATTAACGCAGAGATAGAAGATCCCTTCAATTTATCCTCCGGGCCATTGCTGCGAGTGAAGTTGCTTGTGCTTTCCAAGACAGAATATATTCTATTACTGAATATGCACCACATTATCTGCGACGATTGGTCTATTGGGGTGCTGATTCGGGAACTGGGAACACTATACACAGCTTTTGCACAAAACCAGCCTTCCCCTCTATTAGAACTGCCTCTTCAGTACGCTGATTTTGCCCACTGGCAGCGCGAGTGGCTGCAAGGAGAAGTACTGCAAACGCAATTAACTTATTGGCAGCAGCAATTAAATGGTATTTCTATGCTGCATTTGCCTACCGACAAACTAAGACCAGCTATACAAAGCTATCAAGGAGCAACACAATTTTTTGAGTTACCAAAAAAGCTAACTGATGCACTAGAAAAGCTTTCGCAGCAACAAGGAGTTACCTTTTTTATGACGTTGCTGGCAGCATTTAAAACTTTGCTCTACCGCTACACATATCAAGAAGATATTGCGGTAGGTTCGCCAATTGCTAACCGTAATCACACCGAAATTGAGGGACTAATCGGTTTTTTTGTCAATGCTTTAGTACTACGCAGCAATTTATCTGGAAACCCAACTTTTAGAGAACTTTTACACAGAGTCCGAGAGGTAACACTAGGAGCTTATAGCCAGCAAGATTTGCCATTTGACAAGCTAGTTGAAGAACTGCATCCAGAACGGAATTTGAGCCATCATCCGTTATTTCAAGTAGTATTTAGCTTGCAAAATGCGCCAATGTCGGCACTAGAACTGGCTGGATTAGTGCCTAGCTTTATGAATATTGATTTAAAAAAAACGCGCTTTGACTTAGAACTACACCTATGGAAGTGTTCTGATGATTTTAGGAGCTTATGGGGTGCAAACTGGGAGTATTCTGAAGGACTCCGTGGTTTAATAGTTTACAACACAGATTTGTTTGAGAAAGCTACCATCAGCCGGATGCTGGAACATTTTAAAACTCTGTTGTCAAGCATTGTCGCTAATCCAGAACAATGCATTGAAAATTTACCACTATTAAGTGAAGCGGAGCTACATCAGGTATTAGTGGAATGGAATAATACTAATGTAAATTATCCTCATGATAAGTGTATCCATCAATTGTTTGAAGAACAGGTACAGCATCATCCTAATTGTATAGCAGTAATCTTTGGTAACGAGCAACTCACTTATCAAGAGTTAAATAATCGCAGCAATCAACTAGCACAATACTTACAAAAAATCGGGGTAGTGTCAGAAATTTTAGTAGGTATTTGCATTTCACAGTCTATAGAAATGATAGTAGGCTTATTAGGCATTTTGAAAGCAGGAGGAGCATATCTACCTTTAGATTCCAGCTATCCTCAAGAACGCCTAAAGTTTATGCTGGAAGATGCACAGGTTTCAGTATTGCTGACACAAGAAAAGTTGCTAAAGTCTTTTGAATGCTTCTTAAATCCAATTATTTGCATAGATAAAGACTGGGAAATTATTACTCAAGAAAATAAAAATAACCTTGAAAGTAGCGTTACATCTCAAAATTTAGCTTATGTTATTTACACTTCTGGCTCTACAGGTAAACCCAAGGGAGTAGCTATAATTCACAAAGCTGTAAATCGGTTAGTGTGCAATACAAACTATATAAAATTGTCACCATCAGATAAAATCGCCCAAGCCTCAAACACTTCTTTTGATGCAGCGACATTCGAGATTTGGGGAGCGCTACTTAACGGCGCTCAACTTGTGGGTATTAGTAAAGATGTAATCCTTTCGCCTGATGAATTTGCATTACAGCTACAGCAAAAACAAATTAGTGTTTTGTTTTTGACAACAGCTTTATTTCAACAGATTGCTAGAGATATTCCGCAAGCTTTTGCTTCATTGCGATATTTACTATTTGGTGGCGAGACTGTTAATATAAGATGGGTTAAAAAAATTATCAAGTATGGTGCGCCAAAGCATTTACTTCATGTTTATGGACCTACGGAAAATACAACATTTTCATCTTATTATTATATTCCAGAATTACCAGAAACATCTGTATTTATTCCCATTGGTCGCCCGATCGCTAATACACAAATTTATATATTAGATACCCATTTACAACCTTTGCCTATTGGCGTTACTGGTGAATTATATATTAGTGGTGATGGTTTGGCACGAGAATATCTCAATCATACGGCATTAACTACTGAATACTTTATTACAAATTATTTTACTAATAATTCAAAAACACGACTTTATAAAACAGGTGATTTAGCCCGCTATTTACCAGATGGCAATATTGAATTTTTAGGACGGATTGATAATCAAGTAAAAATTCGTGGATTCCGCATTGAATTATCAGAGATTGAAGCGGTTTTGAGTGAACATCCAGCAGTGAGAGAAACAGTAGTTATTGCTGATGAGGATATACCTGATAACAAGTATTTGGTAGCTTATATTGTTATTAATAGAGAACAAGTATCAAAAATTACATCTATATTGCGCGATTTCCTGAAAGAAAAGTTACCAGAATACATGGTGCCAAGAGCATATGTGGTAATGGAATCAATACCATTAACAGCTAATGGCAAAGTAGACCGTCGTGCTTTACCTAGACCCGATATAGTAACTTTCGATAAATATGATTATGTGGCACCGCGATCGCAAGTTGAAGAGTTACTTACAGAAATTTGGGCTAAAGTCCTGGGAAAAGAGCAGATAGGCGTTCATGACAATTTCTTTGAATTAGGGGGTCATTCTCTACTAGCTACTCAGTTAATTTCCCGAATCCGAGATACCTTTCAAATAGATGTAACTGTACGTAATTTGTTTGAAGCACCGACTATTGAACAACTTGCTAAGTGTATTGATACAATGTTTTGGGCAGCAAAAGGTGCTGATAAAATTGAAATTACAGCACAAGAGCGAGAAGACGTTGAATTTTAAGGATAAATATTACCTTATTATTATTATTTATGTCATCCGGTATATGTGCGCGAGCCGCAGTAGCGATTAACTTAAACATTAGACATCTCCGATAATGAATGTAGAGACGCGAAATTTCGCGTCTCTACAGGGGTTTCAGGTTACGCATATCTAATTTCTGGAGATGTCTATTAGGAAAATGCGCGAACTGGCTAAGTTTAGGCTAAAGGGAATCAATAAAAGCCCTTTGACTTAATTTTTCATGGCATTTAAACCACGTCTATCTTGAAACCTATAGTTCTTCGATGATGAAAAGGATTTGCCCTCATCCCCCAACCCCGAATCCCAGATTTGGGATTCGGCGAACCAGAATTTCAAACTCCTTCTCCCAGATTTGGGAGAGGGATTTAGGGAGAGGGTGAAAACTACGGTTCTCAACTAAGATTTGGTTTATATACAGCCTCACTGCCTGCGTTTTCCAGCCTTGGGAGTTTTTAACAAGCTCACTAAGCTTTTATGCTGCCGTCTTCAGGCAAAAATCTCTAGTAGAAATCAACCTGTATTAGGAAGTGGGCGATGCACATTGGATTTCTCAACCCTCAAGGCAATTTTGATTCACCCAATAGCCACATCACGAAACACCCAGATTTCGGGGGTCAGCTAATCTACGTTAAACAAGTCGCCATAGCTATAGCTCAAATGGGTCATAAAGTTGATATTATTACCCGTCAAATTATTGACCCAGAGTGGCCAGAGTTTGCCGAAGCAATTGACACTTATCCAGGGATCGATAACGTCCGCATTATCCGCTTACCAGCTGGGTCAAAAGAATTTCTCTCTAAAGAGTTGTTATGGCCTCATCTGGTCGCTGATTGGATACCCAACATCTTGAAATTTTATCAACACGAAGGTGGCTTACCCGATGCTATGACTGCTCACTACGGCGATGGAGGAATGTGTGCCGTTCTAATTGAAGAGGAGACAGGCATACCTTTTACCTTTACTGCTCATTCTCTCGGCGCTCAAAAGATCGACAAACTGGAAGCCACCCCAGAAAATCTCACAGGGATAGACGAGCAATTTAATTTCAGATATCGCATTTTAGCCGAACGCTTGAGCATGAATCACTCGGCTATTAATATCACCAGTACACGACAAGAACGCTTTGAACAGTATTCTCATCAAGTGTATAGTGGTGCAGTGGATGTAGACGACGACAACCGCTTTGCAGTGATTCCACCGGGAGCAGATTTCTCGATTTTCGGTGCAAAGGCCCGTTCGGAAAATGAGGAAGCTACCCAAGAGTTGATTCAGGAGCGATTAGCACGGGACATTGCAGAAGCTCGTCGAGATTTGCCCGTCATTATAGCATCCAGTCGATTAGAGCCGAAAAAAAACATATTGGGGCTAGTGCAAGCCTTCGCAATGAGTCCAACACTTCAGGAACGAGCTAACTTGATGCTAATTACAGGGGGGCTGGACGATCCTTTACGAGAGGAAAGTAGTGATGGCATGGCTGAAGAGGTATTGGCTCCGATTCGGGAAGTAGTCAAAGAAAACGACTTGGGGGGCAAGGTGAGTGCCTTTGGCTTGTCAGATCAGTCTCAAGAGTCACTAGCAGCAGCCTATCGGTTTATGGTAAAACGGCGCTCAGTATTTGCGCTGACCGCACTCTACGAACCCTTTGGGCTTGCTCCCTTAGAAGCAGCAGTTGCAGGTTTACCAGTGGTAGCAACTAAGAACGGTGGCCCGAGCGAGAGCTTTCGACAGGGAAATAAGGAATATGGCGTACTCGTTGACCCAGAAGACCCTGCTGATATTGCCCGGGGATTGGAGCGGTTGCTATGTGATGCTCAGGAGTGGGAGTATTTTGCCCAAGCTGGTCAGCAACGGGTGCTGAAAAAGTACACTTGGGAGTCTACTGCTGAAAACTATTTGACTTTGCTTGAGCAGATTCTGTCTTCACCAGAAAGCCGGCCTCGGGCTGAACTCCTTCCCATCCATCCCTACTTCCGTAATCCAGAATTGCAGACCGATGTTTTTTTGGAAGAATTAAGCGACCTCTACTTTGGAAGTAATCAAAAGGTACTAAGCAATGCGGATTAAATAAACTGCAAAACTGGGGTTAAAGCAGAAGTTGCTACAGAAAAAGTGGAAGTTCTTACTCTTAAGGCGGAAGTTGCTACAGACTGCGCGAAACACGAAAATGTCAACACTAAGGGACTTCCAAGAAATAAATTACTCAAATAAACGAACCTTATTAGACACAGAGAACACAGAGGAATAAAGAGGAAAGAGTTTTTTGGGTATTTTTTTATTTGCAAGTCCCTAGAGCAATATTTTTTGATGGATGCTAAATGTGTGATTCAGGGAGCTATGAGCAGCCAGCGCAAAACGTGCTGACTGCTTCGGCAAACTGTTGGTTTTGTTCCATCAATGCCATGTGTCCACCTGGTTTTAGGGTGACTCTTTCAGAGTAAGGTAATTCTGCTTTCATGCGATCGCTCGCCACAGGTTTAGTTGCTATATCTGAAGCCCCACACATTACCAATACAGGCACATTAATACTTGCAAGTGTGTCTGTTTCGTCGAACTTCAACATTCCCAGTGTGCCACGAGCCAGAACACCAGGCGAACCCAATGCTGATAAGAAAGCTGCAAAATTTAGTTGACCGCGTGTTTCAGTACCCGTAAATCCAGATAGTTCGACGGTGATATACAGCGAGCCATTGAAATACGAGAGCCAAGTCATCAACCAAAAAATAGGCCACAACACGATAGTCAGGTACAACACAGGTTCGAGTAACGGTTTCTGCAATTTACGTACCAGATTGCTAAAGATACAAGTTTTTACCGGATTGGTGTAAGTAGTATCTACAAGAATTAAGCCAGCCACCCGACTCCCTAATTGCTCTGGAAACAGGCGACAAAATGTCAGGTTAATCATCCCACCCATGCTATGCCCCAACAAGATAACAGGTTTATCCCCTGCTATGGCAATTACAGCTTCCAAGTCACGGGCATATTTTTCTATAGAGTGATCGTTGTTTTTCGGTTTGGCGGATTTTCCTAACCCTGGTAGATCCCAAACAATTATTCGGAAGCGATCGCTCAATTGTCGCTTGGCATAATACCATATAGTACTGTTTGGTCCCCAACCATGTGAGAAAATAATTGGTTGACCATCTTCAGGGCCAAAAAACTCTACTTGTAACACGCTCCCATCTGGACGTAGCAAACGCTGCACGGTTTTGCCTCGCATAAAGTTGGGTTCTTCCGCTCCAGGACGGCGCAGCAGCGGCAAACTGATAAAACGACCTCCAAAAGTCCACAGAACCATTACTAGTCCAGCCACTAAGTAGGATGTTCCTACAAGTTCTCGTTCGTACCACTCATAGAAAATATAGATTCCCCCGCCAAGTACCCCAACAGACAGCAGTTGAACCAGCCATACAACTAGAAAATTATGAGGCATGAATATCATAAACCTAAACCTTATTATACCTTGTTAACTGCTTTTAGCTTCATACCATAGTTAGAATCATCCAACTTTCACTCCCAAGAATGATTTATACATTGTTGTAAGTGTGATAAAAATGCTGGGTTAGTTGATAAACAGTCTAAAGTGGCAAAAATAATTATTAACAAACAATATTCCTTCTGCCTCCTGCTTTTTATTAAATAACAACTGTTCCAAAGGGGTGTAATTTTGAATACAGTTGAGCTATTGTCTTATCTTCGCAGCTTAGATATTAAAATTTTTATTGATGGTGAAAAGTTTCGTTGTAACGCGCCTGAAGGAACTCTTACACTAGAAGTGCGTGCAGCAATTCAAGAGCGGAAAGCAGAAATTATTGAATTTTTAAAAGCAACTAATCGTACTAATAAGCAGAGCTTTAGACCTCTGGTACCTATTTCACGGTCGGAAAATCTTCCCCTCTCCTTTGCTCAACAACGGCTGTGGTTTCTTGACCAATTAATCCCTAATAATCCTTTCTATAACATTCCAGTAGCACTACATTTAACAGGTTCGTTAAATAAAGCCGCGCTAGAGCAAAGTTTTAACGAAATTGTGCGACGACACGAAGCTTTACGCACCAATTTTGTCATCCAGTCAGGGCAACCAGTTCAGCTAATTAATCCGGCGCTAACTATTACTTTACCAATAATAGATTTACGGCAACTGCCACAAGCCGAACGAGAAATACAAGCACGACAACTCACTAACCAAGCAGCTCAACATCCTTTCAATTTATCAACTGATTTGTTGCTGCAAGCAAAACTGCTGCGGTTGGATGAGACACAATACATCCTGCTGCTGAATATGCACCACATTGTTTCTGATGGTTGGTCTATTGGAGTGCTGATTCAAGAGATAGCAGCACTTTACACAGCCAATGCTTGCAATCAGCCTTCTTTTCTGCCAAAACTTACAATCCAATATGCAGACTTTGCATACTGGCAACGCCAATGGTTGCAGGGGGAAGTATTAGAAAAGCAACTTAATTACTGGCAAAAGCAATTAGACGGTATATCTATATTAAATCTGCCAACCGACAGGCCAAGACTAGCTGTTCAAACTTACCAGGGTGCAAGGCAACCTCTGCAATTATCAAAAAGTTTGAGCGAAGCACTTTTAGCTCTCGGACAGCAAGAAGGGGTAACTTTGTTTATAACCCTACTAGCAGCATTTAAAGTTTTACTTTACCGCTACACACAACAAGAAGATATTGTAATTGGTTCACCTATTGCCAATCGTAACCGTAGTGAAATTGAGGGATTAATTGGTTTTTTTGTCAATAGCTTAGTATTGCGTAGCGACCTATCAGGAAACCCAACTTTTCGAGAATTATTAAGTCGAGTCAAAGAGGTAGCTTTAGGGGCTTATGCTCATCAAGATTTGCCTTTTGAAAAACTCGTAGAGGAACTGCATCCAGAGCGTAATTTGAATCAAAATCCGCTATTTCAAGTGGTGTTTGCCCTGCAAAATGCGCCTATGTCAGCATTAGAGTTAACTGGTTTAACTTTAAGCCCGTTACCATTTGATACGCATACAACACGCTTTGATTTGGAGTTCCACCTCTGGGAGGCAAATATTCAAAATGGTTTATGGGTAGATAGCTCAGAAGGAATTAGTGGTTTTGTAGTTTACAGCACTGATTTATTTGATGACGCTACTATCACCAGGATGTTAGGACATTTCCAAACATTGCTTGAGGGTATAGTTGCAAATCCAGAACAACGAATTGCCCAATTACCACTTTTAAGCAAATCTGAGCTACATAATTTATTAGTTGGATGGAATAATACTCAATTAGATTATCCTCAAGATAGGTGTATTTTTCAGTTATTTGAGAGTGTTTTAGAACAGAATCCTAATGCGGTCGCACTAGTATTTGGCGATGAAAAACTCAGCTATAAAGAGTTAAATATACGTAGTAATAAACTTGCACATTATCTAAAAAAATTAGGAGTTAAAACCGAAGTTTTAGTAGGACTATGTGTAGAACGCTCTTTTGATATGGTAATCGGGATGTTGGGCATTTTGAAAGCAGGTGGAGCTTATGTACCTTTAGATCCAAGCTATCCATCTGAACGTTTAAACTTTATGCTTGAAGATGCTCAAGTCTCAGTTTTATTAACTCACGAGCGATGGCTTGAACGTTTGCAAAATAGTAATTCAAATATAATCTGTTTAGATAGAGATTGTAAAATTATTGCTCAAGAGATTGAAGATAATCTTCATAGCGAAGTTGCAGCAGACAACCTTGCTTATGTTATTTATACCTCTGGCTCAACAGGAAAACCTAAAGGCGTGCAAATTGAACATAGAGGATTATTAAATCTGGTTTTTTGGCATCAAAAAGCTTTTACAGTTTCATCTCTTGACCGAGTAACGCAGATAGCCGGGGTTGCCTTTGATGCTTGTGGCTGGGAAATTTGGCCTTACCTTAGTGCTGGAGCAAGTATCTATATTGTAGATGATGAAATCAGGCGATCGCCTGAATATCTCCGAGATTGGTTAATATCGCAAAAAATCACAATTTCTTTCTTACCAACACCTATAGCAGAAAAGGTTCTATTATTAGATTTTCCTGAAGATGCCGTTTTCCGAATATTACTTACAGGTGGAGACAAACTAAATCAATATCCTTTAGCTTCCCACCGTTTCCAAGTATATAATAATTATGGGCCTACAGAGAACACAGTTGTTACAACTTCTGGTCATATTTCTGTTAAGAATAAAGATAATTTAGCACCTGCAATTGGTGGTGCGATCGCCAACACCCAAGTTTACATACTAGATAAACATTTACAACTAATACCCATTGGCGTGTCAGGAGAGTTATATATAAGTAGTGATGGATTGGCACGAGGTTATTTAAACCGTCCTGATTTAACTGCTGAATGCTTCATTTCTCATAGTTTTACTAATAAGTTAAAAGCCCGACTTTATAAAACAGGTGATTTAGTTCGCTATCGAGTAGATGGCAACATTGAGTTTTTAGGCCGCCTCGACGAGCAGGTAAAAATTCGTGGCTACCGAATTGAGTTAGGCGAAATTGAAGCAGTGCTAACTCAGCATCCAGCAGTACAGCAAACTGTAGTAATAAGTCGTGAGGATGAAGAGGAAAAACGCCTAGTAGCTTATGTGATACCGAAAGCTGAATACAGCAGTGAGCAGGAGAATGTGCAATTAATGCAATTGCAGAATGAGCAGGTTTTGCAATGGCAGATGCTCTATAACGAAACTTATAATCAACCTGCTGCTGATTCACATCCAACATCCAATTTTATCGGCTGGAACAGTAGTTACACAAATCAGCCTATTCCAATAGAGCAGATGCATGAGTGGGTGAATAACCAAGTAGCACAAATTTTAGCTTTACAACCCAAGCAAGTGTTAGAAATTGGTTGTGGAACAGGTTTAATTCTGTTCAGAATTGCACCTCACTGCACTAAATATTGGGGAACAGACTTTTCCCCAGTTTCACTTAACTATATTCAGCAGCAGTTAGAAAAGCAAAAAATACCCCAAGTAAAGCTGTATCAGCAAATGGCTCTTGACTTCGATAAAGTAGAAACAGCAGCTTTTGATGCAGTAATTCTCAACTCAGTTGTACAATATTTTCCTACTATTGATTATCTGATTCGTGTATTAGAAGGTGCTGTGAGGGCGACTGCTCCGGGTGGCTTTATTTTCATAGGAGATGTGCGTAATTTGCCACTATTGCAAGCTTTTCATGCGTCAGTGCAACTCTATCAAGCTGAACCTTCCCTCACCCGTTACGAGTTGCAGCAACGGGTTAAAATGCAAATTTTCCAAGAAACAGAGTTGGTGATTGACCCAGCTTTTTTTAGTGCAATAAAGCAATACTTTCCCCAGATTAGCCATGCAGAAATTCAACTGCTGCGGGGACGCCATTGTAATGAATTAACTCAATTTCGATACAATGTGATTCTTCATATTGGTGATGAAACTATTAATAGTATTGGAAAATCTTCAATGTTAAACTGGTGTGAAGATAATTTAACAGTGTCAGCAGTGCATCAGTTCTTAATTGAAAATCAACCAGAAAGATTATCTATTAACAATGTGCCTAATGCGCGAGTAATGGCAGCAGTTAAAATAGCAGAATGGCTATCAGATGTAGAAGGCTTTAAAACTGTAGGACAAATGCATAAAGCTTTGCAAGAAATCGAAAATTTAGGAGTAGAGCCAGAAGATTTTTATACACTGGATGTACCTTATAGAATTGAAATTACCTGGTCAGATTTAAGTATTGAAGGACGCTATGATGTGGTTTTTTTACGACAAGATAGAATAGGTAAGAGAACTACTTTTCCACATAACACGGCTAACTCTCATCCCTTACAATCTTACGCCAATAATCCCTTACAAGCCAAAGCTGCGCGTAAATTAGTGCCGCAGTTGCAGACTTATGCAGCCCAAAAACTGCCTGATTACATGATGCCATCAGCTTTTGTAATATTAGAATCTTTACCTCTAACTGCTAATGGTAAAATCAATCGCCGCGCTTTAAGAGCATTCTATGATGCAATTAAGCCCCAATTATCTGAAAATTACATTGCACCTCGGACTCCTGTTGAACAAGTGCTGGTGAAAATTTTTGCTGAGGTTTTGGGACTTAAACGCGTAGGAATTTATGACAATTTCTTTGAATTAGGTGGTCATTCATTACTGGCAACTCAGCTTGTCTCTAGAGTGCGCGATGCCTTGCGTGTAGAGTTACCTTTGCGTAGCGTATTTGAAGCACCGACAATTGCACAAATATCTAAGATAGTGGAAAGCTTTAAAGAAAGCAATGCTCAAAGTCAAGCGCCAGTTTTAGTGCCATTATCGCGTGAAAGTCGGCGGATTAAGTTATCTTTCTTAAACGAAGAGACCAAGAGGCGTTAGGGACTTGTAGAGAAACTAAGATAAGTAAGTGGCCGCAAATAATCATCACTGGCTCGTAGTTGCCCTAAAGCGCAAGAGGGCGCAACTACGAGCCAAATACAGAGATTTTACTTTTCGTTACATAGTTTGGTTTTATCTTGCCTACCTACTCACCAAAACCAATTCCACTAATAATATTATAGATTTCACATTATGGTTCCGATAAATAAGGAATTAGATACACAGAAAAAAAGAGGAAGACGAAATACACAAAAGTTAATAAAATTCAAAGACATCAAAAAAAATTCAAACAGGAGCAAATATTAGAAGGATTAAATAAAACTAAATATGTTTTACTTAAAAAATGAGCCACATTTAAACGAAAATAAAAAAAATAAACTTATTAAGGTTAAAGGTGTATCTCCTAGCCTAAAATTAATGCATGAATTAAAAGACTAAGATAGTAACAATACTCTTATCCGATGGTTTAATCAAATAGTAGCTTACTTTGATAATAGGACAACAAGTGTTGCTGTTGTTCGCGTAGCGTTCCGCAAAAAAGGCATCAATAACAAACTTAAACTAATTAAGCGTTCAGCTTATGGGTTGACAAACTTTAATAATTTTATAATAAGATGCTTATTAAATTGGCATTCTAATTATTAGTTTAGCATAAAAAGTACTGAATAACCTAAATTTTTGTAAACTGCTTATGCGTCCTCGTCAAAAAATTACCCTGATGTTCTCAACCTTCGTTGACTTAGAAGGAGACAGATTCAGCAAATGGTTGATTGATATCAAACTGCATCGAAATATTCAAAATTGCTTGGAGTCTTCACCATTGGTCCCTAACTCAGAAAATTTTTGGGCGTTACATTGGCACAAGTGCTGGCGAGAGGAATCTAATAGCCTTGCTAGAATGCATTTATCTGCTTATTTACAGGAACCAAATTATTGGGCTGCTAAAAAAACAATTGCCAAATTTACAAATAGTCAACATAGCCTAGCAGATTATTTTCAAATAGCGAATGCTGAAATTGAAACAATTCTCAAAAATTTTAATCTAGAAAAATGCTCTAGCTTCAAAGCCTATGCTACTATGGCAGTTCCCAGTCGGCTAAAAGATATTTTACGCCAACGCAAAGAAGCTGATATTTGCACAAATTGGGGATTATTACGCAAAGTAAGCAAAAAGCAGTTATTAGAAGCTCTTGCTCAAGCTGGATTATCACCTATTCTAATAGCCCAATATCGACTAGCTTGGACTTGTTTCAAAGAACTGTATGTTCAAAACCAACCAGGTGGCACAAAGTCATTACCAGAACCAGAACCCCAACTTTGGGGAGCTATTGTCAACCTCTACAACCGTGAACGCCAAAATCACTTAACTCAACCTAGTCCACAATGCACGAGAGAGAAAATTGAACAGTGGTTAACCCAAGCAGCTATGTACGTGCGTGGTTATTTGTATCCACCTGTTAGTTCTCTAAATTTAGCGATATCAGAAGATGATACAACAACTTTTGATTTGCCAGATCCATTCTCTGACTCATTAATTGCTCAGATGATAGCCCAAGAGGATGCCCAAAATCAACAAAATCAACAATCTCAGATTGAAGGTTTTTTGTTAAAAACTTTACAAGGTTTTGAAGCAAAAACTCAGGAAATACTTAAACTTTACTACCAACAGGGGTTGACTCAGCCACAGATTGTAGAACGCCTACAAATGAGTCAGCCTACTGTTTCTCGCCGACTCTTCAAAGCTAGAGAATTAATGCTAGCAGCGTTGAGCCAATGGAGTCAAGACACGCTTAATATTTCTGTGACTTCCAACCTAGTTAATGATATGAGTAGTGCTTTGGAAGAATGGTTGAAAGTTAAATATGGGGAATCTCGCTGACGTTATGAAAGATGAGGTAGTAAAAATGACTTCTGCTTTTACAGAACCGCAGGAACTATTGTTAGAAATATCACCATCATTACAGACAATTTCTTGGCAAGAATGCCAAATATACGCCACACCTAGCAGTCGCTGGCGTGCTTACATGAATCAAATTTGCCTTCATGGGTTTTTGAATTGGGTAAAAGCTGAATATGTTCCAGAAGCAAGTATCTGGAACAGTTCCCCTGGTATTCCTGCTTTTTGGGAATTTGTCAATGGCACAGCAATTTTGTTAAAGGAAAAGCGAGTCGTTTTAATTCCCAGCGAGGCAATTGATGATAGGGAGTTAGAAGTTCCTCAAGAATGGGTAGACATTCCCAGTTGGGCAGCAGACTATTATTTAGCAGTGCAAGTCACACCAGATGGCGAGTGGGTAAGAATTTGGGGCTACATAACCCATAGTAAACTTAAATCACTGGCAGACTATGACCAAGTAGATAAGACTTATTGTATAGATGCACGGCACTTAATTAAAGACCTTAATGCTTTTTGGATGACCTACCAATTTTGTGGAACAGAGGAGATGAAAGCAAACATCGCTCCACTACCAGAATTATCGGCTGCTCAAGCAGAAAATCTTGTGCAACGCTTAAGTAATTATTCTGTAACATTTCCTAGACTTGCAGTACCATTTACAACTTGGGGAGCGCTACTAAAGAATGAGCAGTGGCGGCAGCGTTTGTACCAACAAAGGCTGCGAACGCAATTTTCACAAGTACGCGTGGATCTCAGTCGTTGGCTGGAGCAGATTTACGATGCTTCTTGGCAAGCTATAGAGACTTTTTTTGAGCCAAACTCCAGTAGCCTAGCTTTTAATTTCCGTACTTCTTTCGGGTTAAATGCTGCCGCTATCAAACGCGCCAAGTTAATTGACTTGGGAATGGAAATAGAGGCTCAAAAAGTTATTTTATTAGTTGCCTTAATACCAGAAGCTAACCAACAAGTTAGTATTCGCGTGCAGCTACATCCAGTTTGTAATCAACTTTACTTACCTGTTAATATCAAGCTAGTTTTACTTTCAGAACAAGGGGAAATACTTCAACAAGTACAAGCAAGAATTCAAGATATATATGTGCAATTGAAACTTTTTGATGGAGAAGTGGGAGAATGTTTTAGCATCCAGGTTGCTCTTGATAGTTGTCAGATTACAGAAAATTTTGTGATTTAGTTATTAAGAATTATACTGAACAGGTTTTCTAACAGCCGCGCACAGCGGAGTCGAACTAACATTCATTAGTAAACAAGTTAATCAAGAATGGCAAGGTTCACTTAACTTATGAGTAAGCTAGTTGTCTTCAGCTTCTTGGGAGGAGATTTAAATCAAGGATTTCCTGTTGTCACGGCTCAACTTTGGTGTCATAACCAATTTGTACCCGTGAAATTAACAGGGAGTCTACCACCAGCACCAGAACTAAGCGAACTGTACCGCAGATGGCAGTTACTCTACGCAGCAGTTCATCAACGGCTGGTTAGCAATCACCGGATAAAAGTACATTCGCAAGACATAACCAATATTTCTGTCAATGACTTCGATGAAGTGTGTGAACAGCTACAAGCCAATATTAATGCTTGGTTAAAATTTGAGTCATTTCAGAATATTGAGCGGCAGTTGCGAACTCTACTCAGTCGTAATGATGAAATTAGAGTAATTATTGAAACAAATATAGTTATACTGCATCGCTTGCCTTGGCATCTGTGGCATTTTTTTGAAGATTACCCGAAAGCGGAATTAGCTTTAAGCAATCATGAGTATGAATCCCCTCAACTATTACAAAAATCTCCTACAGGTAAAGTCAAAATTTTAGCAATTCTAGGCAATAGAGTTGGTATTGATATTGATAAAGATGCCTCTTTATTACAAGGTTTAACAGATGCTAAAACTACCTTTATTGTAGAACCAACACGGCAAACACTTGATGAGTATCTATGGAATCACGATTGGGATATTCTCTTTTTTGCCGGACATAGCAATAGTCTCGCTGACGGAGAGATAGGGAAAATTTGCATCAATCAAACAGAAAATTTAACAATTTCGCAGTTAAAAAATGGACTTAAAACAGCAATTAGACGCGGTTTGAAACTGGCAATTTTCAATTCTTGTGACGGAATTGGTTTAGGACGAAATTTAGCTGATTTAAACATTCCCCAAATGATTGTAATGCGGGAAGGAGTGCCAGATTTAATAGCGCAGGAATTTTTAAAAAACTTTCTTACCGCCTTTGCAGATAACAAACCATTTTACTTGGCTGTGCGAGAAGCGCGAGAAAGACTTCAAGGACTGGAAAATGAATTTCCTTGTGCCAGTTGGTTGCCAGTCATCTGTCAAAATCCTACAACTGTTCCTACTACGTGGCAAGAACTGTGTGGTAATGTTGATACTAAAGTTGTAGATGAAGTTTCGACAAAAGGTAAAATTGAGACACCAAAATTGAAACTTTGGACTGTACTGCTTAGTACTTTTATTGTGGCTATTTCAACAGTAGGTTTGAGATACTTGGGAATCTTTGAGAAAATCGAACTGCAAAGTTTTGATCAAATGCTACGGTTACGACCTAAGGAAAACCCAGATCCAAGGTTGATAATTGTAGAAATTACTGAAAAAGATATTCAATCACGACAAGAGACGACTAAAGGAATGAAATCCATTTCGGATAGGACGTTAGCTAAATTGCTCAACAAGTTACAAAAGTATCAACCGCGAGTTGTTGGACTGGATATTTATAGAGACTTCGCTGACCCCCCAAATAAATCAAATTTAATACAACTTTCGACTGAACTTAATAAAAATAATGTTGTTGTTGTCTGCAAAAGCCGCGATAGTAAATATGACCCTCAAGGTGTTAAACCTCCGAAAGACGTATCTATAGGAGGTCAGGGTTTTACCGATGCAATTCAAGACCCAGATGGTATCATCCGTCGCCAAATTTTGATGATGTCACAAGAGCCTTCTTCGACTTGTACAACGCCTTATTCGCTCTCGTTGCAATTAGTTGCTCGTTACTTATCTTACGAAAATATTCAACCTAAATTTAATGAAGATTATGTACAGTTTGGCTCTAAAGTATTTAAACGCTTAAAACATAGTCGCAGTGGTGGCTATCAACAAGGAGTTGATTTAGGTGGAAATCAAATACTTATCAATTACCGTAATACAGATTATCAGAGAGTTTCCCTTGATGATGTATTGAGTGATAAATTTGATCATAAATCACTTAAAGATAAGGTAGTTATCATTGGAGTGACGGCTAATACAGTCAGCGATACTTGGTCAACTCTCTACAGTACTGCACAGCAAGATTACCAAGAAATACCAGGGATATTTATACAAGCACAAATGGTTAGCCAAGTTTTGAGTGCAGTTTTAGACCAACGTCCAATTCTTTGGGTTTTGCCTTACTGGGGTGATATTCTCTGGATATGCGGCTGGTCTGTAGTTGGGAGTTTGATTATTTGGCGGGTGCGATCGCTCTCACATAAGGGATACACTATCTTTGTGATAGTTGTCACTTTATATGGAGTTTGTGCGATCGCTCTTTTAAAACAAGGGCTATGGTTGCCATTTATTCCTTCTGCTTTCGGTATAGTTGCAAGTGGTGTTGTAGTTATATTTATCAAACAGAATACAGGCGTCAGTCGTCATAATTTAGTTGGGTAAACTGAGCCGAAAAAGCGGATGAATAATCGGCACAAATAAAATACCCAATAAGATTGGGTATTTTTTTATTTGGAAGTCCCTAATGTCAAACTAGTAAAAATTAAATGCATAAATTGCTAAAAAGGGGAGGACTTTGACTCGATAAAGCGAACATTTACACTCCTCCCTGCCAGACAAAAATCGTCAAATCTAGGGGTTTTCTGCCAATCAAGTTTGATTCGCACTGCTGCTACCCTTACTGATAGTTGACGGCGAGCAATTTCTGGCGGTGGTTCTACAACATATTGCCCGTCAAATATATTGTTTCGTAAAAAATAACTAAAAGTAAAATATTGACGCTAGAAACCAAAATCCACCAAAAAACATGCATATTAAAATTCTGCATGAACATAAATCTGTCTCCTGAGGTCAACATCAAAAATCCGTCATTAATCTTGCCTTGCGGAGCAAGAATTGCAGTACAGTTTCTTCGCGGGTAATAATATCAACTCTGCCATCCATACCCAATTGAATTTGACATTTCTTTGTACTGCGACCTAAAGCAAGTTTCTCTGGTTGAATTGTGACTTCGTAAAAAGCGCCTACAGCAGTTGCTCTGGGGATAGAATTTGTATCAGAGTTTGCATCGTTTTTTTGCGAACTAATAGCATCTGGAGCGATCGCTTTGATAACGCCATTGAGAGTACCGTAATCAGGATAAGGACAAGCTGTTACTCGCATTTGCACTTTTTGACCGACTTTTATCTTACCTTTTTCCTCAGAACCGACAGCTGCTTTGATAACTAAAGGTGCATGACTAGGAACAATTTGGACAACTTCTTCACCTGCGTGCAGAGTTTGACCGGGGTTTCTCAAATTTAGCTTGGAAATAATCCCGTCTGCTGTAGCGGTAATAGTAGTTTGCTTCAGGTCAATTTCAGCTTGCTTGAATTCGCTAGTATCACGCTCTAATTGTTTTTCGGTTTCAATTTTCTGCTTTATAAGTGCTTGAAGTTCTCTTTCTAAGGATGCTTTATTCACTTCCCCAGAGGCTTTTTGTTCAGCAATGCGTTCAGTCGCCATTGCTACCTCTGCATTGCTTG
>NZ_JBALCW010000059.1:0-28462 GCF_036917635.1 Nostoc sp.
TCTGCTGCCAGGTTGGATTAGCTATGTACGGACTTACACCGTGATTCACTAATCAACGAATCGCACTACACGCGCTTTTGAAGGCGGAAAAGGTTACGGCGGAATTTCTTCCACGGTAAGGCTCTCCAAGATTCACTAGTTTTTACACTGTGTCTAATCATTTTCTCTTCTGGAGTTTGTGTATTCTGAACACCTCAGACCAGTTACGGTCTGTCCTACCCGAATCAAAGGATTTCCGTATCCCGTCTTACCTACCTGGAGTTCGACTTCCCCAAGACCCTTGACTCGTTTTTATTCGTTCCCTCGGTTTGATTGATTGTTCCGTTAGATGTAGCCATTTCAACTACTGGATTCCCTTGACTCTTGCCGTTATTTATACGATATTCGGCGGGAATTATCTCCAGTGAAGTCAGGGGTTTTAGTGTTATGCCCTGCTTTCTACTGAGTTGCTTTTCTAGGCTCTATTTCATCATGGGAACTCCCTGTTAACGCCAGTGTCAGCCCATAACGGCTGTCTGATTGCGCCCAGTTAAGAGCTTCACTCTACAAGAAACGAGCTTGTTCGGTGTGGGCAGGTAAGGAGTCAATTCTGAGTCTGAATGGTAGGGCTTTCACCTACATCAAACCAAGAGTTCAGCCTTTTAGTGACAGTAATCTGCTGTCGGGCTGGATTAGTTATTTACGGACTGGATACCGTGATTCACTAATCAACGAATCGCACCATACAAATAGATGGGTTCTGGAGGGTTGCATAAACCTAGTTTAATTTCAGTAATCATGTTTTTTTTGTGTGATAATTAGTGGTTTGTAGTGGAATCTGCTTTCTTTCTAAACAGAATCTTCTCGATTGCGGTCTAATTCCCATTGCAGATAAATCAGCGCAGTGCTTGCATCAGCAATGTTTAAATCTGGTTGATACCCTATTTCTAGTAGTTGCTCGTAGTCGGGGTGCGTAGCAATAAGGGATATCAGATTTTGGGCAATTTCAACTAGGTGGTCGAGATGTGGGTTAGATAAATCAAAGCCGAGTCTGGAACATAAATCTTTAGCTTTAACCCCAATGATTCCTGGTTCAATTTCCGTGGTTAACTCTTCAAGTAGAGATTGAAAAGTAGGGTGTTCATCGGCGATTTCAACCTCAAATAAATCTGCACTCTTTGTAAGGGTGGTTGCCCAAGCAGGTAATGTCTGTGGAATGGTCTTAGCGTAAAGTTTCATGATTTTGTCCTCTGGGATTAATAACTTAAAAATCCTCGGCAATCTCCAACAAAAAGCCGCGCCCAGTATTCTGCACTTGCACCAGTTCTCTATCCAACAGGGTTTGAATCACTGAATTGGAGAATTGGAATTGAAGCCGATGTAATGGAACACAACCACCGCAAAACTGAAGTACACGCAACAAGTGACTGGCTCTGCGCTCGAAGCTGCAATCAACCGTCTTAGGCATTCCCTGCTCCTCCAGTGATTGCAGCTAACTGTCGTTGTAGAATAGAGATTTGCTGTTGGTAAAACTCTATTTCTGCGGTGATTTCTGAAAGTAATTCTTTTGGGGTAAGCGGTTGGATTTGATTCTCTTGAAAGTGGAATAATTCATCAGAGTTTTTATGAGGCATCACGGCATAACGCCAACCAGCATCAAATTGTTCAGCCAGTTCTGTACCATTGGGGTAGTATTGAAGCCCCAGAATAATGCCCTGGTTTGTACGCTGTGACAAAGCAAAGCGAGGGTAGTCCCAGTGTGGGGGGATTGAGATTGTGGGTTGCATTGTGATTTATGATTGTTGAGGATGGTTTAGGGCGATCGCTTGACATGATAGCGATCGCCGTTGTGAGAATTAGGCTGTTACTAATTGCCGTAACTGTCCCCACTCCTCATTTGTCAGCATTTCAAAGGGTCGGTCTAGCATTTCTTCGTAGTCAGCCGCCTCTGCATGGGGCATCGTGTCCACCATCGACAGCCAGTACACGGCATCCATTGCCGAGTTACAGGGTATGCGCTGTTGGATTGCGTCTGCGGCGCGTGTGAACCACCAGCCAGCGTCAGTATGTCCCACTTCACCTAGTTTGATGTCGTCGCGGTAGATGCCATCGTCGAGGATTTCAAAGCCGTACTTCTCGCACTCGTTGAAAATCTGCGCCATGATTTCGTTTTCAGTGATGCTTGGTGCTTCAGTTTGGGCGGGGACTGGTTCGTTTAGCGTTCCATCCTGGTGATGCCAACTGATGTAGCGGTAGCATCTCATCCAAGTGTTTGCGCGGAATTTTTCTATGCCGTTGACTATGACTAGCCAAGGTTGGGTTAGGTCATCATCGTGGGTGATGCTGGCTATCAGTTTAAGACCCGCGTAGAATTCGTGGTCGTAGAAGCTGATTTCGACGGTTGTCAGTTCTTCGGGGGCGATGGCTTGGGCTTGGGCAGTGACGTCGAGTTCTGCTTGGGCTGTGGTTTGTTCGTCCGGGGTAGCAGAGATGAGTTTCTGAACCTTGCTTGCCTGATAATCAGCGATCGCAGTAATCCATGCATCCTTACAGCGTTTGTCAGCCACCTCAACTGTGCAGGCGATTTCGCTGTAGATTTGCTTGAGTCGGGCAATAGATTTCAGTTGCAGCTGTTGATAAGTGTAGATAGCGTGAGTCATAATTAAGATTCCCTGTACGAGTGTATGGGTTTTTCAAAAGGCGATCGCACGAAGTTTTCCAGCCTGTGAGCGGTCGCCTTTTGTTTGTCTCTATGATTATTATATTAGTCGCTACGACTAATGATGTCAAAGTATCGACTAATATATACTTCGATAAGATTTATGCTATAGTCGCAGCTACTAAGGGGCAAACACAAGGAGGTGTAAGGTTAAAGATGCCGATATTAATAAAAGAATCAATGCCGATTAAGTGGCGCTTGGCTGTATTGATGGCTGATAGAGAAATTGATTATAAAGAGCTTGCCGAGATGACAGGTATGCATCCTGTGACTATCAGCAAGCACAAAAATATTCGTGTGATGCCAGAGAGGTTAGAGAGAGAGACATTGGAGAAATATTGCAAAGCTCTTAGCTGTCAACCCGGTGATTTGTTAACTTATGTGCCGGATGAACCGAAAGGGCAAACATCATAGTGTATCGCTTTTGACAAACATCTGCTAGCTGAGAAGTCAAAAGCATTTTTCCTATGAAGCTGTATCTCTCTTATGAAAGCTCGATTTTGAGAATTGATTTGCGATCGACTCTAAGCAATGGCACTTAACCAAAAGAGGTGGAAAAATGAATAAACCACCCCGTAAGCGCAACAAAGCCACCTCTGCCGCATCTACCGATTCAACTTCAGCAGCTAGCTCTGCAAACGAGGATATCTCCCAGCAAGAAGACCCAGGTTCAGCAACAATTACGGTTACTGCTGTTGAAGTTCCAGAGTTGACAGAGGAAGAACAGCGCGATCGCTTACATCTAGAGCGGCGTGTGGAAAAAGCAGTTTTTGAAGCTGGTAAGGCGTTGATGGAATTACGCGATCGCAGATTATATCGTTCGACGCATTCAACCTTTGAAGAGTATTGTAAGGACAGGTTTGGATTTAAACGCCGTCATCCTTATAGATTAATAGAAGCTTCGGCTGTGTTTGATAACCTGATGAGAATGTGTCCCAATGGGACACAAACTGAAACTGAATCAAGCGACGCGGAAATTTATCCTAATGGGACACAAACTGAAAACGGGGAAATGTGTCCCATTGGGACACAAATTTTGCCTACGACTGAACGGCAGGTTAGACCGATAACAAAGCTGGAACCTCAACAGCAATGGGAAGTATGGCAGACGGCAGTGGAAGAAGCTGGAGGTAAAGTACCATCTGCTAGAGTTGTAGGCGATGTAGTACAACGGATCATGGAACGGACAAAAGCGCCAAATCCTTATCGTGTTGGCGAAGTCTGCCAGATTTTAGCTAAGGATAATCCCGAACTCAGAGGCAAAGGTGGGTGTTGGGCAATTGTCAGCGCAGTGAACGAGTTTAGCTGTACAGTGAGAATGTGGGATGGTGAGTACACTGTTGGGTTGCAGCATCTGAAGTCCTTCAACTACCTGCCTGCCGAGTGTCAGCAGATGCTCTCGATTTGCGAGAGTATTTAATGATTGATGCGGCTGAAGTGAGGATTTTCCTAGAAGAAATTCTGGTTTATCTATCATGTACTAGGCAAGTCGCCTTCATATAAGACATTATCTATACTGAGTACCCACGGGATACCTTTGTCAACTGGAGAACTGACAGTAATTTTAGCTCTGTTGCTAAACTGTTTTAACTTGTCAGCAAATTGGGGAACAGTTTTCATGATCTGACGATAACTTGCCATATTATTACAAATCAGGATCAAGGTCAAAACGCCACTATTGATTTGGAAATACCAATGACAACTCGCTAACAAAATACGTGTCATTTTGTCGCACGTTAAGAAAAAGCTTTTTTTAGTTACTTCTTCAAGCTGTCTAAACAATATTTCACTCAGCTTTATTGTTTGAGGCGAAGGCAAATCATCTGGATGCAAGCATGGTTGAGTCATAAGGTTTGGGCAAGCTTCAAAAAGTAATGAAGCTGCGGTGAAGATTGGTAATTAAGGTTTTTTGCAGATTGAAGATTGCAGAAAAATCTGCTTATAATAGCTGGGTTTATTGTTCTTGGGTAACAATCCACAACAAGTCTAACCACAACTGGGGATAAGTTTGCTTGAGATTGGATCGGGGATCGCGCATCAAGTTATTGGCATTCAAGCAAACAACCTCAACTAGCCCCAGATATTCTGCTACTTCTCTAATGAGATTTTTTTGTTCTACTACAGCACTCATTAGTCTATCAGGGCAGTAAATTCCAATGTATTTTGCATAGTGGATACAATTTACTCTTGTTAAGTGAGGATGAGGATTAATCACCTTCACATAACATTGGCTTAACAGTTTCCATGCCCGTGGGTGAGTGTATTCAATAATTACGTTAAATTGCTGGGCTAAGTCTTCTTCGGTAATCATTACTCTCTCCATTGCTTTGTTACTAAGAACAGTAATTTCATGTCATCTGTTGCATACTTTGGTAAATATCTAATTGTGCAAAAAATTAAAACAGCAATCTTTGCTGGTGCTATGTGCATATTCACTCTAGTCAAACCGGTAAATTTTAGTTAGGGGAAAATTTACCCCAAAAAGCGAAATTGGTTGGTATGTTTTCTATCGGCTTCTATTACTCGTCTATCAAGCATCAAAGCTGAAACCAATTTCTAAAACTGTATTAAACGCTACATTTTACCAATAAAGTTGGTATTGATTTTTTACTAGACAAATGCTCTGTTTATCGGAATTTGGGGCTTTTGAGCCAAAAGAGCAGGTAAAAAGTAACCATCCGCAAAAATAATTTGCGCTTGGCAAGCAAACTGGCAATTTTTGTGATAGTCTTTTTATATGGGGAATCAAGACAGCGAAGGCACAAAAACTCGTCAAAGAGAAATGATATAAACTCAAAGACTAGACTTTCGCCTTGGCAGATGCAATATTTAAATCCGCTACGGCTTTTTGAAACTAAGAGACAAAGCCAATGAAGCAGGATAGTGACCTCCGTAATAACTTGAAGTCGATTAGAACTCGCTTAGGCATGAGCCAACAAGATTTGGCTAACATCGCTAATGTGACTCGTCAGACAATTAGTGGTGTAGAGTCGGGACTATATGCTCCCTCAGTAGCCATAACACTTCGCTTGGCCAAAGCGCTTGGCTGTCAAGTAGAGGATCTATTCTGGTTAGAGCGAGATTTACCTGAAATTGAAGCAGTTCTTGCCAAACCCGTTCCTAACGGTCAGCAACTACGAGTTAGTGTGGCTCGTGTGGGCGGACAATGGATAGCTTATCCCTTGATTGGTAAGGATGCTTTTCGCCAAGATATGATTCCGGCTGATGGTGAAGGCACTAGTCAAACAGGTACAAATAAAGTTCGAGTCCGTCTTTTGGACGATAATCTCGACACACTTCACAACACCGTTGTGATTGCTGGTTGTGCCCCTGTAATTTCACTATGGGCAAGAGCCACCGAACGCTGGCATCCCCAACTGCGAGTCCAATATAACTTCGCCAACAGCATGGCTGCATTGCACAGTCTATGCAGAGGTGAGGCGCACATTGCTGGGATGCATCTGTACGATCCTGAAACTGGTGAGTATAATACTCCCTTTGTTCGAGATGTTCTGGCTGGAAGGGAAGCAGTTCTGATTACCCTTGGTGTCTGGGAGGAGGGACTTTTGTTGAAGTCAGGGAACCCAATGGGAATTAGAACAGTTAGCGACTTAGTTGCTGGGGGAGCGACTATTGTTAACCGCGAAATCGGTTCTGGTAGTCGGATGCTTTTGGAACAAACACTCCAAAAGGAGCAGATACCGTTCGATGCTGTTCAGGGCTTTGACAATATACTCAAAACTCACCAAGATGTTGCTCAAGCTGTAGTCAGAGGAGTTGCCGATGCAGGTATAAGTACGGCATCTGTAGCTACCGCCTTTGGGCTGGGATTTATCCCTTTACATCGGTCACGATATGATTTGGTGATTCTTAAGGAATATTTAGAAGAAGCACCAGTACAGCAGTTGCTCAGTACTTTGGGACATCGGATGGTTCACTCCCAATTTGAAATTCTTGGCGGTTACGATATCAGCAAAATTGGGGAAGTTGTAGCGACTGTTTAGAGTGGATTGCAATGGTTGGTTGTGTGATTTAGGGAAACTTGGCGTAAATTTAAATCCTGCTGCAACCACTAAGAGGTATGAGCAACCTTCTTTGTGATTACAACAACTGATAATGCTCAATTCGTAATTCGGATTTCAATTTGAGTTTCCGGCTTGGAATCTGTAGCTTTCTTTTTTCCAATTGGTATTACTACCGCTAGAGAAATCATTTGAGTGAGCGGATGGTAATACAAGCAATATTCCTTGAGTGATGTCTTATTGCTCTAGCCATTAGTCAGAAAAAACAATGACTAATGACCAACGAAAACTGACCACAACTTGAATATGTTCTTTCTTCGGACTCTTTTTGCTGTAGAACGAGCACCTCCAACGACGTTCTACATCAGGTCACTGCTGTAATTTTACAGCGCGAGTACCTCCGGTAGGCACAAAGTGCCAACGCTTCCGGTAGGCACACAGTACCAATGCCTGATAAACCGACAGACTCAGCAAACAAACAATTACAGGATTAATCATCATGTCCGACGGCAAAATTAGACAAATTGCTTTCTACGGTAAAGGCGGTATCGGTAAATCTACTACCTCCCAAAATACCCTTGCTTCTATGGCAGAAAAGGGTCAACGCATCTTGATTGTGGGTTGCGACCCCAAAGCTGACTCTACCCGATTGATTCTGCACTGTAAAGCCCAAACCACCGTGTTGCACTTAGCTGCTGAACGGGGTGCTGTGGAAGATATCGAACTTGAAGAAGTGGTAATCACTGGCTTCCGAGATATCAGATGCGTAGAATCAGGCGGGCCAGAACCTGGTGTAGGTTGCGCCGGTCGTGGTATCATCACCGCCATCAACTTCCTCGAAGAAAACGGCGCTTACGCAGACGTAGATTTCGTATCCTACGACGTATTGGGCGACGTTGTGTGCGGTGGTTTCGCTATGCCAATTCGTGAAGGTAAAGCCCAAGAAATCTACATCGTTACTTCCGGTGAAATGATGGCGATGTTTGCAGCTAACAACATCGCTCGTGGCGTTCTCAAGTATGCTCACACTGGTGGCGTGCGTTTGGGTGGTCTGATTTGTAACAGCCGTCAAACTGACCGGGAAGATGAACTGATTAGCACCCTGGCAGCCAGATTGAATACCCACATGATTCACTTCGTCCCGCGTGACAATATCGTGCAACACGCCGAATTGCGCCGGATGACGGTGAACGAGTATGCGCCTGACAGCAACCAAGCTAATGAATACCGCACATTAGCGGACAAGATTATCGGCAATACAAACCTTACAGTTCCCACACCCATCGAGATGGACGAGCTAGAAGATTTGTTGATTGAATTCGGTATCCTTGAAAGTGAAGAAAATGCTGCAAAAATGATTAGCCAAGCAGATGCTGCTAAGAAGCTAGAAGACGTTCAAGGCGAAGCACTAGAAGCAGTCAAAAAAGGAAACGTAGAAATAGTTTCCGGTAGCTAGAAGAAGTAAGTTTCTTGTTCAGACTCCGGTGCTAAATACAGAGTAAATATCAGGTGGGCAAAAATAGCCCACCCTTTCATGAATCTTTTAAAATGGAGGTAATCCAATAGCCGATCTTAACTTATGTTTGTTTCCAATTCACCGTGCTAACACTAATCTATTAAGGTCTAGACAGCAACATTAATACCTTAATAGTCTACTTCATGTTTTTGTTTTCTCCTTCTCTAACCTAGTTGGTGGTTATGTTTTAGGGAATGGGAAACTATTTTTCTCATTCCCTTTTATTCCATCCTTTAGATACACGGTTAATAAATGGAAATCATATCAAAGCCTTTTGAAATTCACTTAACACCTAATAACTTCTACCTATTGTCACCAAACAAATGAATCCCACATCAGGAAAAATCAACGATTCACTCAGTGACTCCAATTCCGAAGATGCTCGTCAGCAGCAGAAACTGCATAAAAAAAAGTCCTCCACACAATTACCTCAACCTGGAACTACTCAAGGGAGTTGCGCTTTTGATAGTGCAATGATTACCTTAGTACCAATCACCGATGCTGCTCATGTAGTTCACGGGCCAAGTGGCTGTGCTGCCAGTATTTGGGGAAGTTATAGCAGTCTCTCCTCTGGTTCAATGCTGTACAAAATACGTTTTACCAGCGACATAGATGAGAACGATATCATCTTCGGTGGAGCCAAAAAGCTGTACAAAGGCATTTTAGAATTAACAAGACGCTACAAACCTGCGGCAGTATTTGTTTACTCCACTTGCATCACTGCCTTGATTGGGGATGACATCGAGGGAGTTTGTAAAAATGCCACCGAGAAAACAGGAATACCCACTATCCCTGTACATTGTCCTGGCTTTATTGGGAATCAAAATTTGGGCAACCGTGTTGCTGGTGAAGCGTTGCTAGAACACGTTATTGGAACAGCTGAACCAGAGAATAGTACACCTAACGACATCAACCTAATTGGTGAACATAACATCGCAGGTGCAATATGGAATGTTCTACCGTTATTGGAGAAATTAGGTATCAGAGTTTTGGCAAAAATTACAGGCGATGCTGTCTACAAAGAAGTTTGCTATGCCCATCGCGCCAAACTTAACGTGATTCTCTCCTCTAAAGCACTAATCAACATGGCAAAAAGCATGGAGAAAAAATATGGCATTCCCTATATTGAAGAGTCTATCTATGGTGTAGAGTCAATCAATCAATGTTTAAGGAATATTGCGGCAAAGTTAGGCGGTTCTGATTTGCAGGAACGTACAGAAAAGCTAATTGTAGAAGAAACTGCTGCAATAGATGAAAAACTTGCTCTGTATATTACCCGATTACAAGGTAAGCGCGTTATCCTTTCTATTGGAAGTTTCAAGAGTTGGTTGATTATCTTTGCTGCTAAAAAATTGGGGATGGAAGTTATTGCTATTCTTACTAAGAATAATCCTGAGGAGGATAAAATTAGAGTCAAAAGTTTGCTGGATCAAGATGGCATCATTCTAGAACAAAATAGTTCTCAAGAAATCCTACAGATAATTAACGAAAATCAAGCTGATATGTTAATTGCTGATAAACGCCATCAAGACACTTCTCTCACAGCTAGGATTCCCTTTCTAGACATTAATCAAGAACGCAACCATGCCTATGCAGGCTATATGGGAATCTTAGAGGTAGCACGAGAATTGTATGCCGCTTTTTACAATCCTGTGTGGGAACAAGTATACCAGCCAGCCCCGTGGGAGGGAGATGAGGGAGATGGGGGAGCAGTGGGAGATGAGGGAGAAATTACTTCCTCATCCCCCTTATCTTCTCAAGAGGAGGAAATCTAATGGCGATTATTAGCGTTACGAGTACATCAGTTGCAGTTAATCCCTTGAAGCAAAGCCAAACTGTAGGTGCAGTTTTAGCCTTTTTGGGGTTGAAGGGAATAATGCCTTTATTACACGGTTCTCAAGGCTGTACTGCTTTGACTAAGGCAGTATTAGTAGAGCATTTCCGTCAGGCGATTCCCCTTTCCAGTACGGCGATGACTGAAGTTGCAACCATTTTGGGTGGCGAGGAAAGAGTTGAACAAGCAATCTTAACTTTGGTGCAGAGATCCAAACCAGAAATTATCGGTCTTTGTAGCACTGGACTTGTGGAAACCAGAGGTGATGATATGGGACGCTTTGTCAAAGAGATTCGCCACCGTCACCCAGAACTGGATTATTTACCAATTGTGCTTGTCTCTACACCAGATTTCAAAGGTACATTACAGGATGGCTTTGCTGGTGCAGTTGAGAGTATAGTCAGGGAAATTCCCCAAAAAAGCTCTAAGAAAGATGCTTGTGCCAGACAAATCACTATTTTGGCGAGTTCTGCCTTCACACCAGGGGATGTACAGGAAATCAAAGAGATTGTTACCTCTTTTGGACTTGTACCTATTGTTGTACCTGACCTTTCTGGCTCACTAGATGGTCATATAGAAGATTCTTCTAGTGCCATTACAGCTAATGGCACTACATTGGCACAGTTGCGATCAATTGGCAGTTCTGTATTCACTTTGGCGCTAGGTGATAGTATGCGGGCTGGGGCACAAATTTTGGAGCAGAGATTCAATATACCTTATGAGGTATTTGGTGAACTGACGGGACTAGCAGCAGTAGATAAATTTCTGCAAGCATTGGCGGATATCAGTGGTGTTAGCGTACCGGAAAAATACCGCCGTCAACGCCGTCAGCTACAACATGTAATGTTGGAGAATCACTTTTACTTTGGGTGCAAGCGAGTTTCTTTGGCGCTGGAACCAGATTTACTTTGGTCAACAGTTGCTTTTTTGCGATCGCTAGGAGTTGAGATTCACTCAGCGGTGACAACAACACGCTTTCCTCTACTAGAAAAACTGCCGATCAAGAGCGTTACTATCGGCGATTTGGAAGACTTTGAACAATTGGCGGTTGGGTCTGATTTACTAATTACCAACTCTCATGGAGTAGCGATCGCTCAACGCTTAAAAATTCCTCTCTACCGTCAAGGTATTCCCATTTTTGACCGTTTAGATCATGGTCAGTTTACCAAAGTTGGCTATCGAGGTACTATGCAACTTTTATTTGATATTGGCAACCTGTTTTTAGAGCAGGAGATAAAGGTTAAGCATTAAACAGATCAAAATTCCCAATTGCTACTTTCAGCATGAAAGTTATAACTATGAATACAAGTTGGTATGAACAAGAGCTAGTCAAAGAATTCAAAACGGTTATTGCTCATTCTTTCCCACAAGTCGAGGAATTGCTAAAACACTGTCATCTTAAACTCATCGAGTCTTATTGGGGAAGACCTCGTGTTCACTTTCTCCCATACTTCACAATTTATTGCCCTGACAATCTGATTGCTGCTGTCAAAGCCCAGATATCTATACTCAGAGAAGTCGCAGAATATGCAGGATTAGTTGAGGTTGTCTGCCTAAATGCTACACATCTGCTGCGAGATCCGATGTCGAAGGTAAAGCAGACAGATCCGCGTTTGTGGTTAGAACTGCAATGGCTTGCAACACAAAAACAAGAACATTTACTATGATTTCCCGACTTTGGGTGCAACTACAAAAGTGCTTGTTGCGCCATCTATTCAAAGATGGCGTGATGAAAACACTCAGGAGCATTGTTTTTTTTGACTAATAATTCCCAATTCCTAGTTATTTGCTATGAATAAATCCCCCCTTCCCGCAGATGATTTGCCTCCAACTGGATCACCTATACTTAACGAGTTATTCTACAGGCAACTAGAAGAAGCTACTTGCAGGCGATTTTATCAAGCCTGCGGCCCAATTATGCGAGTTTTACTATCAAATTGTCACTGGTATTTCAAGATAAATACTAGTCCTCTGATGTTACTCATTATCTGCTATGACATAGAAAGTTATCTGCATATAGTTGATGCTATTCCCCAGTTCATCAAAAAGCTGAATCAGTTTTCCAACAAAGCCAAAATTCACCTTTTTTCACCAGATTATAAAGGAGAACCTTGGGAAATCAAGATTGAAGAAACATCAGATGATGAAGCCTAGTCAAACAGGTGAATAGGCAAAAATTTGGTATTAATCAAGGCAGTAGTATTTCACTTTTTTTAGTGCTTACCCCTTATAAGCTATTCCACATTTAAATTGCATAATTAGGGTGTGCTTTTCGGCCCATTCCACAAAAATTATAAAAATTTGAGATATGCAAACTAGATATGGTTTAGCTCACTATTCCATCAAAATTAAGCGCAGAGGATCTAAACGCACATACCAAGGAAAAGGTTCGTCTTTTATGGTTGCCCATTTTTCCTTGAAGACTTCTGCTTGCAGATGGTAATCCTGGTGACTATTACTAGCAGAATGTAGTTTTAAAAATAACGTCATCCGGTGAGGTGTTTCAACTGTCTGTGCTAGCCAGCAGGGAAAGGTATTCACTTGTGATGAGTCGTTGGTAAATATGATTTGATGAGCGCGAATGCCAACGTGGGATAATTCGCTGTTGATGGGTTCAATTACTTGGAGGCTACAACCCCAATCAACTGCTTGCACCTGATTTGATGATTCAAAAACAACACGAGAGAAGTTCTTGCACCCGGTTAATTGGGCGACACCTACATTGGTGGGATGTTCAAAAATATCGTATTTGGAGCCATAATGCACTGCTAAACCATGTTCTAATGCCAATAAGCTAGGGCAAATCTGGTAAGCTTCTTCCATATTATGGGTAACAAATAGAGTTACGCCTTGGTAATGAGCTAGAGTTTCTGTCATTTGCTGTTCTAGTTGACTACGCAAGTGGGTATCGAGTGCGGAAAACGGCTCATCCAGTAGCAATGCTTCTGGCTGGCTTGCCAATGCTCTGGCTAAAGCTACCCTTTGTTGTTGACCTCCAGATAATTGGTGCGGATAGCGTGAGCCTAATCCCTCTAACTGCATGGCTATTAGCTGTTCTTCTAAGAGCGCCCTGATATTAAGAGCAGATAATCCTTTGGGTAAGCCGAAAGCAATATTTTGCGCCACACTCATGTGTGGGAAGAGGGCATAGTTCTGCACTAAAAAACCGATGCGGCGATCGCGGCTTGGCAGATTTATTCGTTGTTCTGAGTCAAACAGGACTCTGCCATTTAAGACTATACGCCCACGATTGGGCGTTTCTATGCCGGCAATGCAGCGCAAAATCATGCTCTTACCTGCTCCAGAACCCCCCAACAATCCCAAGGGTTGTTCATTGGTGTTAAAGGACACTTTGAGATGAAAACTCGGCAGTCGTTTTTCAATATCCACAAATAGTCCTACTGCGGAGTCAGGTACAGACAATGAAAACGATTCACTCCCTTGTCTCCCTTGTCTCCCCTGTCCCCCTCGTCCCCCTTGTTCCCCTCGTCCCCCTTGTCCCCTCTTCTCTCTAACTTCCTGCCAATAGCTGACTGCAATAATTCCAGATAGAGAAATTACCATAATAGCGATCGCCCAAAACCAAGCTTCGTCCATTGCTCCCGCTTCCACAGCAAAATATATTGCCATTGGAATCGTTTGCGTTTGTCCTGGGATATTGCCCGCCAGCATCAACGTGGCACCGAATTCACCCAAAGCACGGGCAAAGGCGAGAGTTGTAGCCGCTACAATTCCGGGCAGTGCTAGAGGTAGACTGATGCGCCAAAAGATTGCCATTTCTGTTGCACCAAGAGTTCTGGCTACCCGCAAGAGATTAGTGTCAATCTGTTCAAACGCTCCCAATGCAGTTTTATACATTAATGGGAAGGAAACAATTGTAGCTGCGATCGCTGCACCATACCAGGTAAAAACGATGCTGAAGTCTAAAGGCTCCATGAGTTTACCTACAGGGCCATTTTTACCAAAAAATAGCAGCAGTAAAAAGCCGACAACTGTGGGGGGTAAAATCAGAGGAGCAACAAAGACACCCTCAATCAAGGATTTACCTTTGCCGCGATATCCCAGCATCCAGTAGGCAGCCCAAATGCCAAGGAAGAAGGTAATGAATGTTGCAAGTAATGAAGTTTTAAGTGATATCCAGAGGGGCGATAAATCCAGTGGCATAGTTTTGTGGATAAGAACGGTGCTTATTAGGGCTGGTTTGAGTAGTGCGTTGAATCCTCAACCAGCCTTGTCAAAATAATTCGTAATTGATAATGCGTAATTCGTAATTGATAATGCGTCATTACGAATTACGAATTGGTTTAATTACCAGCTACAGCAAATCCCTGTTTTTCAAACACAGTTTTGGCTTCATTGCCCGATAAAAACTGCACAAAATCCTTAGCGGCATCGACATTTTTACTGTTTTTGAGAACCGTGATGGGATAAACGATGGGAGAATGGGTTTTTTCAGATGCAGTTGCTACAATTTTGACTTTTGGCGTACTTTTGGCATCTGAGAGGTAGACGATCCCAGCATCAGCATTGCCTGATTCTACGTAATTGAGAGCTTGACGAACGTCTTTGGCATAGACGGCTTTGCTTTTAATTTGGTCAAGAATTTTTAATGAAGTTAAGACTTGTTGAGCGTATTGTCCAGCGGGGACACTTTTAGGTTCGCCTAGAGCAATTTTCTTAATGCGTGATGAAGTTAAGTCTTTGAAATCAGCCACAGTTGTGGAATTTTGCGGTACTATCAACACCAATTGATTTTTCAGTAAGTCCTTGCGAGTCCCATCAACTAACAAACCTTTTTTCTGTAAAGCATCTATCTGTTTACTTGCAGCTGAGATAAAAACGTCAACTCCTGCACCTTGTTCAATCTGTTGTTGCAAAGCGCCCGATGAACCAAAGTTGTAGCTCAGAGTAACATTTGGCTTTTCCTTACTGTAGAGAGGTTTGATTTCGTCCATTGCATCTCTGAGGCTAGCAGCTGCTGATATCGTCAAATTTGCTGTTTGGGCTGCTGGGCTAGCAGTTGAGGATGGGTTAGATGTAGTCGTTTGACTACAGCCGACGATTAGTAAAAACGAGATAAATACCCAACTCACAAAAGTCAAGATGCGTTTATTAATCATTTGCAGCCTCTCAAGCGTTTTTTCTTAATTAATTCATAATTTACCAACGTAGTAAGCTAGAAGCCAAAAAAATTGGTAAAAAATTACAGATTACTACTCAGGACTGACTGTTATCAATAACTGTGCCGATACTGACTAAAATTTTGCCAGATATTTACCAACTTATATGGTAAAAATATGAAAACCTGGTAATAATAGTGCATCGGGTGTTTTTTAGTACCAACAAATTTAGCAATTAAGTTGGTCTAATAGTATTTGGGGTGTGAGGTTAATGTCTGGTTTTTTACATAATTCAGCTAGAGAGGCTGCAAGAGCTAACGAGTATACAGCATCGGGTGGACGAAGGCTTCAGGACAATGCGATTTTCAGCGATCGCATCCGCTTGAATCTAATTAGTAGTTTTACCGGCAAAGACCAGTTATTTACCCGTTTAGAAGCGAACAACACTATAGCCTTTAGTGGGGCAGTCACAGGTACAAACATGACCCGTGTATCGTGGGACGGTAACAACGACAACACCATTGTACTAGGCAAATTATATTATCGCTTCCCGGTAGGTGACAAAATCAATGTCATTGTTGATGCTATTGGTGGGGAGTTCTACGACAACTTCAACACTATTAACCCTTTACTGTCCTCAACCCCAATTGGATCTCTTTCGCGGTTTGGTCGATTCTCCCCTATTTACCGCGCCAGTAACACAGGTTCTGCTAGTAATACAGGTTCAGGGGTCAGCGCCATCTTTAAATTGAGCGACGCGATTACTTTATCTGGGGGTTATCTTGCTAGAAGAGCTAACGATCCTAGTGCTGGTGCAGGGCTATTTGATGGTAGTTATGGTGCTTTAGCTCAATTAGCATTCCAGCCCAACCAAAACTTAACTCTTGCTTTGAGCTATGCACACTCTTACTTTACTGGTAGTAATAATGATGTTTCCGTTTCAGGGGCTTACGGTAGTGTTTTCGCTAATACCCCATTTTGTGCTGGTGTTGCCACTTCAGCCAATCATTATGGGATAGAAACCAGCTATCGTTTTAACCCCCAATTGGTACTTTCTGGTTGGGTTGGGTATACTCAAGCGATCGCAGAGGTTAGTTCTGGTGCAAATGTTAATAGAGGTGATAAGGCAGATATCTGGAACTGGGCGGTCACTTTAGCTTTCCCGGATTTAGGCAAAAAGGGCAACTTGGGAGGTTTAATCTTTGGTCAACCACCCAAGGTGACAAGTAATGACTTTGGCCCTGCTGTTCTCACTCCTACTAGTAATCGTCGTGAAGATAGCGATACATCTTTCCATTTAGAAGGACTATATCGCTACCAAGTGAATAACAATATCTCAATTACACCAGGCTTGATTGTGATATTTAACCCAGAACAGAACAGCAATAATGACACTATCTATACAGGAGTTGTTCGTACTACATTCCGATTCTAGATAATTTTGCATTAAAAAGACGGCAGTCGTTACAACAGGGAGACAGTCTGCTAGGTGGCTTTGCCGACTTGTTAATAGAATGCCTTCCCGAATTGTAGAGACTGCCGTTGCAGAAGGAAATATGAATTTTTACCCAAATATTGTTCTGAAATGTAGCAAGATCCTGTTCGCGTAGCGTCTCCGACAGGAGAAGGGTACTTAATCGAATTGGAATGACAACACCTCAAAAAAGATGAAGTAGCACCAATAACTTATCTTGCGTGTGTCAAATAACAGTCTGAAAAGTGGTTAATTGAACTAACTACTTTGTATTACTTCTATTACCAAATAAGTTGGTTTAAAAATATGTAAATACCAAACAAATTATTTAGTAAATTATTAGCGTATATTTTCTATATTAATAGTAAAAATTCATATATTTTCTAGATGTCCCAAGATAGTAATAAACTGCTGTACTAGTAATTGTTCCAAGTATTCTTTGAGAATTATCAAGTCATATCGCGCACTATGAAGGGGGATAAATCTCAACCCAAAGGCAGCAGTTATAGATGCCGTACTGATTCTTGCATCAGCCATTCCTGTATACCCCACTAGAAAGCAAATAATACCTAAAAGACCCCACAGCCTTGCTGCGGGGTTTATTTCATTGGGCATTCAACCCAGGACAAAGAGCAAACTGGCAGTAATAGATCGGTGCTGCTCTTTGAGCAGGGATGATCGAATAAAGGACTATCATGACATCTCCGCAGAGGGAGCAGCACCAGATTTGCGACGCCGATAGCGTTCGCGCAGCGTCTCCAAGAGTTGCGTTAGCGAGTCCGCGTACTCTGTAAGAGTTGCAAGCTACGCTTTTAGCGTCTCGTAGAGAGCGTCATAGCCCGTCGTAGACATCGCTATATTTGCACATAGCTCTTTTAATAGTGCCTGGAATAAATACCAACTTTACAGGTACCAAATCAGAAAAGTGTATAGACAAGTACAATACTTGCTACCAACTAGGTGGTAAATTTTACGACTGATAAAGAATTAAAAAGCGATGAACTTAACACCCAGTGAGTTAGAACGCTATCACCGCCAAATGATGCTTCCCAATTTTGGAGAAGCAGGACAAAAGCGCTTGAAGTCTGCAACGGTTTTGGTTACAGGTGTAGGGGGATTAGGCGGTACATCAGCACTTTATTTGGCAGTAGCAGGTGTTGGGCGGCTAATTCTAGTTCGGGGTGGTGACTTACGGCTGGATGATATGAATCGTCAGGTTTTGATGACAAATGATTGGGTAGGTAAGCCAAGAGTATTCAAAGCCAGAGAAACTCTTCAAGCTATTAATCCTGATATTCGGGTGGAAGCAGTTCATGATTACGTTACAAAAGAGAATGTAGACTCTTTAGTGCAATCTGCTGATATAGCTGTTGATTGTGCCCACAATTTCACAGAACGGAACTTGCTCAATGAGGCTTGCGTGCGCTGGCAAAAACCAATGGTAGAAGCTGCAATGGACGGAATGGAAGCTTACCTGACAACCATTATTCCTGGCGTCACTCCTTGTCTATCATGCTTGTTTCTAGAAAAACCGGATTGGGATCAGCGTGGGTTCGCGGTTCTCGGTGCTGTTTCTGGGACATTAGCTTGTCTTAGTGCATTAGAGGTAATAAAGCTGATTACTAAGTTTAGTCAACCCCTACTATCACAACTGCTGACAATCGACTTAATGCGAATGGAATTTGCCAAACGACATTCTTATCGCGATCCTTCATGTCTGGTGTGTGGTAGCAGTTCTTGCTCGGAAAATTCGTAAATAGTTGGATAATCGTAGCGATCGCTCTATAAGCGGATCGCCACAACTTATCTGCTCACTTCGAGCTATTCTGTAGCAATTATGACATCTGAGGCTTTAATCACAGCGATCGCTTGTTTTCCCTCTTGAAGTTGGAGATGCTCTACCGACTCCTTGGTAATAATTGCAGTTACTTCCACCCCAGGCACAATTTCTAATATGACCTCAGAGTTGACTGCTCCTGGGTGAATTTTCTTAATAGTTCCTTTTAAGGAATTACGAGCGCTAACTTCCATATTTTGATCTTCCCTAGTTATAAGATAATTCTGAACTAGGTAATAGTAACAATTATCAGATTGTTGGATTATCCTCATTTAGTGAGATGTTATCTTCTCCCTTACAGAAGAACTTAGATATCATACTGGTATTAGAAAATGCTGAAAAAGTTGATAGGGGAATAGTAAAATGGACAGTTAAAGCTTGGCAGAACATTCATTCAAAACTGTTTTTAGTAATGTGTCTACTTAATTATTTTGGTGCATTCTGATAATTATTGGTACATAAGCTAATTATTATTCATTTTTCTAGAATGATTCACTCGTAGTAAGGACTATACAAATGATTGCCGCTGCCAACAATCATTTTCCGATCGCTGCAATTTTGATTCAGTTTATCCAAGATTTTAAACTTGTATATTTTGCTTTGGCTCTGCCAATTTTCTCTTGAGTGCTAAACCCATAGCTGCAGCTAGTAATAGTCCCCAAACATAGTTGGGTTCGGGTACTGATTTAGTGGGGCTAATAAAGCCATACTTATGCAAAATTTGCTGTCCTTTCTCTGACAAAATATAATCTGCTAGTTTCTGTGCATTCGGGTCAGCATTTTTGATAACTGTTAAACCGAATGGTGCTGCAACAGACAAATAATCTGGTAGCCCAACTACTTGCAGGCTCGGATCAATTTTTTGCGATGCGATCGCGCCAGTATAGTAACTTAAGAAAACATCTGCTTGCTGAGTGTTGTCTAGAAAATACACTAAGCTGTCTTGTCCTGATGGGACTATTGGGGAATTCGTTCCACCTGTTAATTGCAAGGCTTTACTATTGAGGGTATCAAAACTACCAGGGTTTTTTGAATTAGCTTGAGTAAATATCTGTTGAGTGTAGTCTCCAAGAGGATCTAATATAGGTGTTGCAATTCCCAACTTGATGTTGGGATTTAGTAAGTAATCTAACACCTGATTTGGTGTAATTTGTGCCTGAGAATACTTTGAGGAAAACACCGCTACAATCTGGTTTTGAGTAAATTCCACTGGCTGACTGCTCAACCCCTTAATGTAGAGTTTTTGGGGATTTCCAATATCTGCACTAGCAAAGACATCAGCAGTAGGCTGTCCCAGTTGGAGTTCTGTTTCTATTGCTTGCTCTCTAATCCCTGATGGCCCAAATACTGTATTCGTTCCTATTCCTGTTTCTTGGGTGAAGTCTTGGCTGATTTCCGTTAGTGCATTTCTTAAACTACCTGCTCCATATAAGTTGAGATTAGCTGCAAAAGCTTGATTTGGTGTCAGAACACTAAAGGCACAAGCTGCCAAAGAACCTGTCAAAAAATATTTTTTCATCTGTTCGCTAAAATCTTCAAGTTTTTGGGTATTTTATCCTCAAAGCTCACATTACCAATTAAGTTGGAAAAACGTCAATTACTTTATATCCCACATTCCGCACTTCAAAATGTATTATCTATCTTTTCAATAAAAATTCCTAATAATGTTCAAATTATTAAGTATTAATATTGAATACCATTGGCGATTTATGTTGTTGATTTAACCATTTTTTTCCACCTATGGGAAATCTACGCATATTACACGATGAAGTGCGGAAAGTCGGTTATATAGACAAATGTTGACTTTGTTACTTACAATCCTTGGTTATATAGGACTAGTATTTGATTTTTGAAATGCACGTAGTGAACTGTCTACGCAAAATAGTGCATTAGACGTAGAGGTAGGTTGGGTGGAGCGGAACGCAACCTGTAGATAGTAAAAATTCGTCAAATATTATAGATAGCCCTCCAATGAATTTACTGGAGGGTATTTTGTATTCTAAAAAGACTTTATCTCAACTATTCCTGCTTGTGTGGCAGCAACGAGAGGTGCAGCTGCTTATGGCGTCGATTTAGTCTGCGATCGCCCAGTTGAGACAAAGCAAAATTTTTTGACCACCAGTGCGACATTGTTTGTTTCCTTGAACACCCAATTTTCCCTACTGTACTATCAGTGAATATACTTGATATAGAATCCGTTTGAGAGATTGCTTTTGAACAGTTGCCGTCAAAAGTCAGATGCTTATACTTCTTTAAATAGAAAAATTATATTTTTAAAATAACTTTATACAAAATTTTCTCTATAGTACAGATGCATTAACCTACTTTCTTGGTACTTGAAGCGGTTTTATGGCAGTATAAGTACATAGATGACTGTATTTTTTATATAAAGATGCTTTCAAACTAGTTGTAATTGATTGGACATTAAAGTAGGTTTAAATACATAACTAACAAAGATTGCTTACCAGCTATGACTTCTTCTTACCCTATCTTCTGGATGGAGTGAAAAGCAAACCTTCAAACTGGGTGCAAAATTTGGAATTTCAAAAATTGTAGTAACTCGCACATTAAATATACGGAACTATTTCATGAATAAAAGGTACAAATTAGCACTAGCAACTGCTAGCATTGCTTTGGGTTTTGGTATAATCCAAGCTAAACCAGCACAAGCTGCCACATTTAGTGGTCCGATTAACATCTATGCTGCTGCCAGCTTGACCGACACCCTACCCCAGGTTGAGGCACTTTACCGGCAAAGCAACCCCGACGTCACCTTTACCAATACCTTCGGGGCTTCTGGTACTCTCGCTAATCAAATCCTAGCGGGAACAAATCCAAATCCAGTAGATATCTTCTTCTCAGTATCCCAAGCACCGTTAGATACTCTGGAAAATGCCGGCAAACTAATAGAAGGAACCAGGCAAAACGTACTAAAGAACACCTTGGCTATAATCACGCCGATAAATTCAACCATATCTATATCAAACGTTCAAGACCTATTAAAAGTGCGTCAAGTGGCTATTGGTGATCCTAGTGTTGTTCCAGCAGGAGTATTCGCCCAGGAATTATTTACCAATTCCGGGATATCGGGGCTAATCCAACCCCAACTTGTCTTCGGCTCGAATGTGCGTGATGTATTAGATAAAGTGTCAAGCGCCACTAATGATAGTATAGATGCGGGCGTTGTTTACACCACAGACGCTCTAACAGCACTTGATAAAGTCAAAATTGCATACACTCCGCCTATCAACCTTTACTCTCCGATTTTTTATGGCTCTGCTGTACTCAGACAAACTCAAAACCTAGACGCAGCTAGGGACTTCAACTCCTTTCTGAGCAGCTCTCAAGCGTCACCCGTGTTTCAGAGTTCTGGATTCTCTACTATCCCCGAACCTATGACTACTGGTGGCTCAATAGCAGTAGGTATAGTCGGCCTTATGATGAAGCGAAAGGTAAAGGCAAAAGCCAAAGCTAAACCAGCAGTGGATTAAAGGTTTTTGGCTGTATTCTCAATCAAAATTGAACGTTGGTTCAGCAGTAGCAGGGGCAGGGGCTCTGGTTGGTTCACCAGTAGCAGGGGCACGGCACTGCCCATACGTGTCAACTTAACGTGAAACCTTCGCAATGAGGTTATATCAAGCCTACTCAATTACCAATTAAGTCCTCGGAACCCCACCCCGCTTTTGTCTAGCGACAAAATCCCCCCTCCCCGTTCACGGGGCTACGGTGTACACACAAGTCGAATTACCCCCCTTAATCCCCCTCACAGGTGTAGGTATTTAAAAAATGTGGCTGAAATAGGGTTTTTACGTTGGTTGAGAACTCAAATTTTAATTTCTGATTTCCCACCCAAAAACGAAGTTTCGTTATTTGAACCACGTTTAGAACTCTGTTTGAGAGTGCCCACTCATGCCCAAATAAAAAACCTACACCGTCAGCCTTAATCCCCCCGATGCATTAGAGGGGATTAAGGGGAGCCAGTGCGGTCTTGGTGTCGGACCAACTGGAGCATCTGGCGTGTGGGGTAAAACGCCTTGGAATAAGCATTTTAACTTAAGTTGAGGCAAGCAGTTATTGAGCAATAATTCTTTCTCAATAACTCTTTTTCCTCCCCTGCCTCAACAGCTTATCCAAACCGTATTAGGCTGTGTTAATTATTGAAGACATGGTGGGCGTAAAACTTGCTTTTCGCCAGTCATACTTAATAGATTTACAAATGTCTCCAGAAGTTATTGCTGGTATTATTGAGATTGACAACCTTAGTCTCTATATCAGAAATATTTTGGTTTTAAAGGAGAAGGAGGAGCAGATAATATGAGGATATTTGTCACATTACTAACGTAACGACCTCCAGCTTTGTCACCTGCAACTACTAAACGAGCAAATCCTTCATCTGTTAAAGGCACGATTTTACCATCACGACCTTTTTTTGCAAATGCAACTAGCACTGTTTTGCCTTCAAAGTTAGGTTGAATTTCACCAATAGCTACGACTGCACCATAGCAATCTGTGGCATCAACTAGAATATATTGCCTCAGAAAAGAGTTTTTAGAATTCACCCCAGAATTCCCAGGTTTTAGACCACCTCCGGCTTTCGGATTATTAATCAATTCCCATAGTGGGACTCCATAGTATGTTTCTGTTTGTGGCCCTGAGCCGGTTTGAAAGCTTACAGTAACTTCAGTAACTAATGCTGGATTTTGTTTTTTTAAAGCATCTTGTAAATTTCGCAGTTTTTGCAAGTTATAAGTGGTTGGATTATTGAGTTCTCCACCCAAGCGAAAACTTTGCGAATAACCTCCAAGACACTTATTTTTATCCCAGACAGAAGGTGTTTTTTCTTCTTTTTCTGAGTGAAGACTACTTCTTGAGTCAGCTAAAGTAGGCTGCCATAAAACCAGTATCGATAGCATTAAAGACGCAATGGGTATCGTGCGGGTAAAACGCATCAAACATTTCTCCGTTTACTATTGAATATTGAAAAAACTAGATTGTTTTGCTGAAAGCTTTTTGCTCACCAAAAATTAGTATTGTTATCGCCAAAACTGAGCAATTTGACAATAGATTCTGTTAGAAAAAATAAAATCGGTTCTATCGTTAAATCTTCAACTCCTTACCAAACGCTACTAAATAGCTAGTTTTTAATATGAGTTATTAAAAACTAATAAATCCTGACGCCAAAGTTAGTCGCAAACCTCTTGTTAGATTTGCGTTTTTTCAAATGGATAAGTGTATCTGTGTAATCTAATGAAGATAATACCAACTTATTGAGTAAAATACCAACTAATATAGTAATCAAACACGAACAAAATTAATTTTTATTTCTTTTTAAAATAGTTCAGCTTAATATTGTATAGAAACTAAGCTGTCGTTATTTACCTTATAAATAAGCAACTATCAAGCTAATAAACTCTTGATAAGTGAGACTTACCTATAAATTAGAAAACTGTCCGAGTTATGGGGAAGGGTTGTAGTTGTCCCGACACTATAGTTGAAGCAAAACCATACAGCGACTAGACTATTCCGTGTATACAACCAATAGACCAAATAAATGCTAAAATTCCTGATGCAGTGAATAGAGCGATAGATGGCTATATCGCTCTATTTCATCAACTGTTTAAGAGCTTCGCAAAACGCCTATTTACTTCCGTTCTAAGTCTTGCCTAAGCGCTGTTCTTTCTGGCTCAACTCCTGCGTTTTAACAACTGTAATCTTAAGTATCAAACTAAATTCAAAATGCCTACTGTGCCATCGTCATTTTGACTGCAATATCGCATGGTTTACCAAAGTACGGTGAACTTGTCACTAAAATATTTACACCAGTACTAGCATAATCCTTTATATTTTCAGAGGTAATACCACCAGCTGCTGCTAGTTTTAAGTTTGGATACTGCTGCTTCAATTTCAAAACTAGAGGCTCAAGGTCTGGTAGGGGAATTTTATCAAACTGAATTAAATCTACACCTCCTTGAGCAGCCATCCAAGCATCTTTTGGTGTATCTACTTCAACGCAAATATGTTGTTCTGGAAACTGTCGTCGCAGTTCATTCATGCGCTCAATTAACCCACCTATACCTCCCAGGAATATCAGGTGTTGGTTAAAGATCAAAACTGTTTCAGATAATCCTAAGCGATGAAAAAATCCCCCGCCAGCTAGAACTGCTTTGATGGAAAGCGCTCTAGTACCTGGAAAACATTTACGAGTAGTCACAATAGAAACTGACTGATTTACTGTTTTAGCAGTATCTACTAATACTCTTGTACGCGAAGCAATGCCGGAGGCGTATTCCATCAAATTTAAAGCAACTCTCCAGCCACTGTGCAAAGCTTGAGCAGTGCCACTAGCTTGAAGAATTAATTGCTTTTCTTGGCAGACTGTACCACTTTCGACTTGATAATGAACTTCCGCACCACAACATTTTAATACTCTGGCTGCTTCTTCAGTAGCGCAAATGGTCATCGGATGACGAGTAGAAAACTCGATTTCACCAGGTTGCTTGCCAATGCCAAGCCCGTAGGTTGTCAAATCTAGGTAGGGAACATCTTCCTGAACTAACCTAGCGATCGCCTCATCTGAGAAGAAAACACTCATTTTAGTTTTATGATCGGCTGACAAATAAATAGCTCAATCAAGATTCACACTAAACCTAATCTCATTCAGTTGTAGGAATTGTAATAATTACTACTATTGTCCCAAATAGTTGGTAACAAAATAACTTTGTTAAGAAAGAATATATACCTCAGTCGCCAAAATTAGTTAAATGCTGAAATTGGAAACTATTGACTTATAATATCAAGCTTGAATTTAGCAATCATACAGATAGTGTAAATTACAAACATAATCCAAAGAAAATTGAGAATGCTAAATTTAGATGCCATTGATCGTACAACAATGCAATCAGTTCCATACAGTTATGCTGTGATAGAGAATTTGTTGCCCAAAGCAGCTAGCTTAGAACTTGCTGCCAGCTTTCCCCAGGAACAGTTTCGCTTATCAATAGGGGAAGGATATGGATACCTTTGGAGTGAGATGCTTGCTAGTAATGAGGATATTGCTTTGATATACAAGTTTTGCCATAGCGCCAGCCCTGAGTTGTCAGATCGTTGGCGCGATCGCATTGCACAAGGAAGATTATCTTCTAATCTTGGTAACAAAAGCAGTATTTGGCGACAAATGATAGAAGAACTGTGGACACCTGCTTACCGCCAAGCCTTAACACAGATGTCTGGAGTGGAATTGAAAGACTGTGCAATGGTGATTGGGTTTCGTCGATATAATCTAGGTCACTGTCATCGCCCTCATACTGATGAACCATCGAAAGCTTTGACTCATTTGCTATTTTTCAATGAACAATGGCCTATGGACTGGGGTGGTTGTTTGCGAATTCTCCTTGACGAAAAACCAGAATCTGTCTTCCAAGATATTGCACCACTGAACCAGTTTTCGGCTGTGATTGTGCGCTCAGATAATTCCTGGCACATGGTAACTCCAGTAGCATCGACTGCACTACAGTGCCGATTGGCTCTCAGGATTGCTTTTTTTCACAATCTCGATGCAGGTGCTTAGTCGATAGTAAAAATCCAATTTCTACACAAAAGGCGATCGCCTCTATTCTCTGGAAACAAGTAGTTAACTAACAATACAAAAGGCAGTAGCAGAGTACAGATTATTCTGATTATATGAGTGCAACTATAGCAGTCATACCTACTTTTTAAGCACATCCCCGACTTCTTCACAAGTTGGGGATATGCTTATAAACGATTTAGAAATGCGATATTTTTAAACCTAATTTTCGCTTATAAAGTAGTAAATTTATACCGCCCGTGACTAACATAGCAGGTATTGAATCTGATTCAGGAATTGGTGTAATTTCACCCAAACCACTTATTGTGTTGCTAAACTGGCCAAAATCATTCACTCTACGGCCGGTAGTAACTAAAAAATATTTCTGTCCTGTAACAAGTTCTCGGTTGAAAGTAACAGTACTACCATTCGTAGTAGTATTTGCTATAAGAACATTGGTTAATTGTTCGGTAGGATTGAAACTTTCCTGATATAAAGCTAAGAAAATATCCCATTTTCTATTTACAGGTGGTGTAGGTTCAGAATCACCACTTATAGTATATAAACCGGATTGATCGATCGTAAAATAAAATACACTGTAAGGTACGCTCATTCCCAAATTTCCATCTTTTTCACCACTGATAAGAGTGGGAGGATTACCTGGCGCTACACGCCGCCAAATCGGTTCGTTTGTTGTATCACCTTGATAATTAAAGACAGCAGCTTTGGAGGGTTGAGCAGTACAAACAGTAGCTAATGCTAACCCCAGAATAACCATTAATGGTTTTTGAAAAAACTTTGTTTCTAACATAAAACTGATGACTCCTCAAATACAAATGGCTTGGTGTAGTGGGAAAACTCTTTAGTAAGGTTTGGACTGCAACAATTAGAGAAGTTCAACTGTTGCAGAATCTGATGATTTTATTGCAATACTTGACGATATCTACGCAATTTCCATGCTGTGAGAGAAGATAAGCCAATTAACAAAAAACCAGAGATTGATGGTTCTGGGACTTGAGTAATTATCAACGAAAGATTATCTGCGTAAGCGTCGTTTACTCGTCCTCTGGCATAATTGGCGTTCAGCAGGACATTAATTTGACGTGTACCCACAGGTACAGAGCCATCAACTGACTGCAAAAATAAGCCTGTGGTGTTGTTTCTTTGCGCGGCAGTTGGCGAAGTAATACTTGCTATGCTTAGAGATTGGTTAGCTCGATCGAGGAAAGTAATGTTTAGTGATGCGCTATCTTCATCAGTGCTATATCCCCCCAACCAGCCGTTTAAGTTAAACGTACCTTCACCTGCATCAATAGTTGAGGCCAGATCAGATATATCGATTAATTGCGAAGCACTGCTCGAGGCTCGATCTGCACCACCAAAGAATAAATTTGCACCGCGATTACTTGGCCCCGGAACATCAGTACCAGGAACAGTCACATTTACCACATTACCTAATGGGTTGGTAAAGCTAAAACCTGTTGCCCCGTACTTTAATACACTGAAACTACCTGTCGAAGTCCAGCCAGGGATAGTAGGTATATCAGTCCCAACAGCGTTACCAATTGGATCTCCTTGCCCAAGTTCTGCATCACCATTTACTATCAAATTAGTACCAAAGGTGGCAGCATAGATGGGGTTAGAAAGCAACAGACTAAATGTTACTCCTGCTATCAAAGTTGTACCAATCTTGGCCATTGCTTGAGAAAAGAAAGGAAAGATAGTTAGTTTATTCATAGTTTGTTTTCTCCTGAGATTTACTAACAGTTTGTTTCAAAATTAACCAAATTCATCAATTTTCTAACTGTGGCATTCATCGCTAACTTGAACTTTTTGCTGTTTTGCAGCCAACTTTCTCTGTAAGGCAAAAGCTACACTCACAGCAAGTAAAATTCCACCAACTCCTTGAGGTTCGGGAACAGACTTCCGACTACTAAATCCATACTTTGCTAGTATTTGTTGCCCAGTTGGTGAAAGGATATAATCAGCTAGTTGTGAACCTCCAGGATTCGCACCTTTGAGTACTGTCAAACCATAGTCAGCTTGGATTTTTAAGCTATCTGGCAATTCCACTATCTGTAGACTTGGTGAAATTTGTTGAGTGTTAACACTCAATAGCCAACAGAACCATATATGCTTGGCAATTAATGTGGAGCAGCTTAACTAATACTTAAACAGTCCTTGATCTGAGCGTTTAAAATTTATGATTTATTCATCAGTATTTATAGCGTATTTTTTTATACGTAGTTGTATTTTCCATTGAAGCTATCATACCAACTTGGTTGGAGAAAATCAATTCAATTACGTAATTAAATGCTGACTTTATCAAAATTTTAACTAAAGAGTTTTTTATCTTGATGAGATTACGCACATCATAAATCATGCACACAATCGGAA
>NZ_JBALCW010000060.1:0-35672 GCF_036917635.1 Nostoc sp.
CCGTCCGCCACTGTGTCCGAAAACACCGTTCGACTTGCATGTGTTAAGCATACCGCCAGCGTTCATCCTGAGCCAGGATCAAACTCTCCGTTTTGTTGTGTTTCGAGTTTGTGGCTCCGAAAAAATTTTTTCGGAATCCTAATTAAAATTTCGATTATTTTTTTGGGATTTCCCAAAAGCAAAATCTTTTGACGAGGATTGGTTTTTTCTTAAGCTTTCAAAGTATTATGTTTTTCAGGTTCAGAGGTGGTTTGCTTCTTTTGCTCTCCCACTTAACTAGAATAACTAGTCATCCTCTAGTTTGTCAAGTAGTAAATTTATTTTTTTCTACTAAAAAAGGCAAATTCCTTGACTGGCATTACTTTCAGGTGAATGGTATAAGCAACGGGAGGGAGGCGAAAACAACGTGGCTAAACCTGACTGTGTGAATAATGCAGGTTGGTTGTCTCTAAATTGGATCTGATGCAGGTTGAGTCATTATAGTAATGATTATCGAAAAAGGCAGGAGGTAGTCTTTGGTGGAGGAATTTATTCTAAATCCTTATGCTTAAACAAACTATACATATAAATATAAATAATAATAAGAGGATATTTTATAAATATTAAGCAGTAGAGCAACGATGATTGGGGGCTAATCTACGTAACATAAGATTTGTCATAGCGACATATATCATCGTTTCACAAGTTTATCGGATGATATTCGTAATCCTTACTGAGACGACAATAACGACCTAGCCACGCAAGTGTACGCTCTACTAACCAACGGCGAGGTAATACTTTAAACCCGTCTGTGCTATGCCTACGGCGGGCTACGCCTACGCAACGTTTGATAATTTCGTCTCCACAACGAATGAAATATCTAACCCAATCGACTAATGAGCCAGCATATCCAGCATCCACCCAAATCAAATGTAATTTAGGGAACAAGTAGTCAATTTCAGTAGACCGAAAAATTCTGCGATCGCCTGTGATGAATACCTGGGAACCTGATTTTTGTCTGAAAAGCTGTACTTTATGATACATTTTTTGGAAAACCGGTTGACAAATATTACATAAATAAAACTAATAATTTGGATACAAAGGTAAGGGTAGCTGTCGCACCAGAACAATCTTCTGGTGCTGGTCTTGGAATTTTTGTAAAGTATTGGGGTGAAGAAGCAAAATTTTTAAACTCAGATACCAATTTTTCGTCTTGCTTGTGGCTTTGAAGACGAGGTACTTTTAGTTTTGCCGTAGACCGCAACTATGGGCTAGCCTGCGAAGTTTGTTTACCATCTGGCTGATTTTGGTTGATTTTCGGGGCTTATTTATAAACGAATCTTATTATTCACATCTTACAATCACCTTTTGTACATTTCCAAGAAAAACGGTATCATACACTACTATTTTTAGCGCTCGCAGCACTTTTCGGTCTAGTGAATTTTGTCAATCAAATATAAGCTTTGCGCCGTCAGGGTCTTGAATTGAAGCTGTATGTACGACAACCATCAAAATTAAACCCATCGTATCAACAAAGATATGGCGTTTGCGACCATTAATCTTTTTTTTGGCATCATAGTCTTTCACCTCTCGTTTCTCAGTCGTTTTAAGTGTTTGTGAGTCGATAATTCCTGCCGATGACTCTATATCTCTTCCTTCCATCTGACGCAATTGCCATAGCGAAGCTCTGCTGCTTTCAGCAGATCGCAATACTGTATGAATTTTGGTATCCCCTCAATAATTCGGGGTAGGCAATTATTCTGGCTGCCACGACCAACCAAAGGGATTAACAGAAGATTTCTCACGAATAATAGTCGCCAAAGAGGGGATAATTCTACTCTGAGAAATGCGATCGCGTACATACTCTACCAGGTTCAATAATATCTCTACTGTGCGACGCACTGATTCGTCTGCAATCCTTTTTGGGTCAATGGCTTGCAGCAACTCCAATCCTGACTGGTCATTTGATGGCTTTTGCGTCATCTGTCATATTTTATGACGCTGCGTGTACCTCACGAACCTTTTTATTTTTCTCTGCTACCCCAATTTATTGAGCTGATACGAATTTTGTGCCATACTCCTTTACGCTCCCAGCGCCGGAAATATGAACATACCGTAAGACAAGCAGGTAACATCAAGGTAACAATTTTCTCTCTTGCTAGGCTGGACAATTTCACTATAAACGCCTGCCGTTATAGCAAGAGCGGCTTTGTGGTTAAATAAATTAAGCTTTTTAGAGATTTTTCTGTAAGCCTTATAATCTTTATTGGGTGTTGGGTTTAAAAAGCGACTTCCTCTCAAAAGTATTTTGCTTATTAAGCGTGTCACTATAGAAAATAGAGCAGCAAATTGAGCAATAGGAAGATTAAATAACGCTGTGCAGATAACATTCTTAGGCACGAGTTCCGGTGTACCCACGCGATCGCGCAATGTTTCCAGTATCGCCCTGAGATTACCCCAAAGGGCAGAACTGTGGCTATTCGACTGTGGCGAAGGCACCCAGCATCAAATTATCCGGAGTGAACTGAAAATCAGCCAACTCTCACGAATTTTTATCACTCATATGCACGGCGACCACATCTTTGGCTTAATGGGACTTCTTGCTACTTGCGGCTTGGCAGGCAATGTGGAACGAATTGATATATATGGCCCACCTGGATTAAATGATTACATTCAAGCCGCCTCCCGTTACTCGTACACACACTTTTCCTACCCCATTAAAGTCCATGCCATCCGTCCAGGAGTAATTTATGAAGACGATGACTTCACCGTTAGCTGCGGTAATTTACATCATCGCATTACAGCTTTCGGCTACCGCGTAGCCGAAAAAGACCGATCGGGACGCTTTGATGTGGAAAAAGCCAAGGCGTTGCAAATTCCTCCTGGTCGGGTTTATGGTCAACTTAAGCGTGGTGAAACAGTGACGCTTGCGGACGGACGGGTGATTGATGGCACTCAATTATGCGGACCTACAGAAATTGGTCGAAAAATTGCCTATTGTACAGACACAATTTATTGTGATGGGGCAGTGAAATTGGCTCATGATGCAGATGTATTAATTCACGAAGCAACCTTTGCTCATCAAGATGCAGATATGGCTTTTCAACGGTTGCATTCCACAACCACAATGGCAGCGCAAACAGCTTTAGCTGCTGGGGCACATCGACTGATTATGAGTCATTTCAGTCCCCGCTATGCGCCTGGCAATACCTTGGAATTAAAGGATCTTCTTCAGGAAGCCCGTGCTATTTTTCCCCGTACTGACATGGCTTATGATTTTATGATTCATGAAGTTCCCAGGCGGCGGGAAGTAGAGTTAAGCAAGATAGGCGTTTAAATTTTGGATTTTAGATTTTCTATTAAACCCTTGTAATCGAAAATTAACCAGGCTCTATCTTGGAGTTTAGTAGTCTAACTCATAACGTCCTCATAATGTCCAGGAAATAAACAGCAGTTTAGCTTGAGGAGTAAGTCAACTAGTTATTCAATAATTTCCGGTTCACTAAGTGTATTAATAATCTACTACTACTATGGTTCAGATATTCTTCTCAATCTGTTTTTTATATTAGAAGTTCTTAAAGTAACTTTAATAGTATAGTAATAATGTAAATTAGATAATTTTATACTTAAATACTTAGTGATTAAAAAAATAATTATTTTTTTTGTCAAGATTCTTCTTTGTTAAATAAAATTATTAAAATTTTATTCTTACAACACTGATTAAGAATTTATATGCATGAATTGATGAACATGAAAGCCCCAGTTGGCATAATATTGTGCGAAGTGAGCTTGTCATTATTGGAAGAAAAGCTAAGTATGCTATTGCAACTAGCAGTATCAAAAATTTATATTTATCATAAATCTTCCAAATAAATATAGTGTTTCCATATTATGAGGAGTTTGATAGTGGCTAAGACTAGTCTGAATCAAGAGCAACAGATTACTACTTCAGCACAAGGCGCAGTTGACATCAGACAACTATCTACTATTTTGCTTCGCCGACGTTTACTGATCTTAGGGGTTTCCTGTGTAGTTATGTCAGCTGCTAGCCTCCTAGCTTTCATTGCCAAACCTACTTACCAGAGCAATATGCAGATATTGGTAAATTCCAATTTATCTGAAGGCACACAGTCAAATAATATCCCAGAAAGCACAGACACTAAGGTTACTGAACCCAATTTTCAAGTTGTTGATTCCACTACTCAGATGAAACTCATGCTGAGTTCTAAGTTGCTTAAGAAAGCCGTAGATTTACTTCATTCTGATTATCCTGATATTACCTTAGAGTATATCAATGGTCAAACAGAACAGAACAAAAAAGCACCTCTAGAAGTGACTCCAGAAGAGGGAGGGATAGGAGCTAATAAAGTTTTTAGCCAATTATTTAAAGTTTCTTTCAATGATAACGATCCAGTCAAAACACAAAGAGTACTTCAAGCTCTACAAAAAGTATATCAAAACTACAATAAAGAGCAACAAAAAGAACGTCTCAATCAAGGGCTGGCTTTTGTAAATGCTCGACTACCTGAAATAAAAAAAGAGGTGAGTCAAGCTGAGAAAAATTTGGAACAGTTTCGCAATAGACATAAATTACTCGATCCCGAAGTCCAAAGTAAAATGCTGTTAGAGTCTCTAGCTGATATTCAAAAACAGCTACAGACTACTCATGCCCACCTTCAAGATGTAAACGCTCGCTACGATAATCTAGAGGAACAAATAGCTTCCTCGTCTCAGCAAAATGAACTATTTTCTTCTCGTTTAAATCAGTCAAGTCGTTACCAAACACTATTGAGTGAAATTCAAAAAACTGAACTAGCTTTGGCTAAGGAGCGACTACGCTATACAGACGATTACCCATCAGTACAAAAACTAAAGCAACAACGCCAAAGTCAATTGTTGCTATTACGAGAAGAGGTGAAAGCTATTACTACTAGCAGTAAGGGAGAACCGCTCTTAAAAGAGCAAATTGTAGGGGTTGAGCCAAAGCTACTAGACGAGTTAATTCTGGCTCAGACAACTGTCTTAGGACTAACTGCTAATGAAAAGAATCTAGCCGAGTCAGAACAGCGACTTCGTTCTGAGCTAAACAAATACCCAAGCTTAATAGCAGAGTATAACCGTCTGTTGCCAAAGGTAGAAAGTAGTCGTAAAACCCTTGAACAATTACTCCAAGCGCAACAGTCTTTGGGACTGAAAATTACTCAGGAAGGATATAACTGGCAAGTTTTGGCAGAACCTGCTTTGGGTACTTATATGGGGAGCAACAGATTATTATTTTTGGTTGGAGGGGCGGTAATTGGGCCGATTTTAGGTATCTTAGCAGCCCTGATTTTGGAAAAGTTTAATGACGCTATTTATTGTGTCGGAGATTTAAAGAAACTGACTAACCTACGTGTACTAGGGTCAGTACCAAAACTACCGTTGCGTGGTGTCAAAAAGCGGCGGCTGGGCCTGCCTTGGAATGGGCGGCGAAGCTCAGATTCCTCTATAGTAGAAGCCAGTACTAGCTTACCCGTCCATGAAACCCTGGACATGATCTACCAAAATATTCAAATATTAAAATATCCCTTACCCTTCAAATCGTTGATGTTGACTTCAGCACTACCAGGGGAAGGGAAGACAACTTTAGTATTAGGGCTTGTAGCTAGTGCTACCCGAATGCATCGACGGGTATTAGTTATTGATGCTAATTTACATAATCCTAGCCTGCACAAAATCCTGGAACTATCCAATGACTGGGGACTATCTCTGTTATTAGTTGATGAGACGACAACTCATTTTCAAGATTACATTCAGCCTATTCACCCCTGCATTGATATTTTGACTGCTGGCCCGGAAGCAGACGACACGGTAAAATTGCTCAGTTCTCAACGGATGAAAGAGCTAATAGAGCTGTTTGAGCAAAGTTATGACCTAGTACTGATAGATGCTCCACCTATTTTAGGTACAGTTGATGCCAGAATTGTGGCAGCTTTTTGCAATGGGATCGTAATGGTAGAACGCATGGGGAAAGTGACCCGAACTGAACTGACTCAAGCAACAGAAATTTTGAGTAAGTTGAATTTAATTGGAATTATCGCTAATGAAGTGAGCAATTCTCAAAATGTATTGGCATCGTAGACTAAAGAAGCATGGGGCATGGGAAATTGAAAAGAGGTAGAGGAGAGGAATTCTTTCCCTGCCTGCTATCTTCTGCCTTCTTCACCTAATTTCTACCTTATAGCTAAAGCGAAATGCATAATTAGTAGGAGGTGGCAACCTCCTGTGTTGGAGAAGTGTCTCATCTTAAAGTAGTAGACGCCATAATCAAAAGCGTCAATTAGATACTAATGTGATTAGATGACTAGCATGAAATTCCAACTTTACTTAGGCTTTTTACTTTCCCAGATTAAAGTGCGTCATTGGTGGGTAAGTGTCCTCTTATGGATTGCTTTGGTTGCCCCAGCTCAAGCGTCTGTAATCCTGCGCGTGGCAATTGAAAGGGGGGTTAATCAGGTAAAAGTGGGGAGTTCTACCACTGGAATTGTCAAGGATAGTACCGGCCGGACTCTCGGACAGTTACCAGCGATGAGTGCATATTATGCCCAAGCTGTTCCTGGCGGAGTTGCTTTAAATAAGTGGCAGTCTGGTTTATTTTGGATTGAGCCAACAGATAAAGGATTTGTTTATATTGGCTCACGCTGGTATCGGGGTAGAACTCTGGTTGTTCCCACAGACAAAGGCTTAACGGCTGTTAATTGGGTTGATGACCAAGAGTATCTCTACAGCGTTCTCGGTGGCGAAATGAATGCTAGCTGGCCTCAAGAAGCACTGAAAGCCCAAGCGATCGCAGCTCGCACCTACGCCCTCTACGAGCGAGAAAAACAACGGAGTAATCCCGTTTACGATTTAGGCAATACCCCCGATCGCTGGCAAATTTACAAAGGCGTCATCAGTGAAGCTCCTGCAACTTACAAAGCAGTTGATGAAACAGCAGGACAGGTACTAACTTACAAAAACCGGATTATTCTCTCCGTTTTCCACGCTTGTTCTGGGGGGCATACCGAAAATGTTGAAGACGTTTGGGGAAGCAGCGAACCTTACCTACGTGCTGTTCAAGACTACGATCAAAATATCCGCGAGTGTAATTGGATAAAAACTTTCTCCCCCAGTGAGATTAGCGCTAAATTCCCTGAACTTGGCAGTGTGACGGCGATGATTCCAGAAACATTCTCGCCTTTCGGTAGTGTTAAAGTCTTGAAAATTGTCGGTAACAGGGGTACAAAGATGCTACAGGGCGAGGAAGTGCGGACAGCCCTCAGGTTAAAAAGTACCCGTTTTAACGTTACTAAGGGAGGCGATGGTAGTTTTGTACTTCAAGGGCTTGGCTTCGGTCATGCTTTGGGCATGAGTCAGTGGGGGGCATACAATCTGGCTCGGCAAGGAGTGAACCACCTGCAAATTTTGGGACATTATTATCAAGGTGTAGCCTTAACACCAATTCAGGCAAAGTAAGGAGAAACTTAGGAGTTAGGAGTTCTAAATAAATCTTAATTATTCACTCCTCACTCTCAACTCTTGACTGTTAAATCTATTCGCCACTCCCGCGTTCCAAGCGTTTTTTCCATTCAGCGTCCATTTTTGCGGAACGCTCTATTTCTTGCTCGAGTAAGTCAGTTTCGCTAGAATACACTAAATCTTCATTGCCAATGACTTTTTCTGCTGCAAATTGTTGGGCGTAGTTGATTTTTTGCTGCAAAGGTGCATCAAGACTTACCAATATCCTTGCTCTGGAAAGGCGATCGCGGTTGCGATCGCCTATTTTACGATTACGCCACTGAATCCAGAAATAACGCAATAACGGTATTCCTAAGAAACCTGCTCCATAAGCCAATAGCAGCCAATAAATTCCTTGCACAAAACCGACAAAAGCTGCCAGTTCACCTAATCGGGCGACAACAGTGCCATCACTCAACAAACTTCTCAGTACTAAAGCACCAACAAAATTTAGCACCCCCAACCCAGCACTCAGCATAATTTGCCCTGAACTTGCAACACTAAAACGCCAGGGAAATTCCTCCAAGTGATCTGATATTGCATAACGGCGCTTTTTAACTGCACTCACCTGCAACTCTGGGAAGTAATAAACAATTTCCCCTTCTGGGCTTACCGTGGGTTGCCCATTAAATCGCGTCAAAACGGGCAGCATATAATCTTCGTACTCTCTTGTATATCCCTCACCAATGTCATCCAAATATGGAGCAATTTGTTCTGCTACGACTGCACCACGGTTACTCCGAATCACTGTAGCAATTTCTTGCCAGCGACGTTCTTCTAAGTTGGCGTTAGGATTCCCATCGCCAAACAAAAACGAAAACACAGCCTCAAAGAAATTGAGATTGCTTTCTTGCCGCCTTTCACGTCGCCGTTCCTGGTTGTGGGTGTCATAATTTGGGCTAAGATACCAAAATAAATTGGGAAAATAGAAGAACCCCCCACCGCCGAAACTACTGCCCCGATTATTGCCGTTCCGATCGGAATTGGTAGAGGTAATGATAATGTAGATGGTAACAGTTATCAAGATAATGGAAACAGTTAAGAAAATTCCAAAAGAAATCCGAATCAGATAAAACAAAACACTCCAGACCTTTTTCCACCATTCTTGCAATCGTAACCGGAAGTATTTATTACGCAAAATTGCTCGAAAATTTTGTGGAAAAATGTAAACTATATCACCTGAATCCGCTACTTGCAAATGTCCCCCAGCATCAGATGCTAGGGCTAATAAGCTTTGATTAGCTTGAGCGACGTTTAATCCTGCCTGGGTTGCCACATCACCAACGGTGACACGGTAGCCCAGTTTTTCTACAGCTTGCATGATGGTGGGACTAGGAGCCATTGCTCTCCCCTCCTGTTGAAACTTAATTGCCTTTTCTTAAGTATAAAGTTTTATTTTGAGCGACTTGGCAAAGGTAAGAATGAAGCATGAAATTATTAAGTATAGAAATTACATAAATTTGGCAAACTGACACTGAAGTATATTTATCAATAAATAAACTGACACGCAGTATGTTATAATAACTTGCCTCATCTTGGTTAACCAGCAAATTTTCTGCTCAAATATGGTTCAGTATACTCTCGCTCAAAGCCCAGAAATTATCCTTACTGTTTCTGGAAAAGATTCAGCAAAAGCCCGTGATAAAGCAATGGATCAGCTAATGGAACTGATGGATGCAGGAAAGCTACCCACGGAACTGGAAGAAGGATTTGGCCCTCAACAATTAATTGAGGTTAAAGAGTCAACTATTGATACTACTAGCGGTGAGGATAGCATTACACAAGCTGTCCAGGTTTTAAGTAACCTGGCCACACTCAAGCTGAAAGTTCAAGAATCACGAGATGAAGCGTTAGAAATTCGCAAAGCGGTTGATGTTCTGTTCACCGACGAATCGGTAACAGAAGAGGAAATTACTCGACTCAAGGAAGGTTTTAAAGTTCTCAAAAATTTTGCCCAAGCTAATATGCGTTATCAAGAAGCACGATCTAAAGCAGAACAGGCTCGGCAGACTCTCGATCAAGCTCTAAAATCGCCTGATAAGTAACATTTACAGACTTCAAGGAAAGTAATTAAAAAATTTAAAAGACAGGCAGAACAGCCTGTCTTTATTACTGGGGCGCTAGGATTCGAACCTAGGGATGGCGGGACCAAAACCCGCTGCCTTACCACTTGGCTACGCCCCAACAACTTCACTCTAGTTAATATAGCAGTTACCCCTGGGTTCCTGTCAAGTACTTTTATAGTTAATTTCAGGCAAGGGGTTTTTATAGCAGAAGATTGATTGGTTTGAATTCCTACAGTTCAAGTTAAGTTTACGCAAACAGGCAAAGACGATGATACCTGTGATGCCTTCGCATCTAAATCTGCTTTGTTTGAGTATGAATGGCTTTGGAAAGGTAATGAGAGTATATCATACTAAAAAAATAATCAATCGCAGAGTGAGCAACGGAAGTAGGGGAAGAAGATATCTGATAGTCGTCTTGGATGGAGGAATTGAGTAATTTAATTTTTGGACTTGCCTTATCTTATTAAGGGCTTGTTGCTAAAGTGCCATCAACTGCTAATATATTTGCTTCAGAAGCATATTTAGGCTTGTTTCAAAATGTAAAGCAGTTACTCCATCCTATACAATTTCTCCGATGTTATCTAATCTGGACATCAGTATAGCTGGACTACAGGCAAAAGCTTTAGCAACTAAAGTTATAACTAGGTCGGCGAGAAAAACCAAACTACAGCACTTACCGAAGTTACAAGATACACTAATTGATTGAATTACCGTTTATTCTGTGCTAATCGTATCCCCACTGTTTGTACCTCATAGCAGCAGGAAATGCTGTATGTAACGAAAAGTAAAGTCTCTGGATTTGGCTTGTAGTTGCGCTTTACTGCTAAAAGGCAACTATAAACCAGTGATTATTATTTACGCTATCATAGATTGAAGTATACTAAATGAATTCATAAATATATAGTAATATTCACTATTATTTTTAGATAACAAAGTTATACTTTTGTTTTGATTTTGATATTCAGACTTTCTCCTAATTCAAGTAGTCGGATGAAAAGCTTGGGTGATATTACTGAGATAGTAAGAATATAAATAGAGCTTCCCAATATCCCTGAAATAACTAGTAACATCCATGCTTCAAGAAATTTTCCTAAGAAATATTTAGTAGCTAATATAGTTCCAACCATTGTTGCCGAAGCTACTAAAGGTACTATATATAAACGCAGATAGTTATTTAAATTTATCTTAACAAGTTTATTAATAGCTAATAACGAAATAGGTAATAGGACGTAACCACGAATTACATAAACAGAAGCAACAGCTACAATACCTAATCTGACTACCAAAGCAAAACCGATGACATTAGTAACTGTATTGATTACTTGTATCCATAACCTCCACGAAGGTTTGCCTAGTGCCAGAATTACAGAATTGTTATAAAAGAAAATTAGATGAACAGGGCCAATAAGAGATAGTATTTGCAATACTCGAATGCTCTGAATCCACTGCTCACCAAAAAATACTTTTATAAACTCAGTTGCTAATACTGGTACACTAAGAAATATTGGGAAAGCAATGAGACTTGTGAACTGAGTAGCAGCGTAGAAAGCGTTTAGTAATCGTTCTGGTTCTGCCTGTAACCTAGAAAATATTGGTAGTGCAACTTTAGTTGTAGTACTGATTAAAACTTGCATCATTACTAGCAACAATTTATAAGCAACGGAGTAATAACCTAATGCAACTAGTCCTAGATAGTAGCCAATAAGTAAGTCATCGGCTCGACGATTGAAAAAGTTAATTATGTTAAACGCAGATATATTAATTCCAAAGTTAAAAAGTTCTTTAACATGTATCCTAGAAAATTGGAATCCTGGTCGCCAATCGCTAACTCGCCACAATACTAAAACTTCTACTAAACTACTTGATAGTTGTTGACCTACGAGACTCCAAACGCCAAAGCCTAAAAAAGCCATCCAAACGCCAACTATTCCACCTATTATCACTGCCAATAGTGAGCGAATTGCTAAACTTTTGAAGGCAAACTGACGTTCAAGAACCGCTTGCTGCACGCTGCTCAATCCATTAAATACAAAACTTATAGATAAGCATTGAATGATTGGTACTAAGTGCGGCTGTTTAAAGAAATCAGCTGTTAATCCAGCCCCAGCTATACTTAATACAGTTAAAAGTCCACTGATTCCTAAAGTTGTCCAGAATGCAGTGTCTAAGTGTTCTGAATCTATCTGTTGACGTTGGATAATTGCTACAGAGAATCCTTGATCAACAAAAATTTGGACAAATTCAATAAATATAGATGCTAAAGCAATTAAACCAAAAGTTTGTGGAGTAAGTAAACGAGCTAGAATAAAGAAAACAACTAAAGAGACTGCTTGGCGTCCCCAACTTTCTATAACAGTCCAAATTACGCTTTTAACAGCTTTTTGCCGTAAATTTGATGAATCTTTAGGTGATTCCATTATATAGTTTACCGATGAAAGAACCTACAGTATATAGCTTTGATATTGCTAGTTATGAGCATCTGGATTATTTTTTTTCAGGCGAATCAATTAAACCTTATTTTATTTAAATTTTAGTGATAATCTAAAATTTTTACTCCGAAAGTAACGTCAAAACTACGTAAGCCAATCATTATCGTGAAGATAGTATTTTTTAGTTTAACTAATTGTTATTAGAAAACTTTACCACAATCTTCTTGTAAATTTACAGCAATTCAAGAAACTATTAGCATAAATTTTACTGAGGAGCCAGCCCATTGAATTCTTATATAAAACACCCTGTTACTTATAATTTTTAGTTTTGAGTGGTATCTAAGTTTTCTAATCAGTTGTTAAGACAACATAAAATTAATTTTTTATTTTTTGGTTTACTGTTTATATGTATCTCACAGGACTTACGCAAAATATCTCTCAAACTCTGGTTTTTGCGTGTAGCGCCAGTTGCTACTCTGTGGGAACCCTAAGAGCGAACAAGTTGGGGTTCGTTATTGGGTAACTCTTGCGTAAGTCCTATCTCAATAATGTTGTGTTTCACAGAATATATATTCGCTTTGCTTTTTCTTAATCCCCAGTCTCGTGAAGGAAGATTGCTGCAATACGACTTGATGATAGTAGTTGCTTGGTAGCTAGCCATATAAATAGTGGAATAGTTTTAGCATAGCGACCGCAAAGCCGGCGTGGTTCTTGAATCCATCGATACAACCATTCAAGCCCTAAGTCTCGAACTACGCGGGGTGCCCGCTTGTGAATTCCTGCATAAACTGGGAATACTCCACCCAGTCCAATCATTACAGCTTGTATTTTACCCTTATGTTGAGCTATCCAGTTTTCTTGCTTAGGACATCCCAGAGATACTAAGACGGTACTAGCACCACTAGAGTTAATCTTTTGAACCAAAGCTTCGTCTTCAGTTTCAGTCAAGGGGCGAAAGGGTAGAGGTTCCATTGCCGCAATCTTCATTTGCGGAAATTCTCGCTCTAACCTTTTTCGCATCCTAGAAAGAACTTCTGTTTGGGAACCTACAAAGAAAATGCTAAGATTTTGTGTTTGAGTAAGCTGACACAATGCTAGGAAAATATCCATTCCTGCCACACGGTCTTGATAAAGCGCTCCCATCTTTCGCATCATCCATACTAGAGGCATACCATCAGGAGTAACTATGTCTGCATTTCGTAATACGCTGGCAAACTCTGGATTCCAATGAGCTTCAATGAGCATGTGTACATTAGCTACATATACAGTTTTACTTTCACGCCTCCTCGCCCACTTCAGTATTGTTTGTACTTGATCATCAAAGCGTAAAGCAGTAATGGGAAAATCCAGTACTTTTTTAGTAGGTAGAAGCACTCTTGCCACCATCAATAACTCCTGTGTCCAAGAAAAAAATCCATAGATTACCTAGACCATTCCGAATATTCAAGAATTCAGATTAGATGACTCCTGACTTTTTATAGCCTTATGTCATCGTTGGAAGTTAACACATGGAGATGAAATTGCTTTGTTAGTATACTTTTGACTTAACCGTTAATGTTAGAATTATTTGCTGTTGTGTCCTAGTTTACTGTTTTAAGCTATAAATTTAAGAGACTGTCTTGCAAAATTCATACTTACTTCATAATTAATTTTTGATTTGTTCATCCAAACATTATAATTGCGATATATTCCTATAAAATATATGTAAATCTGTAGTCTATTATACAGTTTTTAATTACATAGTAGAGTTAAATTATAGATACTGAATTTGCCTATTTTGATACGTAAGTATGCGCTTAAAAGGTCTAATTTAAATTAGTATAGTTTAAAGAATGGCTAATAGTTTTTTCTTATGACTTTGCAAGAAACTTGCAAATTTAATTTAGTCTATGTATTGAAAAATCCCTAAATTTTATTTTTTTCTGAAATAAAAGCCCAAAAAATAAGGGGAAGATAAGCTTATCTTCCCCTGGTTTATTCTTTTTATCATTATCTAGTTTGTTAGCTTCTTTGAGTCTTTGTCGTAACATTTGCCTTTGTTTTTTGAGTTGCCTCTTCCTTGCAGAACCGCCTCTACCTTTGTCATTCCTGCCTTCTTTCCGGGGAGACTCCCATCTTTTCAGCCGCATAAGTTTTTTACCTCTTTAGTACTTGTTTGGTAGTGGGCAGGAGGAGAATCGAACTCCTATGACCGCAAGGCCGCCACATTTTGAGTGTGGTGCGTCTACCAATTCCGCCACCCGCCCATATATCTAACCTTAACTAGTATACTGTAATTAAGTGATTTTGTAACAAGTCTGAAAATTAATTTTCAAAGTTTTGCTGGAATAATGTCGGTCTAAGAATTTTTTGGTTTACAGACGTGGCAGGTTCAATAAGCTAGGGTCAATATCCTGTAGTTTGGCGCAGCCGCTAAGTGCCATTGCCAGATTTAACTCATCTTGTACCAGTGAGATTACATGAGATACACCAATTTGCCCTGCTACTGCTAGTCCCCACAAGATGGGTCGTCCAATTAGTACGGCTTTTGCTCCTAATGCCAGAGCTTTGAGAATGTCTGTACCCCTACGGATGCCTCCATCCAATAGTACTTCTACTTTACCATCCACTGCTGCTACTATTTCAGCTAGGGCATCTAAGGAAGCGATCGCACCATCAAGTTGTCTGCCACCATGATTGGAAACAACGATTGCTTTGGCTCCATATTCTACAGCCCGAACAGCATCATCTCCCCGTAAAATTCCTTTGATGACTAAAGGTAGTGGAGATAAAGATTGTAACCATTCCAAATCGTGCCAAGTTACTGCTGGGTTTAGCTGTTGGGCAAAATAGGTAAATAATCCAGATTCGCCTTTTTCATGGGAAATATCTAGCCCTGAGATGGTGGCGAGATTAGCTAGATGTAACTCTGGGGGTAGGGCAAACTCGTTACGTCTATCTCTCTCTCGCTGTCCGAGAACAGGTGCATCTACAGTTAGACAAAGTGCTTTGTAGCCTGCTTTATAGGCTTTTTCTACTAAAGCACGAGTTAATCCTCGATCTTTATGGATGTAAAGCTGGAACCATCGCAGAGAATCTGGAAATTTATCACATGCACTCGCCACTTCTTCCATGCTCTTAGTGGCCATTGTACTTAACACCATGCCCACACCACCTGATGCGGCAGCTAATGCTGTGGCAATTTCTCCGTCTGGATGAGCTAGACATTGAAAAGCCATCGGCGCAATTAATAAAGGTAGTTGCAGGGGTTGCCCTAAAATGGAGGTAGTGAGATTGCGTAGGCGTAGCCCGTCGTAGACATCGCTTACATCCACTAATACACGAGGTCGCAGTTTGACTCGCTCAAAGGCAGCACGATTATCCTGTAATGTAACTTCATCCCAAGCACCACTGCTATAGTAATCAAGCGTCATTTGAGATAGATGTTCTTTTGCTAGCTTTTCGTACTCAAACAGATTTATGGGTTCAAGGCGATGGTCGTTGGGTACAACTGTCATGGTAGAGGCTATGGGTTAAGCAATAGGATGTTTTTTAATCCGATTAGTAAAGCTGTAAAACCCAGTAAGTAAGTGGGCGCAACTACGAGCCAAATACAGAGATTTTACTTTTCGTTACATAGTTTGGTTTTATCTTGTCTAGCTACTTATCTCAGACTGCGTTCTTCTAAAGAAATCTATTTAATAATTCTTCTTTAGATAGTTGGAGCAATAAAGGAGTAAATTCCTCTGGAGATAATGCCAATAAAACTTCAGTAATTCGTCTTAGTTCTGCATCTAAAGAACCAAAGCGAACTCGCAAGAAATTTTCTATAACATTACGACGTTCTGCTTGAATGCCTTCTTGAATGCCTTCTTGAATGCCTTCTTGAATGCCTTCTTGAATGCCTTCTTGAATTCCTTCTTGTTTAACTTCTGCTAATTTTTGCTCGTAAATAGGTGATAAGCGCATAATTAAATCTCTATCCTCCTCGTCTATATTTTGATTGAATTCTAAGGTAGTCTTTAAATTCAATAATAAATCAATTGCTTTGGAACGTAAGGGATTATTTTGGGGAAATGCTTCTAGTTCGTCTATAGCTTGTTGCTGCACTCTTCCCTTACCTAAAATTCTCAACCACAATGTTTCTTCTGTACACGCTAATTGGTGAATTACTACAATTGCTGTTCTAAAATAATCGCCTAAAAAATTTACTCCTATTCCCCAATTTTCTTCATCTTAGTTAGTTCTAAAACCATGCAATATAGATTCAGAAGCCGTGGGTGATAAAATCCACAAACGTGGTAACTCTGATTCTGTAAGCCGAGTTTTATCACCTTTAGCTTGGCGTTTTAATTCAGCAAAGATATCAAACAATTTATTTATGCAACTGCGGATCTCCGCAATTGTAGCCGCATTTCTAAATGGTTCAACTAATGCAGGTTCAGCCGCAAATTTTCCTAACAACCCTAATTCTATTGTATTTGTCGATTGGGACGAAGGTACAAAAAAAACATCAATCTCTCGGATTTGGGCTGGAACTTTCCGACTTGTTTCTACTTCTCCTAATGGTTGTAACAATTCTTTAAGATAGTCTTTGGCGAACTGGTCGTAAGGAAACCTGGTCATTAGCTGATTTTATGGCTGTACCAGGATTTTACATCACAGTGTAATCGTCCATAGTTCGCTTGAATAACTTGAGTAAGTGCGATGTCTACGACGGGCTGCGCCAACGCATGAGCGAATAATCTGGAATATTGTAAGCTAAAACACATCTAAATTTAGATAACCAAATTTCATTAGTCGTTCTACCAGTTTCGCCATCCGCCTTTGGGTGCAACTTCACTACTTGTAGACTTCAATCCATGACTTTGTAACAGAGTTTGATATTCTGTGCTGCTTGCCCAACGGTCGATTTCTCGCGCTCGCAGGACTGGCACTGGATGGGTTAATTGGGCTGTGCGGGCAGCTTTGACCATTTCACCTAGTTCAGTCTTGCTAATATCATCGTAAGCGCGGGCTTGGGCAACAAATGCATCGAGATTCAGTTGTGGCGCTAAGGTGGGGGAACCACCCGCGAGTTTCATCAATACTGACATGACAACTTTGGGGTCTTGGGTTGCTAGTAATGCGGCGCGATCGCAGGTAAACTCAGCACAGCGTACCCATTCTAAAAGCTGTGCCTGTATCGCTTGAGCAACGAAGGTTCCAACATTGGGAACAATCGCCGCAGCTAATATTAATAAATTTACAGGCGTCAAGTAAACGCTATGGTCACACTTGAGATGCCCCAACTCGTGGGCAATAACTGCCTGTATTTCTTCTGGTGTGAGGATATCAATCAGGGATGTGTGTAACACAACAAACGGCTGCTTACCCCGCACAGCAAAAGTATAGGCGTTGGGAGCCGGATGTTGCCGGACGTATAACTGGGGAGGCTCTATATCCAGGATTTTACAGGCATCTAACAACAGCTTGTATAAATCGGGCAGTTGCTTTTCACCTACCAGAATGCTGGAGGCAATATTTTCTACATAAAAAACCTGCTCTGCCATTGGCCCAAGCCAATTTCGCACCAACATATCTATGCCTGGTATTTGCTTGAGCGTTTTGGTAGCTTCCAGGTCTAATGGATGACGAAATGAGTCAGCTTTTAAACCAATTAGCGGGGTTTTAAAGAAGGACATAGTACAGCAAGCTATAAAAAAACACAACTATGGAATCTGGCTGATTAAATAAACAGCCTCCCACAGTTAGTATAACGATTTAACTAGGCTGGGCAGGGGGAACAGGGGGAGAAAATTTTACCTTGTCTCCCTCATTTCCCCTGTTTTTGTGTCAGTCTCAACCTTTCAATTTCCTGACTTTTCACGGTGGAAAACCTCACTTCTATTTCTCTCTCCTAGAAGGAGAGAGACTTTGAATTTTCCCCCTTAGAGTGTCGGGAAGCTTGCTCGGTGGTTAGGTCAATCGTTAGCTTTTCCAGATGGACTGAATTATCAGATCAATTTCAAGTTGAAAGGCTACTGATGGTGGCAGCAATTTCTGAATCTACTGATGCTTCGCCCACGCGGAGGATTTTAGCGCCCAATTGCTGCAACTTCACATCAAGTCGATCATAGCCGCGATCGAGGTGCTGTAATCCTTGAATTGTGGTTTTTCCTTCTGCCGCCAGTCCTGCTATGACTAGCGCTGCTGATGCTCGTAAGTCTGTACCTAATACTGGTGCGCCAGACAATTTTGGTACTCCCCTAACGAAAGCAGCGTTGCCTTTAACACGAATATCTGCCCCCAAGCGATTCAACTCTGAGGCATGACGCAAGCGATTTTCAAAGACAGATTCATTAATTACGCTGTCGCCTTCGGCCAATGTCAGCAAAGCCATGAACGGCGCTTGCATATCTGTGGGAAAACCTGGATGGTATTGAGTTTCAATATCTGTTGCCTTGAAAGTTTCCGCAGGCAGAATGCGTAAGTGTTCTGGCTTGTCCTCAATTATTGTCACCCCAATATCCCGCAGCTTGGCAATAACTGGTATAAGATGTTCTGGAGCCACTGGCGAGAGAAGAAGTTCGGAACGGGTAATTGCTGCTGCTAGCAAAAACGTTCCGGCTTCAATGCGATCGGGAATGATACTGTAGTCAACAGAATGCAACTTGGGGACTCCTTCGATAATAATCCTGCTAGTCCCCGCCCCCTTAATCTTCGCTCCCATCGCGTTACAGAAGTTAGCTAAATCAACTACTTCTGGTTCTCTGGCAGCATTTTCGATGATCGTTTCGCCCTCTGCTAGGGTAGCCGCCATCATCAAGTTTTCTGTCGCTCCGACACTGGCGATGTCTAAGTAAATTTTCGCACCTTTTAATCTCCGGCTGCTGCCAGGGACGTAGGCATTACAAATGCCATGCTCAATCTGCACCTCAGCCCCCATTGCTTGCAGTCCTCGAACATGCAAGTCAACTGGTCTTGCCCCAATAGCACAACCACCTGGTAAGGGCATCTGCGCTACTCCCAATCTTGCCAGAATAGCACCAATGGCGAAGAAACTCGCCCTCAGTTGGGTAACTAGTTCGTAGGGAGCTTTTGATGTTTTAATTTCGCTGGCGTTGATGTCTAAAATATCGCCTTGCCGGGTTAAGCGTACACCCAAAGCCGATAACACCTGACCCATCCGGTCTACATCCGCCAATAAGGGGACATTGCGGATACGACAATCGCCCGGACACAGCAAGGCTCCAGCCATGATTACCAGTGCTGCATTTTTTGCCCCGCTAATTTTCACATGACCTCGCAAAGGATGCCCACCCCAAATTTGCAAGACTGAGGAGTCTGCTTCTGGAGCAATTTTGGCATCTGGTAAGCTGGTAGAAGGATTGATAAGCCTACCTCCAAAAGTAATACGTATTTTATATGTTTGAAGTTGGTTTTGATTCTACAGTAAAGATTCAAATTGTCCACGTTTTAGAGCAGCATATTGCATAAGAAAATTGTTTTTTGGTGAAAAATAACGCTTGATAACCAGCAGCAGTAAGTATTTTGAGATTTTAAAAAATTTAACAAGAATGAACGAATAAGTAGTAGTTTTAAGCTAAATTAAATACTCAGTAACATAACTTAAGTGTTCTCTAAAAATCAATGCTGTACTGTTCAGTTAATATTTTGATTAGACCTAATGCCCGGAAAAACTTGTTTCCAGTCTCAGCCTCTTAAACGAGGCGTTATATTTTTACTTGACAAAGGTAAAATATAACGCAATAATAGTAAAATTGTCGATAAGCACAAGTGCTAGCGGAACTGGCGGAATTGGCAGACGCGCTAGATTCAGGTTCTAGTGCCGCAAGGCTTCCGGGTTCAAGTCCCGGGTTCCGCATATTATCAAGTTAGGAGTTAAGAGTTATGAGTTGAAAGAAAACTAAATTAACTCCTAATTATTAACTCCTAACTTTTTGATGTTGACCAGTTTACAAAATTCCCTAGTCAAGCAAATTCGGAAACTCCACTCCACCAAGGAGCGGCACAAGCAGCAGTTATTTTTATTAGAAGGGACGCACCTGTTAGAGGAAGCTTGTGCGGTAAATTACCCACTAGAAACAGTGTGTTGTACTCCAGATTGGCAAGTAGCCCACTCCTCACTCTGGGAAGAAGCTTGTAGCCGATGCGATCGCGCCGAAATTGTCAGTAAAGAAGTATTGGATGCGATCGCTACCACAGTGCAACCGGATGGTGTAGTTGCAACGGCAAAACGAAGGGTTCGCCAAACTCAACTACCATTTACTGGTACAATGCTAGCTTTAGAAACAGTGCAAGATCCCGGCAACCTGGGTACAATGATTCGCACTGCTGCTGCTGCTGGAGCGTCCGGGTTGTGGGTAAGTGGAGATAGTGTAGATTTAGACAGTCCTAAAGTTCTCCGGGCTTCAGCAGGGCAATGGTTTCGCCTAGCAACGGCCGTAACCGAAGATTTAAAAGCGACAGTACAACAAAGTCAGCAGGCAGGAATGCAGGTCGTGGCAACCTTACCCAGTGCGACTTTAACTTATTGGGAGGTGGACTGGCGCAAACCCAGTCTGATTTTATTGGGAAATGAAGGTGCTGGATTGTCGGCAGATTTAGCAGCGATCGCAGACAAGCAAGTAAGGATTCCTTTGAGTCCTGGGGTAGAATCTTTGAATGTAGCGATCGCAGCTGCTTTAATGTTGTACGAAGCTCGGCGGCAAATAAGTCAAGAGTTAGGAGTTAGGAGTTAGGAGTTAGGAGTTAGAACTCATAACTCATAACTTTTCTTTAGTTTTTGTTATTTCTTCAAGATATTGTTCAATATCAGCAACTGCATCCTCAAGAGCGGCTAAATCAATATCTGTCAAGTCTTGATTGAGTTCGACTTCACTAAGACTACTACTATGCAGTTGTGCTTGCGGGATTTCTTCATCCTCAGTTGAACTTTCTTGTAAGATATCCTCCAATTGATCGAGGGATTCTTGAAATACTTGATCGGCGACGCGGCGCTGTTGTGGCTGACTTGGCTCCATAATATTTACTTAAAAATCCTGATTTACTAAGCTAATTTTGATTGCAGTTCCTACAAATTTAAATTTTGCACTTATAACATCATAGTTGTGTATTCTTGCTTGTCGGCATTACTTGAGGAAAAATCAAACCGCAAGGCGAGAGTCATTAGTCATTTGTCATTAGTATAAGAGAAAGCACGCCCACTCTTTAGAGGTTGTTTTTTTCGCCCAGAAGGGGTGAGGTATGTACCAAAAACTCTTTATGAATCATTTGTTTTTCATTAAAATAATTAAGATTTATTAAATGGAGAATAACAAATCATTTTTAGCTTGTAACACCTGGGTTTTCGATTTGCAAAAATTTGTCTAACATGAAACTGGGGATTGGTCGTGGGCGCATAGTCTGTGTATCCACCCAAACCCATAGCGCCTCTGCCGTTAGTAACAAATTATCTTGGTTTTGTTTACGAATTTCGTAGCATCGCAAGGCACGAGTCCCCCGCATCTCCTTCAACCAGGTAGTGACTTCTAGGGTATCGCCTGCAACTGCTGGGCGTAAATAGTCAATTTCTACCCGCCGCATCACAAATACGCCACCTACTTGCCGATATACATCCAAAGTTAAGCCCAGGTATTCTGAATGCTCAATGGCTGCTTGTTCTAGATAATTTTGGTAGACAGCGTTATTTACATGCCCAAGGGCGTCCATCTCATAGTGTCGGACGCGTAGAGTTTTGAACGGTAACATAGTTTAGTTGGTAGTACGGCGCTGTTTTTTACACTTCTCTATATTAGTTTTTCCATTTCAGTGCCTTTACTACCTGTGACGTACCTACACTTACTGAGTTTCTCAACTGGAATAATACAGATATATTGCGGTTCATTATGTCTTATTTGTTGCACCATTTTTTACCTGCCATCTGCCTGTTAATTGTATCTATTTTCAAGTTTAGATAAATCACGAATGAAAGCGAAATAGAGTCAATATTTAAGTAGTTTGTGATTTGAAAACACTAATTTTTATACCTGATTAAGATAACGTTAAGAATTCTCTCAAAATCGCCAAATTTTTCAGTGTAAACAGTTAGATATGGGACAATCAAGTTAAGCATCGACAAATATCTTTTTGTAAATTTTTGTTCTTTTTTTATAGCGGTAATGCCTTGAAACACATGCATTAGCCCTCGCTTCATGAATTAATTTAAATCTCTGTTAATTAATCTCTGGAAATGAGCAAATAAAGGCTGATACTCCCAAAGATTAACTTTTAGTTTCTCAATCCAGGCTTAATTAATTGAGTCAGTGCAAGTTTAATAAAAATTGGAGGTTATAAAATGGCAATTCGGAACAACTTAGTTAGTAATTTATGGCAAAAAGTACAAAAAGATTCAGTTAGTTGGGGATCGTTAGCTCTTTGGATCAGTGCATTAGTTGTTATGTTAGTAATGCTTACCATGTTTTCTAACGCTTAATTTCGGCAAGTTTATTCTAGTTCCTGGGCAACAGCCTGGGAACTAACATAGGGTAGATTTCCATCCCTAGAAGATTCAAATTATGAACTGCAAACTTCTGCTAACAGCCGTAGTGCTAAGTAGCTAGACAAGATAAAACCAAACTATGTAACGAAAAGTAAAATCTCTGTATTTGGCTCGTAGTTGCGCCCTCTTGCGCTTTAGCGCAACTACGAGCTAGTGATGATTATTTGCGCCCACTTACTTAACTAATTTTTATTCTGACTCCTGAATTCTTCACATTCCCTGCAAAACTTGCCGAATGATATCTGATGGCACCTCATCGGTAACTGTCACTACACCAATCTCTGTTGGTAAAACAAACCGCACTTTCCCCGCTTTGACTTTTTTATCTAATTGCAATGCTTCAATAATTGCTTCAATATCTACCCCAGATGGTAACTGAGTTGGTAAACCTGCTTTTTGAATTAAAGCATTTTGACGTTTTGTGTCAACATTTTGCCACATTCCCAATTCCACAGCAATTTGACCGGCTGCTACCATACCAATGGCCACTGCTTCACCGTGATTTACTAGACGATAACCAGTCAAACTTTCTACTGCATGACCGATAGTATGTCCATAGTTGAGAATCGCCCGCAATCCGCCTTCTTTCTCATCTTTGCTAACAACATCAGCTTTAGCTTGACAAGAGCGCATTAATATGGTTTGTATCAGGTCAGGTTTTACATAGCGGAGTTGGTCGAGGCGTTTACTTGCTTCCAATTGGGCAAACAATTCGGCATCCCAAATTACGCCATATTTAATAACTTCTGCCATTCCGGCGCGAAACTCACGCATAGGTAGAGTTTTCAATACTTCTGGGTCAATCAAAACTAAGCGCGGTTGATGGAATGCCCCAATCAAGTTTTTGCCGTGGGGATGATTCACACCAGTTTTACCACCAATTGCTGAATCCACCATCGCCAAGAGAGTTGTAGGCACTTGGACAACATTAATGCCGCGCAGCCAAGTTGCGGCTGCAAAACCAGTCATATCACCAATTACACCTCCGCCCAAAGCCACCATAGTAGAAGAACGTTCTAGGCGGTTTTCTAAGGCGATATCGTAAAGTTTTTGGATGGAATTGAGGGTTTTGTAGCGTTCTCCTGGTGGTAGGGTGCAGCTAGCAACTTCAAATCCAGCAGATTTTAGGGATGCGTTAGCAAAGCTTAACGTTCGCGTAGCGTCTCGCAGAGAAGTTATCGCTCTTTCCCCAAAATGCTTAAAAATAGTCGGATTAGAAACCAGCAATACCTTCTTGCCGAGCTTGAGACTGGCCATCTGCTGACCCAGTTGATCTAAACTCGAAGGTGCGATCGCAATCTCATAAGACTGCTCTGGTAAATTTACATTAATTACAGAAGTCATTGCCCAACCCCTAAACAAGCGCCCGTGGGCTGTATTGTATCGCAATCTGGGAGTGGGGAGTGGGGAGTGGGGGGAGGCAGGGGAAGAAATTGACAAACGACAAATGACCAATGACCAATGACTAATGATTCAATAGATTTAGGAAGTATTGTGGAGAAAAATAAATGTTTGCGATTGCAGCTTACATCGGCTTTTTAGCTTTGTTCTTTGGTTTGGCTGTCGGTCTGCTGTTCGGTCTGCGGACTGCCAAGATAATTTAACCAAGACTCTTGTGGGGCGGGCATTTTACCTGCCCTCAATCAGGGACGGGCGAGACGCCCATCCCACAAGAAGATATTTATCTCACAATAGCCGGACTTGCTACCTTTTCCTGTCTTTGGGAAGGCGATCGCATTCCTAAACCAAGTAAGTTCAGCATTTCTCGATCGCTATCATAATCTGGACAGGGAGTTGTCACTGTCAACATCTTGTTGTCGTCGCTAGAAAAGATAGAATTGGCTCCTGCCATAAAGCAGAAAGCTTGTTCAACTTGAGAAAGTCTAGCCCTACCTGCACTAAGGCGCACATCGGAAGCTGGCATTAAAATCCTGGCTGTGGCAATCATCCGCACAATATCCCAAATGGGGACATCAGGCTGATTTTCTAAGGGTGTGCCTGGTACTTGTGAAAGAATATTAATTGGTACGGACTCTGGATGCGGATCTAAGTTTGCCAGAGTTTGTAACATCCCAATCCGGTCATCGACAGTTTCGCCCAAACCCAGGATACCGCCAGAGCATACAGTAACATTTGTCTGACGGACATTTTCAATTGTGTTCAAGCGATCGCTATAAGTCCTCGTGGTAATAATTGTGCTGTAATATTCCTGCGAGGTATCTAAGTTATGGTTGTATGCGTAAAGTCCCGCTTCTTCCAATTTCTTAGCCTGATTTGCCGTCAACATCCCCAGAGTGCAGCACACTTCTAAACCCATTGCAGTCACATCCTTGACCATTTCCAGGACTTCCTCAAATTGTGAGTTATCCCGCACTTCGCGCCAAGCAGCACCCATACAGATGCGACTAACACCAGTTTCTTTCGCTTTCTGGGCGATGTTAACTACCGTTTCTTTTTCTAGCAGTGCTTCCGCCTTTACCTCTGTTTTATAGCGGGAAGATTGGGCGCAGTAGCTACAATCTTCTGGACAACCTCCCGTTTTTATAGATATGAGCTTACAAACTTGTATTTTTGTTGGGTCATGATATTGGCGATGCACGCTAGCAGCTTGATAAATAAGCTCTAGCAATGGCGTGTCGTATATCGCCCGAATTTCTAAGTCCTGCCAATCGTAGCGTATTCTCACCACATCACTATCCTTCTTGTAGACTGGGTTAAATCTTGAGCTGTCTTTTGGTTGAATTTCCTGCGGTACAGCGTTTGGGCAAAGCGATTTTCTTGAAATTATGCCACGTACTGTGCTTTATCACCCATTGGCTCTCAATCCTTCCGCTCTAGATATTAGACATCAGCTTTTGAACCTCACACGACTTGAAGTCGCGTGATTCCTGTTTCAACGATCTCTGCCTGAAGCAATCCAGGACTTACAAGTTCTCCACAGGCGTATATAGCATCCGGCGCACCGACGGCTGCTGTCTTGAAAAGTCTCTTTGTTGCTGGGGAGACCCCAGCAGTATTAATACCCCCGCTAATCGAAGTTAGAATTCTCAACCCTTCACTCAAAATATTTAACGCGGCGTTTTTATCTCTCAAGTTATAATTACTGCAACTAGGACAAATCCATTCACGCAACTTTAAATCTTTGACTAGAGGGTTGACAAAGCTACAAGAATTACAAGTCTGAGATGAGGGGTAAAATGTACCGATTTTTTGCACAATTCTGTCATGCCAAATAGCTTTGTATTCAAGCATAGTGGTAAATTTAGACCAACTTGCATCGGTTATACTCAAAGCTAGTTTATGGTTTTTCACCATATTGGCAACTCGCAAATCTTGTCTACGACACGCTCCGCGAACAATACAGATAATACTGTTTTCTTTAATTAAACGAGTCGAGAGTTTGTGCAAAAAGTCATCTCTCAAATTGGTAATCCGTTCGTAGATTTGAGCCAGCTTGATTTTCGCTTTGACTATATTGTTACTACCTTTTACGCTGCGGGATAATTTTTTATTGTATGAGCGTAACTTCCTTTTTTGAGTTCTATAATATTTCGGATTATCTACAACTTCACCATCGCTAGTAACGAGATAAGACTTAATTCCCAAGTCTAGCCCAATATTTTGTGTGACTTGAGGGTATTTTTCTAACTCAGTTTCGCATAAAATACTTGCAATATATTTACCAGAAGAAGTCCGAGCTATCGTAACGTTTATAACATGACCGGTAATGTCTTGGGATTTGTGAAATTTCACCCACCCTAACTTCGGAAGTTTTAAGCGATTCTCTATTACCTGGATGTTGCCGTTTGTCAGATTCGTCTTGTAAGACTGCTTGCAACCGTGCTTCTTTTTGAATTTAGGGAATTCGACGCCTTTTTTATTTTTGGATTTCTTTAAATCAGCAAAAAAGTTATTGTACGCTATCTCTAAATTCTTAAGTGAATTTTGTAAGGCAAACTTATCGACTTCTTTTAACCATTCGATCTCTTTTTTTAGTAGGGTCAACTGCTGACTACAAGCGTTATAGTTTAACGTTTTCTGCTCAGTCGTATATAACTCTTGCCGCAATGCTAAAAAACGGTTATACAGAAACCTAGCGCAACCAATTGTCTTATTAATTAAGACTTCTTGATTATGGCTAGGAATAAGTGTAACTTTAAACGCTTTTTGCATTTCTGTTTTAATATTTCGCTATAATAATTTTACCATAATACGCAAGCATATAATATTCTAAATGTAGAAATATGGAACGCCTAACTCATGACTTGAAGTCACGAGTGTGCGGCTTGCAGAAATCAAGATTTTGGTTGAATGGCAGATTAACAGCAAAAATACTCACCCTATGAATTAGAAGTAAAGCGAAAACGTAGCGTTTTTGGCAAAATCAGGTAAGTAAATATAGCGTAGCTGACATTAAGGGCAAACTAAACCGTATAGTTTAAAACTTACCGATTTTGAAACAACAAAAGAGTTAGTAAAAACGACTACCATCTTCTCCACTATCTCTTATTTGATCAAACTTATTCTCGATTATACGAATGATGAGTAACTACAAAGTTTGGCGTGAATTTATTGAGAACACCTACTTGCGGGGTAGACATAGCCTTCTACTCGGCCAATGATATATCCGGCTCCTATGGCATCATTCATACCGGTAGTTGTCGCTGCAGTGAAGTTATCTCCTCTCTGGTAACTGTAATACAACCGTAATGGAACAGTTCCTGGCTGCTGAGTAGGATAAACATAGCCTTCTACTCGGCCAAAGACATATCCGGCTGCTATGGCATCACTCACACCGGTAGTTGTCGCTGTAGTGAAGTTATCTTCTCTCTGGTAACTGTAATACAACAACAATGGAACAGTTCCAGGCTGCTGCCTAAGAAAAACACACCCTTCAACTCGGCTTAAACCATATCCAGCATCAATAGCTGATCTCCGACCGATATCTGTTGCTGTAGTATAGTTATCTCCTCTATTACCACTGTAAAAAAGTTCTAAAGGAGTTAATCCTACTTGGCTGTACGCGGGCTTCGTAGAATAAACAGCCGGAATAGTAACGCCCAGTATTAATAAATAAGATAGTAAATTGTTTTTAGAAAGAACTCTATTCATTATGACAACATACCTTCAAAACAATTTTAACGAAATTAATTATAGAACATTAATGTAAAAATTAAGTTATAATTATATTATTGACTAATTAAATAACCTGACCGGGCGACAAAAAAGGCTAGGATGCAGATAAAATAAGCTCCATACCCCTGTGTACCCGTTAGTAATACTTCCGCTTATTACAATTTAATTAAATTCGTGACTAAATCTTAATATAGTTCCAAAAAATTTACCCAAGTTTGAGCCTTCGGGTGACGCTCCTACGTTGCTACCGCTACGCTTACACCAGTCACCTACAGAGGGAAACCCTCTATAGCGCTGGTTGACCATATAAGCCAATATAAAAACTGCTATGCCACTTGGCTGTACGCCCATATTCTTTAACATGACCAAGGCGATCGCTATTAATAATATTGACCCTAACAGTGCAAGTATTTGAAAAAAATTCTACCGCACTACCGCAGGCATGAAAAAACTTATAAAGTCTAGAGAATCTGCTTGCAAGACATGCTGTTAATCAAGTAGTCTATGATATCAGAACTGCCACTAATTACAAGCGATCGCCTGTTCTTACGAGCGGCTATCCATGAAGATATACCCCAAATTCTCAAATACTTCATTCATAACAAAACCTATCTCACCCCATTTTACCCTCTTTGGGCTGATGGGTTTTTTACCCAAGAGTATTGGCAGTATCAGATAGAAAACAATTTTCTAGAATTTATTAATGGTCAATCGTTAAAGCTATTTATTTTTACGCAAAAAAATCCTACTGTAATTATTGGCACTATAAATTTTAGTAATTTTGTCCGAGGAGCCGCTGATTTTTGCTACGTGGGATATAGCCTTGCTGAAAGTAAACAAGGTAAAGGATATATGACAGAAGGGCTAAAAGCCGCCATCGAATATCTTTTTAAAGAGTTAAATTTTCACCGAGTCATGGCTAATTATATGCCTCACAATCGGCGCAGTGGCAATGTACTCAAAAGACTCGGTTTTGTCATTGAAGGATATGCTAGAGACTATTTATTAATTAATGGGCAATGGGAAGATCATATTATGACAAGTCTGATCAATCCTAATTGGCAAGCACCTAAAATCTAAAATCGGCTGAGGATATTTTTTAAGAAAACTTACTTTATTTACTTTCTATAATTACTGAGAATTTACTTATTTATAAATACTATTTTTAAATCCAACTTAAGTAATTGTTGCATAGGTTCTAATGCTTTAGTTTCGCCCAAAGTATTATTTCTACTTGGTGAGCATTGTTAACCCCACAGCTATTGATAATGTTACAATAATAACTTATAGCAATTCTGTATGAAGATGCGCTAAACCATATTTAAGTACAAGAAAGAAAAACGAACCGCAAAGAAGAGGCAGCGCGTTGCGGTGAATCCAGCGCTGTAGGCGGGTTTCCCGCCGTAGGTGAGTGGTGAACCCGAAGGGGGGTTCCCCCCGTTGTAGCGACTGGCGTCGCAAAGAACACAAAGAAAGAAGAACTTAACAGGGTTTGGCGCAGCCTCACAAAGAAATGGTATTAGGTTTTATTAATTTTAGAAATCAGTTGCAAGCATCTATAAATTCATAACAAATCCATAATAAATACACAACAACTCCACAAGGAAATGCAATAGTAATATTTATTCGCTACTCGGCTCAGTTATCAAGGTTTGCTTGAGCTGATGTGACTAATACTATTAAATGATTGAGGAGTTTTTCAAAATGCCCATTAATTATATAAAGCGCTTATCTGTTGTTTCTGCTATCTTCGCTTTTGCTACCATTTTACACGGAAGTGTCTTGGCACAACCAGTTCAAAATCCCAACACTACACCAGCCTTAAAAACTCAGGTCAGTGCTGCATCACACCAAAAAATCAAGCTTACAAATCAACAGCGCCTACAAATCAAAGTAGCACGTCAGCAAAGAGATAAGGATATTCAAGCTCTCTTAAACCCGTCCCAAACTACTAAATTTAAGGCAGCGCTGCAATCTCGTCAGAGAATCAAAACAGTGTTAACATCTTTGAATCTGAATCCAGATCAACAAAAACAGGTTCAATCAATTTTGCAAACTTATAACCAGCAAGTGAAGCAAATTGTATCTTCACAACCATCACAACCAACATCAAATCCAACAGCAGTTACTCCACAAACATCAGAACCAATGAAAAAATAAAACTCGGTTTTATTTTTAATTAAGCTTAACTTTCGGAAGACTGGCGGATTTGATCCAAACTTCGGTTCAGCCAGTCTTCATACCAATCATAAAAACTTAAAGGTTGCTCCTCATTGCTATTTGGATAAGAATCATCAGGGTTGATGTCATGGAAAGCATGGCAAAAGCTCAAAGAAGCAGGATATATTCCATTATCATTAGTACGGTCATCTATCCAGATTTTTCCTGACTGCTCTCCAGTAACGACTAAAATCGCATAAATTCCACAACCATAATTTGTGATTGGCAGAGTACCCTGGATAAATTTATCGTCGAAATATTTATTATTGTTGGTAACAAAATCTGTATTATTCTTGACAATTAAATCTAAATCATTCCATGCTTCTGTCAAAGGAAATGCTTTAAAGAGAATTTCGTAATTCTCAGGGTATACTTTTTCTGGGATGACATCTTCAGATTCAATTCCCGATAGTCCAGATAAGCCGTATCCTGGGCCTGCACCACCATTACCAATTTCTACGATAAAGTTTCGATATTCACTTGGTAGCTTAATATTATATCTAGATTCAAAGACTTGAATATCTTTGTTACTCAAGCAAGGTTTAAATTGATATTGGTGTAATTCTGAGCCAAAAACCTCAAATGTAGCGTCTAAAATAGCTAATTGAGTTAAATTTTTCTTTAATTTCAAAACTTTATTCATTATGCGCTCTAGATTTTGATGTGACGCTGCCATATTTTAGATATAGGTTGCTTTTTGCGTCTATGCTGATGCTGAAGCCAGAGGTAGTATTAAGGGAAGAATGAATTAAGCTTTGCTCGTAATGACTCTGGCTGAAACTCCGAACTACAAAAATTCTAGCAATCCTTTTCTCTGCCTCAACTACGAAAGCGCCTTGGAATCTCTAGGCGACGACTACTACGACGAGGTTGCAGCAGAAGAATTTCCTCAACACCTCCTGCGTTGGCGTAACGATGCACTGCTACCGCGCTTAGGTCTAGACCCCCAACTAGTTAAAGACGAAGATTTTATCACAGCTTTTGGCAAATTTCAGGGGCGTAAACCCTTGTTGGCGCTGCGTTACCACGGCTATCAATTTGGTGAATACAACAGACAGTTAGGTGATGGTAGAGGCTTCCTCTATGGGCAAGTACGCGCCACTGATGGCGAATTGTACGATTTTGGCACGAAAGGCTCAGGGAGAACGCCCTACTCCCGTGGTGGCGATGGTATGCTCACACTCAAAGGTGGGATGCGGGAAGTTCTGGCTGCGGAAGCACTACACCACTTGGGTGTACGTACCTCGCGCTGTCTGACCATGATTGAAACAGGTTTACCCCTCTGGCGGGGTGATGAACCTTCGCCTACCCGCTCATCTGTGATGATTAGGATGAGCAGTTCTCATATTCGGTTTGGCACTTTTGAGCGACTGCATTTTTTCCAGCGTCCAGATTTAACTAAGAAGTTATTAGACCACGTAATTGAGCAGTATTATCGACACTTAAGTTTTGAACAAGATAAATATGTCTTGTTTTACGCCGAATTAGTGAAACGAGTTGCAAAACTAGTAGCGCAGTGGATGGCGGCTGGCTTTTGTCATGCAGTCCTAAATACTGACAATATGTCGATTACGGGAGAGAGTTTTGACTATGGCCCTTACGCATTTATCCCGACTTATGACCCATCCTTTATAGCTGCATATTTTGACTATTCTGGACGCTACTGTTACGGGAATCAACCAATTATTTGCCAGTTGAATTTAGAAATGCTCCAGGAACCTTTAAAGGCGATTATCGATAAAGCCGAAATGGAAGCTGGATTAGCTAAGTTTGCTGAGTATTATCAAGCTGAATACAGTTCTTTGATGTTGCAAAAGTTAGGTTTTGAGGATTTGCCACATCCAGAAGCTAGGGAATTGTTGAATCTAACGATTGAATTTTTGAAAGATAGCCAAGTTGGTTATCACCAATTCTTTTATGAGATGGCTCGGACTTTTTCATCGAAATGGCGCGATAATCCAGGTTTTGTGATGAATGGTTCAGATATTGTGCCAGTACCGGGTGCATCAGGATTTTTTGATGATTGGTGCATACTGTATCATAAAATCTTGAATGATTTGGAATGCGATGTCTACGACGGGCGTAGCTGCGGCATCGATGTAATTGCCCAAACTCTAGCCGTTCATAATCCGCAAACGGTATTATTAAGACCTGTGATTGAATCTATTTGGGAAGCAATTGCTCAGGAAGATAATTGGCAACCTTTTTATGACTTAATTAAGGCAATTCAGTCTAGGAAATAGTTAGCATGGGGCAAAGCTTATAACGAAAATACTTTTTTCCTTTGCCCCTCTGCTTTCTTGTCAATATTTAGATGCGTTTGCCCGACGCAGCCTCACAAACAAATGGTATCACCATTGATGAAAAATATAAAATGAAAACGAAACTTTATGTTAGTAATTAAATAAGAAGTTTAAAAAAAATTTATTACATAAAAATGAAAACCCCTCTTTTTAATAAAAGAAGGGTTTTCATTTTTATATTTAAGAATCATCGCATAGAACTAAAAGCCCTTCGGCAAACCAGCTTGTTTTAAAACTGCATTTGCCGTATGACGGGATTTGATACACTGATCAAGCACAAAACAATGATCTGTTTTTGGGCTATACCAGAACTCATGATCTCCTTTGCCTTGTCTCTTGTAGTAGCATCCTGCTTCTGAAAGAATCCGTTTGAGTTCAGCAGTGAATGAAACAGCCATTTAACAAGGAACGCTTATACGTTCACTGCGACGACTTGTCAAGTCTAAATCAATACCTAGTGGATTCACAAGAGAAAAAGAGTTGTTTAGCTCTAAAAGCTCTGGAATCATCACTTTAAGCTTCTCTAGTAGTACTTCATTGCTAGATGCTTCTGTAACCAATCCGGGCAAATCCTCACTAGTAGCAACCCAGACTTCACCTTCAGAATCCCAAAAAGCATCTACCCTAACTAGTTTGACTGCCATGTTATTGCTCATTACGTTGACTGCCTAAGAGCTTTAATTTTCATGCTTCATATAAAAATTGACAGGTTACACCAAATTAGATGTGCTAGTGCTGTCTTAAGTTTATTACAAAAATTATGTTTTTGCTTGATATAGAGGTTGTAATCCACACGCTATAACGTTTTGACACCGATTAGTCAGAATTGTTTCTCGCTACTACACCATTGACATTCCCAGGAACTAACCCAGAATTATAGCAATCCAATTTGATTTTTGAACTTATTTGCGTAGGCAGGGAGTAGGGAGTAGGGAGTAGGGACTAGGGAATCAGCCCTTTCGAGTTGTACGGATTTTTTTCAAAAATTAAATAGGAGTCCTAAAGCACTAGATATAGCAACGGACAGGGAGCTTAGGAGAACAATAAAATCACAAAGTATGCTGTTGAAGACGCCTTTTCCGCGAACTGTCCTAACGGCTTTGGCGACTGCTATACAACTAATACAGCTAGATGGGTAAAGCGACTATCAACCATTACTAGCCCAGAGAAAACTAACCCAACCACTATATATTTATTCTGAAAAATTATTTTTGCCCACTCCTAACTAAATTGCTGGGCATAAAACCGCGCATAGCGACGCTCTAAGGCTAATAATTCTTCATGGGTTCCCGATTCGACAATTTGTCCCTGTTCGAGAACTAAAATACGATCGCACCGCCTAACTGTCGATAAACGGTGAGCAATAATAAATACTGTCCGTTTTTCCATCAGTCTTTCCAGCGCTTCCTGTACCAGCGCTTCCGACTCAGAATCTAATGCTGATGTCGCCTCATCAAGAATCAATATTTGGGGATTGAGCAGAACAGCACGAGCGATCGCAATTCTTTGTCTTTGTCCACCTGATAAGTTTACCCCACGTTCACCCACCCAAGTCTGATAACCTTCTGGCAGTTGGCTAATAAACTGATGAGCATTAGCAATTTTCGCCGCATCTTTAACTGCTTCCATATCAAAAACATCTTGTCCAAAGGCGATATTTTGGGCAATTGTCCCGGAAAACATGATGGTTTCTTGAGGAACAATCCCAATTTGTCGCCGCAGACTATGCAGTTTCACATCTCGAATATCAATACCATCAATTAATATTTGACCAACTTCAGGATCGTAAAAACGGGGGAGGAGGTTGACAAATGTGGTTTTACCGGCACCCGAAGCACCCACAAGAGCGATCGCTTCACCTGGAGATACTAATAAACTGATATCTTTTAATACAGGTTCACCTGGTTTATAAGCAAAGGAAATATGACGATATTCTACCTTGCCTTTGACTGGCGGCAGAGCGATCGCATTTGCTTTTTCGATCACCGTCGGCTGAATTGCCATCAATTCAAAAACGCGGTCAACAGATGCTTCACCCTGCTTAAATTCGTTGTAGTTGTTAGTAGTATGACCAATGGGATCAATTAACAGCGCCGCCGCCGCCAGATAACTGAAAAAATTCGCCACTGTTAAGTTATTTTGGGAAATTTGCCAAGCTCCCACAATCAGTAACGATAACGCACTTAAGGCTTCCAAAAATCCGATGATCGGAATCTGAATCGCTTTCAAGCGTTCGGCGGAGTATTTTGCTTTGAGACTGCGTTCTGCTTCATGGCCAAAGCGGGCGATTTCGTAATTTTCGGCTGCAAAAGCTTGTACCAAACGAATACCGTTGAAAACTTCCGCAAGGATGGCTGATAAACCCGACACGCGATTTTGACTTTTTAAGGAATATTTGCGTAACCGTTCCCCAAACCAGCCCACTAAAATACCCATCAACGGTGCAACTATCACTGTTGCTAATGTCAGTTGCCAATTCAGATAAATCATGTAAATCGGAATTGCCAGCAACTGCAAAATGCAGGGGATAAAGTCGTGAAATCCTTTATTTACCACTTCGCCAACCCGGTCAACATCTTCTGTGAGGCGGTAAGATAAATCACCTGCTTTTGCTGTTTCAAAATAGCTGAGATTTAGCTTTTGAAGATGGGCGTAGACTTGCTGGCGGAGATGAAAAGCAACTCTCAAAGCAGCTTTCGCCATATACATATCTTGTATAGACTGAAACAATCCTCTAACAAGAAATACTAAGGCACAACTGCCAGTTATTTGAGCGATCGCTACTACATTACCTTGGGCAAAGGGAGTTGCCAATTTACCGGCAAGATTGATCAACACTAATGTCGCCAGCACGTATCCCAAGATACCAATAAGTCCCTTGGTGAGGGTTTGCCACTGGAGTCTGATATAAGGCAGCAGTTGCCAGTAGTTAGAACGGGTTTTCAAGCTCGAAAGTCCACAATGATATTTTCCTTTGTTTGACGCTAGCAGTTTTTGGGGAGTTTCTGAATAAACCACGTCTATCTTGAAACCTATAGTTCTTCCATGATGAAAAGGATTTGCCCTCATCCCCCAACCCCGAATCCCTCTCTCTGGGATTTGGGAAGCCAGAATTTCAAACTCCCTCTCCCAGAGAGAGGGAGAGGGATTTAGGGAGAGCGTGAAAACTACGGTTCTCAACTAAGATTTGGTTTAGTTAACTAATTAGTTACAAACTGTTTTAGCCTTCAGGGTAACTGAAAGTTTGGCACAAGCCAACAAAAAAGATACCAGATTAAAGACTCATATTCACGCTACAAACGAATAATTAAGAACACAGTACGTAAGTGGGCGCAAATAATCATCACTGGCTCGTAGTTGCGCTTTAGCGCTAAGGGACTTCCAAATAAAAAAATACTCAACTACTTCTTGTGGGGTGGGCATCTTGCCCGCCCATATACAAGGGCGGGCAAGATGCCCACCCCACCAGATTGGGTAATTT
>NZ_JBALCW010000061.1:0-34279 GCF_036917635.1 Nostoc sp.
AGTAGTGGATGCACCGCTCACCTGGAGTAGCAGCAAAAATGCTAACCCTCCATCATACCTCATTTTTCGTTCCAATTAAGATGCGTTTGCCCTGGTAGGCACAGAAGGCAATTGAGTTAATCCTCTAGAGGGATCAACATCTGGGGTGTTGATATTAATCGTGCCATTAATGCCTAATTGAGAACTGGCGGTGATGTCACTATTTGGGGTGAGTTCGTTACTAACCTGTAAGCCAAAAATACCTTGACTAGTAATGTTGATATTCCCACCATTACCAGCAAAAGCATTGGCGGTGATGTCACTGTTTTCTTGCGGAACAGCAGTAATAAATTCACTATTAATATTGATATTGCCACCATTACCACCGCCACTGTTTTCTGTTCCTGCACGAGTGGAAATTTGACTGTTATTTCGTAAAAGTAGGTTATTGGATACCTTGAGGTTGATGTTACCTCCTTGTCCAGAAACGCTGGTAGCAGTGATGGAACCTTGATTAAGAGAAATTGCACGGGCATCAATATTAATATCTCCAGCATTGCCTGTTCCTAAAGCGTTGACAGATACGGTTGCGCGATCGCCAATATTTAAGTCACCATTGGGAATGCTGATATTAATGTCTCCCCCGTTTCCTGAAGCAGTTTGAGCCGAAGAGGCAAATAAGCCTGAGCCAAAACCCTGCTGCGAGGGGTCAATTAAATCAATGGACTCGAAACCATTAACTGTTAAATCCCCAGCTTTTCCAGAACCAAAGGTAGTAGTAAATACCTGTGCGCCGCCTTTAGCTGTAAGTTGACGTGCTGTTAAGTTAACATTGCCAGATTCGGCATTGGTTAATGTTCCTGTACCGATGAAAGAGTTATCTAACTCGAAGTTATCACTGCTATTGATAGTAATATTCCCCCCTTGTCCTTGACCCAAGGCAGTAGTAGCAATTAATCCACTATTGCGGGTAAGAAAATTCGGGGTTTGAATCACAACATTTCCGGCTTTACCTTGGCCTGCGCTGACAGCAACAATTCCCTGGTCAAAGTTAGCAAGGTTGAGAGTACCCGCATAAGCTGGATTGATAATTTTTTCCTGCAAGTCTGTAAATCCATTACCAGCAACTTCTACAGATTCGCTGGCGTTGATAGTAATATCACCGCCATTACCAGCACCAGCAGTTGAAGCGTTAATCCTACCATTATCTAATTGCAGCCTGCGGGTATTAATTGTAATGGGTGCGCCATTTCCTTGACCAACGGTACCACTGGTAATCTCTCCCCCTTGGTGGATAATTAACTGCCCAGTCGTAATATTCAAAGCCCCAGCATTACCAATTGGACTCAAGGAAGCCGTTGCGATGCTACTGGGAAAACTGCTATTGTCTGCGAAAGTTCCCACCACTTCTACTTTGTCGGTAGCGTTGAGATTTAATGTTGCTCCATTTCCCTCTCCTGTGGTTGCTGAGGAAACAATGGAACCATCACGGACATTTAGTTGTTTAACCGATAAAGTTAAGTTGCCTGCATTACCCGTACCAGCTAGCGCCGCTGCATCGATTATCGACCTATTGGTGAGCGTTACATTATCAGCATTAATTGTCAAATTCCCGGCTTGCCCGGAACCAGCAGTTGCCGTTTGAATGCCGGCAAAATTCTGCAACAATATCTCTGTAGCATTAATTGTTAAATCTCCGCCATTACCTGAAACTGGGAACGTGCTAATTCCACCTGCATCTTGAACAACTAAGCGCCCAGTGTTAACCGTCAGTTTCCCAGAGTTACCACTCCCAAAAGCATTTGTGTTTATACCTACTCCTGTTCCTTGTAGAAGTTGGCTCACCAATTGGCTAGGGGTAAGTATCGGGGTTGTGGGTTGACGACCGATAACTTCTACGGATTCTGAAGCATTGATTGTTAAATTCCCGGCATTTCCTGTCGTGTTTAGGTCAGTTCCAGTACTTATGGAAGTTGCTTTAAATGGGAAAAAAGCTGTAGGATCTTGGCTAATGCTCAACCGACGAGCATTGAGAGTAAAATCTCCAGCATCGCCGCTAGCACCAGTAGGAAGATTTACAGCCAACGCCGCATCGGAATTTGTACCAATATCGCTTGTCTGCATGACTACATCATCTGTAGCATTGAGAATCATATTTCCCCCTCGACCTTTACCCCTGGCTAGGGCAAAAATAGATGTAGTATCTAGAAAAATTGAGCGGGCGGTGAGGGTAATATCATTGCCTTTATCTGCACCTAAGTTGGCATTGATGATGCGAATATTTTTACCAGAGAGGATATTACCACTAGTAAATGTAATTTTACCTGGTGTATCTCCAATAGAAGCGATATTACCTGAGCGGGGAAAGTCGCCTGCGGCATTGAGGCTGAGATTACCTGCGGCGGTGAGAGAAATATTTCCTGCTTGCTGTTGGGCATTAGCTAACAGATAATTAGTAGTGGTAATTCCGCCTGCGCTGCTGTTAATAACGATGTCACCACTATTATTGGAGTCGGTGATATTTGGTATGTTGAAAAACCCACTAATTAAATTACCAGTCGTAATATCATTGATAGCGTTTAGAGTAATGTCGCCACCATTGCCGCTACTTTTTGCAGAGATAATAGATGCATCGGTAGTATTAATTTGACTGGTTTGCCCAAAAGTTCCTGATGTAATAGTTGTATTTCCGCCATTGGTGAGGATTTGGGAACCTGGGTTCATGAAAAATTGCGCTACTCCAGGATCTCTTTCGGTGGCGATCGCATTTTCATCGTTAATTTTCGCGTTAAAATTACCACCATTGAGAATGATACTGCGGTTGGGATTGATGGTGAGCGATCGCCCCGCTTCTAAGTTAAGATTATTTGCCCCAATACCAGTGATATCATCATCAACAGTAATATCATTGTTAGCCTGTAAACTGACATTATTGACCGCTAACGCTTGGCTTAGACTTTGACCGCTAACAGTACCCCCTGGTTGAATCAGAATATCTTTCGGGTCAAGCAGTAATGTTCCAAAACCATTTACAGTACTAGTATCTACAGTACCAACAAATTCCACCCTGCCACCTGATACTTCTACAAACCCACCCTTCCCAGAATTTTCACCACCACGGGCGCTAATATTACCCTCAAAATGCGTCAAATTATTTGCTTTAATAATTACAGTGCCGCCATTGCCGTTTTTGAGAGCATCAGTGTTAATCTTGGCATTATTTAATAAGCTCACCTGATTACCTAAAAGCTTTACAGTTCCTTCTGGTACAGTTAGGGAACCTCTATTAGTAATAATATCTCCCTGTAAAGTCAGAGTTTGCCCAGTACCTATTGTTAAATTTCCCTGATTGCTAATTTCTGTCTGTGGTTGGTGTAGGGCATTAGAAAATAAAGCTGTTGGTTGAATTGTTAATAAATTACTTTTTTGAGTTTCAGTAGTACTAAATAACCCATTTGTTCCTAATTTAATTGCATTTGCAGTACTAGCTGTAAAAGAACCTGCAATATCTAATCTGGCATTTTTACCAAAAATAATCCCATTCGGATTAATCAAAAATAAGTTTGCAACACCATCTACACCTAATGTGCCAAAAATTTTAGATATATGATTTCCTGTAACGCGAGTGAGGATATTATTAATACCCGACGGATTAGCAAAATAAACCTGTTGTCCTTGATTAACATTAAATTCTTGAAAACTGTGGAAGAGATTACCACCACGAATTGCACCTCCATCAATTAATTCACGTACATTTTGAGGGGTAATGGTAGATTGTTCGCTTCCCAAAGTGCGATCGGGTATTATTTGAGCATTAGCTGGATGAGAACAGGTAATAAAATAAGTAAATATATTATTAAACAATAAAATGGTGTATATTTTAAAGTACCGAGAGTACTGTCTATGAATGTTTATTATTTTAAACATGGTTAACTCGTTTTTTTATTTGAAGCCCACAGAACCGACTTTTTATTTGTTACGAATGATTTAAAATTGCTGTATTCTTGGTAAAGCGATCGCTAAAATACTGTCTATACAAATCACAACTTACTGTTGCAGTTTTTCCTTCCATATATATCAGCCCCAAACTTTTTAACTTAAATGCTACTTCTTGTTCTAAGGTAATCGGTACAGTTGACTTAATAACCTGTTGAAAACCATCAACCAAATCAGGATTTTGCAAAAGACAATGTAACTGATTGTGCAAATAATCGCTAAAAATTCCAGTATCATTTGTGGCATTTTGTAGTATATCGTCTACAGGAATTTGATATTGAACGCTATGATAAAATGCCAGTCGCACCAAGTAAGGAAATCCTCCTGTAAGCGCCATTAATTGTTCAAATTGCAAAGCTGTCATTTCGAGTCCGTGACGTTGTGCTAAATCTTCTAACTGCAATCTTGTAAAAGTAGGCAATTCAATTGCTAATCCTACATTAAAAGGAGATTTATTAATATCTAAATTAATATAAATATCGGTAGATTTAACAATTAACACTCGTAATTTTTGCCAAATTGATATATCTCTTGTTTCTTCATACCATGAGCGCAATAGCCTCAAGAAATCACGAGTTAATTGAGGATATTCAAACAATTTATTTACTTCATCTAATGCTAAGATAACGGGAGTAGGGATTTCCTGTAATACATACCCTTGAAAGTAGATAGTACAGTTCATCAAATCACCCATATCCTCGTCCCAATATTCTTGTAACTTTGACTTTATTCCTAACTGATGAGTAACATTGGCACAAAACCAGCGTAAAAATTTTTCTAATGAGCTAAAAACTTCTGTTTCAGCACGATGTAAACTTAACCTTACAGTATGATAATCATGCGAACTCCCATAAGCGAGGATTCTAGTCATTAAAGAAGTTTTCCCCATCTTTCGCGGCGCTTTGATGTGGATAAACGCACGAGGTTGAAGAATTGCTCGATAACAGACTTGTTCTAAGCCCCGTTCAATATATAAGGTAGAAGAAAGCGAAACTTGTCCTTCTGGAGGTTCTAGATCTATCTTTTGCCGCATCTGTGTAGACTGAGATATTGTTTGCAAATATGAACTGTCTAGTCGTTGCTCTAGCACAGCACGACAATTGGTTCGATTAACTTTCTCACCAAGAGTAATAGAAAGTAGTTGCCATAATTTAGGAGCAACTAATTGCCTAATATAGTTCTCAGAGTAGTTATTTTCTGTAGCAATTTGCCCGTAACTTTTTTTTGTTTCCAATAGAGATCCTGACAAGACAGCTTTTTGGATAAATGAGAGTGATTTCCCTGTTTTATTAGTAATTAATGCTTCTGTCAATTGGATAAATTGTTCTAGACTCCTCATCTCTCTTCAAAATTAAAGATGTTTAAAATTATATTTATTTTCATCCCAATTCTCTCAAAGCAAAGGTGCAAGCCTTCCATTTCTACATATTTAGACTTTCATAACTATACATCACGAATTAATATTAGCCATCATTCTAAAAATCAGAAATATTCAATGCTCCATTTTGCCTCAGCCATTGCTTTTGTTGAGAAGTTAACCCAATAGCATCGGTAAATACCGCTCCCTTAACGCGAGAACCGGAAAAATTTACTCTTTCTAATTGAGTATTTGTAAAATTTGTGTGTCTTAAATCACTATCACTCAAATTTGCCTCATTTAGAACTGCCTCCTCTAAGTTGGCGTTAAATAAAGAAGCTAACTTTAAATCAGCACGACTCAAGTCTGTATTAAATAAACAGGCTAACTCCAAGGCAGTTTGACGTAAAATTGCATCACTCAAATCTGCACTACTCAAGTCTGATTTAATTAAATCTGATTCTGTTAAGTTAGCTCCCTTTAAAATAGTATCGTGTAATTGCGCTCCTTCCAAATCAACTCGTTGCAAAGAAGCAGTACATAAAATTGCTCCTTCCCAGTTGGATTCACGCAGATTGGCATCATCAAACTTAGCACCAGTAAAGTCTGTGGCTTTGAGATTTGCTTTAAACAAATTTGCCCCAGTTAAGTCTGCTCGAGTCAAACAAGCCTTTTCTAAATCAGTCTCTGTTAAAATTGCCTCTCGTAAGCAGACAGAATCAAGCTTGGCATAATTCAAGTGAGCGCCGGTTAAGTTCACCCTAGTTAGAGTAGCGTGACTCAAATTTGCCCACAATAAACTCACATTTAATAGATTTGCGTTTTGCAAATTGGCTTTTTGCAAGTCTGCTCGATTTAGGTCTGTCCAAACCAGCGTGGCATAACTTAAGTTAGCCTCACTGAGATTGGCACTACTGAGGTTAGCATAGCTGAAATCAACACCACTGAAATCAACACCCTGCAAATAAATCTGGCTTAAATTCAGGTGTTGAAAATCTCTTTCCTTCGCTGCATAGCGTTTGATAATTTCTTGGGCAATCATTGTTTTAAGCAAATTTAATTAACAATAATCTATCGCCTACAAGGAATTGTCATCCCATATAGCAATATTTAATTAATAATTTATATTTAATTTTCTGTCATCAAAATTAATGTAACTTAACTAAATATATGAATTATATTTATTGACAAACTATTTATATATATGAACAAGAATAATATGTATGACATTATATAAGTAGGTGGGCGCTAAAAAAGACAACTAAATTAAGAAATTTAAATAGCTTAAAAGCTTATATTTAAAGCTTTTTTTGCGCTTTACATAAGTTTACATACTTTGGTTTAATTGTACCTATTTACTTATTCAAAGTTGTAATACTTATATATTGCCAAAAAACTAGTTTGTGAAGCAGTAACTAAAAATATCTTCCAGCAGAGATAAAGATATGACATTTATGTACTTGTTTGATTTCAAATGAAAATGCTTTAATAAACTGTTAGAGTCAGGGTATTTGCAAAAGTTATCCAAAAAATTCATATTTACTGTTTTAGTTTTCATTCTCTTACATGAAAATTTGTAAACCTCTGCAACTATGAATTTTAGTAACGGATTCTATTGCTGACAACCTGATATGCTTAACATTAGCTTGGAAAAGATTGCTCCAGTTTCTCCTGGTGCAAAGGAAGCCTTTAACATCATATGTCTACGATCGCGTCAACATCTAGCATTATCCGTACGGTTAGCAGTATTATCAACATGGTTTCTGATGAAAAGTTGCAACAGGCTTTGAGTCAGAGTTTCTTGGAAGCAAGTGAAGCACTGCAACATTGTGAAAACTTTTTTGATCTGTTACCTACCCATTGCTGGTCAAGCAAAATGCTAGCTACATTCTTTAATTCCTGGAAAGCTACGCACTTGAAAATGTTAGGTATATATGGCCTATCTTGCCGTTTACAACGTCTTGCTTTAACCAAAAATATTCAAGAACGGGAACAATTATTATTAGCTAGCGCCTTCAATGCTGAAACTAGTCACGAAGATTTGGGATTAGACTACGAAGGTGTAACTCACGCTGCACTCTATGAAGATTTTGCTAACAGCTTTTTAGGAAATTACCCTTGGCAATTAGATGAATATTGTTTACCCCAAGCGCGTGATTTTAAGAAATGGATATATCACAACATGGTGGTAGATGATATTTACAAGGGGTTATTCACAAATATGTTCTCAGAAATTTACAACCACGGTGAGTATACGCGAGCCTTATTTGCTTTTTCAGAATTAATTGAGAACTATTACCACTTTTCCCCTGAAGAAAAAAAGAAAGCTCTGTTCTATATCGGTGTTCATGTTGCAGACGAAACGGAAGTGGCTCACTTTCAAGTAGTCGTCAAAGCCTTGAATGAGTACAGCAAAGCTACTAACACTCCAATTGACTATACACAGGCAAAACTTTTGTTTAAGGAGTACCTAACTCGGTTAGGTACTGTAATGGAAGCACTAACTATAGAGATGAGACAAGAAATAAATGCAGCAAAACATCTGCTATCCGTGTCTTAAACCTCAAGCTCAACATTTTTTTAACGATGCTCAACAAGCTATTGCTGCAACTTTAGATTTTCGACAACATCTGTGTGCGATCGCTCAAAACAAAAAGCTACGCTCAGAGGCTGTTGAGGATCAAAGTTACCCCACTGAAGTCATTGTGCTTAGACCAAAACAGACTCAAGCGCCTCCTTTACTATTGTTGGGCGGAATGGGACCTTTAGCAGGTTTGGGAGCTTTTGAGGTAGCCTGTCAGATGTTCCAAAACAGTAGGGAAATTGTTCTGTTTCAAGCTTGTTCATTGCCTAATCGCACTACGGCCATTCAACAAAAGACTCAAATTGGTGCATCTCAAGAGCCGGATTTAGCGATCATGCTTGCGATCGCTATCCGAGAAGCAATGCAGTATATTTGCTCTAGCGTTGAACCTGTTGAGTTGATCGTTCTGTGCAATGGCGCTCATTATTTCTTACCTGAAGTGATGCAGCAACTCCTGCTTAATTATTCAAAGATTTTTTTCAGACTGCGATGGATCTCTTTGATTGACATTACAATACAGCACTTGCAACAACGAAACTTTTGTCAGCCTTTAATTCTATGTACTACAGCAACGCGACTAGGATGTGTTTACTCTCGACCACTTCAAAAAGTGGGCATTGTTTACTTAGAACCAAACGATGAATTGCAATCAATATTAATGCAATCTATTTATCAAGGAGTAAAAACATCTGACTACAATTTTGCTTGTAAAGTCGGTGAGCATTTTTTCGTTGAACTACTCAAACTCCAGCCTTCTGTTGACTGTATCATCGCTGGATGTAGCGAAATTCCCTACTTGCTGGAATGGTTGAAAACTCATTCTTCTAAGCAAGTTAAGAGGTTCTTATCAAAATTAGAAATTATTGATCCTGTAACACTAACTTTGAAGAGTAGACTTAAATCCTTGCAGCATTTGAGGACAGTCAGTCATTAACGCCAAGAAAAATTAAATAGCCCTAATCATGAAGATCAACGATGAATAACTCTTTGCAACAGTTAATTCAGAGACGTAATGTCCACCCAAATACCCCTTTTATAAAGTTCGACAAGAAAGATGTTGAACTATCGGTTCCTGAGCGCTTTCAAAAACAAGTAGATATGCATCCTGAGCAGATTGCTGTTAAGACTGGGGAGCATGTGTTCACATATAATGCCCTGAATCAGTTTGCCAATCGGATAGCCAGGGCTATCTTAATCAAGCGCGTTCAGCTTTGCTGCGCCGAAGGCGAACACCTTCGGCGCAGCAAAGCTGAACGCCAAGCAGAACCAATTGCAATATTATTTGAGAGTGGTGCTCCGATAATTGCTGCAATTATGGGTGTATTGAAAGTTGGTAAGTTTTATGTACCACTAGATGCCTCGCTGCCACAAGCAAGGATTAGCTATATTCTGAAAGATTCACAAGCAGGTTTATTGCTAACAGATAGCAGAAATATCTCATTTGCCAAAAAATTGCAAATTAGCGGATTAGAAATACTCAATATTGACGAGATAGATTCCAGCATTTCTTGTGAAAATCTAGATTTACCTCTGCAACCAGATAATTTTGCCTACATTATTTATACCTCTGGCTCAACAGGGCAGCCTAAAGGCGTGATCCAAAACCATCGTTATATTCTGCATCTGACGATGAACTATACCAACAGCGGTCATATTTGTGCCAATGATAAGCTAGCGCTTTTGTACTCCCCAAATTTTGCTGGTGCTGTGAGAGATATCTTCTGCTCGTTGCTCAATGGTGCAACTCTTCTGCCATATAACGTTAAACAAGAAGGGCTAATAGGTTTAAGTAGCTGGCTGAACCAGCAAGAAATAACCATCTTGTTTGTAGTAGCGACTATGTTTCGCCATTTTGTTAACACCTTAACTCAACAGGAGAAGTTTACCAAATTGCGCCTAATTCAGGTAGGAAGTGAGACAGTCTACAAAAAAGATGTAGAACTTTACAAGCAGCATTTCTCTGATGACTGTATTTTTGTTGCCAATTTAGGAGGTTCAGAAATTAGCCCAATTCGTCAGTACTTTGTTGATCGGGAAACAGAAATTATTGGCAGTACTGTACCAGCTGGCTATGCAGTTGAGGATCATGAGGTTTTGTTAATTGATGATGAAGGTAAACCAGTTGAGTTTAATCAGATTGGTGAAATTGTAGTCAGAAGTCGTTATCTTTTTTGTGGTTATTGGCAAAGACCAGACTTGACCGAAGTAGTACTTTTGAAAAATGCCCAAGAAGAAAATAAGCTGTTATATAAAACGGGCGACTTAGGCTGTATGTTGCCAGATGGCTGCCTTTTGCACTTAGGCAGAAAAGACTTCCAGGTGAAAGTCAGAGGCTACCGCATCGACATTTCGGAAGTCGAAATGGCATTAATAAATACCAACCTCATCCGAGAGGCTGCTGTCGTAGCATCACCCGATCATCTAGGTCTAAGAGCCTATATTGTGCCGCTCGTTCCCCAACAAGCACTCTCACTGCGAGAACTACGAAGTCTGCTCTTAAAAAGCCTACCAGACTACATGGTTCCTTCAACTTTTATGACTTTAGAAGCGCTACCCTTAACACTCAACGGCAAAGTTGACCGTTTGGGTTTACCTGTTTTCAATCAGATGCAAAGAGCGCAGTTAGAAAGTTTAGTTTTGCCTCGCACTCCTACTGAGCAGATACTAGTTGACATCTGGACTCAAATTCTCGGGGTAGAAGAAATTGGGATTCATGATAACTTTTTTGAGTTAGGGGGTCACTCCCTACTTGTTAATGAACTTATTGCACAATTATTTAACGCTTTATCAATAAATATTCCTTTAGTAACTGTATTTGAATTACCAACAATAGCTCAACTAGCCAAACGTATTGAAAACATTTGTCGGATAACATTAGAACAAAAAAATGTGCCTGATAACAGCACAGATGATAATGAAGAAGGTATGCTATGAAAACGCTTGATGAACTGTTATTAGAACTTAGCCGTCTTGATATCAAAGTCTGGGCTGATGGCAACAACCTCTGCTATCAAGCGCCTAAAGGTATCCTAACTTCAGATATATTGGCTCAAATAAGAACATACAAAACAGAAATTTTAGCATTCCTAAATCAATCAGTACTTGAGTCACAATCAATTATTAAACCTGTTGATGCAACTATAAAAAATGATGGTTTGCCTTTATCCTTCACTCAAGAACAATTTTGGCTACTCCATCACCTAGAAGAGTCAAATTATATCTACAACATGGTGAGGGCGTTTCGCTTGGAAGGAGACCTGGATATTTCCAACTTCGAGCGAGCAATCCAATATCTGATTGCGCGTCATTCCATTCTTAGGACTGGGTTCAAGGTGGTGAATGGTTCGCCAGTACAGGTCATTACACCTCAGATGACCTTTGACATTCCTGTAATTGACTTGCAGAACTTATCAGAAACTGAGCGTATTTCTCAAGCACAACGACTTCTTTTGCAAGAGCGTACCCGTGCTTTTGATTTGAATCAGCCTCCTGTGTGGCGAGTGACTTTAATCCGTCTTCATCCTCAGACTCACTTGTTGATGTTCAATCTGCACCACATTATCTGTGATGATTGGTCAATCCAGATATTTTTGCGGGAATTATCAGCCCTGTATCAAGAAGTTTCAACAGGAAAAATAGCTTCTTTACCAGAACTCCCTATTCAATATGCTGATTTTGCTCATTGGCAAAATCAACAGACCACTCTTGAGAATTTTCACCGACAGTTAAACTACTGGCAGCAACAGTTGGCAGACGTTGTGCCTGTTTTGGAACTGCCCTACTTAAGCGATCGCAATGATCACGTAAAGCAAGCGTTTCAATCTGGTATAATACGGTTGTCTGTGAGTGCTGAGATAACTGGCAAGTTGAAGCAGTTAAGTCAACAGTCTGGGACAACCCTTTTTACCACCCTCCTGGCTGCTTTCGCCATCTTACTTTCCCGCTACACCCATCAGGAAGATTTAGTTATTGGAACTGGTATTGCTAATCGCACCTCAGCGCAAATAAACCCACTTATTGGTGCTTTTGTCAATACACTTGGCTTACGTATTCAGATTTATGATAATCCTACCTTTCGAGAACTGTTAACTGAAGTAAAAAAAGTTGTTTTAGAAGCGTATGCTCATAGTGAAGTTCCCTTTATTAAAGTTATTGAAGCTCTGAAAATAGATCGCAAATCGCGTAATAATCCCCTTTTGCAAGTAATGTTCACTTTAGAAACTATCAATCAGGAGAAATTGCAACTTCCAGGAATCATCACAACGGAACTCGAGTTGAGTAAACCAACAGCTGGAGCAACCTTTGATTTAACCTTAAACTTGTGGGAAACAAACTCAGAACTGCTAGGGAAACTAGAGTACAACGCCTATCTGTTTGATAAGGAAATAATTCAGCGCATCAGTGGGCATTTTCAGACTTTGCTAGCAAGAATTGTTGAATCTCCAAACCAGTGTATCGGCAATTTGTCAATACTCAACGCTACAGAAAGGGAGCAGTTGCTAGGGAAAGAAATACAGAGGATTGAGTCTGAGTTTTTGTGTTTGCATGAGTTGTTTGAAGCACAGGTGGAGAAGACACCCGAAGCTGTAGCACTTAAGTTTGAAGGACAACATCTGACTTATCGGGAATTGAATCAGCAGGCTAATCAACTGGCGCATCACCTGCAAACTCTGGGTGTAAAACCAGAAACTAAGGTAGGTATTTGCGTAGAACGTTCACTAGAGATGATCGTGGGCATATTGGGAATACTCAAAGCCGGAGGGGCATACGTACCACTAGACCCCAATAATCCCCAAGAACGGCTGAACCACATACTAGAAGATGCACAAGTGCAAGTGTTGGTAACGAATTCGCAATTACGCAACACTCTAGCTCAGAGCAGTTTTGTAGTGTATTTAGATGAACAAGCAGACAAAATTGCTCAGTACCCCCAAAATAACCTAGTCAGTGGTGTACAGGATGATAACCTAGCGTACATGATTTATACATCCGGCTCTACAGGAAAGCCCAAAGGAGTATTAATCACTCATTACAATGTCGTTCGGTTATTCAAAGCAACAGAAGATTGGTATCAGTTTAATCAAACGGATGTATGGACGCTGTTCCACTCATTTGCATTTGACTTTTCCGTTTGGGAACTGTGGGGAGGCTTGTTGTATGGCGGGTGTGTTGTGGTTGTGTCTTACGAGGTGAGCCGAGACTCGCAAGCATTCTACAACTTACTGGTTGCTGAACAAGTGAGTGTTCTCAACCAAACTCCATCCGCTTTTTACCAACTAATTCAAGTTGATGAACACTCAAAGACAACAGAAAAATTGAGTTTACGGGTGGTGATATTTGGCGGAGAAGCACTCTCGTTACCTTTGTTGCAACCTTGGTTTGAACGGCATGGGGATGAACTACCCCAGTTGGTAAACATGTACGGCATTACAGAAACAACGGTTCATGTAACAATCCGTCGTTTAACCCTAGCTGATGTGAAAGCTACAAGTAGCTTAATTGGGCAGCCAATTCCTGACTTGCAGATTTACCTTCTGGACAAATACCAAGAACCTGTACCCATTGGAGTGGTAGGAGAAATTTATGTTGGCGGTGGTGGTGTGGCGAGGGGGTATTGGCGGTGCAGTGAACTCACCGAGGAGCGGTTTGTGCCCAATCCCTTTAGTAATCAGCAGCAAGGGCGTTTATACAAAACGGGGGATTTAGCGCGATATCTGCTTACAGGTGAGCTTGAGTATAAAGGACGTATCGATCATCAAGTCAAAATTCGGGGCTTTCGGATTGAGTTAGGAGAAATTAAAGCACTACTTTCTGGGCACCAAGCTGTGCGAGAATGTGTTGTACTTGCCAGAGAGGATGAACCTAATAATAAGCGATTGGTAGCCTATATTGTTCCTGACCATATCCAAGCTTCAACTATTTTCAATTTGGTGAGTTTAAGAGAGCAGGGTATACTAAGCGATCGCTCTCTCTATGAGTTACCCAATGGGATGACGATCGCTCATCTCAATAAAACAGAAACAGAATTTCTTTATCAAGAAATATTTACCGATCAATCCTATTTACAGCATGGAATTACCCTTGATGAAGGAGACTGCATTTTTGATGTCGGGGCGAATATCGGTTTGTTTAGTTTATTTGCTGCTCAAGCTTGCCCAAAGGTAAAAATCTATGCTTTTGAACCTATTCCCCCTATCTTTGAATTGTTACGCTTGAATGCAGAACTTTACCATCTCGATGCCAAAGTCTTTAACATTGGTCTTTCTGGGGAAACTAAATCTGCTGAATTTACCTATTATCCCAATGTTTCCGTCATTTCTGGACGCTTTGCTGACGCATTTGAGGAAAAAGAAGTTGTCAAATCCTTTTTGCTTAAGCAACATGCGGGAATAGGCAATGGGACAACAGTATCACAAGAAGTACTGGATGAATTATTAGTTGAACGCTTGCAGAGTGAGCAATTTACCTGTCAGTTAAAAACAATTTCTGAGATCATCGAAGAAAATCAAATTGAGCGTATTGATTTACTCAAAATAGATGTGGAAAAAAGTGAACGGGATGTATTAGCAGGAATTCAAGAAAGAGATTGGTTAAAAATCCAGCAAATTATTGTTGAGGTTCATGATATTAATGGCAGACTTACTGAAATTACGGAGTTGCTGAAATTTCATAGATATGATTTGACCATTGTTCAGGACAAATTACTCGAAGCAACCCCCCTCTATAATATTTATGGAAAACGGACAACAATAAAGCAGCGTTTCCCTAAAAAAACAGGATCAAAAAGTATAGGCGATCGGCAATCGACTTGGAACAGTTTAGAGACATATATTCAAGACCTTCGCCACTATCTCAATGAAAAACTGCCTGAGTACATGATTCCATCTGCCTTTGTTGTCCTAGAAAAGTTTCCCTTAACGTCCAATGGAAAAGTTGATAGCCGCGCTCTACCCATACCGGAAAATTTCAAGAGTAGACTAGAATCTAGCTTTATACCACCGAGCACCCCTACCCAAGAAATTTTAGCTAACCTTTGGGCTGCGATTCTCAGTATTGAGAAAGTCGGGATTTACGATAACTTTTTTGAATTGGGAGGACATTCTTTACTGGCAACCCAAGTTATTTCTAGACTGCGAACAGCCTTCCAAATTGATTTACCCTTACGCTGTATATTTGAATCACCCACGGTTGCACATTTAAGTGAGGTGATCTTAGCCGAGTTGCAAAAAGGTATCGGTCTAACACTACCACCGATTTTGCCCACCGACCGAGAGAAAAACTTACCCCTGTCTTGGGCACAGCAACGTCTTTGGTTTCTCCATCAATTGGAGAGTGAAAGTAGTGCCTATACAATACCCTTTCCTCTAAAGATGAGTGGGAAATTAAATGTCAAAGTGCTGGAACAAGCCCTACAGGAAATAGTGCAGCGGCATGAAGTTTTGCGTACTCACTTTCACATGGTAAATAACCAGCCAGTGCAAGTCATTGTTCCGCATTTGACCTTAACGCTACCAGTGGTAGACCTGCAAAATTTGCCAGACCCCTGGCAAGAACTGGAAAAGCAAGCTATTTTGTTAGGTCATCAACCATTTGATTTGGCTCAAGATGCGGTAATACGGGTCAGGCTTTGGCAACTTTCCGAAGAGGAACATGTACTGTTGGTGTTAATTCACCATATCGCAGGCGATGGTTGGTCACTAGGGGTTTTCATCCGCGAACTATCTGCTCATTATCAAGCCATCAACAGTGGTACATCTTCTCTCTTACCATTATCGATTCAGTATGCCGACTTTGCTGTTTGGCAGCGTCAATGGTTGACTGGTCAGGTTCTTGAGCATCACTTGAGCTATTGGCAGCAGCAGTTAGCAGATGCACCGCTCCTACTGGCATTGCCAATAGATCGTCCTCGTCCGGCAGTACAGACTTTTTGCGGTGCAAGAGAATATTTTCAACTGGATCAAAATTTAACAAAGCAACTCAAGCAACTGAGTCAGAAAGCCGGAACAACTTTATTTATGACGCTCCTAGCAGCGTTTGTCGTTTTACTGTCACGAATAAGCAATCAAACTGACATTGTTATCGGTTCTCCGATCGCTAACCGCAATCGTCATGAAATAGAACCATTAATTGGCTTTTTTGTCAATACTCTGGCTCTACGATTTGATTTATCCAAAGCACCGAACTTTGAAGCGTTATTGGCACAGGTGCGAGAAGTCACAATAGAAGCCTATGTTCACCAGGACTTGCCCTTCGAGATGTTGGTTGAAACATTACAAATTGAGCGCCATTTGGATCGTAACCCTCTGGTACAGGTGACGTTTGCCCTCCAAAATGCTCCCACTCACGGTTGGGATTTGCCTGGTTTAACTGTGCAAAAGATGCCTTTGTCTCTGGGGGGTGTGCGGTTTGACCTGGAAATGGACTTTTGGGAAGTAGCTGGATGTCTAAATGGTATTTGTTATTACAACACCGACTTATTTGATGCGACGACAATTAGCCGAATGGCTGGTCATTTCCAAATCTTACTAAAGGGGATTGTCGCTGATCCAGGGCAGCACCTGACGGCATTGCCTCTGCTGACTGAAGCCGAACAACATCAATTGCTATTCGAGTGGAACAATACCGAACTAGAGTATCCCCAGGATAAGTGTATTCATCAGTTGTTTGAAGATCAGGTAAAAATGACCCCAAACGCGGTAGCAGTGGCGTTTAAAGACCCTCCGGGTTCGCAGTTGCTACAACGGAGGGAACCTCCGCAACGCACTGCTCACCATCAACTGACTTATAAAGAGTTAAACGCCCAAGCCAATCAACTGGCACGCTACTTGCAAAAGTTAGGGGTAGGGCCAGAAGTACTAGTGGGAATTTGTATTGATCGTTCTCTAGAAATGGTCGTAGGATTGCTGGGGATTCTCAAAGCGGGTGGGGCTTATGTACCATTAGACCCCGCCTATCCTAAAGAACGCTTAACCTTCATGCTCTCAGATTCACAAGTCTCGGTGTTGCTAACTCAGCAAAGGTTAGTAGAATATCTTCCACACGTGCATCCTGTGGTTTGTTTAGACAAAGACTGGGAGATAATTTCCCAGGAACACGAAGCTAATCTGGTTAGTAATGCTACATCCCAAAATTTAGCCTATGTGGTTTACACATCAGGTTCTACAGGCAAGTCCAAAGGTGTGATGATTGCTCATCGCAGTCTGGTTAATGCATATCAAGGTTGGGAAAACGCATATCAGCTTCGGTCTCTTACCAGTCATCTCCAAATGGCTAGTTTCTCTTTTGATGTCTTTTCCGGGGATATGATTCGCGCTCTTTGTTCTGGGGCAAAGTTAGTGTTATGCCCGCGTGAGTGGCTTTTGGAAACAGAAAAGCTGTATGATCTGATGCTCGTGGAAAAGATTGATAGCGCAGAGTTTGTTCCAGCTGTTTTCAGGAACTTAGTTCAGTATCTGGAGAGAACCAAGCAAAATCTTCACTTCATGCGGTTGCTAGTAATAGGTTCAGATAGCTTGTATGTTAAAGAGTATGAGGAATTTAAACGTTTGTGTAGTCCTGATACTCGCTTAATTAATTCCTATGGAGTAACTGAAGCCACCATTGACAGTACGTATTTTGAAAGTACAAAGGTCAACTTGCCTATTGATGGGACAGTCCCAATTGGACGCCCGTTTACCAACACGCAAATTTATATTCTAGACCGCAACCTGCAACCAGTTCCTATCGGGGTCGAGGGCGAACTGCACATTGGAGGTGTTGGTCTTGCCAGAGGCTACCTTAACCGCCCGGACTTGACCGAGCAAAAATTCATCCCCAACCCCTTTGAGAATTCTAAATTAAATCGTCTGTATAAAACAGGGGACTTAGGTCGTTACCTTTCTGATGGAAACATTGAGCTTCTGACTCGGATTGATAATCAAGTGAAAATTCGGGGCTTTCGTATTGAACTTGGGGAAATTGAAGCAGTATTAAGCCAACATCCCTTGGTACAAGAAAGTGTAGTTATTGCCAAAGAAAACATTTCAGCAGAAAAATACTTAGTAGCTTATTTAGTACCCAATATTCAAGGTGAGACTTTCTCGGAGCAGGCTGAATGGGAAAATGAACAGATCATTAACTGGCAAAAAGTTTACCAAGAAAGTGATAGTTTACCTGCTACATCTACAGATATAACCTTTAATATCATTGGTTGGGACAATAGTTATACTGGGAAACCTATTCCTGCTTCAGAAATGCGCGAGTGGGTAGATAACACAGTGGCAAGAATCCTCGCCCTGTCTCCAAGGCGAGTATTGGAAATTGGTTGTGGTACAGGACTGCTGCTATGTCGCATTGCGCCCCACTGCCAGGAGTATTGGGGAATTGATTATTCTCAACCAGCACTCCAGCACGTTGAGCAAATTAAACAAATGGTTCCGGGTTTAGAACGGGTAAAATTGCTGTATAAGCTTGCTGATGACTTTGAGGGAATTCTCAATCGCCAATTTGACACTGTAGTTATTAACTCAGTGGTGCAGTATTTCCCCAGTGCAGACTATCTCCTCCGGGTTCTTAAAGGAGCTATGACGGCAATTGGCGATCGCGGCACTATCTTTATCGGTGATGTCCGCAGCTTACCGTTACTGGATGCTTACCACGCCTTAGTTCAGTTATCTAGAGCTTCTAAGGAACTAACTGTTGAGCAATGGCAGCAGAAGGTGCATCAAAGTGTGCCAGCAGAAGAGGAACTGGTTATCGCTCCCGCTTTCTTTTTAGCCTTACAACAACACTTTCCTCAGATAACCCAGATAGAAATTCAACTCAAGCGTGGTCACTATCACAACGAGCTAACCCAATTCCGTTACGATGTTACACTGCATTTAGGTAAATCAGCCCTAACAACTGCAATCTCCTGGTTAGACTGGCAACTAGACAACCTAACTTTAGCAGAGGTACATCAAAGGTTATTGCAGGAGCAGCCAGAAATGTTAGGAATCCGGCATATTCCTAACAGCCGGGTACAGCACTCAGTACAATTAAGTGAATGGTTACAAAATCCCCCTGCCGCTAAGACAGTAGGACAACTGCAACAGCAACTGATGCAATTACCAGCAGCAGGTGTCGATCCTGAGCAGTTTTGGGAACTGAGCGAACAAGTTGCTTATACCATGCACGTAAGTTGGTGGAATGCCAGTCAGGACGGTTGTTATGATGTTGTGTTTTCTCGCAGCGAGGTAACAAAGCCAAATTGGCATATCCAAACAATCACTTCCAAGCCCTGGAATCACTATACAAACAATCCCCTACGGGGCAAGTTAGTTCAGAAGCTGGTACCCCAAGTACGCGAATTTATCCAACAGAAACTACCCAATTACATGATGCCTCAGGCATTTGTAATCCTTGATGCCTTGCCACTCACACCTAATGGCAAAGTAGACCGTCGCGCTCTTCCCAACCCCAACTCAGTTGTGAGAACATCTTCGTTGGAAATGCCACAAACCAAGGCAGAACAACTTATTGCTGATGTTTGGCAAAAAAACCTGCAAATAGAAAAAGTTGCGCTGGATGATAATTTCTTTGACCTGGGTGGAAATTCTTTACGATTAGTTCAGGTGCGGGAGCAACTGCAAACTATTTTTACCAAAGAATTATCAATAATAGAGATGTTTCAGTATCCAACGGTGAGGGCATTGGGGCAATATTTAAACGGACAGGTATCACCAAAAGCAGATACTGAGAATTTAGCTCCAGAGCGATCGCAAATTCGCAGTCATCAAGTTTCTCGGAACCCACAAAGGAATATCAGACAACAGTATCGCTCGCAGAAAAAAGGGTAATTCAATTTTGGATATTTTTAGGACTTACGCAAAAATACCCAAAAACTTTAATTTATCGAACCGCCAACTCTTGCAGAAGCTGACTCCAACGCATAGCGTCTCGTAGAGAAGAACGCCAAGCAAGAATTCGTAGAGCGTGCGTAAGTCCTAATTTTATTGATCCAAAATTCAAGATTTCAATTTTTTTTGAAATAATTTAAGAGTAGAGATGATGAATTTTTCTACAGATGAAATTAAAGAATCAGATATCGCCATTATTGCCATGTCTGGGCGTTTCCCCGGTGCGAAAAATATAGATGCATTTTGGGAAAATTTGCGAGATGGTATCGAAACTATTTCTTGGTTATCTGAGCAAGAATTGCTGATGAATGGAGTTCAGCCAGAACTGTTGCAAAACCCCAATTATGTTAGGGCTAGTGCTGTACTTGATGACATTGAGTTATTTGATGCTAATTTCTTTGGCATTAATCCGAAAGAGGCTGAAATACTTGATCCGCAACAACGCCTTTTTTTGGAATGTGCTTGGGAAACTGTAGAACAAGCTGGCTATAACCCTCAAACTTACACTGGGTCAATCGGAGTTTATGCTGGACTGATTGAAAGCCGTTATCTACTCAAAAATCTTTACCCCAATCAGGAACTTAACCACTCAGTCAGTACTTATCAATTATCGCTGGCAAATGAAAAAGATTTTTTACCAACTAGGGTAGCCTACAAACTAAATCTTACCGGGCCCGCAGTCAATATTCAAACGGCTTGTTCAACTTCGTTAGTTGCAGTTCACATGGCTTGCCAAAGCTTGGTCAATGGCGAGTGTGACATGGCTTTAGCTGGTGGTGTTGCGATCAGCATTCCCCAGAAGATAGGTTATTTATATCAAGAAGAAATGATTGCATCCCCTGACGGTCACTGTCGGGCTTTTGATGCCAAAGCACAAGGAACTTTTCGCGGGAATGGTGTGGGTATTGTCATGCTTAAGCGAGCAAAAGATGCGATCGCTGACAGAGATTATATTCACGCCATCATTAAAGGTTCTGCCATTAATAACGATGGCACGAACAAGATCGGGTTTACAGCTCCTAGTCTTAAAGGTCAAGCAGACGTCATTGCTGAGGCGCAGGCGATCGCTGGTATAGATGTGGAAACCATCACCTATGTGGAAACTCATGGTACAGGTACAACCTTGGGCGATCCTATTGAAATCGCTGCTTTAACTCAAGCTTTTCGCCAAAATAGCAACCGCAACGGCTATTGTGCAATCGGTTCCCTTAAAACAAATATGGGACATCTAGATACCGCAGCTGGTGTCTCCGGTTTAATCAAGACAGTTTTGGCACTGAAGCATCAACAAATCCCTCCAAGTTTAAACTTTGAAACTCCCAATCCGAAAATTGATTTTGCTAACACTCCCTTCTATGTCAACACTCAGTTGGCTGAATGGAAAACCGATGGAATTAAGCGACGAGCTGGGGTTAGTTCTTTTGGCATTGGCGGTACAAATGCCCATGTTGTATTGGAAGAAGCCCCTATTTTAGAAAGCAGTTCACCAGAAACAAGACCAGTACAGTTATTAGTCCTATCTGCGAAAACGAGTTCTGCCTTAGAAGCAGCAACCAACAATCTCTCAGCCCACCTGAAGCAACATCCTGAATTAAATTTAGCTGATGTGGCGTATACCCTAAGTGTCGGTCGTCAAGCTTTTGAACATCGGCGGATTTTGGTGCGTTCAGAATCAGAACAGATTTTTACAGGTCAGGCAAAATCCTCGTCTCCTTCAGTTATTTTCATGTTTTCTGGTCAAGGTTCCCAATATGTGAACATGGCACGGGAAATCTATGAAACTGAAACCATTTTTCGTGAACAATTTGATTACTGTGCAGAATTACTCCAACCAGAATTAGGGCTGAATTTACGTGATATTCTTTACCCCAGTCTGGAGCAAAGTGAGGAAGCAACAAAACAACTGCAACAGACTGCAATTACTCAACCAGCCCTATTTACCATCGAGTACGCTTTAGCTAAACTCTGGGAATCCTGGGGAGTCAGTCCTCAAGGTTTTATTGGTCACAGTATTGGTGAATACGTCGCCGCCTGTTTGGCCGGGGTTTTCTCCCTTAAAGATGCTTTGTTTCTGGTAGCCATACGTGGACGCATGATGCAGCAACTCCCCCCTGGAGCGATGCTGTCTGTGCCTCTATCTGTCACAGAAATTGAACCTTTCTTGAGCAGAGAAATTTGTTTAGCTGCTATTAACGAACCATCCCGTTGTGTAGTTTCCGGCATCAAGTCAGCAATTGCTGCCTTGGAAAATCAGTTGCTATCTCAAGGAATTGAATCTCGTTACTTGCACACTTTCCATGCGTTCCATTCTCAGATGATGAAACCCATTTTAGAATTGTTTGCTAAAGCTGTGCAAAAAGTAACTTTAAATGTGCCATGCATCCCCTACATTTCTAACCTCACAGGTACATGGATTACAGCAGAGCAAGCAACTAACCCTGACTATTGGAGTCAACATTTACGCTCTCCCGTGCAATTTTCTTGTGGGATTGATTTATTGTTGAAATCTGACCACCTGCTGTTAGAAGTGGGGCCAGGAAGGACATTAAGCACCTTTGCTAAACGGCATTTCACTACAGCAGTATCCCAAGTCGTGCTAACATCTCTGCGTCATCCTCAAGAAGTCAGCTCAGATATGGATTTCTTGTTAGCCACTTTAGGGCAACTGTGGTTAGTGGGAGTTGAGATAGATTGGTTTTGTTTTTATGCAAACCAAAACCGCAATCGCTTGCCATTGCCAACCTATCCTTTCGAGCACCAGCGTTATTGGATTGAGGCAATCACAAACAATCCAAACCATTTGCAGCCAATAACAACTATCCAGACACTTGATGAATCCTTGTCGGTGAAAAAAACAGATATTGCCGACTGGTTTTATATTCCATCTTGGAAACGTTCTATTTTGCCTATATCAACAAAACAGGTAACAGAATGTTGGTTGTTTTTTGCTGATGAATCCGGTTTTGGAGAACAACTAGCTAACAGACTTGCAGAAACTGGGCAAAAAGTGATAATTGTCAAGCCTGGGGAATCCTTTCTTAAAAAAGGTGATGGAATTTATACCCTTAATCCTCAACAGCGCGATGACTATGATCGCCTTTTGACTGAACTTCAAGCTTTACAATTCATTCCGAACCAACTGGTTCATTGTTGGAGTGTTAAGGAAACGCCTGTTACTGAACATCCTTTATGGTTAGAAGAAGCACAAGATTTAGGTTTTTATAGTCTGCTATATCTTGCTCAAGCATTGGGGCAAATAAACTTTACCGACGATTGCCAACTTACGGTTGTTTCTAATAATATCTGGGATATCGCCTCGGAAGGATGGTTGTCTCCAGAAAAAGCTACCTTGCTCGGGCCGATTAACGTTATTCCCCAGGAATACCCAAATATCACTTGTCGTAGTATTGACATTGTACTACCGCCTGTACCTTGGCAAAAAGCTAAACTCCTTGATCAACTGTTAAAAGAATTACAGGCTGAGTCAGAAGATCGGGTGATTGCTTATCGGGGAAATTATCGTTGGGTACGTAGCTTTGAATCTGTTCGTTTGGAAACGCCCCAAGCAAGCACATTACCTTTAAAAACAGGCGGTGTCTATTTAATTACTGGTGGTATGGGTGGTATTGGCTTGTCCCTAGCTGAATACTTAGCCAAAACAGTACAAGCAAAACTAATTCTGATTGCCCGTTCTGATTTTCCTGCCCGTTCTGAGTGGGAACAATGGCTGTTAATTTACCATGAGCAAGATATTAACAGCCGAAAAATTCAAAAAATCCAAGAAATGGAGGCATTGGGGGCTGAGGTTTTAGTGATTGGTGCTGATGTGGCAAATCACGAACAGATGCATAAGGCGATCGCAAATTCCTTAACCCACTTTGGTAATATTCATGGTGTGATCCATGCTGCTGGTGTTCCGGCCGGGGGAATAATTCAACTTAAAAACCGGTCGATGACGGAAGAGATTTTTGCACCGAAAATCAAAGGTACTCTTGTTTTAGAGCAAGTCCTCCAGGATATCAAGTTAGATTGGCTGATTCTGTGTTCATCACTCAACTCCGTTCAAGCAGTATTTGGACAAGTAGACTATTGTGCTGCCAATGCTTTTCTAGATGCCTTCGCTCATTATAAAACTAACCAAGGCACAAACACAATTGCCATTAACTGGGATGCTTGGCAGGAAGTGGGTATGGCAGCTAAGGCAGTCTCCCATACAGAGGATAGCTCTGCTGCTGGTTCCACCACAAATGGCTTAAAGAACTTGTTACAAGGCAATGTGCAAAAATGGTTGTTACCTAGCGAAGGGGTTGATGTTTTTAGCCGGATTCTTGGTTATGGGTTGACTCAGGTGTTGGTTTCAACTGTCAATTTAGAAACATCAATTAAGCAGGAAAATAAATTTTCCCAAACAGTTGCTTTTCAAAATGATGCCATATCAGAAAAGACCAATGCAGGCGCTTATCCACGTCCTCAACTCAGCAATCCTTATGTTGCACCTCGTAATCCTTTAGAAGAAGCGATCGCTCAAGTATGGCAACAATTTTTAGGTATTGCAGCAGTTGGTGTAGAAGATCGCTTCCTAGATTTGGGTGGAGATTCCTTACTAGGAACACAAATTATTGCCCAACTCAGGGAACGTCTAGCAGTCAAATTGTCTTTGGCGAGTTTATTTAAAACACCAACAGTAGCAGAGATGGCTGCTAGTTTAGTTAATAAAATTGGTAGAGATAAACACTTAATGAAAAACCCGGTTTTAGAGTCTAGCGATCGCGAGGAATTCATTTTATAAATTCTAACTTCTGACTTTTAACCTTCGACTCTCAAATTCTTACCAATGAAAAGTACCCAAGAATTTTTAACACACCTCAAACGTTTAGATATTTATATTTCTTTAGCAGATGGACGGCTGCATTGTAATGCTCCCAAGGGAGCGCTGACATCAGAAATCAAAACAGAACTAGCTAACCACAAAGCAGATATTGTTGCTTGGTTGCAGCAAAATCAAATCCAACTGCTTCGTCCGGTTAAGCGAACAGAAAATCTACCTCTATCCTCTGCTCAAGCTAGACTCTGGTTTCTAGAACAACTTGATACAGGTAACACCGCCTATAGCTTACCAAGTCCTTATCAATTAACTGGTGACTTAAATATTACAGCCTTAGAGCAAGCAATTGCTGAACTATTGCGGCGACACGAAGTTCTCAGAACTAACTTGCAAGCCGTGAACGGCGCACCAGTCCAAGTTATTCACTCTCCTCAAAAAGTAACACTACCAATTATTAACTTAGAAGGCTTAACTGCTGATGAACAAGCTATTGAAGTTAAGTTTCTCAGCGAGAAAGATGCTAGTAAACCATTTGACTTAGCACACGACCCTTTGTTACGTCTCACCTTAGTACGTCTGGATGCCCAAACTCATGTACTCCTGCTAAATATGCATCATATTATTTTTGATGCTTGGTCTATGGGGATCTTAATGCAAGAGTTATCTGTACTGTATGGTGCTTATTTGCAAAAACTGCCATCCCCAATACCCGAATTACCACTCCAATATATTGACTTTGCAGTTTGGGAAAGCCAGTGGCTTAAGAGTGAAAGATTTGAAGAAGAACTGAGCTATTGGCGGCAAAAGCTAGCAGGAATTATACCAGAACTAGCTTTGCCCATAGCGCGATTGCATCATTCCCAAAACTTCCAAGACTGCTGCTATGTTTTTGAAATTAACCCTAACTTAACTAAGCCCCTGGAGGAACTGAGCCGCACTGAAGATGTTACCCCTTTTATGCTGCTATTCGCTGCTTTTGCTACTTTACTATATCGCTACAGCAATCAAGAAGATATTGCCATTGGTTTCCCAATTGCTAATCGTCAACAAAAAGAAACTCATTCATTAATTGGGTTTTTTGTCAATCTCTTAGTGCTGCGAGTCAAATTAGCAGGTAATATTACATTTCGGGATATCTTAAGTCAGGCACGCCGCACTATCCTAGAGGCTTATGAACACCAGGATACACCTTTTGAAAAGGTGGTAGAAGCTTTACACCCAGAACGAAATCTTAACCATAGTCCTCTGTTCCAAGTGATGTTTGATTGGCTACATGCAAGCTCCAGTGAATGGAAACTACCTGGATTACATATGAAATCACTGGCTCCACCAAGGCCAATGGGGAAATTTGATTTATCTCTAACCATAAGAGAGACTGACACAGGTTTAAAAGGGATGTGGTCGTACAACGGGGCTATGTTTACGGCCGAGGCGATATCCCAAATGACAGAACATTATCAGGTGTTATTGGCGGGTATAGTAACTAATGTTCAACAGTCTATCAATGAATTACCGTTGCTAACAGCAAAAGAACAACAGTTACTCGCTACCTGGAATGCAACTCAAACTGATTATCTCCACACTAAATGTATTCATCATTTGTGGGAAGAACAAGTAGAGAAAACACCAAATGCTATAGCTGTACAATTCCAGAATCAACAAATTACCTATAGGGAATTGAACGAAAAGGCAAATTTGTTGGCACACTACTTACAAACTGTGGGGGTTGAACCAGGAACACTGGTGGGTATCTGCGTTGAACGTTCGATTGAAATGATAATTGGCATTTTGGGAATTCTCAAAGGTGGTGGTGCTTATGTTCCTTTAGATCCACGACTACCCACAGAACGGATAGCTTATATTTTGCAAGATACGCAAGTAGTTATACTCCTGACTCAACAAAAGTTATTGGCTAAATTACCAGATGTTTTGAAACAGAAAAAGAACTCCCCAGACAAAATGCAGGTCGTTTGTTTAGATAGAGACTGGGATTTGAGCACGAATCAAAATAAGCAAAATTTGGTGAGTGCGGTGTCTACTTATGATTTAGCTTATGTTATTTATACCTCTGGTTCTACAGGTCAACCCAAAGGAACTGCGATCGCTCATCAGTCTTTAGTTAACTTTACATCACAAGCCATCAAAGAATATGGCATTCATGAGCAAGACCGTATTCTCCAGTTTGCTTCTATCAGTTTTGATACAGCTGCTGAAGAAATCTATCCCTGTCTAACTACTGGTGCAACTTTAGTATTGCGGACAGAGGATTTGTTAAGCTCTAGTCATCAATTTTGGCAATGTTGTCAAGATTGGCAATTGACAGTGTTAGACTTGCCAACAGCTTACTGGCATTACTTAACTGCTGACTTGCAAGTATCTGATTCCAGAATTCCCTCATGTTTGCGATTAGTAATTATTGGTGGAGAGCAAGCAATAGCAGAGAATTTGAAAAGATGGCAGATGAGTTTAAAAAGCTCAAAAAAACCACCTAAATTAGTCAATACCTATGGGCCTACAGAAGCCACCATTGTGACTACCATCTATCCTTTCCCAGACTCCACATCTGTAGAACCAGCAGAATGGGAAGTCCCTATTGGGCGACCGATTGGGAATACTCAAGTTTACGTTCTAGACAAATATCTGCAACCTGTTCCGATTGGTATTCCTGGAGAATTGCATATTGCTGGTGTCTCTTTGGCTAAAGGCTACCTCAACCGTCCTGATTTAACCCAAGAAAAATTTATCCCTAATCCTTTCTCAAATAGCACCCAAGATGCCAAACTTTATAAAACTGGGGACTTAGTACGCTATCGATTAGATGGAAATTTAGAATTTATCGGTCGGATTGACAAACAGGTAAAAATTCGCGGTTTCCGAATTGAATTAGGAGAAATTGAAGCGGCGATCGCTCAACATCCTTTAATCTGCATGACGGCTGTTACTCTTCAAGAAGATCAGCCAGGAGACAAGCGCCTCGTAGCTTATATTACTGCTGATGAAAGTTTCTTAACTAGCAGTGGGGATGAATTTCTTCGCCAAAAGCTACCAAACTACATGATACCTACAACATGGATTCAACTAGATTCTTTACCTCTAACTTCTAACGGAAAAGTAGATTATCACGCTCTCCCTAAACCAACAAAAAATATTAGTCAGAATAACGGTTTTGTGGCTCCCCGTAACGAATTAGAACGACAGATAGCACAAATTTGGGCAGAAGTGCTAGATGTGCCTGTCGTCGGAATTAAAAATAATTTTTTTGAACTAGGTGGTCATTCCCTTTTAGCCTTCGCTTTGATGAATCGAATTCAACAGAAATTCGGCAGAAATTTACCACTAAGTAGTATTTTTCAAAGTGCAACTGTTGAACAATTTGCAGAAATTCTTAATCAAAAAACTGATTCTCACTCCTGGTATGTCCTTGTCAAAATTCAGCCCCAAGGTACTAAGTCTCCTTTGTTTTTAATCCATCCAGGTGGTGCTAGTCTCTTGGCTTATGAGGATTTAATTAGTTGTATGGATACTGGGCGTCCGCTTTATGGGCTGGATGCAAGGGGTTTTGAGGAGGGACAAACGCCTCAAGAAACGGTAGAGGAGATGGCAGTGCAGTATCTAGAAGCTATACGGAGGGTTCAGCCGGAGGGACCTTATTTGTTCATGGGTTGGTGTTTTGGTGGATTGGTGGCTTTTGAGATGGCTCAATTGTTGCGATCGCAAAATCAAAAAACTGCCTTCTTGGGATTGATAGACACTTACATTCGTTCAGGACAAGTACCTCTAGATGATGTAGATTTATTATTTGGGTTATTTTCTGAGTTATTTGGAGTGGAATTTCCAACAGAAAAGCTCCGACAAATGGAGATAAATGAGCGAATCACTTACACTTTTGAGCAAGCAAAACAAGCAAACCGTCTTCCTCGCAATTTTGGGTTAGATAGGATAAAGCGCCTTTTTGAAGTTGGCAAAAGCCATGACCAAGCTTCAGTAAAATATTTTCCTCAACCCTACCCAGGTGCAGTTACTCTCATTCGGGCTAGTGAGGATACTTCTGCTACTTTGAATAATCCAACTTTAGGTTGGGAAATACAAGCAGATAAAGTAAATTTGCACTGGGTAGGCGGGGATCATTTGTCAATGTTTCATCATCCCCATGTACAGGAACTTGCAAAAAAACTACAGTTTTGCATTGAGCAAGCTGAGATATTGAAAACTTTTTAATAATTTTGAGATACAAACTTTACTTTTTTGGCATTTTACTAAAAATTGAACACACTAAATACGGAATAACGAAATATGTTTAATAACAGCAGTACAGGTCAATCTATGTTCTATCCACGATTTCGAGATTCAGAACCATTAGTTGCATCAAAATATTATACTGAAAACTATAATTGTGACTTAGCAATACCTAGTTATCTCGGAATAGGAAGTTGTATCTGTTATACGCCATTAATTGAAGCATTATCTTTAAAGAAAGGACGACTCATAAAATTATTGACTGCTCCTTTAAACTACAATGAAAAGGTTCAAGAAAACGGGTATTCAATCTGGGAGAACAACCCATATATTGAGAAAATTATTAATGCAGATGAGATAGACCCGAACATCATGGTACAACTGACTATCGAGTCAGACAATTTTTGTCAAAGCCGTCATATAATAGAAAATATCTGTTTTGCTCATGGATTGCGTCCTCGTCAATTAAGGGGTTCTTTATTTTTATCTCATGAAGAAATGCAATGGGGATTAAAAACTCTTGCTCACCTAAAACGTCCTGTTGTTTGTATCTGTCCCTATGGGACTTCATCGAGTACTACAGACTCACCTTGGCACTTAGATAATTGGCTGGAATTAGTCGATTACTTGAAAAACAAAGTAAGTTTTTTACATATTGGTAATAATGACTTTGAGCAAAAGTCGCTTTCTATTTTTGCACCCAAAACAACCATTAGACAAGCAATGGCTCTGATTTGGGCAAGTGACTTATATGTAGGATTTGATACTGGGCTTTCTCATATTGCCACTGCATTTCAGAAACCAACACTGGTTTTATGGGATGCTGTGAGAAAAGCTTCTTTAGAAGAAGATAAACAGGAAGGATTTAGCATTGCCCATCTGCGTCGATGGTCTTATCCTCAAAATCAGAATCTAGTTATTCTTGGTGAGAAAAATAAGGAAGTCCTTGAAGACTGCTTGGAATTTATTCTTAAACAACTCAACTCCTTCAATCGACTCAGTTTTTAGTCTTTGAACTCAATTTTCTTATCCCGGTTTTCTGTTCCATTGATACTTACGTCCCAAAACAAGCCCGTGAGTCCCTATCTTGGGGTGACTATGGAAAAAAGATAGTTAATGCCTATTTAGAGGCTTTTTAAAAAGGTAATTTAATGGGACTGGCAAGATTAAATATTTTGATAAGTAGATTGGTGGTGAATTCCTACATAGATAATAATTAAAATTAGGAGTTGTAAATGAACAAGCTAAATCAAGATATAGAAGCTTTTGCAGAGTACATACTAGACCTATATCTAATTGCGTCATTCCAATTTAAAAATCCACATAGCTACATGAAGTTTCGCCAGATTAAAAGTCTGCAAAAAAACCAAATCAAGCGTTTTTATTGAAATAGGCACTTATCTAGGTGAAATAACTTAAAGATGCGCTCATCGAGCGTTATCAAATTACTGTTCATTTATGCGAATTGCAAATTGCGAGTTGCGAATTGGTTTAATCCCTCTTTTTTAATAATTTGTGAGAAATCCGTAATATGCAGGTCTTTGTTGATCAATCCTTACGCCCCCATCCCCATCTTGCCGTGTTCGGCTCCAGCAAGGTTGGCAATTATGTAGTAATTACCCCCTTGCTGCGAGGTCTCAAAGAAAAATATCCAGATTGCACGTTGGATTTTTTTGGCAGTGACGTAACCCAAGATTTTGAACTCTATTGTCCCTACATTGATTGGCGCTTTTCTCTGTATAGCGATCGTGATGATATCTTAGCGCAGTTAGCGCAAGTAGTGCATCAACGGCAACAAGTTGCAGGTTCTTACGATTTAGCAATTAATTGTGATGAATTCAGCCCCATCAACCTAGTGATGACAACTGCCCTACGTCCACTGTATGTGACAGGAGCAGCCCTAACACAAGATTTTCAAAAAAAGCTTGATGGAGGTGAAAATGCGAATTCAATTCAACGCCTACTCCAGGATAAAGATTGGAATAGTTCTGAATTGGTCGAAAGGCATCAAGGTGTGATTCAGAGCAACTACATTGGGGAAATCTTCTGTCGTTTAGCCTATGTTGAAACCGACTTTTTCAAGCTAGAACTGCCCAGTCAGCAACCTAATTTTCCTGTACCTGATGTGCTAATTCATGTGACAGCCACCCGGACTGCTAAACTCTGGCCGATTCACGCTTGGCAGCAAGTTATCCAGTGGTGTGCGGCACAAGGATTGAGTGTCGGTTTAGTGGGCAGTGCGCCGAAGATACAGAAAACGTTATACAATGCAGGTTCTATAGAGGACGAGTTATTACAAACTACTGCTTTGATTGATCTCAGAGGTCAGACATCTCTGTTAGAATTGGCAGGCGCATTTCTTCAAACCAAAGCCTTCATTTCAGTGGATGCAGGTCCATTGCATATTGCAGCTGCGGTGGGATGCCATACAATTGCTCTCTTCGGTAATGATGTTGATGGCAATGGAGCCAGTCCAATACATTTGTGGAAACCAAGACAACCTCACGTACATCTAGCGCTTTCAACCTTCAAATGTACCTTGTGTCAGGAGCATAGTTTTAGCAATAAGTCCTGTTTTGTGCCAGACCACCCCTGTATGAGCCATCTGTCTTCTGAGCAAGTTATCGATTATCTCCAGTGCCTGCTAAAGAAACAGGACTTACGCAAAATAATGAAAAAACGAACTGCAAAGACGGGGGGGAGCAACGCGATTTTGTGAGATTGGTGCGATTCGTTGGCTAGAAATCAAGCCCAGCAAGGGTTATGAAGGATTAGCCGCAGGGTCATGAACTCTGACAACTTAATGACAATGTAGGTGTGAAACCTACGATCCAGGTGCACGATTGAAAGCACTTTCCCTACGGTAGCGACTAGCCATGTGCGATGTGAAAGTCATACGGGAGCAATGCGATTTTGTGAGGTTGGGTAAAAACGGTGCGATGCCTTCGGCGGGCGCAGCCATCGCTAAAAATTATATTTATTGCGTAGTTTGATCCCACATTCCGCACTTCAATCAGTAGTATTAATAAACTACATTTTAATAAAATTCCAAATTATAATTTGGACTCCTAAGTAACCCTGAAAAAAATAAATTTTTCAGGAGAAATCACCAGCTTTCAAATCTCTTAAAAAAAGCTAGTTATCCAATAATATTCAATTTTAATTCTCTTCAATTATTAGAATATTAGAATTCTTCTAATAACTAATCAGATATTTTTAGGCGAAGCAATAATATTTTTGACAAGGAGTAGGCAGGAATTGCAACATTCGACGACGTTCATCGTTCAAGTTAATAATTCGCTGAATTCCTTGTGTAATTAAAACGTGAACTCCTTGGAAACATTGAAATATCCAACGCAACGTAGGACGTTCAGTTGGTTTATTTAGTTGATTTTTTACTGTGGCTTTTTGAGTTTTTAAAGTCATTCTTAATTGTCTTTGTCCTAGATTATAAACGGCAGGACTGTGCCAAAACGGGAAAATTGTACGCTAAGGAATTAGTTCAACTCCTCAATTCCTTGCCAGACAACGGTTTCAGCTTAATTTAAAGTTTGATTTTCTCCTTCTCAAAGGACGCAAATTATCAATGCTACTTGCTGACTTGAGATTCCAAATGTAATCACCAGTTAAATTGATATGTTCCCACCCCATTGGTGATAAATGTTGCAAGTATTCCTCTGGGATAATTACACCCTCCGACTTCAATAAATTAACCGCATTCTCCAAATACACCGTATTCCAAAGCACAATCGCCGCCACAGCCAAATTCAAACCGCTTGCACGTATTGATTGATCTTCAAACGAACGGTCACGCACTTCACCCAAACGGTGGAAGAAAACCGCTCTCGACAACGAGTTTTTCAATTCCCCCTTGTTAAGTTCACTCGTAGCTTTACGTCGCAACTGAGGACTTTGCAACCAATAAAGAGTGAACAATGTCCTCTCAATTCTTCCTATTTCCCGCAGAGCGATCGCTAATTTATTTTGGCGAGGATATGAGGCTAACTTACGCATGATCAAGGAAGCTGTAACTGTTCCAATTGAAACGGAAGTAGCTAGTCGGAGAATGTCATCCCAGCAAGCAGCAATTAATTTGACATTAATTTTCTCACCCAAAAACGGTGACAAAGGGGAATTCTGATTAACACCATCAAAAAAGTGTAACTTTTTAGAAGCTAAATCACGCATCCGGGGACAAAAACGAAACCCCAGTAGATGACATATACCAAAAACATGGTCAGTAAAACCGTTAGTATCAGTAAAATGTTCTTCTATTTTTAAGTCAGTTTCGTGATACATTAAACCATCAAGAACATGAGTTGCATCCCTATCGGTTGCATAAATCACGTTAGTGTGGAATGGTCCATACTGGTCGGAAATGTGCGTGTAAAATGTCACGCTTCTATCAGTTCCATATTTAGCGTTAATCTCCTCATTAAAGCTTTTAGGACCAGCGGACTTAAATCGCTGACCATCGCTTGAAGAAGTTTTCCCATCACCCCAATAGGCAGAAAATGGAATTTTGGTATGAAAATTAATTATCTCTGCTAGAGCCTTTGAGTATGTTTCATCACGTATATACCAATCATCAACCCACGCTAATCGCTCGAAAGTTAAATCGGGTGAGGGTAATGCCTCAGCCATTTTCACCAAACCTAAATTAATCGCGTCAGCTAAAATAGTACTGAGTAAAATAATTTTATCTGAAGCCAATTCCCCCGTTTGTAGATGAGTAAAGTGTTTAGTAAAACCAGTCCAAGAATCAACTTCAATAAGTAATTCTGTCAGCTTAATTCGCGGTAATAAATTATAAATTCGGTCGCCAAATTGAGTAGCACCGTCAGGCATATTACTAATAACTGGACTGATCACTAATTTTTCATTTTCAATGAGAACGCCAAGTAGTTTATCTGTTGCTAGGAAGTCAGAAACTTTATCGAATTGTTCAAACAACAATTCTTGACGTTGTTCAATATAAGTCGTAAAATCCGTTGTAATCGCCACTGGTATTTCATTGTTATCGCACAGAATCTGCCATTGGTCTTGGGGTAGAAGATAATCCTCAAAATCCTGATACTGTCGAGAACCTACAACCGAAATGTCCCCCGAACGCAAACAGTCTCGGAGTTCACTTAAGACACACATTTCGTAATAATGACGGTCAATTTTACCATTGTTGAACACATATTTTAACCATCGGGGTTTGATAAAATCAACTGGTGCATCGTCTGGTATATTACGGCGATTAGTATCATTTAGTTCTTTGATTAAATTTAACGCTTCAACAATAGCTGCGGCTGGATTGCTGGCTTTAAACTCAAAGGCTGAAAGTAATGTTGGTGTATATCTACGTAATTGGGAATAACGTCTGTCGAGCAAATCAAAATAATCAAAATCCGCAGGACGTGCTAATTTCCCAGCTTCTT
>NZ_JBALCW010000062.1:0-99149 GCF_036917635.1 Nostoc sp.
CTGTGAGGCTGCTAGAGTATGGCATTACTACTTTATACAACTTTTGCGCTCACTTTACTTCAACACAGTAAAAGATGTCAAATGGGTTCTATAGTAGGGGTAACAGCTGTACATCTCTACAGCCGCAAAGATTTAAACAGATACCTTGCTCAAAAAAATCATATTTGAGCAAGTACTTAGGTCAAAATAATACTATTGTGCTATATGATACTTAAATGATTTTACCTACAAGCGATCGCAAAGATTTATTAATTTTTTTATCATTCATCCTGAAAAATATTAGGTTGAGTATATCCCTTTTTTTTATACTCACCAATACTTAGATAGTAAGTTATATATATCACTATTTTCAGCCTACTCATGGAAAATAAAAGTCATGATTAATCTAAGTGGAAAAAACTTTGAAAAAAGATATTAAACCCAAATTAATTTACATAATTATTTAAGATGTAATTCATATCACGACTTATTCGTAGATAAATCTAAAGATTTCATGAAATAGATTCTTTTAAGTATTTATGCCGATGCGATTCAATTAAAGTTGTATTATCTTCTAATTGGAAATAGCCAAAATAGCATGTAATATAAAATACACAAGTAGCGACGAGCCTTTAGAACCGATGTGAATATGGTGTCGTCGCTTTAGCGTGCAATAAACGTAAAGTTTTTTTAAGAAATTTTGGACTTGCCAAAAAAAGCGTTACATAGCCAAAGTCCTCTATTGAGACAGGTTTCGCCCTGAAAATTGGAATTTAAATTGAGAAAGCTGCCAAGAATTACGCTAAAACCCTGATCCCCAAGCCAAAAGGTTCGTGCTAGTCTGTTGCAGTTATAAACAACAAAGTGGAAACGGAACGAATTCGAGTTTTTCAGAAGGGAAATCACTTTCACAAAGTGAAAAATCCCGCGAATTATAAAACTTAAATTCTACAGTCGCTTTAAAAAACGGACGCATGAATCAAAGACATTTGTGGATTATTGTTGCCCTGTCTATGGCTGCTTTGGGCATACCCTCAGTTGGTTGCACTCAAACCACCAACAAGGGAAATGCGCTAGCTTCCCAGAAATCAACCGCCCCTGATGTGGTGAAGGTGGGAGATGTGGTGAAGGTGGGAGAGTACCAATCCAGAGCAGGGAAACAAACCTTGGATGCTGTGATTACAGAAATTCATCCTCACAACATTAGAGGACGTAAGGCGGCAACCCTTTTTATCCGAAATATACCTGTTCTCACCTTTTTGAGTTCTGTATCAAATACGAATCTTGAAACTAAAAAAGTTGGTGCAATTGGAAATACTAGGGGCGTACAAGGGTACGCCCTTATTGCTAGCAATTCATCAAATGCACTGAATACTGGCAACGTAACAGATGCGAGTAACCAGATGAGCTACGGTGACAATGACCCGGTTCAGATAGCTGGTGTAATAGCAGCTAAGATCAACCAGTTGAATCGGGAAAATGTGGACGCTAGTAAGATTACCGTAAGTTGGAAAGCAGAGGAAAAATCGGCTGAGAATCAAGCGCAAAATAAAAGCGCCCCCTTGCAACCAAATGGCGATCGCTATGTAATCAAAGTTAATGACGAAGAATTGGTCGAAATCAACCAAGGTACGCGACTAGCAGATACCACCAATAATCTAGCGCAAGATGCATTGCTTGCAACCAATCGCCTGCGAAGACTTCTAGGCAATGCATCTCCCTTAAAAGAAATTGCTAATTTACCAGTAGTGCGTCTGCCAGTATCAATACAAAAGCTGCCTCAAGAGGCTGTTGGAATAGTGCGAGCCACCTTGAAAGGTATTGCTTCTTATTACGGCTATGACGGTTCTGGTAATCGTACTGCTAGCGGACAGAGATTCAACCCAGAAGGAATGACTGCCGCTCATCGCAGCTTACCCTTTGGTACACAAGTCCGGGTAACCAACACCCGCAACGGTCGTTCTGTAGTGGTGCGGATTAATGACCGAGGCCCATTCGTTCGCGGTCGAGTCATAGACCTGTCTGCTGGTGCAGCTAGGGTTTTGGGAATGATGGGCAGTGGCGTGGCACCAGTGCATATTGAAGTCTTGGGGAGTAGGGAGTAGGGAGTAGGGAGTAGAAGACCAGCTTTTTCCCAATGCCCAATGCCCTATTCCCAATGCCCATAAGAATATCCCCTAGCTCAATCATCTCTTTCCTGTCTTTCAGATATAAACTAACGGGGGAGGGATCGATAAGAACTAGGGGTATTTTTGTGCGCCTGCTGACAACAGTCGCAGCTTTACGCTGCTATTTAACTAAACGCTGCTCAGAAAACAAGCTAATTGCGGTTACTGAGGATCTAAAACTAGATGAGATGACTAGCTGGTATCAAACGGCAGTCGGTCTGGTGCCAACGATGGGAAATTTGCATCAAGGTCATTTAAGCTTAATTCAACGGGCGCGGCAAGAAAATTCTACGGTGATTGTAAGTATTTTCGTCAATCCCCTGCAATTTGCTCCCAATGAGGATTATCAACGCTACCCTCGCACTTTAGAGCAAGACCAACAATTTTGCTCTCAAGCTGGGGTAGATGCAATTTTTGCGCCGACTCCGGAAGAAATGGCAGTTCCTCAGAAGAGTATACAAGAATCAAAGGTTACACAAGTTATCCCCCCATCTGCTATGATAACAGGCTTGTGTGGTCGTTCTCGGCAAGGTCACTTTCAAGGTGTCGCTACGATTGTGACCAAACTTTTCAATTTGGTACAGCCTGACCGTGCCTACTTTGGTCAAAAGGATGGTCAGCAACTGGCAATTATTAAACGCTTAGTAGGTGACTTAAATTTGCCAGTAGAAATTGTTGGTTGTCCAATAGTGCGGGAAGCTTCGGGTCTTGCTTTGAGTTCTCGTAATCAATATTTGACTCCAACGGCAAAAGAGCAAGCAGCGGCATTATATCGCGGCTTGCGACGAGCTGAAGCTGGATTCCATGCAGGCGATCGCAATAGTAACAGGTTGATAGCACTAGTACAGCAAGAAGTTGTAATAGTCAATACGATTTTAGTGGAATATATTGAATTGGTTGAACCGACTACGTTAATGTCTTTAGAAAAAGTTGAGGAGGAAGGAATGTTGGCGATCGCAGCTCGTCTTGGGTCTACACGTTTGATTGACAATATTATATTGCGCGATCGTCAACCTATCATCGCCATTGATGGGCCAGCTGGGGCTGGAAAATCTACAGTGGCGCGTCAAGTAGCAGCAAATCTGAATTTAGTCTATTTAGATACAGGAGCAATGTACCGAGCTGTGACTTGGTTAGTGCTGCAAAAGGGGATTGCCATTGATGATGAGTGTGCGATCGCCGAATTAACTAACCAGTCTAAAATTGAACTTACTCCTAACCAAGATTTACAATCATCCGTGCGGGTTTTGATTGACGGTACTGATGTTACCCAGGCAATTCGCACAATTGAGGTAACTTCTATTGTATCTGCGATCGCTGCACAAAGTGCTGTCCGTCAAGCACTGGTTAAACAACAGCAAAACTGGGGAAAGAAAGGCGGTTTAGTAGCTGAAGGTCGAGACATCGGTACTCATGTATTCCCCGATGCCGAAGTGAAAATCTTCTTAACCGCTTCTGTAAGTGAACGCGCCCGTCGCCGCCAGGAAGACTTTAACAAACAAGGTCAACCCGAAGTCAGTTTAGAGCAGCTGGAACGAGATATTGCCGAACGCGATTGGAAAGATAGTACACGCAAAGTTTCCCCTTTGCAAAAAGCAGCCGATGCGATCGAAGTTCAAACCGATGGTCTGAATATTTCTGAGGTCACAGCACAAATTGTCAATTACTACCAACAGCGTTTATCTCAGTGGTGATTGTAGCTTGGCAACATCCCACTTTTTTGCATGTCATTGCCTGCCAGCGAAACGAAGTTAAGCGTAAAGGCTTCGGCATAGCTTCGCTTAACGCAAAGTGTCTTCTTAGAGTTGCAATCGCAAAATCTTCAACTAAGAGCGAGTCCATCCGATTACTTGTCTGCGACACCCTTTGCGACCGTCGTTCCTCCTCTCTACGAGATGCTACGCGTTAAGGGAATCTATGCCGAAGGCATTGCCTCCCGTTCGCGTTAGCGTCTCCCCTTGGGATGAACAGAAGGCTTTACGCAATGACAATTATTTTCTCGTTATAAAATAAAAACTGGGATGCACCCTTCTAGCTTTTCCTAATCAAATGAGATACATCATAGCCCACTTCTTGCTTCTGGGGAGAGGGTTCAGTACCTACTCAACTCATAACCGCCATACCACTATTTACTGTTAGTTTTTTACTTCAAATGGGTAGTAAATGAGTCATGATTCACTTACCATCTTTAAGACTGCACCCACAACCAAAATATTAAAAATTTTTCCTATTGGCTATATTTATTTAATATTTTCTCGCCTCTTTTAAATCCTAGATTATTTAAATTACTAAATCATCACGCTTTCGGCTGATTCCTCACATCACAATTAATCCTGCTACAGGTAGAAGCCGCAAACCTTTAATAATTAATAGGACTTACGCAAAAAGCAGTGAAAGCCTTGATTTCGCGTAGGGGCAATTCATCAATTGCCCCTACATTTCGTACTTGATGCGTAAGTCCTAATTAAATGCTAAGGAAAAAGCAGTTTTTGCTGGAGGCAGAAGCACGGCAGTTGTTCCAGGGGAAAACCCTTTCTCTGCGACAGACTTGGCCAACGCGTAGGGCCTCGTACAGAAGACCGCATCGCCTCCAGAAGGTAAAAACTGCTCAGTAAGGGAACTCAAGAAATAAATTATCCAATCTTGTGGGGTGGGCTAGAAAGCCATTGGTGTCAACTTAAGTTAAAACGCTTATCCCACAAGCATTTTACCCCTCTCCAAAGCATCCAATCCATTACCCGGATTTAATATTTAATTACGCCTACCTACTTAATTACTTATTGGTTTTTAGTTAAAAATATTAACCATTTTTATTTATAGTTATTATTTCTTAGTGATTTGACTTATTTTACTGATTATAGGAGTACTTTGTTTTTATCTTCACTTTGGTAGTAAAATGACGATGTTAAGTTTTATGTTTGATCATTAAAGACATAAAACTGCCAAAAATAAAAGTTGTTAATTTCCTAAGCTTCTGCAATAGCTTAAAACTGGAAACCGCTAAAGAGAGGATTTGACACAATGGCATTTGTACAAGACCCACTACCTTTCGATATTAATGCTTTAGAGCCTTATGGCATGAAAGCTGAAACTTTTGAGTATCACTATGGCAAACATCACAAAGCTTATGTAGACAACCTCAACAAGCTCACCGAAGGTACAGAACTTGCTGATAAGTCTCTAGAAGAGGTGATCAAAACTTCCTTCAAAGACTCCTCTAAAGCGGGAATCTTCAACAACGCTGCCCAAGTTTGGAACCATACCTTCTTTTGGAATTCCTTGAAACCAGCAGGTGGCGGTACACCCACCGGTGATCTCGCAGCCAAAATCGATAAAGATTTTGGTAGCTTCGACAAATTTAAGGAAGAATTCTCGAATGCCGCCGCAACTCAGTTTGGTAGCGGATGGTCTTGGCTGGTTAATGATGGTGGTACGCTAAAGGTGATTAAGACACCAAATGCAGAAAACCCTCTAGCTCATGGTCAGAAGGCACTCTTAACCTTAGATGTTTGGGAACACGCCTACTACATTGACTACAAAAACGCCCGTCCAGCGTTCATCAAGAATTTCCTAGACAACTTGGTGAACTGGGACTTTGCTGCTCAAAACTTAGCTCAAGCTTATTGACTATAGGGACTGACAAATAAAAAAATACCCAAAAAACTGGCGAAAAAACTTTCTCCTCTTTATTCCTCTGTGTTCTCCCGAAGTTTGGTCAACGCTCTTAACCCGCGCACGCAACTTCTCTCTGTGTCTGGAGTGGTTCGTTTATTTGAGTAATTTATTTCTTGTCAGTCCCATAGAAACGCTCGTCCAGTGTTCATCAAGAATTTCCTAGACAACTTGGTAAACTGCAACTTTGCTGCTCAAAACTTGGCTCAAGCTTAATCAATTAAGAGTTTTAAAATAATTATCAGTTATTAGTAATAACTGATAATTATTTTTTTTATTCCTAACTAAAAAACTGTTTATTAAAACTGGTTATGACAATAGTTTTTACTAAATCTAAATATATAAATTAAGTAAGTGGGTCAAATTAAATATAAAACCTTACCTCCGGCTTCCCTCTCCGAACTCACGGAGAGGGATTGAGGGTAAGGTTTTTTCTTATCTTTAATTACGTCTACCTACTTAAAAATAATTAGTTAATAGGAAATATTATCAGCACCCCCGATGCTAATCATGGCTGTTTTTTATGGGCTAGGCATATAGAGTAGAGGCTTTATGGACAGAATATTAAAGTTATAGTGAGCTACTTAATAAAGAGTTGGTAAAAGAGAACTTATTTCAACATAAAAACTTGATAATTAAAATCTGTTATGAAATACAAAAAAATTCTGAGTAGTCGGTAGAGCAGTAATGGTTTAACCATTGACAAAGAATAACAATGTTGATATAAATACATGAGAAAAATGCAAATTGGCATCACCTTTGTCGTTGCTGTATTAGCCAGACTTACTGATCTGGCATCAAAGTTGTCAAGGAAAATGAAAAGCAGTGTGACGATCGCAGCACTAGTTGCGATCGCAGTGCTAGCAGGACACAGTGTATCGGCACAGATAAGGCCGCTCTCTCAGCCACTAGGTTCGCTAAAAAGCGTAGCGATTCCAGGGCCAGACTATACAGGCTATGTCAAAGATAAGAGCAAAGCGATCGCTCTAGGAAAGGCTTTTTTCTGGGATATGCAGATTGGCAGCGATGGTAAAACATCGTGTGCTACTTGTCACTTTAAAGCCGGAGTAGACAGCAGAATTAAAAACCAGCTCAATCCAGGGATTTTGCGTGTGGATGCAAGTGGTAATGCTAATCCTGATAATACCCACATTCCGCACTTCAAAATGTATTATCTATCTTTTCAATAAAAATTCCTAATAATGTTCAAATTATTAAGTATTAATATTGAATACCATTGGCGATTTATGTTGTTGATTTAACCATTTTTTTCCACCTATGGGAAATCTACGCATATTACACGATGAAGTGCGGAAAGTCGGATAATACTTTCAGTCTCGGAGGGCCAAACTACACGCTCAAGCCCACAGATTTTCCATTCCACAAACTGGCAGATGTAAACAACCGTGACTCTACTGTTATTTCTGACATTAACGATGTCGCCTCCTCCGAAGGAGTCTTCAATACCAAGTTCTTGAGTACCACTTCTGGTAATCCTCAAGACAATGTGACTCAACTCAACGATCCAATCTTCAACGTGGGAGGCATCAAAACCCGTCGGGTAGAGCCGCGCAACACACCGACCACGGTCAATGCGGTGTACAATTTCCGCAACTTCTGGGATGGACGAGCTCAGAACTACTTCAATGGGGTTAATCCGTTTGGGAAAAGAGATCCCAACGCTAAACTTTACAAAGCAGGAATTTCTCTATTTCCACCACAACAAGTCAGCGTTCAGCTCAAGAATTCATCTCTAGCTTCCCAAGCAGTCGGACCGCCACTTAGCTCATTTGAAATGTCTGCTGACGGACGCACGTTTGAGGATATCAGTAACAAAACGGTTGGGACAACAAGCCTACTCGGTGGGATCATAGATATCTTCAAAAGCCTTCCCACAGGCTTAAAGCTACCGAGAGACCTTGGTCAAAAATTACTTTCCGCGAATTTGAAAGCACTCGGACAACAGAACGTGGCTGTTGACGACAGTGTTTTGGGTATTTATAGAGCGTCTGATGGAAAAGGTCTGAATCAGAACTACAAGCAGCTGATTCAGGCTGCCTTCCAGCCAGAGTGGTGGAATTCCCCATGGTCAATTCAGGTTGATAAAAATGACGGTAGTCGGCAAGCTGTCCTCTTGGGTTTGGGAAGTATTATCGATCCAAATAAGAAGACATACGCCTTGATGGAGTACAACTTTTCGCTTTTCTTCGGGCTAGCGGTTCAACTGTACGAGTCCACACTCATATCTGACAATGCGCCTATCGATCAATACTTTGATGGTAACCAAAACGCCTTAACTCCTCAGCAAGTCAGGGGTAAACAGCTTTTTGAGGGAGCTGCCAAATGCATCAACTGTCACGGTGGGGCAGAATTTACCAATGCTTCGGTAAAAAACGTGCAGGATCAACGACTTGAACCCATGACAATGGGGGATGGACAACAAGCCGTCTATGACAACGGCTTTTACAACATAGGTGTCAGACCCACTACAGACGACTTAGGCGTGGGTGGTAAAGACCCCTTTGGTAATCCGCTTTCGGAGTCACGAGTAGCTCAACTAGGGAAATTCCAGCAGCTTCTCGGCGCAACACCCAATATCACAGTCAGCCCCAACCAGAGAATAGCCGCAGACGGAGCCTTCAAGGTACCCACACTTCGCAATGTCGAACTAACCGCACCGTACTTCCACAATGGAGGGAAGTTAACTCTCAAGGAAGTGGTTGAGTTTTACAATCGGGGTGGTGACTTTCACGAGGAGAACATTGCCAATCTGGATGCAGATATCCAGAACCTTAACCTGAGCGATCAGGATAAAGATGACCTGGTAGCTTTTCTGAAAGCCCTAACTGACGAGCGAGTTCGTTATGAGAAAGCGCCCTTCGACCATCCCCAGTTGTTCGTCCATAATGGACATCCAGGAAACGAAACCTCCGTTACCAACGATGGCACCGGAAAAGCTACAGATGACCTTCTTGAGATCCCATCTGTTGGTCGTAATGGTCGCAGCACTCCGCCTTCCAACTTCCTTGCGACTCCGTAAACAGCCTCTTAGTTGACAATTACTCTTCTTGATTCCCTTTGGTTTCTTTAAACTGCCTCCTTTACGATACAGGAGGCAGTTTTTATTGGAAGGAGAAGGACGCCATTCTGATAGAGGCTTCAACCCTCATAAATTGCAAGCTAGTAGTCCACCAGAGCTGATGGATGAATAGGTTCGTAGTGAGTTAGTCGCTCAGAGGGGTTTCCCCCATGAGCGACTAACGAGTAAGGACTTTAACTTTAGTCCTTGATTTGAGCGCTTTAGCGCTCACTACAAACCTAGCATTGTTGGCTTGCCAGACTACTAGTACTCTGTCCCAAAAGTTTTCAGAGGTTCGTGGTGTTCAGATCCCCGACAACTTCTGCGAAGTCGGGGATCTAGCAGCCCCGCAAAATTAATGGGATAGACTACTAGCAAATCTGAGATTTATACTCTTGTTTGTTTGAGTCGCAGTAGTTCTTGCTGAGGACAGTATTTCTCCTGCCTCCTGTATCTTAAAAGTAGTAAGATTAAAATTAAAATATATGGATAGCAAAGAACTAGCGCAATATATCGAAGCAACTGATAGCATCACTAAACCTTGGCTATTGGTACAATTGCGTCTCAAGAAACTGCAAGAGCGTCGAGCGACGCTGACAGACGATACCTACAACAAAGAATTAAAAGATATTTACCAAGATATGATGAATTTGGGGGAATGGTGGCGCGGTATTGAAGATGAGGTATTTTAAAGTTAGGAGTTAGGAGTTATGGCGGTTCTCAATTCAATACAGAACCTCACCCCGTATTTGCGCCAGCAAATACTCCCCTCTCCGATGCTTTGGAGAGGGGTTGGGGGTGAGGTTGAAAAATGTACTTGATGCAAACGAGAACTGCTATATGAGTTTTCCTAACTTTTAACTCCTAACTTTTAACTCTTAACTTTTAACGCAACCTGATGCCTCAAGCTCTCGATCAAGTCGATTACGATACTCTCGATGCCGCAAAACGACGCTTTATCGATGCCGCAAAACGCACGCTTGGCTTTGCAAGCGCCTATGGCATCGTACCCGCATCCGGTCTGGGAGCAAGTGCTAACGCTTTCAGCTTCAATCTTGCTCCGTTTCTAGAGGCGGGGGCTAGAGAACTTTCGATGACACTTGTCCCGGAAGGACTCGGCACAGCAGACGATACTCGACCTGACGACCTTTCCGAAGAAGAACTTCGACGATTTTGGTGGAATATTGGTATCAAGATCATCTCGTGTCTGACGAACGATGCCGCGACATCAGGTATGCAGACTATACTTCTCGGTTTATATCTGCCGTCGAGTACTCCTGAAACGATCTTTACCCCGGCTTTCCTTGATGGGTTTCTGGATGGAGTCGTTGAGGGGTGCAAACGAGTGGGGTGTGTGTACCTCTCAGGAGAAACTCCTCAACTAAAAACTAAGATGATTCCAGGTCGGCTCGACATCGCAGGCTCGGTTTTTGGGGTTATGCCGCCTGGTGTCGCTCCTATTGATAGCTCGCGTCTGGATGCCGGAAATACCATTGTTCTGGTCGAAAGTTCGGGTCCCCATGAGAACGGCTTTACCCCACTGCGAAAGCTTGCCGAGTCGCTCCCTGATGGCTACAGAACAAAACTCCTAAGTGGGCAGGAGTTCTGGGAAGCGATGAATGCTGCTTCGTATCTTTACACGCCGCTTGTGCAGGCGGTGCTTGGTGAGGGAATTCGTCCCACCGCGATGGAGAATATCACTGGACATGGATGGCAAAAGCTGATGCGGTCGGTGAAGCCGCTGCGATATATCATCGAAACGATGCTCCCAGTGCCGGAGATATTTACGTTTGTCGAAGGTCATCTTGAAGGCGGGGCAGCGACGATGCTTTCTGTGTTCAATTACGGTGCAGGATTTGCATTCTATACTGAGTCGGAGGAGGATGCAGAGAGGATCGTCGTCCTCGCAAGAGAACATAAGCTTACAGCCGTGATTGCCGGAAGGGTTGAAGCGTCTCTTACCCGCGAGGTAGTGGTAGAACCGCTTGGTGTCGCCTTGAAGGGAGATTCTTTTGGGATTGCGCGAGGGGTATAGTGGGAGCGATCGCTAGTTTTCTTGAATCTATTGTGCTCAAGTCATTACTAGTTATCTACAATAGTGTAATTACTGATAATAATTATATTTTGTTACACGAAAGATATAGTTAAATCGCAGGCTGATCAAAGAAAATTACCTCTTAAGTCTTTAAAGGGAAGTCATTTAGCACAAATACTATAGGCGTATTTATGTAAAGTTATATGCAATATTTTTAACTACTTATTTTCAAAGTAGTCCAAATTACCCATGACTACTGAGGTTAAGATTTGCTAACGTAGTCTTAACATATTGAAAAATTTGCTGAGAAAGCTGAGAAAGTAGCAGCCAACACTAATTATTTAGTCCTGAGTCTTTCTCATCTCTAGATGTGCCGTTTTAGTGTGTTAAAAAGATATATTTTTGTTCAGAGGGGGTTATGGTTGTAAATTGGGCCCGAACTACTGCTTCCACAGAACTTTTGAAGCAAGTATTCCAAAATATTGATGCACAAAGTTGTCCAAGGCTATTCAACTTTCACATGCACACTGTCTACTCGGATGGTAGGTTGCAGCCTAGTGTATTGATGGAGCAGGCGATCGCTATTGGACTAAAGGGGTTAGCCATCACCGATCATCATGGTATTATCGGCTATCAAGCATCAGTTGCTTGGTTAGAAGATTGGAAGTGGAATAATCCTGGTGCAAGCACTCCTTACCTGTGGAGTGGTGTAGAAATTAATGCCAATCTTTTGGATATAGAAGTTCACATTTTGGCTTACGCTTTTACACCAGAACACCCTAGTATGAAGCCTTATCTCCAAAGAAGGCCGACTACAGGGCAAGAATATCAAGCAAGTAACGTGATTGCTGCTATTCATGAAGCTGGGGGATTGGCAGTTCTGGCACATCCGGCTCGTTACAAGCGATCGCATTTTGACTTAATTCCGGCTGCGTCCAAAAAGGGCATTGATGGCGTGGAAACTTTCTACGCCTACAATAACCCTAACCCGTGGAAACCCAGCGTATTGGAATCAGAACAAGTACAAAAGTTGGCTGATGAATATTTTCTTTTCAATACCTGTGGTACTGATACCCACGGTTTAAGCCTGCTACAACGTTTGTAAAGATGAATCAATTTTTTTGAACTCTCCTGGTTCAATCTGCCAGGAGGTTATTCTATTTGGGATTTTCCCTAATCAAGCCTGATATTAACCTACATTCGGCAGGTTAGTTTGAAAATCATAATGCTAACTAAGCAAAGAAACCGCTCACTGCAATATTTCCTAATGCCGGTAAAGTACCCGTTAATCCTGTTAAATTGATTAACAAATCACTATTGGCCTGAAAACCAGCAGTGCTATTATTAATCGCTAGGTAAGTTCCAGCGATCGCTCCACTTGTTAGTTTGACTAAGGCTGCACCATTCACCCCTAAAGCTTGATTTCCGGCTGAGGCTCCATTCGCGTCTGTAAATACCTGATTGGCTAAATTTAGTAAGGTGGTGGCAGTGCTATCGGCAGCACGGGTAAAACTGCTAGGTGCATTCGCGGCTAGTCCGCCTTGAGTCAGTAAATCAATTTTATCAGTGCCAATGGTGAAATCAGTAATGCGATCGCTTGCTGATACTAATGATTGTCCAAACTGGAAGATAAATGTATCTCTGCCGCCGCCGCCAGTTAGATTATCAGCACCAGCACCACCATTCAAAGCATCATTTCCATTGTCGCCATTAAGAACATTGGCTCCAGAGCTACCGGTGAGGATGTCATCGAAAATCGAGCCTTTTACGTTTTCAACGTTCAAAATAAAATCGGTTCCTGCACCACCAGTAGCGAATCCACTAGCAAGGTCTACCACAACCCTGGAACCGACAAAACCGTACTCAACAGTATCAATACCACCTCCACCATCGATAATATCGTCACCAAATCCCCCTAAGAAAGATTCATTGGCATTAGAACCAGTCAGCACGTCATTAAAACGAGATCCCAACACCCGCTCAATGGAAACTAAGGTATCACCACCGCTACCACCAGTAACAACTCCGGTGGACAAATTAACATTGACTGGTGAGGTAGCGTCTAAATAGACAGCAGTATCAAATCCTTCACCGCCATCAATTCTATCAGCGCCGCCAAACCCCTGGATCTGGTTATTTCCAGAGTTCCCAGTCAGTATATCGCCGAATGCTGACCCCTCGATATCTTCAACGTTGGAAATAACCGATGTGCCAAAAGAAGTAATTGCCTGCCCTGTTGAGAGATTAACAATTACTCCCTCACTAAATTTTTGGAAGCTTAAGACATCAATACCCGCTCCACCATTGAAAGTGTCGTTACCTTTGGAGCCGTCAAAGCTATCATCGCCCGCAGATCCGAGGAAACTGTCATTACCTCGATAAACATATTGATTATAGTCGTATCCTGATGTGCCGGCAGTTAAAAGGCTCCGTCTTGTTGCAACGTCAACATTCAGATTTGTCTGCTGGTCTATGAGTTGACCGTTAGTTGCAAACTCAAAAAACGAAGTGATGGTTCCAGAATTAAAGAATCCGTTTGAACCATAGGTGAAATTTACACCTATGTTACTTTCGACCAAAACGCCATTGCTATTGAGCAGTTCAAAATTGGTGGCAGTTTGCGCTCCATAAGATTGGACAACAAAAGTAGTATCCCCAATGTACCTGTTAACTTGAAATAGCACGGTATTAGCAATGAAACTTTCTCTCCTGATTAAACGTTTGGTGTGAATTTATCTTGAGTTAAGATGTGATTAAGGATTTCCAAAAAATAAATTATCTAATCTTATGGGGTGGGCATTTTACCCGCAGTGAAAGGTGGGCGGGCGAGACGCCCACCCCACAATAAGTAGTTGAGTATTTTTTTATTTGGAAGTCCTTTAGCGTAGTGGTACGCTATGGCAGATAGTACCATTGTTTTCTACAAAATTCTCACGATTTCATAATATTTGAACCACATCCACATCTGTCGTAGGGGTAAAGCACATTGCTCATAGGTGTCAACTTAAGGTGAAAGCCCGGTCGGTCTACACACAAGTTGAATTACCCCCCTTAAGCTGAAAATCATCTAAATTGAATAATAAAATAAAACTCTTGTGGGGTGGGCAACATGAGCGCCCTAATTATACAAATTAAATGCAGAACAGCTTAATCCCCCCGATGTATTGGGGGGAAACAGGAAATCCGGTTCCCTCCCCTTTATAAGGGGAGGGTTAGGGTGGGGTAAAAGGTATGTGGAATAAGCATTTGAGCTTAATTTGACACCTATGAGCAATGTGCTTTACCCCTACCGCGTGGTCTATTTAGCTGAAAATAGTTGTAAATATAAGCGGTTCCCATTGAGATGGGGTACAACATTACATCACGAGGTGTAGGGTGTCTGACAATTCAGGTTATGTAGAAAACCTCTCTCTAAATCTCTCTCCTAAAAGGAGAGAGACTTTGAATTTTCCCACTTAGAGTGTCGGGAAGGGGGTTAGGTTTTTGGTGGACTTTTCCACATAACCTGAATTGTCAGACGGGTGTACCTCACGTAAACGAGAACCGCTATATTCTCTAACGAGAGTTTCAATCACCATATGAAATTGTATAAAATGTTTGAATTTTGAATGCGTGAATTTTGAATTGTTAATCCGTAACTCTTGCGTAAGTCCTATTTAACTTCAAGAACTTGAGATATGATGATTGTCTCTTTAGCAGCTTTTTCTTTACGTTCACTGTAGCGGTCTGTGAGATAATCAACTTTGTCACGCAATAGTAAGGTAAATTTGTAAAGTTCTTCCATGACATCGACAATGCGATCGCGGTAGGGTGAATCCTTCATAGTGCTGTCTTCGTTAAACTCCTCGTATGCTTTAGCCACTGAAGATTGATTCGGGATAGTGAACATCCGCATCCAGCGCCCAAGAAGTCTTAATGTGTTGACGGCGTTAAAAGACTGAGAACCGCCGCTTACTTGCATGACAGCTAAAGTTCTCCCTTGAGTCGGGCGAACGGCTCCGATAGTGAGGGGAATCCAATCGATCTGGTTTTTCATAATGCCAGAAATCTGACCGTGCAGTTCTGGGCTAGACCATACTTGCCCTTCTGACCACAAGCTTAATTGGCGCAACTCCTGCACCTTTGGGTGAGTGTCAGGTACGCTGCCGTAAATCGGCAGTTCGCGTGGGTCGAAAAACTTTACCTCTGCCCCAAATTCTTCAATGATGCGTGCTGCTTCTTCTGCCAAGAGGCGGCTATAGGAACGCTCACGCAGGGAACCATACAAAAACAAAATTATCGGGGGATGGTCAAATGTCGTCATGGTAATTGCTTAGGGATTTCCAATAAATAAAGTATCCAATAAAACGAACCACAGAGGCGCAGAGGACACGGAGAGATGAATAGACATCTCCAGAAATTAAATATGCGTTACCCAGAATCCTTGTAGAGACGTAGCAGTGCTACGTCTCTACATTATTTTTCACTCCTATGTCTTTTGATTTAAAGTTGCAATCTTTATCGAGCAGGTGTAAATTATTTATTCACAGACTCAATTAATTGAGTCACCCGTTGTTTAATCTCATCACGGACTCTAGGAAAAATTTCTGGTTGTTCTGCTGGATCATCTAATTGCCAGTCTTCAAATACTTCACGCACAACCCACTCTGGCGGCAAATTCACGCCACAACCACACAGAGAAATTACTACATCAAAATCTTCGGCTTTGAAGTCACTCAGGGGTTTGGAGTGTTGATCGGTAATATCGATACCAATTTCTTTCATGGTTGCGATGGCTTCTGGTCTAACCTGACTTGCTTCTAAACCTGAGCTAATTACTTCAATTTTTCCTTTACCAAGGGTTTTAGCAAAGCCTTCCGCCATTTGAGAACGGGCAGAATTCTTTTTGCAAACAAACATCACACGTTTCATCGTTCAACTCCTCGAAATAATTTGACTAAATTTATTTATCAGGTTCTCGATTCAGATGGCGAAAAATAACGTTTTTCAAACCAAAAAGCAACATTCACAAGACCAATCAATACAGGCACTTCCACCAGAGGCCCGACGACGGCAGCAAAAGCAACACCCGAATTAATGCCAAATACTGCAATTGCCACTGCGATCGCAAGTTCAAAATTATTTCCGGCGGCTGTAAACGCTACACTTGCGGCTCTAGAATAGTCTGTTTTAATCCGCCAAGCCATGTAAAAGCTAACCAGAAACATGATGACGAAGTAGACGATCATGGGAATTGCAATCTTCACCACATCTAAGGGTATCTGAACAATCAAATTCCCTTTCAAGCTGAACATAACCACGATTGTAAATAACAGGGCAATCAACGTAATCGGGCTGATTTTAGGCACAAATTCTTCGTGATACCACTGCTTGCTTTTCACCTTTACTAAGAAGAAACGAGTGAAAAATCCAGCTAAAAAGGGAATACCAAGATAAATAAACACACTTTTGGCAATCTCGGCAATGCTGACATTAACAATACTGCCTTGTAACCCAAACAGTGGCGGCAGTACAGTAATGAAGAACCATGCATAAGGACTATAAAAAATAACTTGAAAGATACTATTGAAGGCAACCAATCCAGCCGTATATTCTGTATTGCCTCGTGCTAAGTCACTCCACACAACTACCATTGCAATACACCGAGCTAATCCAATCAGAATCAATCCCGTCATGTATTCTGGATAATCATGTAAGAAGATAGCCGCCAGAGCAAACATCAAAATTGGCCCAATTATCCAATTCTGAAGTAGCGATATACCGAGAATTTTTCCGTTGCGAAATACATCCCCTAATTCTTCATACCGCACCTTGGCTAAGGGCGGGTACATCATCAGAATTAACCCAATGGCGATCGGTATATTGGTTGTTCCTACTTGGAACTGGTTGATAAAGGCTTCTACTCCCGGAAAAAAATAGCCTAGACCTACACCAATCGCCATTGCTAAAAAAATCCACAAGGTTAGGAAGCGGTCAATAAAGGAGAGGCGTTTTGAAGTCTTTTTGTTCATTACACAGTCCATACAGCTTACATTATTAGGACTTACGCACGAGTCGGAATAACGAACCGCAGAGGCACAGAGATATCAGAGTTGGAGAGATATTTTGCCTAAGTCCTAATTATTCAAAGTTTTTCCTCCAAATACTGTTCCCACTGCGCCTGTGCAACAGCTAATTCCTTTGGTGCTGTGTTCATTGACCCCACCCCTGTGAGTTATATCAAGAGTATATCTCTATCATTTCAAAAAAAATTGATTTGTCAATCCGTAGATAACTATAAGTAAACAAAACATTACAAAAAAAGTTGATGAATTCTTTAAGTTTCGCAGGGGAGACGAATAGGCAATATTGGGCTAAAGCGGCGGAATTCTGCTAGATACTGTTCTAGGGCAACAAACTGGGGCAGATTGAGGCTGTAGTAAATCCAGCGCCCTTCTTGACGAGCGCGAACTAAACCCGCTTCTTTGAGGGTTTTGAGGTGAAAAGACAGTTTAGACTGAGTGGTTCCCAGATGGTCGCACAGGTCACAGACGCATAGTTCTTGAGAGCGCAGCAGTTCTAATACCTTAATCCGTAGAGGGTCAGACAGGGCATGAAAGCCAGCAGCGATCGGATCGGGAGTGAAGGTGCTATTAGAAACCATCAACTTTTTTTGAAGTATTCCTTTATGGTAAAGTCTAAATGATGGGTTAACAATACCTCTGCCAATTTACGAGGCATGGTTTGAGTTGTCGTTGTGAGAGACAATAACTCTACTACAGAGCCCCCTCTCTCTTCAACCTCTTGTTTTGGCTAATGTATTGTTGAGGAGATCATATTGAACTAGCAGTCTCCCTAGCAGCTTCTCGCAGCCGCTCCACATCGCGCATTGGTGGGGCACCAAAGAGCCGCTTGTACTCCCGGTTGAAGTGCGAGGCATCCTCGTACCCCACTCGATAGGCAGCACTGGTAGCATCAAGCTTTTCCCCCAGCATCAGACGGCGAGCTTCCTGGAGCCGCAGTTGCTTCTGGAACTGCAAGGGACTCATTGCAGTGACAGACTTGAAGTGATGGTGAAAGCCGGAGACACTCATTCCCATCTCTCGGGCGATGTTTTCAATCTTGATCGGCTCCTTAAAGTCTTTACGAAGTCGCTCGACGGCTCTGGCGATGTGGTAGGTGTAGCCACCCAGAACTGCAATCTGACGGAGGCGATTACCTTGCTCTCCCCTCAGGAGTCGGTAAATGATTTCCCGCTTAATCAGTGGTGCGAGAACATGAGCTTCAGCCGGGGAATCTAGAAGTCTGACGAGCCGCACCACGGCGTCCAACAGATTTGCATCCAACAGACTTACGTCAATCGCTTTCACGTTAGCATGGCTGGGCGATGAGGGATGCCCTGCCTCGACCATGACTGAGCCAACGAGGGTGGGGTCGAGATTGAGGCGAAGGCTAAGGTAAGGTTGCTCCTTAGACGCTTCCAGAATTTGGCTGACAATCGGCAGTTCAACCGTAGCAAGCAGATAATGCATAGGGTCGTACTGATAGCGATCGCTACCCAGAAAAACTTCTTTGCTGCCTTGAGCGATCGCACAAAAGGCAGGGATAGAGACACTATGAATACATTCCGAAGGCGAGGAGGAGCGGTTGAAGTGCAATCCTTTGTGTGGCTCAATCGTCCCATCATGACAAAGAGCCTGTGCAATACGCTCTTTGAGTTCGTCTCTATTGGCCTGCGCTCTGTCTGCCTCGCGCTTTGGTTGTGGGCCGTTCATTAAATCGATATCGGACTTTTCACTGGTTTTGACAGCGTTCATTTCTAAGTTTGCAGGATTGTACAACAATCTTAGACGATCGTTTTATTGCTTGCCCTTGAGGATTCTTAGAATGAAGCTAAAGCAATGAAAAATGATTTTGGCTTCTTATAAGCATTCTAAATTTTTATTCAAGAGAAAACTCAGTTTTGATTGGGCAAGAGACTTGCTTGCTAGCACCCAAAATGGTATCAAGTGAAGGAATTAAGAAAATGGATATCAAAAGAAGTGGCTCACAGCCTTCCGCCAAAGGACCGGCTGAGTATTTTACCGGCACTGTCCGCATTGACCCCCTGTTCGAGGCACACGATCCAGCACGCACGTCTGGTGCCAGTGTCACCTTCGAGCCTGGCGCTCGGACAGCATGGCATACTCACCCGTTGGGACAAACCCTGATCGTGACGGCTGGCTGTGGCATTGTACAACGCTGGGGCGGCTCGATCGAGCAAATTCGACCAGGCGACGCGATCTGGATCTCGCCTGGTGAGAAGCATTGGCACGGTGCGACAGCAACCACATCCATGACGCACATTGCCATTCAGGAATGGCTCGACGGCAAGCCCGTGGACTGGATGGAAAAGGTCAGCGACGAACAATACCAGCCACCAAAAGTAGACAAATAGGAGGATCTAATTAAGGAAGACGCGCTCCGCCTCGGTGCCGATGAAGTCGTCGTTTCCCGCAACGCCGACGAGATGCAGAAGCACATAGGCAGCTTCGACTTCATCTTCGACACCATTTCCGCCGACCACGAAATCAATGCCTATCTCAACCTGCTCACCCGCGACGGCAACATCACCCTTGTTGGCGCACCCGCAAAGCCCTTGGACATCTCGGCATTCAGCCTGATCATGGCCCGCCGCAGTCTTTCCGGCTCTATGATCGGCGGCATCGCTGAAACCCAAGAGATGCTCGACTTTTGCGGTAAGCACAACATCACCGCGGATGTTGAAGTCATCCCTACCCAGAAGGTCAACGAAGCCTACGAGCGACTACTCAAGTCTGATGTGAAATACCGCTTCTGTATCGATATGGCATCCCTTAAATCTGCATAACCGAGGTGGAACCTCGAAGGAGTAACAATGCAAAAGCGCAAACTTGGAAAATACTTGCAGAGGAGGTGAGTGTGGATACTACCCGCTTGAAGGCATTCAGCGATGGTGTCTTCGCGATCGCGATCGCCTTGCTAGTACTCGAAATCAAAGTGCCGCCCCCCGACACGGCACTCGGAGCAAAGCTGCTTCAGCTCTGGCCGTCCTACCTCGCTTACGTGGTGAGCTTCTTGGTGATCGGCGCGATCTGGATCAACCACCATGCCATGTTCCACTCGCCGGGGTCACGAGAGCGCCCCGTCCCGCATGGGCGAACCCACTGGAAGCCGCGATCGTAGCGAAGACGACTGACAAAGACGGGATCGATCGACAGCGAACAATATCAGTTCCACATTAAAGCAAAAAACAATGGAAAAACGCAAACTTGGCAACAGCAACTTAGAAGTCTCGGCGATCGGGCTGGGCTGCATGGGAATGAGCTTTTCTTATGGCCCGCCCAAAGACACGCAAGAGATGACCGCTCTTCTTCGGGCTGCCGTCGAACGCGGCGTTACATTCTTTGACACCGCCGAGGTCTATGGCCCGTTCTTGAACGAAGAGCTTGTGGGCGAAGCCCTCGCTCCCTTCCGGGGACAAGTGGCGATCGCCACCAAATTCGGGTTCGACCTGAGTCCTAATTCCGATCCCCGTGGGATGAAGGGTTCACCGGGACTGAACAGCCGACCGGAGCATATCAAGCAGGTCGTCGAGGGTTCGCTCAAGCGGCTCAAGGTCGAGACAATCGACCTGCTCTATCAGCACCGGGTTGACCCGAACGTGCCGATCGAAGACGTGGCAGGAGCGGTGAAGGAACTGATTGAGTCAGGTAAGGTTAAGCACTTTGGACTCTCTGAAGCAGGAGTGCAAACGATCCGTCGCGCCCACGCGGTTCAGCCGGTCACTGCTCTCCAGAGCGAATACTCGCTGTGGACGAGGACTCCTGAAAAGGAAGTGATACCGACGTTATCGGAACTAGGAATCGGCTTTGTCCCGTACAGCCCGCTGGGCAAGGGCTTTCTCACTGGCAAGATCGACGAAAACGCGACCTTCGATAGCTCCGATTTCCGTAGCACCCTGCCTCGCTTCACCCCGGAGGCTCTCAAGGCGAATCAAGCCCTGATTAATCTGCTCGGTAGCATCGCAGAACAGAAGCAAGCGACACCTGCTCAGATTGCGATCGCCTGGCTGCTGGCTCAGAAGCCGTGGATTGTTCCGATTCCGGGGACCACGAAGCTGCATCGCTTGGACGAAAACATCGGGGCAGTCTCAGTTGATCTCACGCCCGCCGATCTGCGTGACATCGATGACGCCGCCTCCAAGATCACGGTGCAAGGGGATCGCTATCCCGAAAAGCTGGAGCAAATGACCGGTCGTTGAGCGGACAAAAAATGTCATTACACTGATTATTTTGTGGCTTGAGGATGTCACAGGTTTAGGGACTGACAAATAAAAAAATGTTCCAAAACTGACGCAAAAACTCTCTCTATTTCTTCTCTCTGCGTTCTCTGTGCGGCAGTCGCTCATGGGGGAAACCCCCAAGACCGCGCTGCCTTGTCTCTGTGGTTCGTTTATTGGAATAATTTATTTCTTGTCAGTCCCTTATAGTCGATTTTTAGTTGGAATCACAATCATCGAGAAATAGGGTACTTCGGCTGGATCAACTTCATCCAGGGGTATGATGCGTTGCTGTGATGTTGATGCCCGCTCAATATATCTTGCTCGTGATGCTAGCCCTAATTTATGCAGAATATCTCGTACTTTGGTAAAGTGACGACCTAGCTTCATAATTGCGGCGGCGTCGGTCATCAGCAGATGTGTAGTCAGTTCTTCTGCTGGTAATGGCGCGGGTAAGACTGTGAGGATATCGGTGTAGTAGGTGAAAGGTACACCCAAGGCTACCGGACAAGCCATCAGCGAGGAAACTCCAGGGACAACTTCTGTTTCGTATTGGTCACATAACCGTGTGAACAGGTACATGAATGAACCATAGAAAAATGGATCGCCCTCGCATAAGACTACGACATCTCGACCGGCTGCTAAATGGTCGGCGATTGGTTCAATTTCTTTATCATAAATAGACTTTGCCTTTTCTGGTTCCAAAGCGCGGGGGAGGTGAAATAACACCTCGATTTGATTGCCAGGTAGATACTGGGCTACGATCGCTCTAGCGATACTTTCTTTATCTGTGGCTGATTGATAGGCTACCACAGGAGCCGCACGTAATAACCGCAGTGCTTTTAAAGTCAATAGTTCGGGATCGCCAGGTCCGACACCAATTCCATAAAGACGACCTTTGTTTTTTATCATTATTCTTCCTCCGTTGCCAGGGCGTTAACTGCTGCGGCTGCGATCGCACTTCCACCGCGCCGACCATGTAAGGTTAAAAATGGCACATTCCTGCTGTCTGTTGCCAATGCGGCTTTCGATTCGGCTGCACCGACAAACCCCACTGGAAAGCCTAATATAATAGCAGGTTTCGGCACTCCTTCGTCGAGCATTTCTAATAGCCTAAACAGTGCTGTGGGCGCATTGCCAATTGCGATCACCGATCCTTCCAGGTGCGATCGCCATAATTCTAAAGCTGCCGCCGACCTTGTAGTATTTAGATGCTGGGCAATTTCTGGCACTTCCGGCTCATTGAGGGTACAAATAACTTGATTATTTGCAGACAACCGTCGCCTGGTAACGCCATCGGCAACCATCCGGCAATCGCACAGAATCGGCGCTCCATCTGCTAGTGCTGCCCTTGCGGATTGCACTGCTGTTGGTGAATATCCCAAGTCAGTCACAATATCCGTCATTCCACAGGCATGAATGAGACGTACAGCAACTTTTGCTACATCTGGCGGTAGCACATCTAGGTTGGCTTCTGACCGGATGATTGCAAAAGAATTGCGGTAAATTTCGTTGGCATCTCGGATGTAATCGGGCATTCGATTTGGGATTTTAGATTTTGGAATGAAAATCGAAAGGTTCAGATTGCCGACTTCTCTAAAAAGTTGGGAATCTTGTTGTTCACGAATGATTTAGGAATAATATTAAATAATTGCTGTAATTGGGCGATCGCATATCGATTAGCAAATTTCCCAAAAGACTCTTCAGAATTTAGGCGTTGAATTTTATATACATATAGCATCCGCTCTATTAATGTCGATAGTTCGGCAAAAGTTACATTTTGATATAGTTCACGTCCGAATTTGTGCTTGCTGTCACCAACATAAACGTGATAGCCCTCGACAGTTCCGTTTTCATCCCCAATGCTGACACCAAGCAGAGTAATATCACTATTGCTATGCTGGGCGCAAGATTTTTCGCAGCCGCTAAAGTGGATATTAACTGGACAATCCAGAGTGAGATGAGTTTCAAGATACTTTGCTAATGCTAATGCATGACTTTTGGTGTCCGTGGCAGAAGAGGCGCAACCCTTTTTTCCAGAACAAGCAACTAATGCACTCTTGATGTTGGTTACTGAGGAATCTAATCCTAAGAAAGCAATTTCTCGCAGGACATCAGCAACCCATTGCTGAGGAATATCTGTTAATAGCAGATTTTGCCAAGGAGTTAGCCTGATTGCGCTACCGTATTTTGTTGCTAAATCTGCTAAACCCCGCATCTGGCTACTCTCCAATCGCCCAAAGGGTAAGACGACACCAATGTAAAATAAGCCTTTCTGACGTTGGGGATGGATGCCAATATGCTGATACTTAGCATTTGACCTCTCCCCCAACCCCTCTCCTGCAAGGAGAGGGGAGAATTCCTCCCCCTTCCCTATTAGGGAAGGGGTTTGGGGGGTTAGGTCACTGCACAAAAAAGAAAAAGGTAGGCGCTGTTCAACTTCCTGGAGATAATTTTCACAACCCAAAGTATTTAATAACTCTAAGAGACGCAGCCGACGCTTACTTGTAGTATTACTATGAGCTAGATAGACATCCGCCAAAGCTACCAAGACGGGCAAACATTTTTCTGGTGGTAACAAAATTCCCATATCGCTGGGCGGTTGACCCTTTCCGCCGACACTGAGATAGAGGCGAAAATAAACATTACCGTCAACTAAGACAGCAGCAAATAGGATATCATTCAAGCGATCGCACACCCGAATTATCCCACCACCATCAAAGCAAACGCTAAATTTTGCTGACAGTCCCGAAAGCGTTGCATGTCTAGCAATATAATCATCCCAACTTTGGACAAAAGGGCGAGTATCGATTAATTCCTGTGGGTCGATACCAGCAGTCGGGCTGGTCATAATATTACGGATGTGGTCTACAACAGGATTACGAGAACCTAGTCTCATATCCTGTAGGTGTTTCAGAACCTCAGCATTAATCCCCGTGCGGATTTCACGGACTTGTAGATTAGCTCGATTAGTCACATCTACATAACCGCCACCGTGCTGTTCTGCTATATCTGCGATCGCACGGCACTGCTGACTACTAATAATTCCACCTGGTATTCTAATTCTAGATAATATACCATCGGCGGCGGGTGTAGCATAAAACAAGCCAGGACAAGTGGCAAATCCAGAAAGCAAACTTGTAACTCCTTCCCCGTGCAACGCAGGGAGTAGACGGTGAATGTGTCTTATCTGATATCTTGAGAGTTGGCATTCTGACTTGGGTGATCCCATCACAGCTGCGGCACAGTCCCGGAATTTCACCGGAGTTTCCCAACACCAAGCTTTAGTAATTTAGCACGAGAACGCTATCAGAAAATTTAATGCTTCATATTTTCAATCAACTTATCCACGCTGACAGAGTTCGCCACAGTTCATACCAATTCACGAAAATCCTGATACATATAGATTTATCGTAGGGGCATGGCAAAGACAAGCCCTACTGGCGTATTTGTATCATTATTAAAGTGAAATGGTATCACTCCTGGTCTATGTCCGCTTCGTCAAGAATACGATCAATGTCCCGCATTCCAGGCAAAATCCGCAGAATTTCCAGGTGCGTGTCCTGAACTCCATACACCACCACATAGACAGTCTTACCAATTGGCGGTGTCACTAATTCCCTAGTACCAAACACCCGTCCTGGTTTACCAATGTTCGGCATTACCAGCAATTTTTTGATAATTTGCTGTAGACGTGTGGCCACCTCACGAGCAGCTGACGGGTTAGCATTACCAATGTAGTCACGGATACTTGCTAGGTCAGAAACAGCAAGCTCAAGAAAAACTAAACGCATGGAGATGGCAATTCATTCTCCATTCCCCAAGTGTCGAGCCAAGCTGACACGTCCGGGCCTTCAATCCATTGAGCTTGTGGGCTATCAGCAATTTTCACCGCCTCTTCAATCATCTGGATTTGCCAGCTTGACTGTTCCACGTACAAGGCGATCGCCTCTGCCGCCAACCAAGACTTACTACGCCGTGTACTTATAGCAAGGGCATCCAGTTTTGCCTTAATCTCTGGTGTTAATCTAACGGTGACAACTTCACTTTGAGACATCAAAAACTCTCCTTTTATCAGTCATTCTAGCTTGATGTATACGATGTATACAAGCGAATCATACGTTTGATTTACCAGAAATTTGGGTTTAAAGCCCCACGCCGTTGACTGCTGGGGAGTGTGTCAAAATTGGGCTACTCAAAAACATAATTTTGAGCAACTTTCCAATAGCGCGAAAACCGCTTCAGGTCAATATGGCCATCATAATCAAAAAATGGTTCCACCTCTAGCACTTCTACTGCTATAGAACCCTCCATCTGATTGCAGATATCATTAAATCGGGGACTGGGACTGTTAGCTGTGACGATTAAATTCGCATCATGTTCTTGAGCAAAAGCTAAAATTTCTTGTCCCACATTGCCACGACGGATAACAACGGGTAACTCTAGCAAACATTCGTAAATAAAAGCGATGCGTTTGAGACTCAGTTGCCATTCCTCTATCAAAGCCTCGTCCCAAACCCAGATAGCTGGCGCATCGGGGTATTTTTGCAATCCGGGGTTGTATGGACTAAGGCAATCTCCATGTACCCAAACAATTGGTTTATTCATCTTTTACCTTTCTTTCCACGCTGCCAACTTTGGCTATTGGCTTGTTTGCTAAATTCCCCTTTAGGAAAAAGTCGCTGTTCTAATTCTTCATAACTGCCTTCAAAATCACAATGACCGTAAAGGGGACATTTCTGGCAATAAATGCCTTTGGTGTAGCGTTCTAAGTTCTCACGGTTGAAAAAATACGGTTTCTGACTAAAGGTGCTGGCAACCCATTGCCATGACATATTATTACTAGCAGGATCTCCATCTAAAAGGTGTTCGAGAAACCACTTGGCTCCTGCTTGCCAACGACTACGCCGCCAATGGACAATGTAAGCCGCTAGCCACATTCGGGCGTGGTTATGTAGATAACCAGTTTCTTTCAAGTCACGGCTAAAACTGTCGATGCAAACCCTACCTGTGGTTCCTTGTCTGATATCTTGCGGCAATTCGGGTGCATATTCAGCCACAGTGTAACCAGTTTTGTAGTCTTCCTGGTCTTTCCAGATTTCATCTCCTAATTTGATATACAACCGTTGCCAGTAGTCGCGCCAACCTAACTCGTTAATTAATTTCGTAGCATCGTTTTGCTGCTGTACCCGTTCAAGGACATAATCTCGAATTTCTCGCAAACTCAAAACGCCATAACGAATATAAGGCGAAAGTCGTGTCACCGCACCTGTGAAAAAATTACGTGTTTGGGCGTAGCTTACTGCATCGATTTTTTGCAGCGCTTCTTGTGCAGCTTTGCGTCCCCCCAGAGTTTGGCTAATGTAGCGATCGCGTTCTGCTACACTTGGGAATTGTTCGCGGAGGTAGGCTACCAACTCATCGCGGTTGGTAAATTCGCGTTGCATATCTTTAGACATTGTAAGCAAATTATAAATAGGTGGGTAGGCATAGCCCGCCGCAGGCATCGCTCAATATATGTACAATTCTAAAGCGATTCCAATCTCTTACACCCCCATCATGAGTAACATTCCCCAAGTCGGACAACCAGCGCCAGATTTCTCGACTCCTGACCAAAATGGTAATTTAGTCACTCTCAATGACCTTAGCAGTCAGTGGGTTGTCCTCTACTTCTACCCCAAAGATGATACCCCCGGCTGTACTACCGAAGCGACAGATTTCACCGAGTTGTATCAAGACTTCAGCGCACTAGGAGCGAAAATCTTAGGCGTGAGTCCCGATTTGGGTAAGTCCCATTGTAAATTTATCAGTAAACATAACTTGTCAATCACCCTCTTGAGTGACCCAGAACATATTTTGACAGAAGCCTACGATGCTTGGCGCTTAAAAAAGTTTATGGGCAAAGAATATATGGGTGTTGCTCGCTCAACTTTTATCATTTCACCTGATAAAATTATTGCCTATACTTGGCCAAATGTGAAAACCAAAGGTCATGCTCAGGCAGTTTTAACTAAATTACGGGAATTAGCAGCCACATAACGCGGCTGAATGCAGGTAGAGTTACAGCAATCCTACGTGAATCATATAGTAATAAAGCAGGATGTGAGCAGCTTATTTGAGCAAGCGATCGCCAATGCACTGAACTCAGTCAATCCTCAAAAAGTTCTGGAAGGCAAAGTCGCTAATGCTATCATCCAGGCAAGGTTTGATTTAGTTAGTTTTAATAAAACAGTAGGTCTAAATGGCGAAGTCGGTAAAATCGATGTGGAAACCAGTAACGCTATCATCGAAGTAACAACCCAAACTGCTCGAAAGTTGAAGCCAGTTCAAAAGTTAATATCAAACTCTGATTTGAATCCCTTCAACAAGCCTGTTATTCTCTATGCACCTAATTATAAATTTACTCCGTCTCAAGATATTATCGCTACAGGCAGTTATATAGTTTACAGCCAAGATTAATTATTAGAATTATTATCCATATTAGGAGCATAAGTGATGCCAGAACCCATTTCCCTAATTTCTAATGCTGAGATTAAACCGGGAGAATTTTTGAGTTTTCTGCAATATTCTGGAGTATTAGTACATCCAGATAATATATATGATGGGCGTATTTCTAGAAACAATACTCATGTTTGGATTGTTTTAGATAACACTGAATTAAAAAATTTTAATCCTGATGAAATTGAACTCATAACTCAGAAGCTTACAGCAAAACCTCAGACTCACATTCTACTTGATGTCAGCAAAACTTCAGGAAGTGAGCAACTAGCGCTAGAGTTTGCGTGTCAGTTTGCCAAAAAATGGTCTTGTATTGTTTACAACTCAAATTATCAAATCTACTCACCACAAGAATTATTGGAGTTATACCCAGCAGAAACAGGCTTTCTTTGGGGAGTAGATTCAAAAGTTAATCCCATATAGACTCTATTAGGATATCTTAAAGTCTGGTGAAATTACTCTAAAAAGTGCCAGCGTGATGATTTAAGCAAGAAATTAGACTTTTCGGAATTTGAAATAAGGGACTTCCAAATAAAAAAATATCCAATTAACTCCTGTGGGGTGGGCATCTTGCCCGCCCTATGGACTGGGCGGGCAAGATGCCCACCCCACAATATTGGATAATTTATTTCTTAGAGTTCCCTAAACATGATTCAAGTCATCCAAGCCCAAAATGTCACTCTTGCCTACTTAAAGGAAAGATTTGCTCTATATAAATCTGAAGATGAGCAATTTTTTACAGAGTGGTTTGACTACATACCTAACATTTCCGAATTAGAAAACCAATCCTTAGACAGAGTTAAAAATAATTATCTCAATGTGCTGGAAAATGCTCCTCTTTTAGAAGAAGCAGTAAAATTGGTAGTATTATCTCCGTTGCTAGATTTAGCTGGTTTTTATCGTCATCCTTTTTACATCACTACAGAAGAGAGTGTAGAAATTAGAGAAGAAGTTATCATTGATAATGAAGTCAGCACAGAAGAGATTAAAGAAATTATCAAAGGCAAAATTGATGTCTTAGTTCTTCAAAATCAGCTATGGTTACTAATAATTGAATCTAAAATGTCTAGTTTTTCCTTGGCAAAGGCGATTCCTCAAGCACTGACTTATATGTTGGCAAATCCTCACCCTGAAAATCCTGCATATTCTTTAGTAATGAATGGAGAAGATTTCCAATTTATTAAACTCATAAAACATGATAAACCAATATATGCTTTGTCTGATAGATTCACTTTATATAGACACCAACATGAATTATATAAAGTTTTGAATATATTAAAAACAATAAGTAAAATTGTAAATTAATCATTTTTGCTATTCCTATCTCGATTAATACTGGAACAGTGTCATAATAGTTATATTGCATCTTTTAAATGAATTATGGTTCAATTTATCCAAGCACAAAATGTCGGGCTTGCCTACTTGGAAGAAAGATTTAGCCTACAGCTAGCCGAAGATGAGGCATTCTTCACAGAATGGTTTGAAAATTTACCGGAAATTACAGATTTAGAAAAGCAAGATTTAGACAGAATAAAACTTCATTTTCTCCGTTTAGTCAAGCGTCCTCCTTTGTCAGAAGAAACGGTGAAATTAGTAGTTTTATCTCCTTTACTCAATTTAGCTGGATTTTATGATGAGCCTTTTTATATGAGAGGCGAACAATCAATAGAAATTTCGGCAGAAGATGAAGGAGAAATTATTAGAGGTAGAATTGATGTTTTAGTTATTCAAGAAAAATTCTGGTTGTTAGTAATTGAATCTAAAAGGTCTAGTTTTTCTCTTTTAGAAGCCATACCTCAAGCACTTGTTTATATGCCGGCTAATCCTAGTGAAGACAAACCTACTTTTGGATTAGTAACAAATGGTAGTCATTTCATTTTTGTAAAATTGACTAAACAAAATATACCAAAGTATGCATTATCTGATGAATTTACGCTGTTGAGGAGAAAAAATGAATTGTATCAAGTTCTAAGCGTATTAAAAAACTTAAGTCAAAGTTTGAGTTAATAATTATGTCTATTCGTCCTATATACCTTGATTGCCACGCTACTACAGCCGTAGATGAACGGGTATTAGCAGCAATGATCCCCTACTTCACAGAAAAATTTGGCAACCCATCTAGTATCGGTCATGTTTATGGTTGGGAAGGTGAAGCTGCTGTTAAGCAAACGCGAGAGATTTTAGCAGCAGCAATTAACGCCACTCCTGAAGAAATTGTTTTTACCAGTGGTGCAACAGAAGCGAATAATTTAGCTATTAAAGGTGTTGCTGAAGCTTATTTTAAAAAAGGTCAGCATATTATTACTGTTGTCACTGAACATAGTGCAGTTATTGACCCTTATAATTATTTAAAAACTCTCGGTTTTGAAATTACTATTCTCCCAGTTAAAAAAGATGGACTGATTGATTTAACTGAGTTAAAAAAAGCTTTCCGTCCTGAGACGATTTTGGTATCGGTGATGGCTGCAAATAATGAAATTGGTGTGTTGCAGCCTTTGGCAGAAATTGGGGAACTATGCCATGAACAAAATATCATTTTTCACACCGATGCAGCCCAAGCTATTGGTAAAATTCCCCTAGATGTGCAAGTGATGAAAATTGATTTGATGTCGCTAACCGCACACAAAGTATATGGCCCAAAGGGTATTGGGGCGCTGTACGTCCGCAGGCGCGATCGCAGAGTACAACTAGCTCCCCAGCAGCACGGCGGCGGACATGAACGAGGGATGCGTTCTGGGACATTGTATACACCGCAAATAGTCGGCTTTGGGAAAGCTGTAGAAATCGCTTTGATAGAACAAGCAACAGAAACCCAACGTCTCACCCTGTTAAGGCAAAGCTTGTGGTCACAGCTTTCTGAACTTGAAAGAATTCATCTCAACGGACACCCTCAACACCGATTAGCGGGAAACTTGAATATAAGCGTTGAGGGGGTGGATGGAGCCGCTCTTTTGCTAGGATTGCAACCAGTAATGGCGATTTCTTCTGGTTCTGCTTGCTCATCGGCAAGTACAGCCCCCTCCCATGTTCTGACAGCACTGGGACACTCCCAACAGCTAGCTTATGCATCAGTGCGGTTTGGGATTGGACGGTTTAATACCCAAGAGGAAATTGATATTGTGGCGAAACATGCGATCGCCACCATTCAAAGCTTACGTAAGACCTCCTTTATGGATTCTCGCGCAAGAAAGTACCAATCTGATCTAGCTCCTGCTGATTCAGGCGAAATTCTCCAGCAGCGATGATTCCTTCCACCTGCTTGGGATTGCGTGCGCCAACGATCGCAGCTGTCACCGCCGGATTGTTTAAAGTCCAAGCGATCGCCATTTCCCCTGGGGAGCGATCGTATTGCTTACCAATATGTTGCAACACCTCCACCAGCTTCAGGTTACGAGATAAACGTGGCTCCTGAAATTCACCACTATTCCTGCGCCAATCATTATCGGGTAAATTGGCAACCCGCTCAGGTGTCATCTTTCCTGTAAGCAGGCCAGATTGCATAGGTGAATAAACAATCACACCGATGTTCTTTTCTTGACAAAAAGGCAGAATCTCCTTTTCTACATCAGGCTTAACCAGTGAATAAGGCGGTTGCAATGAGGTAACTGGGGCAATTTCCTGGATACGTTTCAACTGTTCTACATTAAAGTTTGAAACCCCGATATAGCGAACCTTACCCTCATCCTTGAGCTTGGCGAGAGTCGTCCAGCCTTCTTCAATTTCTGATTCTGGGTTAGGCCAGTGGATTTGGTAGAGATCAATGGTTTCAATGTCAAGTCGGCGTAAACTAGCTTCAACTTCTCGCCGCACTGAATCCGCCTTCAGACTGCGACCAATTTCGCCCTTTTCATCCCAAATCATTGAACATTTAGTGAAAATGTAAGGGCGACTAGATCGGCCCTTGAGCGCCTTTGCAACAACTTCCTCCGAATGCCCCAGACCATAGATAGCTGCGGTGTCAATCCAATTAACGCCTAGATCGAGAGCGCGAGCGATCGCTTCAATCGATTCCTGATCATCCTGCGCTCCCCAACCAAAAGCCCATCCACCTCCACCGATCGCCCAGGCTCCAAAGCCAATTGGGGTAATGTGAAGCTCCGAATTCCCGAGCTGTTTGGTTTGCATATCTATTTTCTCCAAGAATTTTTGAGTCAATTGCTAGTTTAGGCTGCAAATATTGTCTCAACCGCTATCTGAGGTGTGAATGACTACTCATCTTTTCTGACATCTCCCCTAACAGGCGACAGCATCAACAACACTGCCGCCCTTATTCTTATTGGATTAATGAAATCGGACTATTTAGCGGTGACAAGCTCACCTGTAAAGAAGAATGACCCTCCATTTTGTCCATTACCCTGTAGTGGATTACTTTTTAGATCAAACAGACGAAGCTCAATTGTCCCTTGCACCGTTTGAGTTATCGGATTAAAACTAGCTTTAAAATCATTTCTTGCAATACCACTACCGCCCTTGTTTGAGAGATTAAAGTTGAGCGCCCTACCTGTAATCGCCCTATTTCCATTACACACCCAAGTACCTTGAGAAGTGGTAAAAGGATCAAACTGACCTGAAACACCACCTTGGTTTGAGTCACTACTAATAAAGTTGCCTTCTTCAGTAAGAGTGATCAGCGCGCGTGAAGCAAACTTTCCATTAGTATCTTTAATTGTTGTGAGGTATGTACCAGCGACAAAATTTCTGCAAACAGCCTGTTTAGAATTAGTATCAATTAAAGATTCAGCCTTTGCTTTGTGAATGTTGCAGATATCCAAAATGCTCACTGTGGAAAGTACACCAATTGTCAATCCAATCAAAGTTTTACGAATTTTCATGATAAACAAAGAATTTATTAAACGCTACTTATAAACATATACATTAAACAAAAAATAATCTTGATAAATTTTGGTTAATTTTTGATTAAAAGAGACGTAACTACTTCCCAACACTCTCAGAACTTACCCATTGACAAATGAGACAATAAATGGAGTATAAAAATAAGAAAAAACACGCGATGCCTACGCTAGTCCGCAGGGGACTTGAAAGACAGATAATTCAGTTCATATCTATAAGTGGGTTCGGACTATCGGGCAGGATGTTTTGTGTTAGCGGTTTTTGGTGTGATGTCGGGATAATCCATTTCCCGACATCCAAATAGACCATACACTAGTATTAGGGCAGAATCTCTAACTAGCTACGTCATTTCTAATCCTTTCACCTTTGAGATTGACAATAGTATTAATGTCGGTTTCAGTCAAATCAAGTTTTTTACCATCATCGTAGAGTACACCGCTATAATTAGCAGTTGTGCCATCGCTTCTGGTAAAAGTTGCAGTTATACTACAATCACTTTTTATTTTGTATGTCCCTCGGTTAGGGAGATTAATAGTTATATTTCCACCAACACTTCTAAACCGCGTCTATCTTGAAACCTGTAGTTCTTCAGTGATGAAAAGGATTTGCCCTCATCCCCCAACCCCGAATCCCAATTTTGGGATTCGGGGAGCCAGAATTTCAAAGTCCCTCTCCCATATCTGGGAGAGGGATTTAGGGTGAGGGCAAAAACTACGGTTCTCAACTTAGATGAGGTTTAACTAGAACAGTACCCATGATCTTTCCGCTTCCATCAAAGGTGTCTAAAGCATTTAAAACATAATTTTCCCATTTAAATACCCGCCTCCTTGTAATTCATAAGCACCATTTAAACTTCTATTTGAGATTCTCTAACTCTAAACTCTGACCCAAATTATGAGTTCGCTGATTTTAAGCTTCTTGCATATACAGCAAATTTCAACTTAGTGAGGTACAACAATACCCCACCCACGCTATCGCGCACCCTCCCCTTTGAAAGGGGAGGGGTGTACCTCATGTAATTGCAAAACGCTGTAACTCATCAAAGACAGCAGTGAGACTTGCCACTCTACGTGATGATGGTTCTATCGGAGGCTTTTTTGATCAGGATGGCGTGGTTCCGTGGTAGAAAGTAGGGGGGAATTGGACATTGGGCAGGAGTTAGAAAACTCGGTTCATCCACCTTTTATCTCCGTTAACGAGTCTTTGAACTGGATGAATCCACCTTTTATCTCCGTTAACGAGTCTTTGAACTGGATGAATCCACCTTTTATCTCCGTTCATCCAGCTTGTCTCCTTGTCCTCTTGTCCCCACTCCCCACTCCCCACTCCCCAATTAATATGGATTTGAATCAATCCGTCCCTTTTTTACACTCCTGAGATAGTACCCAGAAGTTGGTCTGTTTCTCAAGTTAAAGGTATCGCCACTGCGAACTTTCCAAATTTTGTAATTGGAAAAAGTCAAAGGCGATCGCGGTTCGCATACTTCCGGTATATGATTGCCAAGTACAAAGTACGCATCACCCCTACCCATAACTTTCACCAAACCGTTTTTATCTACAAGAACCGATGTACTTTCACTAACCGCTATCCCTAAAACACTGCTACATACACCGTCCTTAATTTGACGAGCAATGAAAGCCATAATTCGACCCATTCTTTGCCGTCTGTCGAAGTGCGTATCTACGATGGTTCCCTTTAAATTACTCCAATTGAAAAAGTTGTAAGTAAAAGTAATGTCCCGATAGGGATCATCCAGTGCATCCCTAGTTTCAATGCCTTTTTCAGAAGAAGCGCAAGCATCATAGACACAATCACTTTGGATCATCGCACCCGCACTAGTGCCACCAATACCACCTCCCTTAAGGTAAACTGACTTAACAGCAGCCTCAACCTTGGTATCTTTCCAGTTGCGGATGTATTGACATTGGTCGCCGCCAGCAAAGAAAATTACATCAGCATTTCTGATTTTTTCATAAATCTCAGCTTTGTTTGCTTCTTCTCTATTGCGAATCAGAAGAGTTTCCACAAAGTTTACGCCCTTCATGGCATAAATTAGCCGATTGTAATCGTGATTACCATTGGTGCGGAGAACTACAACATTAACTTTAGTGCCGGAATTACTACCTCCCCGAACTTGATTAATCATCCACTGGATTGCATCATCGACATCGGGTCCACCCCCACCTAAGCTGAGGACTGGGCCTGCTAAGGCGGGACGGACATCGAAGGAGGGAGAGGGGGAAGGGCGGACATCATCAACAGTGTCACCCAGGAAGTAGCGTTTCCAGCTTTCGATAAAACGGTTTATTAGGAAGGTTCCCATCTTCAACAACTTGATTCCTGTACTTTTCAAGCGCCTTGCTATGCTTGGGAATGCCTTTGTCATACTAAGCTTCTAGAGCAAACTGCAATTATATGCTAGGCTGTTACGCACTTTAATTGCTTATTTTCCCGGTAAATTCGTCTTTTTTCATTAGACATTTATCAGTTGCCTTTTGTGAATAACCAATGACAAATGACAGTTTTAACGAAAAAATCTGCAACTTAGATGCGTACTAGCTTAACTCTGGCACTAGATAGGGTAAAATTTCCAGCGTACAGGGTTTGTACTGTTTGTTAACTCAAAATAACTCGGAGTAATCATTTATTCTCTGTCCAACTCTGCGAAAATCCCTACATTCCTTCTGTTCTTTATGGCTGTTGAACGTTTACGCCTCAAGTACTGGTGTATTGCAGTACTCGTTCAAAAGAACAACGCCATACAGACATCAAGGATGAACTTGGTCATGGGTTTGAGGAATGCGATCGCATTGGGTAAAATTTCCTTCATTCCCAGTACTGGGAAAAATCTTACCGCAGTTGTAGTGAGAATTTTAATTAAATTTTCTCACTACAACTGTTCCCAGTACTGGGAATAATTCATAAGAGATTTTCGCACCACTAACTGGCGCAGATATTTATGTTTTGAAAATAATTAATTCCCAGGTCTGGGAATGGAATTAAATAGCTCTGCATTAGTGCCGTTGAGATCCAAGAGGTTAAAAGTTGAATCTGCCATTATTTCTCTAGGTTAGGCTTGCAAGATAAAATCTGATGCTGTAACAGTTGGCGCACCAGTTAGAGTTGCAAATAAACCACCACAGCCAAAACCCGCCGCGCTGCCATTTTGATTGTAGAACAACTGTCCACTCACAGAATCGTAGACAATTTTCGCCGTGCTAGTGGCGGCGGAAGTTGTGATTTTAAAATCGCTGGCGTTACTAAAACCTGTTCCTGCAACAGAAGTAATTGCATTAAAGGTAGTCTTATCTAAAATAATCTTGTCACCTTGGGAGTGGTTAAAGTCGCTAATGGTATCTACACCAACAGCAGAAGAGACAAAGGCAGCATTGGTATTGTAAAGGAACTTGTCAGCACCAGCACCACCGACAAGAGTATCATTACCAGCACCACCGATGAGAATATCATTGCCAGCGTCACCTCGTAGCAAGTCATTGCCACTCAAGCCATTAATGGTGTCGTTACCCCCTTGACCATTAATCACATCATTGGAGTTGTCAAAACCCGCGATATTATTGTTTAAGTCATTCAAAAAGGTGACAGTGTTTTTGTTGAAAATGCTGGTTTGAGTGGAGTTGCCATCAATCACATCAAAGCTATCAGTAATGCTAGTTTGTCCATCAAACAAAATATTACCGAGTGCAGGTCTTGAAGAAATTGCTGGCAGGTTATCCAGATTTTCTAATTTAAAGTTTTGCAGAGTGACTTTGGTGGATGCCACATTTTCAAAGGTGACTTCTAAGTTGTTGCCTTTTTGAGTTAGTTGCAGATTTCGGGCAGTTAAGCCGTTACCTGTAAATTGTAGTGTGTCAACATTGGCAATCACAGCCGATGATGGGTTTGAGCCTTTACCAACGCCACCAAAATCGGTGATAATGTCATTGCGATCGTTAGAGTGAAAGACAAACTTATCGTGACCACCGTTGCCTGTTAGGGTATCGTTAGCATTTAACCCATCAATTTTGTTGCTAGGTGTGCCAAAGAAGGTATCTGCACCAGGAGTTCCAGTTAGCTTACCAGGGGTGTCGCCACTGCCCAGATTTCTCCCCCCAAATACTACATAGCTTTGCCCACTATATGCCCCAATAATCAGGTCATCAATGCCATCACCGTTGATGTCTCCCCCATTGCTAACTGAGATACCTGAAGAGTCATTTACTGCAATGCCCTTAATTATAAAGCCATTAGTGCCATTCAAATCAGAGAGGTTGAGAGTGCCGCCACTGCCCAGATTCCTCCCCCCAAACACTACATAGCTTCGCCCAATCAAATATGCCCCTCTACCGATACCAGGTGCCCCAATAATCAGGTCGTCAATGCCATCACCGTTGATGTCCCCCGCATTGCTGACTGAGGCGCCTGAATATTCACCTGCTGCAATGCCGTTAATGATAAAGCCATTAGTGCCATTCAAATCAGAGGGGTTGAGGGTGCCGCCACTGCCCAGATTCCTCCCCCCAAACACTACATAGCTTTGCCCAGCCCTAGTGTTGGGGTTGCCACCAGATGCCCCAATAATCAGGTCGTCAATGCCATCACCGTTGATGTCCCCCGCATTGCTGACTGAGTTACCTGAGTAGTTACGTTCTGTAATGCCGTTAATGATAAAGCCATTAGTGCCATTCAAATCAGAGGGGTTGAGGGTGCCGCCACTGCCCAGATTCCTCCCCCCAAACACTACATAGCTTTGCCCAACAAAAGTTTTGTGGTTGGGGGAGGCATTTGCTGCCCCAATAATCAGGTCGTCAATGCCATCACCGTTGATGTCCCCCCCATTGCTAATTGAGAAACCTAAGCTGTCACCTGCTGCAATGCCGTTAATGATAAAGCCATTAGTGCCATTCAAATCAGAGGGGTTGAGGGTGCCCCCACTGCCCAGATTCCTCCCTCCAAACACTACATAGCTTTGCCCAGCAAGAGCTTTGCCGTTGCCGTAGGCATTTGGTGCCGCAATAATCACGTCGTCAATGCCATCACCGTTGATGTCCCCCCCATTGCTGACTGAGTTGCCTGAAGAGTCACCAATTATAAAGCCATTAGTGCCATTCAAGTCAGAGAGGTTGAGGGTGCCGCTACTGCCCAGATTCCTCCCCCCAAACACTACATAGCTTTGCCCAGCAAGATATTTGCCTTTGCCGTAGGCACCAGGTGCCCCAATAATCAGGTCGTCAATGCCATCACCGTTGATGTCCCCCCCATTGCTAACTGAGCGGCCTGATTCGTCACCTGCTGCAATGCCGTTAATGATAAAGCCATTAGTGCCATTCAAATCAGAGGGGTTGAGGGTGCCGCCACTGCCCAGATTCTTCACCCCAAACACTACATAGGTTTGCCCAACAAGATATTTGCCGTTGGGGGAGGCACCACGTGCCCCAATAATCAGGTCGTCAATGCCATCACCGTTTATGTCCCCCCCATTGCTGACTGAGATGCCTCGATCATTTTGTGAAATGGCGTTAATGATAAAGCCATTAGTGCCATTCAAATCAGAGAGGTTAAGAAAATTGAATAACAAATTAGCCATAATCACCTCTCTCACATGTAGTTATTAAATAATTATTGACTGCGTAGTTAATATATTAACTCGCAAAAAGATAAATCAAGATTTTATACAAAACATACCACTTTTTACAAAGTATTCCAAACTAGGTACGTCTTAAACCTCTCTCCTGATCTTATCCATCCCTAGTGAAGAACTCGATTAACAACCCAATACCAATACTCAGTAAACCAAAAAGTTTTTCCCCAAAGAGCGATCGCTAAAACGTTGGTAATTTATAATACTAGTAAATACTGAATCCTCTAAGCAGCAGATAGAGTATAGATAATGATAACTTATAATTAGTTGATTGCTAAGAAAATAAATGCTAACCGGATGGAATATAAATGCTTTCAACTACTTTATATTTACGCTGTAGGGCTTGAGATAAAAAGGCTAACATCTGTTTGAGCGCAAAAAGTGTGCGATAAATTAATCGACTACCTTTCCTTTTATGACTGATTCTGAGCCAAAGTAGATTTACCCAAATATTAACTAAAAGAAAAGATATACCTACGAATAGTAATCTCAAAGTTGGATTTTTATTATTATTTTTAATTCGACAAATATTTTTCAGTCGATAACTAGTTTCAATCCCAAATCTTTTTCGATAATCTTGATAGATGTAATCTAAATTTGTTCTGATATTGTGAGCAACATAAACAAAGTATTTAACTCCATGCCGATTACGTTTACCCTTTCTATACACCACTCTCATCATTTCATTTTTTGAATCCTTTCACAGCAGCATAAGCATTAATTATATATTTAGTAGTATATAGTACTTTAAAGTACGTAAGCTTGATTAGCGATCGCTCTTTGGGGAAAAACTTTTTGGTTTACTGTTTATAGTGCTTCTGCAATAGTATTTGTAGGTTGGGTTGAGGCAATGCGTTACCCAACAAATCCCGCAAAATGTTGGGTTTCGTTCCTCAACCCAACCTACATATTTTTATTTTTCGGCAAAACCTACGCAGTATTGCTTCTGTTCTTTATAGTGCTTCTGCAATAGATGCAATACACCACGATACACGGTAGGCGCACAGCAATGCTCATTGGTGTCTAGAAAAAACTATTGCCTCGTTCCCAGCCTCTGGCTGGGAATGGCTACTAAGAGGCTCCGCCTCAAGACTTGCGCCAGAGCCGCAATTGAAGAAATCGGGAATCTATGCTTACCAGGCAATTTGCGATCGCTCTTGTACAACTCGGTGATATACTTTTTCAGTTTGCTTGGCTAATTTCGGCCAGCTGAAGCGTCGCTTTAAATCCTCATAAGCGTTATCCACCAGCCATTGCCGATATCCTGGATTTTTCAAAACCTCTAAAATTCCCCAAGCTAATGAATCGGGATTGTTCACCCAAGTCACAATACCTGTTTTGGAATGTTGCACTACTTCTGGAAAACCACCAGTATCAGAAACTACTACAGGAACACGAGAAGCAAAGCTTTCTAAAGCCACAATCCCAAAAGGTTCGTAAAGACTAGGAAATACTGCACAGTCTGCGACAGTTTGGAATCTATCTAAGTATCTATCAGAGAGAAAACCTGTAAAATAGCAATGATGCCAAATTCCCAAATCCCAGGCTTGGCGCTTGAGATGGTCAGTATTGCCGCCACCAACAATTATAAATTTAACGTTACCTCCCATTTGCGAAAGGATCTTAGGTGCGGCATTAAGCAATACAGGTACACCCTTTTCGTAGGTCATGCGACCAAGGTAATAAACGATTTTCTCATCGTCTGTGGCGAATTGGCGGCGAAAATTTACAGCATGAAAATCTACGTGATGCTGTTTCTTTTCGGCTCGGATACCGTTATAAATGACATCGATTTTGTCCCAAGGACTGTATAGGGCTCGTTCTACTTCTTGGCGCATATAGTCGCTACAAACAATAATCCGCCAAGCGTTGTAAGCCAGCAAGGTTTCTTTGCTATTTATATAACCTTGAATAGCAGTGTGAATACCGTTACAGCGTCCGTATTCCGTAGCGTGAACTGTAGCAATTAGTGGTATTTTAAAATTATGCTTGAGAGCGATCGCCGCATCTCCTACCAACCAATCATGGGCATGAATTAAATCAAAAGGCCCTTCCTCTAAAATCAACTTACCACCGTGATCTCCCATACTCAGGTTGAGATTGACTACCCAGTGGAAAAAGTCGTTACTATGTGCCACTGGGACTCGATGCACCTTTACTCCCTCAACCACCTCATACAGCGACGCCTGACCAAACTCTGCTGTAATTAGGTGGACTTCATGCCCTAGCTTTACCAGTTCCGGGTACAACTCCGCTACATGCCGCGCAATTCCCCCAACAATCCTTGGTGGAAACTCCCAACTCAGTACCAGTATCTTCATCTGCTAGATTCCCCGACAACTTTACAAATATCCAAAAAATTACATTTACCTAAAAATACAAGGGTGGCAAATGCAGTGAGTATGTTTACTAAAATTTTGAGATTTTTTAACAGTTATTTTGTAAAAGCTTATCAAAGGTTATCAACTGTAGGCTAGTAATAAGAAACAAGGTATAAACAACGCCCAGAATTTGTTCTACTGTAATTAAAATTAACGGATATTAGACCTCTTGCAAAAGTCCCTAACACTGTAGCCCCAAAGCATCGGGGAGGGGTTGGGGCTACAGTGTATACACAAGTCTTGTCGCAGCCATATCTTTATAGGGATAAACCCCAATACTGCTCGGATAAGACTAAAAACCTTGTGTAGAGACGCGAAATTTACCGTCTCTACAGGTCTAAAACACTATCGAAAAATCCAAAAACCGAGCAGTATTGGGATAAACCCCGTCTTTAAAGACGGGCTATTCGTTGTAAATCTCGCACTGCGTTTCTATCCCGCCTCGGAATTTATTCCGAGTCTCATAGCTGAAGAACTTTAGTTCTGGGCGGGATGTCGGTAAGTGTGACAGTTTAACCCTGACAAAAATGTGGGTAAAAGAGTTGAAACGTATGTGGACAATACTTGTGTGTACACCGTAGTTGGTAAGGGGAGGGGAGCGTAAGTTTACTCAAATGCGGGGTGAGGTTCTTTATTTTTGATTTATGCAAGAGGTCTATTGAAGAAGAATTCAGAAGTCAGAAGAAGAAAAATGTGCTGGGGGACTAAAAAGCTCACATTCAAATGCTCGCGGACTTGCTACCGTTGCGCTATCTGCCACTTGTACTCCAATTCATTCTAAATTCTGACTCCTGAATTCTATTAGCTTTGATCCAAGCGCAATACTGCCATAAAGGCTTCCTGCGGTACATCCACAGTACCCACAGATTTCATCCGCTTTTTACCTTTTGCTTGCTTCTGTAAAAGTTTCTTCTTCCGGCTGATGTCACCACCGTAGCACTTAGCTAGTACATCTTTCCGCAAAGCGGGGATGTGTTCGCTGGCGATAACTTTACTGCCAATAGATGCCTGAATTGGCACTTTAAATTGATGGCGGGGAATTAGTTCCTTGAGTTTTTCTGCCATTGCCCGCCCAACGTTGTAAGCTTTATCGCGGTGGACAATCATCGCCAAGGAATCCACAGGATCGCCGTTAATCATGATATCCAGCTTCACCAGAGGATTTTCACGGTAGCCAATGATGTGATATTCCATACTTGCGTAACCGCGCGATCGCGACTTCATTTGATCAAAAAAGTCAGTCACAACTTCCGCCAACGGTAGCTCATAAGTAAGTGTGGTTCGTCCTTGGGTAAGATATTTCATATCTTTGAAGATGCCACGGCGATTTTGTGACAACTCCATCAAGCTGCCGACATAAGTTTCCGGGGTAATCATCTCTACTTTGACGTAGGGTTCTTCAATTCTTTCGCGATCGTTGGGAGAAGGTAAGCGGCTAGGATTATCAATGTACAGTTCCTCACCTTTGAGGGTAATCACCTTATAAACCACCGAGGGGGCTGTAATGATTAAATCTAAGTTATACTCTCGCTCTAGACGTTCCTGAACAATTTCCATGTGCAGCAAACCCAAGAACCCGCAACGGAAGCCAAACCCCATCGCGCTCGAAGTTTCTGGTTCATAATGCAGCGCTGCGTCGTTGAGTTCGAGCTTTTCTAAAGCTTCCCGCAAATCTTCAAATTGGTCAGCATCAATGGGGAACATCCCGCAAAAAACCATTGGGTTCGCTTCTGCGTAACCTGGTAAGGGTGACTCTGCTTTTGCCTTACTGAGGGTAATTGTGTCTCCTACCCGTGCATCAGCTACAGCTCTAATTGCCGCTCCCAAATACCCTACTTCCCCAGCGTGGAGTTCATCAACTTGCTTTTGAGTCGGAGAAAGAACGCCTAACTCATCAATTTCAAATTCTTTACCGGATGCCATTAAATGGATGCGATCGCCTTTTTTAACTGTGCCATCCATCACCCGGAAATACACAATTACTCCCCGGTAACTATCGTAATAGCTATCAAATATTAACGCCCGTAAGCGTTCATTTATCGTATTCGGCGGTGGTGGTATCCGCTCCACAACTGCTTCTAAAATCTCATCAATACCAATTCCTTCTTTAGCAGAGGCAAGAATCGCACCACTGCAATCTAGACCGATAATTTCTTCAATTTCGCCAATTACTCGTTCTGGTTCAGCCCCAGGCAAATCGATTTTATTCAAAACCGGGATAATTTCCAGATTACTCTCTAACGCTAAATATACATTTGCCAAAGTTTGCGCCTCCACACCTTGGGACGCATCTACTACCAATAGCGCTCCTTCACAAGCAACAAGAGAGCGAGAGACTTCATAAGAAAAATCCACATGCCCAGGAGTATCAATTAGGTTCAGCACATATTGCTGACCATCCTTAGCTGTGTAGTTCATCCGGGCAGCTTGCAGCTTAATTGTAATGCCGCGCTCCCGTTCCAAATCCATATTGTCAAGAAACTGTTCCTTCATCTGTCGGTCTTCAACAGTGCCAGTGGCTTGCAACAAGCGATCGGCGAGGGTTGATTTCCCGTGGTCGATGTGAGCAATAATACAAAAATTGCGAATGCGAACTGCGGGAACGTCAGTCATATACTATCTTTGCCTTAGCAGCAACCAAAGTTAAAAGAGCAATTTACTTAATGTATTTTAATGCTTTCTTAGCCAAGACGCTGCTTTTAATGGGGAGTTAGGAGTTAGGAGTTAGGAGTTAGGAGTTAGGAGTTAGGAGTTAGGAGTTAGGAGTTAGGAGTTATTATTCTGCCTGCCCCCTGCCCCCTCTTCACGGCATCTTTAACTTTCGATCTAAATAGGTGGACTTTTAAGAATATTATGAAAGTCTATTTGTCGCTGCTAGTATTCAACAGCTAGGAGCGTACAATAAATGTAAATAAGTACATGTAGGGATCATGTATTGATCGTGGAGAATTACCACCCGTAATTACCCATAATCACTGATTTCTCGGCAAAACTTCTAAAGCCATTGTCTAGTCAGTTATATGAAAAATGCGATTTAAAACTTAAAGCTGTTACTTTGGTGCTATTTCAGGGAACTATGTAAATGTCCCATTGAAGATTTTCAGTGAATTAGCCCAAATGATGAATATAACTACTTTACAAAGCTTTAGACAAAACCACTTCAGAGTATATCAAACCTATGAATATGCAAGAGAGAACTACCGAAGCGGAAAACACACGAACCGATAAGGTAGAAATTGCTGTCCGCCTGGACTCCGAACTACTAGAGCAAATTCAGCATCTCACCAATGACCCAAGTAAAGTGATTGAGGTGGCGATTCGCCAGTGGTTGCGGGGTGAAATCCTTAGAGATGACGAACTGACGCGTACCCCTGTGCGTAAACCCGTTCCTCCTCGGGGTGAATGGAATGATTGACGCTATTAATCAGGTGTCAATGCAAGTTAAAAAGTGAAATTTGCCAATTTGGATTTCAGATCACCAAGAAATACTCAATAAAAAACGAAAAAGCTGTAAGAATTTATGCAAAAATTTGAGCAGCTTTAGTAAAATTACGGTCGGATACCCTTTGTCTATCCAACTCAATTAATGACTATTACTGCCAATTCCCAATTGTCAAATGTATTTTCCCAAAATCTGGAATCTGTTACCAGTAAGACTGATGGCTCCTTAGCAACTCTAGGAGCCGAGTTGGTGTATACGCAAGATGGGGCAGGGCGCTATCTGACCTTTTGTTGGCAGCACAGCGAACTCTTGGCGTTAAATGCCGAAAAAATAGTTGACGAGCTGAACCAGACCCAAACCTTTGCCCCTGTGGATAAGGTTACTTATTTGGAACGATTGCACCGAATTTTGACAAGTTTGGTGCCAGAAAGGTTTCAGTGTTGGTTTAGCTACCACCAGGAATTATTTGAGTTTGACTTGGTGATTAGTCCAATTATGCCGAGTTTAGGAACTACTGCCACTACAGTTTTAGTGATGGGACGCTTAGTGCAAGCGACACTCAACAAAAAACAAGTGCCTGTGGCATCAAAAACGCCTAGACAAATCGAGGTGGCAATAAGATCGCAGCAACACCAAAAAGTGGTAAATCGCATTACCAAAAATATCCGCCGGACATTAGATTTAGATATTATTTGGCAGCAAACAGTTGATAGTTTGGGGAAAGCACTGCGGCTAGAGCGCTGTATTATTTGTCCTTATCAGCCCTATAGCTCAAAAGTGCAGGTGAAGGCTGAGTATCACCAGGCAGAACTCAAATCAATGCTTGGCTTAGAAATAGATATAGCTTCAGAGCCTGCCTTTGCTCAAGCTTTGGCAAACCTAGAACCGGTTGTAATGGAAGTGCCTGGATACGCAGGGTCTGGGCGGCAGAAAACTTTGGTGATTGCAACTTGCTATCAAGATCAGGCCAATGGATTGGTTGCCTTGAGTTGGCAAGATGAATGCTACACATTAACAGAATCAGAATTAGAATTGGCAAAAGAAGCAGCAGATCAATTGGGAACTGCGATCGCTCATGCTACTTTATATGAAGAATTAGAAGTAGCACGTCAAAAAGCCGAAGAAGCTTCCCGCCTCAAAAGCGAGTTTCTGGCTAATGTATCCCATGAAATTCGCACCCCCCTCAACGGTATGATTGGCTTCTTGAAGCTGATTTTGGAAGGGATGGCAGATGATCCAGAAGAACAAAACCAGTTTTTGTCAGAAGCTCATAACTTATCAATACATCTGCTGAATATTATCAACGACATTTTGGACATCGCTAAAATCGAAGCTGGCAAAATGGAGCTAACTTACGCTCCAGTCAAGCTAGATGAGCTATTCAGTCATGTAGAAGGTTTCATGCGTCCCCAAGCAGAAATGAGAAATCTCAGCTTCCAGATGCAAATGCCTCCTACCTCCGATGAAATCATTGTCCAAAGCAACTACCAACGGTTGCTACAAGTGATGATCAATTTAGTAGGTAATGCCATCAAATTTACCCATGAGGGCGGCATCACCGTCAGCGCCGATTTAGTACTCAAAAAGGCGAACTTTCAAGATCAGCAGTTTCCTGGCATGGTCAAAGTCCGTGTAGCAGACACTGGTATTGGTGTTTCTTTAGATAAACAAGATAAACTGTTTCAATTATTCTCTCAGGTGGATGGTTCCCGCACTCGCCACTACGGCGGTACAGGTTTAGGATTGGCAATATCCCAAAAGCTAGTAGAGGCAATGGGCGGTGAGGTACATTTTTATAGTCTGGGCGAAGGACTTGGCTCAACAGTCACATTCACCGTACCGCTATATCAACAACCCGTCATGGTTTCATCTAATGATAGCGACTCAGATTATATCGGTTAGAGCCTTAAGACTGGCTCTTTGATAAATACGTTTTGTGAATCCTTTTACAGATATTGAACCTCACACGACTAGAAGTCCCGTGATGGAAATTACGAATTACGAATTACTAATTATTTAACCAAGCCTGTAAATCAGCTATTTCAAATTTCGGTTCTTTAACAGCTACCGAATCAAATCGATAACCTTGAGCATTGATTGGAGTATTTGTCAATAATTGAAATAGCAAAGTGGGGGATTGTTGGAAAAGTTTGTAAAAAATTGTGTCTCGCCGCATGAAGTATTCTATTTAACTTAAATTTTTAAATCTGCGATACGTTTTATTTTAGGTTCTAGCGATCGCCAATAAACCAGTAAAACCTAAAACATAGCTGGTTCTTGCTCGAACCAAGCTGTCAGGTCTACCCTTGAGGAAAATTGGACTAAACTGAATAATAGTGAAGTCAAAGTGATTACGATCGCAGATCAAACAATAACAAGCCTTAGATGAGGATCAAGATGGCGATCGCAGCACTACTGAGTTCAGCTACTCTCATATCAAGCTTGTAGAGAAGTGTGTATTAAAAGCGCTGCGCGTCTGAAAACAAATGGCAAATGTCAACTAAGCAACTGACAAACTAGCTGCAATTGGGTCTAGGATCGTTTTAACAAAGCTAGAAAATAAAATTTTGGATAATGGTTAATGAGTAACGGCGCATTTGGCGGATCATTATTATTCAATGCCCCAAGCCCCATGCCCCAAACCCCATGCCCCATTCCCAATCCCCATCATTAACTTAGCAGGTCTAAACTATGGAACTCACAATTGACAACGTTGAAACAGTCTTAGATGAAATGCGCCCTTATCTGATGTCTGATGGCGGCAATGTGGAACTCGTAGAACTCGATGGCCCTGTTGTCAAACTGCGGTTGCAGGGTGCTTGTGGTTCTTGTCCCAGTTCTGCAATGACTCTGAGAATGGGTATTGAACGCCGCTTAAAGGAAATGATTCCCGAAATTGCAGAAATTGAGCAAGTGGTGTAAAAGTTAGGAGTTAGGAGTTAGGAGTTATGAGTTTTGAATCAACTCCTAACTCCTTATTCTTAACTCCTAACTATTCCTATGTCCCATCCTCTCTACATCGCTTTTATCTGGCATCAACATCAGCCTCTATACAAATCTCCTGGCAGTGGCGTTTCGCTATCTTCTAGTCAGCAGTACCGGCTTCCTTGGGTACGTTTGCATGGGACTAAAGATTATTTGGATTTGGTATTGCTCTTAGAGCGGTATCCTAAGTTACACCAAACGGTGAATTTAGTTCCATCGCTGATATTGCAACTCGAAGATTATATTGCTGGCACTGCTTTTGACCCTTACCTCACAGCCAGCTTGACACCGGATGAACAACTCACGCAGCAACAGCGTGAATTTATTATCCAACACTTTTTCGATGCCAATCACCATACTCTGATAGACCCTCATCCCCGTTATGCCGAGTTGTACCAGCAAAGGCAGGATAAGGGGCAAGCTTGGTGTTTAGCAAATTGGGAATTGCCTGATTATGGCGATTTGCTAGCTTGGCACAATTTGGCTTGGATCGATCCGCTGTTTTGGGATGACCCGGAAATTGCTACTTGGTTAAAACAGGGTCGAAATTTTACTTTAAGCGATCGCCAGCGCATTTATTCCAAACAACGAGAAATTCTGGGCCGCATTATCCCCCAACATCGCAAAATGCAGGAGGCGGGACAGCTAGAAGTTACCACCACGCCTTACACTCACCCGATTTTACCCTTGCTAGCTGATACTAACTCTGGTCGGGTAGCTGTGCCTAATATGACACTACCTAAGCAGCGTTTTCAGTGGTCAGAAGATATTCCCCGCCACTTGCGGAAAGCTTGGAACTTTTATCAAGAACGCTTTGGACAGATACCTCGTGGTTTATGGCCTTCGGAACAATCAGTAAGTCCGGCAATACTTCCAGATATTATTAACCAAGGATTTAAGTGGATATGCTCAGATGAAGCCGTCTTGGGATGGACGCTGAAACACGTTTTTCATCGGGATGGGGCGGGGAATGTAGAGCAACCAGAATTGTTGTATCAACCCTATCGCCTACAAACCGCCGAGGGTGACTTGTCAATTGTGTTTCGTGACCACAGATTATCAGATTTGATTGGCTTTACTTATAGCGCGATGCCAGCAAAACAGGCAGCAGCAGATTTAGTGGGACATTTACAAGCGATCGCTAAAATGCAAAGAGATAGTCAAAGTGAACAACCTTGGCTAGTTACCATCGCTTTAGACGGGGAGAATTGCTGGGAATTTTATCCCGAAGATGGCAAGCCTTTCTTAGAAGCTTTATATCAAAGTTTGAGCGATGAACCCCACCTCAAACTCGTCACCGTTTCCGAATTTTTGGAAGAATTTCCAGCCACAGCCACCATTCCCGGAGGACAACTACATAGTGGTTCTTGGGTTGATGGCAGTTTCACCACTTGGATTGGCGATCCTGCCAAAAATCGGGCTTGGGATTACTTGACAGAAGCAAGGGAAATGCTGGCAAGTCATCCTGAAGCGACGGAAGAAAACAACCCGGAAGCATGGGAAGCCTTGTATGCCGCAGAAGGTTCAGACTGGTTTTGGTGGTTTGGTGCAGGACACTCCTCAAATCAAGATGCCATTTTTGACGGGTTATTTCGAGAACACTTGTTTGGCATTTACAAGGCATTAAATGAACCTGTACCGCCCTATCTCAAGCAACCAGTCGAAATCCACGAAGCACAGACAAACCACACTCCACAAGGGTTTATTCATCCCGTCATCGATGGTAAGGGTGATGAACAAGATTGGAATAAAGCTGGACGCATAGAAATCGGCGGGGCGCGGGGGACGATGCACAATAGCAGTGTCATCCAGCGACTTTGGTATGGGGTGGATCACCTGAATTTCTATTTGCGGCTGGACTTTATAAGTGGTGCTGCACCAGGGCAAGATTTGCCAGCAGAGTTGAATTTGCTGTGGTTCTATCCAGAAAAAACAATGGTTAACAGCCCAGTTCCCTTGGTAGATTTACCAGATGCAGCCCCACTTAATTACCTTTTCCACCATCTTTTAGAAATTAACTTGCTGACGCAATCGATTCAGTTTCGGGAAGCTGGAGATAATTATCAATGGCATCCCCGTTTCAGTCGCGCTCAAGTAGCAATAAATAGTTGTTTAGAGTTGGCAGTACCGTGGGCAGATTTGCAAGTTCCGCCAGATTATCCTTTGCGCCTGATTTTGGTGCTTGCAGATGAAGGGCGTTTTTGCAACTATTTACCAGAAAATGCTTTGATTCCCATTGAAGTGCCTTAGAACTCAATAGGTTTGGTGTTTAGCCCTTTCAAGGTGAGTTGTAAAATCTCTCTTTTCTCTCTGCGCCACGGACACTTTGCTCAAGTCGGGAAACCCGCCCACGCAAGTGTCCTCCTTTGCGTCTGGGCGGTTAAAAAATCTTTTATTTAACCACAGAGGCACAGAGAACACAGAGAGAAAGAGACAATCCTAAAAGCTTGTTATGGACTGGCTTTTACGTTAAGTTTACATAAATGGCAAATGTACGCCCTACAGCCGATTCATGTGTGGCAAAGAATTTTGATACATATTTAATATTATTTGTCAATCTGTAATTTCTACAAAAATTTCTTTTTATTTTTTGAAAAACTTTGATGATTTGGCAAAGTTGCAGTAATTTTACTGTAAGTAAGGAATATTTGTCGTAAGATTAGAGACATTTCAGAACAGATATTCTATGCTAATGGATCGCTTTTCTCAGAAAATAACGAATTCTCAACAGAGCATTTCACCGCAAACTCAACTTGCTCAGATGTGTGGTTCCAAGCAGCTATTTGGCGATCGCTATCAAATATTGCAAATTTTAGGTAGAGGTGGATTTGGGATCACGTTTTTAGCCAAAAATGCTCTATTACCTGGGAATCCTTTGTGTGTTATTAAACAGCTTTGTCCGAAAGTGACTAATCCTCAAAGTTGGGAAAGGGCATGTACGCGCTTTGAAAAAGAAGCAAGAACTTTAGGCCAACTCGGTAATCATTCGCAAATTCCCATGCTATTAGACTACTTTCAGGCGAATGGAGAGTTTTTTTTAATTCAAGAATACGTACCGGGTTTGACTTTGGCACGAGAAGTGCGGCAAACTGGGGCTAAAAGTGAAGCCTCAGTTAAACAGTTTTTGCAAGAATTATTACCTGTATTACAGTATCTTCATAAACATCGTGTGATTCATCGGGATATTAAGCCCCAAAATTTATTGCGGTGTGAGTATGACGGGCGAGTAGTGCTGATTGATTTTGGGGCGGTGAAAGAGCAATTAGCTGATGCTTGTGAAAACTCTCCCAATCAAGTTGCAAACACCAACTTTATCGGAACTAGGGGATTTGCACCACCAGAACAGTTTTCTCTACGTCCAGTTTATGCCAGTGATATTTATGCACTAGGTATAACTTGTATTTTTATGTTGACTGCTAAAAGTCCTTTAGAATTTGACTACGACGCAAATACTGGTGAAATATGCTGGCAAAAAGAAGTAAATATTAGCAACAGTTTCGCCCAGATTTTAGGGAAAATGGTAAAAATTTCGTTAAACGAACGGTTTAAGACTGCCGATGAAGTAATGAAAGCTTTAAGTAATGGAAGCTATTTGCCTACTTTGGCTGACTGTCTAACTACCCAAAAATTAAATAATAAAAGTATTGCACAATACGGAAATTCTGACGAAACTCCTGATGTATATATACCACCTGTGGCTAGAACTGCTAATACTATTCGGAAATGGAGAGCAAGGCTAAAGTAAACAAGGTTGCACAGCCTAAAGTATCAAATTAACAATTAATCATGATGATTTAAAATATCAAAAGCAAATTTTGTAAGCATTTTAACTACATTTAATAGTCATGATGGTTAATTAATCAGGGTTTGTCTTTAATACTTAGGAAGTTATCGCTTGCCAATATACAAGCAAATTTACTAGGTTTAAAAGTTCAGAAAAAATTTTTATTCAAATTATTATATAATCGAGAGAATAATTAATCTTATGGCTCTCGTAGTTTTCCACAGATGAGGAAGACTGACTACTATTTACAAACGCTAACTATATTAAGTAATTCCCCAATCCCCAGAACAGGGTTTTCTACCACGAGTAAGCGAGAGTCAATTTTCTTAAGGGAAAGTTCGGGGCAAACTTAGCCTAAGTTGTCATGCAGTCGCGCCTGTCAGATCATGATCTGCTGCCTAAATCCCGATTGCTCAAATCCCCTGAATCCCAATGGAAAGAAGTTTTGCCAAAGTTGTAGCACCCCATTGGTGTCACTTTTAAGAAATCGCTTTCGGGTCATCCGAGTCCTTTCAGATGAGGGGGGATTTGGCAGAACCTATCTATCAGAAGATGTCGATAAACTAAATGAACGTTGTGTTATCAAGCAATTAGCTCCAAAATTTCAAGGAACTTGGTCGCAAAAAAAGGCGATGGAGTTGTTTGCTGAAGAAGCGCAGCGACTACAAGACCTTGGGGAACATCCCCAAATTCCGACTTTGCTAGCTTATTTTGAGCAAGACGGCTGTCTATATTTAGTGCAGCAGTTTATCAATGGAGAGAATTTATTAAAGGAGTTGCAACAGCGCAAGGCTTATAAGGCTAAGGAAATTCAATCTATTTTGTTAGATTTACTGCCCATTCTCAAATTTATCCACGATCGCAAAGTCATTCATCGAGATATCAAGCCAGAAAATATTATCCGCAATAAAAGTGATGGGCGATTAAGTCTGATTGATTTTGGTTCCTCAAAGCAATTTACAGCCATTCAGCAGAAATCTGGCACATCCATTGGTTCACATGGTTATTCACCCCTGGAACAGATTAGAGATGGTAAAGCTTTCCCCGCCAGTGACTTGTTTGGTTTAGGGGCTACCTGCTTTCATCTGCTAACAGGAAATTCTCCCTTTGAGTTGTGGATGGAATCTGGGTACGCCTGGGTGAGTAATTGGCGGGAATATTTGCGGAGTCCGTTAAATCCTGAGTTGGATTTTGTCATTGACAAGCTTTTGAAAAAAGATATCCATGAACGTTACCAGTCAGCCGATGAAGTTCTTAGAGATTTGAGTCCAAAACAACTCTTGGCGCTACCACCAGCCGGGAAATCTTCTGGGAAAATACCACCAACGAAAGCACCAGATTTACCAAAAAGTTATCCCTTAGTGAGAATTTTAATCTTGGTAAGTGCTTTGATTCTGTTGTTTGGATTCCAAGAATCTTGGTATAAACATTTTCGCCGGATTCAGACTAGTTTAGTTTCTCGGTTGACTCAGCACAATAATTCTGGCAAAGATGAAGCGTTTTTAGGTCAACCACAAAAGATTACTTTGGGTAAGGTTTCCTTAGCTAATACCCTGCAAGGGCATGGAAACTCAGTTTTGTCTGTTGCTATCAGCCCCGATGGCAAAACCATTGTCAGCAGTGGCGGCGATCGCACAATCAAACTTTGGAATTTTGCAACCGGTAAACAAATCTCTTCACTCGACGGGCATTCTCAGCAGGTGAATGTGGTAGCGATCAGTCCAGATGGCAAAACTCTGGTTAGTGGTAGTGATGACAACACCATCAAAGTCTGGAATCTGGCAACGCGAAAGCAAATTCGCACTCTTAGAGGGCATTCTGATTCTGTTCATGCTTTAGCCATCAGTGCTGATAGCGAGACTCTGGTTAGTGGTAGTGACGACAACACCATCAAAATTTGGGATTTAGCAACAGGAGAGCAAATTCGGACACTCACAGGGCATACATTCTGGGTGCGATCGCTAGCTATTAGTCCTAATAGTGTGATTCTTGCCAGTGGCAGTTTTGACAAGACTATCAAAATCTGGAATTTAACAAAAGGGTATTCAATCCGCACACTGGAGGGAAATTATCAAACAGTAACAGCCGTGGCTATCAGCCCAGATGGTAAAACTTTAGCCAGTGCTAGCCGCGATGTCTACGACGGGCTACGCCTACGCACCATCAAACTTTGGAATCTAACTACAGGAAAAGAAATTCGCACACTAGCGGGACATGACAACACTGTGACATCCGTAGCCTTTAGCGCCGATGGTAAAATTGTTGCTAGTGGTAGCCGCGATCGCACCATCAAACTGTGGAATTCAGCCACAGGAGAAGAAATTTTAACATTGACGGGGCATACCAACACTGTCACATCCGTAACCTTCAGTCCTGATGGCAAGACTCTTGTCAGTGGTAGTGAAGATAATACTATTAAGATTTGGCAATTGTCTCAGTGAAGAGTAGGGAGTAAAAAGTAGGAAATCAGCCTTTTCAAGTTGTACCGAGTTTTTTCACGCAATCAAATAGGAGTCCTATATTGCGGGGTGTAGGGGTACTTAACAATTAGGGTTTGATACCGTTAGCGATAGTTTGGAGCAGAAAAATACAGGTTCAATTATCGGCATCGATTATACCTGAAGACGTAATTTTCGATTTTTGGAATAAAAATTCTACCTTGTGGAATCGAGCTTGTTTTAATGCGATCGCTGACTTCACCATTGCATAATTTGCCATACGCAGTAATATACATAATCTATACCAAAATGCTTATTTACTCGATCGCAAATGCACCTTTAAGCAGATTTATATTTGCAGCTAAAGATTGATGCTGGCGGTGTCATAACTTAATATAATTTAAGTAATTACTTGCAACAATTCAATTGAGGAATGTGATCGTGAAACGCTTTAATGTCTCCCAAATTATTGGAACTACTGCTTTAGCTGTAAGTTTGGCTACCTTGCCTACAGTTCTACCTGCTTCTGCTCAGACATCAAGCACTACTGATGGAACTGTTACAAATATTACTACGAATCGCTCTGCTACCGATGGAAATTATCGGGATGGCGATTGGGGTTTGCTGGGCTTGCTCGGTTTATTTGGTTTATTTGGTCGTAAGAGCCGCAAAGCCGATGATAATGTAGCTTATAGCGATCCTAATGCAGTAGGCTCCTCTGGCTCCCGTTCTAACTATTAATAATGAGTTACGTTCTAATTTTACGTAAATTCTAAAAATAATTATGGGTAAAGCCTGCATCGGCAGGCTTTGTTCATGCGTATACATGAAGTCAAATATTGCAAAGTCAGGGCGTGCCAAATTTGCCCAGTTAAATTTAGGACTTACGCATTAGTACGAAATGTAGGGGCAATTCATGAATTGCCCCTACGGGAAATCAGAGCTTTCACTGCCTTGAAAGCGTAATTCCTGAAATTGTTAATCATTAATATTTTTTTAGGGCTATTTTGTTCTAGACATAAACCGCCCATAAAATTCCTCTCTTATGTCCATTAAAATGGACTACAACTTTTTCTCAGTCGTCTTTAGACGAATGAGTGCTATTAGACTCAGAATTCATTCTGAGGCGGGCTATGAGTTCACAGCTATAGCGGTTCTCGCTTGGGTGAGGTACAAGAACCCCACCCCCAACCCCCTCATCGCAAGCGATGAGGGGGCTATGATGTACCTCATCTGGTTAGGAAACGCTATAATATCTCAGCTATTTAGTCAAAAAATAAATGAATTACAATTCATTTATTAGCTTTTTTGTATATATTTAATTGATAAAAATGGAAGATTCAGTATTTATTATATTCCTTGGATTTGGGTGTATTTGGATTTTGATGGGAGTTATAGGTTGGATTGCGTTTTTAAAATCTGAGGGTGAGGAGATTAAGTTTGGTAAGTGGGGACTTATAGTTGGTATTCCAATTTTAATACCAATAATTGTTTCTCTTATTATTGGTACAAGTAGGTAGGCAAGATAAAACCAAACTATGTAACGAAAAGTAAAATCTCTGTATTTGGCTCGTAGTTGCCCTTTAGCGAAGACAGCGCAACTACGAGCCAGTGATCAATTATTTGCGCCCACTTACTTTATAAGCAATAAAATGAATAATTATTTGTAATCTCTGAATATTACTTATTAATTGCACCCCTAACCAAAATCACTGTACTTTCTACACCAGAGGCGATCGCTTCTGGAATATTACCTTGAATCGCCTGCTGCAACAATCCCTCTTGCGATGCTCCCAAAACTACAACATCGTAACCTTCGGTTTGCACTAGGTTAATCACACCTTCTGCGACTGAATTAGCTTGCACTGGGAGAGCAACTACACTACTGGACAACTTTCGCCGCCGCATTAAATGACGGATGGCTTGTTCTGAAACTGACATATCTGGCTTGAGTTCAGATGGCTTAAACACCTGTGTCAGATGAATTTGCGGATTATTTCCTAATGTAATTAAAGCTGGTAGCAATTTAATCGCCAGTGGGGAATTGGGGCCGCCAGCCATCGGGACTAGCCATCGGTTGAAGGAGTTCTGAGTAGTGCCTAATTTTACTAAGACTACTTCGCAGCTGGCTTGGCGAATTACCGTATCTACAACGTTGCCAAAAATCCGACCAGGGGTAGATGTGCTACCTTTCCATCCCATTAAAATGAGGTCGATATGTTGTTCGTTGATTGTCTCTAAAATTGCCTGCGCTACATCGTGGGTAACTCGGATTTGCGTGTGTAAGGGAATTTTCCACTTTTTAGCTAAGACTTCCGCCTGTCGTAGCAAGCGGCGACTTTTTGCCGTCCTTACCTGTGTTTCTGATGGGGAACTGTGGCGGGGTATGAGCATTATTTGCACACAATCTATTTCATAATGGCGATCGCGGGCAATAGCTGCTGCCATTTGTAATAAAATACCTGCTGTTTCGGGATTAGCTACTGGCACTAATAATCTACCACTGCCAGTGCTGGGCGATCGCGTTTGGTAAACTATGTATGAAGGTTCTGGTCGCAGTTTAAGAGTCCGGTTATCACAATTGAGATGATCTGCTTCCGCCCGAATAATATCTGCACGAGTAATAATTCCGATCAGTTTTCGTCCATCCACCACAGGTAAGCGACTGATTTGATAGCGATCGAGTAAATACAGCACATTGCTTAAAGTGTGAATTGGTGTTACTGTCATCGGGACAGGCGTCATAATTTCTTTTAAGAAAATATCATTGGCTAAATTGCGAACGCGTATTTTTAGCAAATCTGATTGCGTCACAATCCCTACTAACTTGCTATCTTCTACCACAGGGAAACCGCGATGATGAGAACGAGCAAAGGACTGCATTGCTTCTTCCAAGCTCATCTGTGCATCTAGAGTTTCTACCCGTTCTTGCATCACATCTTTTGCAGTTAACTTGGTTAATGCTCCTTCCATAGGAGCTTCTTTGGTGAGAGTAATGCCTTTTAATTCCAAAAGTTTCTCATAAAGCGAACCAGGCACTACTTTATCTGCAACTAAGTAAGCTGCTACAGAAACAATCATCAAAGGTAGCACCAGATTGAAATCTGTAGTCATCTCAAATACAATCACAATTGCTGTGATTGGCACTTTAGAAACGGCGCTAAAAAATCCACCCATACCTGCTAGCGCGTAAGTAGCAGGAGAACCAACTCCGGTGATGTATAACTCAAATACACCGATAATGTGTCCTAAACAAGAACCTAAAATTAGACTAGGAGCGAATAATCCCCCCGGCGCTCCTGAACCAAATGCGATGAGTGTGAGAATGAACTGGGCCGCAAAGGCGATCGCTGCTACGGTAGGATGAGAACCTCCAGTAATTAAAGACTCCCGTAAAGCCGTATTATTACGAAAGGATGCGGGGAGCATGGACACAACAACACCGGAGATAAATCCAGCCAAAGCTACCCGCAATGGTAAGCTGATATGTAATTTTCTATAAAATTTAATACTAAATATTAAGCCGCGATCAAACAATGCACCCAACAATCCTGCCAAAATACCCAATAGCAAGAAAAAGGGAATTTCTGGGATAGAGAATTGGCTCGAAGATGGCGTCAATTGCAGATTAAGTGCAAGAGAGCCACCACCTAAAAGTCGGGATATTACCCCACCAATAAAGGAGGCGATAATTGCAGTGCCCAGAGTCAGCCCTGATAAATCCTGGAGTAACTCTTCAACGATAAATAATACACCTGCGATCGGGGCATTAAAAGCAGCTGCTAAACCCGCACCCGCACCTGCTGCAATCATTTGCCGTCGATGATCTGGAGAAGTAGGAACCCAGCGACTCATCCCTGCTGCCAAACCTGCCCCTACATGAACCGTGGGGCCTTGTCGTCCCAGAGTCATACCCGAACCGATGGTGATGATGGCACTGAGTAATTTTATACCTGCCACGCGCCAAGATAATGTTATAGGTACATTGGCAAGACTGGCTTTTACTTGCGGAATACCGCTACCATAAGCCTCTGGTGCCAATCTATCCACCAACCATCCAGCCACAAACCCCAGCACAAGACCAATTGCTGGTAGTGCCAGCCATGCCGGTAAAAGGTGGGTACTATGGACTCGCCATGTCCCCAGCCATCCCGATCCTACTTTCAGAAACACCGCAGATAAAGCAGCAACCAGACCGATAACACAAGCTTCGGCGATCGCTAAACCTCTTCTAGGCTGCCACCAGGTGCGAAAGCGCTGATTCATACCAATTTTGGATTTTAAATTTTGGATTTTGGATTACAACTCTCTAGTAAAAAGCTGCCACCGGAATCTCAGAGGATGTTTTAAAATTTGTTGCCAAGTATCATTAGCTACTAGACAATCACAGTCCTAAATTCCGAATTACGTAAAGCCTGCGGCAACGCTTGGCTTAACGCAAAGCGTGCCGGAGACTCTATTACGAATTACGAATTACGAATTACGAATTATTTAATTGCTTCTCCCCGTCGTGGATAGTCCTTCTATTATTAGAGATGGAGTATAACAAGAACCATTCCAGTCAGCATCATTACCTAGTTTAACCAACTGCTTAAGAGCAGTGTAGACATTACCTGCAACCATCGTATCCTTAACGCGCCCAATTACCTGACCATTTTGGACGCGGTAGCCTAAATCAACGTTAATTGAAAAATCTCCAGAAATACTGCCGCCATCGCCTAGCATTTGATCCACAATTATGCCATTATCCAGTTCTTGAATTAAATCTGGTAGTGATGCTGAACCTGGCTGGATCAGAAAATTAAATAAACCAGGGGTGGGATAGCTACCTAAACCAGGGCGAAAACCATTTGCAGTTGTGTCAGTACCCAGTTGGCGTCCGGTGGTGCGATCGCCATAAAAATGCTGTAAAATTCCGTTTTGGATAAATACTAAAAATTGAGTAGGAGTGCCTTCATCATCAAAAGGGCAACTATAAGGGCCTGCTTCTGGATCTTGGTAGAGGGTGAGACTGGGTGCAACTACTGCTTTACCCAAACGTTCCCCCCAAGGGGAAGCTGCTTCTAAAACTCGCTTGCCATTCAAAGCTTCTTGCACAGTACCCCAAAGCATATCAGCAGCTTTAGAAGTGAACAAAATCGGCACGCGACCATTAGGAGATGAGACATTTTCTCTAGCCCAAATTAACCGTTGTAAAATTTGGTTAGCTAATATTTCCGGGTGGAGTTCGCCCCGCTTAGTTTGGCCATCGGCAACACTTAAAAAATCATCACCGCGTACCCATTCTGCTGATATATAGCAGTTGAGGGTAGTATCAGTGTAGTAACAATCTAAACCTTTAGTGTTGACTATTCTGGTAGTTTCAATATCACATTCCCAGTCACCATTGCAAACAACTTCGGGATAGGCATCGCGGATGAGTGCGATCGCTTCTTTGCCCCAGTCTACCAAAACCTCTATCGGTACACTTTCCCCTAAATCTGGGTAAGAGGGCTGAGAGTTAGAGCCTAATTCTACTGTTTCTGGTAGATTGAGTTGACTTAGTGCCAGAGCTTTTTCCACCATTACTTCGGCTAGGACAGAACCGTAAGCCACCGTCAGTCCCGGACGACCGTTTCGCCAAAGCCGTAATGCTGTGCCTTCAGATTGGTTGGTTTCTAGCTGTTTGAGTCGGTTTGCCTCAAAAAACACTGGACGAGAAAGCGATCGCGACTGATACACCTCAGCAGCTTCTGCTCCAGATTTTATAGCTAGTTCCAGCAGCTGTTCTGCTAGTGTATCTTGTGACAAATTTTCAGAATCCATGACCCTTAGTGCAATTGTGGATTTTGAACCGCATATCAACGCTGTCTCAAGAAAAGTGCGATCGTCAAAAACCGACGATCAAACTTTCTACGTGATGAAGGCAGATAACCATCCAAAAATCATCAGCGTTTCCTTACAGTTACGATTTGGAACCACAGACCAACACTGATGGACGCAGTTAATTATCCCAAATCATTGCCATGTCTCAACTAGTCATTTGTCATTTGCCATCTGTCATTTGTCATTTGTACTGAGCGACTTGTGCCAAGCGTTGCCGAGGTAAGCCGAAGTATTAGTCATTTGTCAATAAGGGACTCACAAGAAATAAATTATTCCAATAAACGAACCACTCCAGACAAGGCAGCGCGGTCTTGGGGGTTTCCCCCATGAGCGACTGCCGCACAGAGAACGCAGAGAGAAGAAATAGAGAGAGTTTTTGCGTCAGTTTTGGAACATTTTTTTATTTGGAAGTCCCTAAATAGTTCTTCTTCCCCTGCCTCCCCTGCTCCCCCTGCCCCCCCTGCCTCCCCTGCCTCCCCTGCCTCCCCTGCCTCCCCTGCCCCCCCCACTCCCCACTCCCCACTCTTCATTTTCAAAGATTAACCTCTTGCAACAGCCAAAAACCTGCAAAAGATTCTGCTTTGGGATCAGACTGTACACCGATAAAATGCACTCCGTTAGCTTTTTGCTTGGCTTCTTCAAAAGCTTTGGCTTCTGCTAAAAGTTGAGGTTTTTTGATATTTGCTACAATCCAGCTTTCGGTTACACCAGTTTCTAAAAGTAATCTCGCATCTTCGCTGGTATCAAATCTTAAGAAAGCCAAATCCAAACCAGACATCCAGCCTGCCAAGGGCAACGCTCTTGGTGAGAAAATTAAAATCCCAGGAATACGGGTTTCGGGTGAGACTTTTGCCAACTCTAGGGGGAAAGCTTCACCAAAACCAATTTCCCATTCTGGCATTTCTGTTAAATCCGCAGCATCTAAGGTAACAAATACCCACTGCTGTCCTTCCAAAGCATCTGGTAAACGTTGCGGCAAAGGTTTCTCCAAGCGGACTGAGGGATTAGCCCCCCCTTGATACCCTGCCTCTTGAGGATACACTTCTTCCATGCGTTGTTCTAACCAATGGTTGAGAACCAAAGTACGGCGGCTAGGCTGGGCGGGAACGCCCAAGTCTTGGCAGGCTTTAGTAATCATATTGTTCATTTGGCGGCGGAAAAAGCGGATTTTAATTGGTGCTTTTCCAGCTTGGTTAATAGCTTCCTGCAATGCTGTCCGCAACCAGCCCGAATTTACCTGGGTACTGGGACAATATTGAGCATAGCGAAACAAAGAATCTACTTTTGTACCGATATCCAAGGGGCTTTCGCAGACTAAGACTTCCCAAATTTTTTTCTGATTATCGTCCAAAATCGGACGGGAGTAAAAATCGATTTCCCAAATACTGCCCATGTTTTGCGGTAAAAATCTGGCTGTTATGTTTTCTTGATATGTTGATCATACGAGTGTTGGGGCGCATTGGAAATTGGGCATTGGGCATGGGGCATTGGGCATGGGGCATGGGGCATTGGGAATTGAGATAAATGAGTCTTTGAGGTGGATGAAGGGAGTTCTGAGATGGATGTTTGAAATTTTAACTCTTCACCATCCATCGATCTTATTTTTTATCAGGCGATCGCTCTTGGAGTGGTTTATGGCCTCCATAATATAAATACAAAGTATGTCAAAATAATTCGTAATTGATAATGAAGCTCTCTACGAGATGCTCTTGCAGCTTGCTTAAGAGTAGGGGTACACGAAATCGCTAAAGTAATTCGTAGTTATAGAATTCAATTACGAATTACGAATTAATACTAAAAGACCCTGGAGAGGTAGATGAATGCAATTAGAAGATTATTTTGACTTTTTAGACCAAGATGACATCCGGATCAAAGGGCATCGCATTGGTATTGATAATGTGATTCAATATTACTTACAAGGATATTCCCCAGAGCAAATTTTAGAGGAATTACCTTCCCTGGATTTGGAGAAAATTTACGCAACGCTTGCCTACTACCTGCATAATCGTGTTGAAGTAGATGCTTCTATGTTGCGGCTAGCAAAGTGGCGAGAACAGCGCTATCAAGAATCATCAGCTAATCCTTCACCTTTGATGCAACGTTTAAGAGCCTTAAAGGCCCAACGTGAGCAGGAGTTGCTAAACCATTGGTGAAGGTACGTTTTCTCCTGGATGAAAATTTGTCACCCAAGTTGAAAACAGCTGTTTTGCGCTTCAATCCAGCTATAGATATTCTGCGTGTAGGCGATGCCGAAGCACCGCCATTAGGTACGCTTGACCCAGATATCCTGCGCTACCTGGAATTATCCCAACGAATATTGGTTACAGACAACCGCAAAAGTATGCCCGAACATTTAGAAGAACACTGGAGAGATGGAGGACATATTTGGGGACTAGTTTGGTTACGTTCCAGTGGGAACCTCGGTATTTGGGCAGAAACAATTTATTTGATTTGGGAAGCGACTGAGGCAGAAGAGTGGATTGATAAATTGGATTGGATTCCACTTTAAAAATTTGGCGTTGCTGAATTGAAGTATGAATTTAGAAATCAACTTTTGCTAAGTGGACTCCTTGAGCCAATTCCACGACTATACATGAAAACTAGTGTTAGAGAATGTTTTCATAGCCGTGGGAGCGTCAAAGTATCCCCTCAATTCCCCCGATTAATCCAAACGCCTCTGAGTCCAGCTGCTTTAGCTCCGTGATAGTCTTCTACAATGCTATCGCCAATATGCCATGCTGCCTCTGCGGAACATTTATGTTTATCTAAGGCAATGGCAAAAATTTGAGGATCGGGTTTAGCTGCACGTACCTGGGTAGAAATGGTAACGGAGGTAAAAAACTCTCTCAATCCCAAACTTTGCAATACTGAGTAAATCCGAGAATCAAAATTCGACAACACCCCCAAAGTAACTCCCAACCGCCGCCAGTTGATTAAAGCTGGTAAAACATCGGGATAGACAAACCAAGGTTCGCCGGTGCCAAAGTGGATATAAAGTTCGCTAAAAAAAGCCGAAAAGTCAGAAAATTCCTTGAGAACACCTGCGGTTTCAAAAGTGTTTAGAGCAATTATCCGCCACCAATCAAACTCGCGCTGGGGAATATCTTGCAGTTCTGCATCTGGAAATATCGGTGGCGGCGCTGCTTTAAAACTTTTGATGAAAGCTGTATTCAATGTTTCGGCTGAAACTGTAACGCCAAATTCTTGGGCTATCTGACTATAAACTTCGCCCACACTACCTTTGACATCGAAGAGTGTACCCACAGCATCTAAAAAAATAACTTTCGGTTGTTCCATCAAAGTTTGATTGAATTGGGGAGTCGGGAGTGGAGATTGGAGATTGGGGACTGGGGACTGGGAAGAGTCACTAATGACCAATGAGCAATGACCAATGACTAATGACTAATGACAAACCTTAAGTTAACGAGAAAGTGTTTCTATGATTGGACGCACTAGCCAATTAAAACCAACTTTGAGTTGATGGTCTAAAGTTGGCAATCTATATAAATAGGCAATCCGACGGGCGACGGATGCCAAAGACCCATCTAGTTTAATTCCCAAACCCGTAAGAGTGGCGTTGTCTATGCCTAATGCCATCATTTCTCCTAACTGTTGGTAGCGGAAGGGAAGAAGGGGGCGATTAGTCAGACTTGCCCAAATATTCCAAGCAGTATAATCAGCTTGTTGAAAAGCCGCTTGTGCGGTGGCGGGGACTTGCTGTCCTTCAATATCATGACAGTCTGCTAAATCTCCCAAGGCAAAGATTTCTGGATGATCGAGGACTTGCAGATTGGATGTAGTACTGATTTGACCACGCTGGTTTTGCTTGAGAGAAAGAGATTTCACTACGGGCGCAACCCTGGTTCCCACAGTCCAAATTACTAAATCCACGGGAATCGTGTCTAACTGGTTTTTGTACTCTAAGGAGATGGAATTTTGCTCTATTGATTCTACTTTGGTTTCCAAATCAATAAACACGCCACGGGCTTCTATTGCTTTCTTTGCTGCTTCCCGGTTAAACTCTGGGGAAGTTCGCAAAATTTGATCAGCAATTTCAACGATCCGAAAGCGTCCTCTTTGGCCTAGTCTGTCGGCTAACTTACAGGCTAACTCTACACCACTGTAGCCAGCCCCAATAATCGCCACCCGAATTTTATCAGCATCCGATTCTTCTAAAAATCGCAGACGTTCTTCCAAACGATAAACATCAGAGATTGTGCGGAATGGATAGGCGTAGGATGTTGCACCAGGTACTAAATCTAGCGGTGTCTCACCTCCTAGCGCCAACACTAAGCGATCGTAAGGGATTTCTGGGCCTTCATGTATATTTACCAGTTTTTGGTCGATGTCAATTCCAGACACAACCCCTTGATAAAAACGTACCCCTGTGCCTTGTAAAAGTTCTTCAAAGGGTGGGGCAATTTCCCAGGTTTGCAGTTCGCCAGTGAGTAATTCGTAAAGTAAAGGAGAGAATAGGAAGCGATCGCTTTGATCTACCAAAACAATTTCGGGTTTTTGCGGAGATTCCCAAGGTAACTGGCTTAAGCGTAAGGCTGTGTAAAGACCACCAAAGCCTCCGCCAAGGATACAAATTCTAGAAGTTTGTTGAGTCATCGATTCTATCTATGAGACGGTTAATGCTAGCTGGGCAACTTACTTCAGTCTAGTAAGTTAAAGCGGACTTTTCAAAATTCCATAAAGTTTGTCATTAGTCATTTGTCATTAGTTACAGTTATATAACTGGAGATTCGCTATAGTTAACGCTTAACAGGCAACGGCTAAAAGGAGTTAAAGAGATGGAAATTAAGCCAACTGACCCATCGCTAGCACTCATAGAAATTCCCCCTGGCTATCTCAACATTATGGGTTACGTTGATCAGTCAGAAGTTAATGGCCCTGGTTGTCGTGCAGTCATCTGGGTACAAGGTTGTCTTCGTGAGTGTCCTGGCTGCTTTAATACTAACTCTTGGTCTTTTCAGGCTAACCAATTGATTGCTGTTGATACCCTTGCCGATAATATTCTCAGTAATTCCCACAACACGGGTGTAACCTTCTCTGGTGGAGAACCCTTTTGGCAAGCAACTGCACTAGCGTCTTTAGCTCGGAAGGTAAAAGCTGCTGGATTAAATGTAATGTCTTTTACTGGGTTCACTCTCAAGCAACTACAGTCTCAATCCGCACCGCCAGGTTCCCAAGCTTTGTTAGAACAACTTGATATCCTGATTGACGGGCCTTTTGTCCAATCTCTGGCAATTAATTCTCCCAACTCTCCAGTTTCTTCTAGTAATCAACGAGTTCGGGTGTTAAACCCGGCTTTCCAAGACCAGATTACTTGGGCTAGCGACCAGATAGAAATCCACATCCTCAAGGATGGTGGACGCATTGTTACTGGCTACCAAGGTGGGTTGGAATTGACGTAGGGGCGCAGGCGCAGAGCCAGAGGAGGGAGTTAAAACTTGAAAATTGAGCTTCTGAGGCTCAACGTTCACCTTCTGAGGCTCAATTCAACTTCCAAGTTTTAACTTTCCCTTTCTCCTAATACAGTTTGGTTAGGAAAGTGCATTAAATAAAATGCAAAACTTCATCAATAGACATCTCCAGAAATTCAATATGCGTAACCTGAAACCCTTGTAAAAAGGCGAAGCGGGACTTCGTCCCGCTTCGCTAACGCGTCTATACATTCATTGTCGGAGATGTCTAATTATCTCAATCCCTCTCCAATATATCGGAGAGGGATTGAGGGTGAGGTAAGCCAGGGATATAAATTGTATGTTATTTAATTCTTATTCCTTGGAGTTATTTTTTAGGCCAAACCTACGCAGTATTGCAATGCATCTGTATTTGAGACGGATTATATTTAAAAAAATACATATCTAAAATTTGACTAAACCATTTCAGACAATTTTTACTGAACACCGGGTACTTTGGGCTGTTTTACTCCTGAGTGCAGCACTGGTGGTAACGTTAGTGCTGTCGCTTTCTCAAGGAGCAGTACCTTTAAGTATGTCGGAATTTTGGCAAGCCCTACTCCGCGAAGGCGATCCGGTTAAACAGACAATTCTCTGGGATTTGCGTCTCCCACGCATTACAGCTGCTCTGATTGTCGGCGCAGCTTTAGGAATGTCAGGAGCATTACTACAAGGAATGTTACGCAATAGTCTTGCTGATCCATTTATTTTGGGCATTTCAGCAGGTGCAGGATTAATTGTGATTCTGATGATTGTGTGGCAAATATTCCCGATCGCAATTCCTTTAGCTGCGTGGATAGGAGCTATTTTAACTTCTGCGATCGTTATTTTGCTCGGTCGTGCGGGGTCGGGAATTTCAGTTGAGCGGTTGATTTTAGGCGGAGTGGCGGTAAGTTCTTTATTAGGTGCTGTACAAAGTACATTGCTGCTTTTAGCTGAAGATGGTCAAATTCAAATTGCGCTCAGTTGGCTGGTTGGTAGCCTTAACGGACGGGGTTGGCAAGAAATTGCGACAGCTGGCCCTTACATCATCGTTGCATTGTTTGGGGGATGCTTGCTGGCGCGATCGGTAAATGTACTGGCTTTAGGGGATGATTTAGCTGTGGGTTTGGGCGTTTCGTTGACGCGATCGCGCCTGTTAATTGGTGGTGTCGCCACTCTATTAGCCGCAGGTGCAGTCAGCATCAGTGGCTTAATTGGATTTGTTGGTCTTGTTGTCCCTCACGGTGTCCGCCTCATCGTTGGCACAGATCATCGCTTTGTTTTGCCACTTTCCGCCCTTGCAGGTGCATGGTTACTTACTTTTGCAGATTTACTCTCTAGACTAGGAGCAGTAGAACTACCAGTAGGTTCGGTCACTGCGTTGCTGGGTTCACCGCTATTTATCTGGTTACTTTACCGTCGTTCTGCTGGGTTTAATAAATTTTGAGCTGATCCTAGGAGACTTCCAACAAATATAATAGGACTTACGCATCAGGTACGAAATGTAGGGGAAATTCATGAATTGCCCCTACGGTAAATCAGGGCTTTCACTGCCTTGAAAGCGTAAGTCCTGGCTATATTACGCTAAATCAAAAAGCAAGATTTCGCTGCCGATGTTGGTGCTAATTTCTAGCTGTTCTTCGCCGTTGATTTGCACTCCATCGCCGGCTCTGAGTTCTTCACCATTTAAGTTGACTATGCCTTGCGCTATTTGTAACCAGGCATAGCGATGAGGTTTGACTTGATAATTAACAACATCACCTGACTCTAAAACAGATGTGTATAAATCAACATCTTGGTGAATTGTTACAGCACCATTACGCCCATCTTTAGCAGCAATTAAGCGGAGTTTACCGCGCTTTTCTTCCAGAGGAAAAGCTTTTTGTTCATATCTTGGTGTCAATCCTTCTTGATCGGGCAAAATCCAGATTTGAAGCAAGTGTAGTGGTTCAGTTGGTGAAGGATTAAATTCACTGTGGCTAATTCCAGTACCAGCACTCATAATCTGGGCATCACCGGGACGAATCACCGATCCAGTACCCAAGCTGTCTTTATGCTCAACAGCACCTTCTAAGACATAAGTGAGGATTTCCATGTCACGATGGCTGTGGGTAGGGAATCCAGCACCAGGGGCGATGCGATCGTCGTTAATCACTCGCAGAGAACGAAATCCCATGCGGTTGGGATCGTAAAAACTACCGAAGGAAAATGTGTGATAACTATCGAGCCAGCCCATTTTAGCGTGACCACGGGCGTTTCTATCATGAATTAGATGGCTAATTGTATTTTGAGACATATATTTACCTCTTTGTTAATGAGTATTTAGTTAAGAGCCACGCAATTTTGGATTTTAGATTTTGGAGTTTGGAGTTTGGAAACAGAATGGGATTAGCATACTTTTTCACTAACCTACTAAGTAAGTAAACCTCATCTAAGTTGAGAACCGTAGTTTTTGCCCTCACCCTAAATCCCTCTCCCAGATATGGGAGAGGGACTTTGAAATTCTGGCTCCCCGAATCCCAATTTTGGGATTCGGGGTTGGGGGATGAGGGCAAATCCTTTTCATCACTGAAGAACTACAGGTTTCAAGATAGACGCGGTTTAGGTCCAATTAAATATAAAACCTCACCCCCAATCCGGCTTCCCTCTCCTTATTAAGGAGAGGGATTGAGGGTGAGGTTTTATCTTATACTTAGCTTATTGAAGTTGAAGTATTAATCTTGAGATATCACTTGTCGAAAATATTTTTTGATTTTTTGACCTAGTTTTTAACTATTTAAATAATAAAGTATATACATATAAATGAAAAGTACGCACTTAAAAGTGACGTACTTACTAAAAAGATACTATTAGATTTACGAAAGACTACTTTTATCAGAAGTGCTTATTTTACACCAGCAGGGATCTTTTGAGTTTTAGTAGTAGCAGTAGTAGCCGCTTTGCCATTCTCTCCCTTAATTTCTGCTACTTGCAGATGAGCTTCTAAGAACCAGAGTCGTTTGTCAATGGTGCGGGAAATTTCGGTGTAAAGGTCAGCAGTATCGAGGTCGCCTAAGTCATCTGTTTTATCGATCGCTTCCCGGAGATGTTTAGCATAAAGTGCATAACGATCTGACAGAGCTGTTACGTGATCTTTGCCATCCAAAATATCTAAGGGATATTCTGGCAAAATTGAATTACTAGCTGCGGCGCGAGCTGTTCCAAAAGCGTATCCGCCCAAAGCTGTGACGCGTTCAGCTACCATATCAATGTACTCTTCCAATTCCCCTGCAAGTTCATCAAATAATAAGTGCAACTGGTAAAAGTCAGTACCTTTAACATTCCAGTGCGCTTGCTTCGCTTGGGTTTTCAAATCAGAAGTAGCTGCCAAAGTTTGGTTGAGAATTACTACGATTTGTACTCGCGCTTCGGCGGGAATGTCAATGCGAGTAGGAAACAAACGTGATGTAATGCTGTTGTCGCTCATGATTCTACGTTGTTAATGCCTTTTATATCTAACTCTACAGAATTGATTGGCTTGGCAAAACTCTCTGACGATGGATTGATTTAACGCTTGAATATGTTAAGGTTTATTACTATTAGTTAATCCGATGGTTTTCTATGGTATTAAATGTACCACCGAAAAGGCGATCGCGAATAACATCATTGTGCAAAAAGTCATGGGGAAAACCCAGTTCAATTTGACTTACTTCATTTAAACGTTGCAAATGTTCTGGCGAAAGGGTGATATCTAAAGAAGCTAAGTTATCTTGAAACTGCGTTAATTTACGCGCCCCAATTATCGGAATAATCACACCATTTTGAGTGTGTAACCAAGCTAATGCTACTTGTGAAGGTGTGTGTCCAATTTGGGTTGCAACTTTACTGACAACTTGAGCGATCGCTAAATTCCGTTCTGAAATAGTTCCAAACATGGGATTTACTAATCTTCCTTGTTCGCTACTCTCTTGAGGAGGCTGATTATACTTACCTGTCAGCACACCACCACCCAAGGGCGACCACGGTGTTACTGCTAAATCCAAGGCTTTGGCCATCGGTAGCAAATCACGTTCTGGTGTTCGTTGAATTAAACTATACTCAATTTGCAGGGCGACAAACTGCGTCCATCCTTGATATTGGGCGATGGTATTTGCTTGGGAAACGATCCAAGCGGGTGTGTCAGAAATACCGATGTAAAGTACTTTACCTTGACGGACTACATCATCAAGCGATCGCAAGACTTCTTCAATAGGTGTTGTGAAATCCCAAGCGTGTAACCAGAATAAATCAATGTAATCAGTATTAAGTCGTTTCAGGCTACCTTCTAAAGACTGAATTAAATTCTTGCGATGGTTTCCACTGGCGTTAGGATCGCCCTTTTTATTATTCATCTGCAAAGGAAAAGAATATTTTGTCGCAACTACAAAGCGTTCCCGCTCTTTAGCAATCAACTCACCAACAATTTTTTCACTGCTACCATCGGTATAACCGTTGGCGGTGTCAATGAAATTTCCCCCGGCTTCTACATAGCTATCAAAGATTTTACGACTTTCGTCAACAGATGCACCCCAACCCCAATCTTCACCAAAAGTCATGGTTCCTAAGGAGAGTTCAGAGACTCTTAACCCGCTTTTGCCCAAGAGTTTGTATCTCATGAATATTTTCTCACTAATGAAAAAACTATAGCGTTTACCATTCCAAAAGGATGATAACTCGAAACCGGAGGTAATGTTTGATGACAAGCTTTTTAGTATTTGTATTATCGTATTATCTAAATGCGATCGCTTCCAAAAATTAACAAGTGGTGGGGGTTTAAGTAAAGAGCTTCTATTAAGCAGCGCATTTTGATGCCTAAATCTAAATCCCCCAAAGTTTTGGGGACGGTTTCCGTCCCCACAACAGCACTCTTCGTCACAAAACGTAATTGTGAATTGCGTTCGCGGAGCGTACCGGAGCTTGAGTGCGAATTGCGAATTGTTTTAACCCACCTTTTTTGTACTTGGCAATGGCAGTCGCTACAATAAGCCTACGTTAAGTTAAAACAAGGCATAATGATCTACACCTCGCCCAAACTACTTACCTTCGAGGAATTTATAGCCCAATATGGTGATAATACACGCTACGAACTAATCGACGGACAACTAAGAGACATGGAACCTACAGGTCCACACGAAGCTGTTGCAGGTAGTATTGCTGGTAGAATCTATGTCGAAATTTTTAATTCTAATTTAAACTGGTTAGTTCCAAAAACTTGTCTGATTAAACCACCTGCTTCTGAAGCCACAGCACTACGTCCTGATGTAATTGTTTTAGATAAAGCAGAACTTAGTAAAGAACCGCTTTGGCAAAAAGAACCTATTATTTGTAACGGCAGTACTATTAAGCTTGTTGCTGAGGTTGTGAGTACAAATTGGCAAGATGATTATGCCAGGAAAGTGGAAGAATATGCTTTTCTGAACATCCCAGAATATTGGATTGTGGACTTTCGCGGCTTGGGTGGTTTGCAATTTATCGGCAATCCTAAACAACCCACTTTCACTGTTTGTCAGTTAGTTAACGGTGTGTACGAACAACAACAATATCGCTTAGGAGATACTATTTCATCTGATATATTAGTAAATTTAAAACTTAAGCTAGATGACATTATGCAAATTTGACAAATAAAATTTTGTTTTGGCTAAGAGGATGAATGAACAAGTTTTGGGCGAATATAATAGAGCCTCCGGCACGCTGACGCGCTAAACGAAGCTATGCCGAAGGCTTTACGCTACTACACAAAGCAAAGTCCGCCTCCGCAAACTAACATAAAATCAAGGTCTTCAAGCCACAGAGGTGGGTTTTGCCTCTGTAGCCGCGATTTCTAATCGCCACGAATGATATTAAATTAGACTTGTTCATTCAACCTCTAAAGTGAAGCGCATTATTTAGGACTGCTTTACTGAGGTAAGAGCGATCGCCACGGTTTTCTAAGCTAAAATACTAAAGTTGCATTTAAACACAACTGACAAGTCAATTATTTTTATGAATTACTACGTAATCTACGATGGAAATTGTAATCTCTGCGTTACTTTAGTGCAATTGCTAGAAACCTTAGACCAAGGAAAGCTGTTTCGCTACACTCCTATGCAAGATGAGCAAGCACTTTTACAGTGGGGAATTACAGCCCAAAACTGTGAACAAGGGATGATTTTAATTGATGGTAATGAACCTCAGAGACGTTGGCAAGGTAGTAACGCCGCAGAAGAAATTGGGCGCTTACTGCCACTAGGAAGTATATTTGTAGACGCTTATCGAGCCTTACCGGGGATGAAATGGGCAGGCGATCGCTTTTACGAACAAATCCGCGATAATCGCTATGCAATTTTTGGTAAGCGTTCTAATACATTTAAATTTTGATTCAGCGAATTTACCTGACGGCGGTAAGGTGAAATCACGCCAATTGTGTTGTCAGAGTCAGGAGAACTTAAGCAATAATCTACCTCTAACAACTCCTCAACTAATGCTTCTATTGCATCAACTTCTGTCCAATTAACGTTATTCTCAAGTTTCCCTTCCACATTGTAAGCAATCAGGTTAGTACCTAACCGAGAGGCTTTCGGTTCAGTTTTGATGACCATACCGTAATTGCACAAGCGATCGCACAAATTAGCAATCACCGGAACGCAACGGTAATGATATTGTACTACTGAAATAGGATGTCCTGGCAGGGTAGTAGCGATCGCGTGATTTATAAATAATAGCTTCACCAATTTTTTTCTAGCTTAAAGCTTCCATACAAAATAGTAATGTCAAAAATATCTGTATGAAATAGAGCAGGTTGAGAGTGATTTTCCTTACCTAATAAAAAATCAAATATATCTGCATCTGTGTCACAAGTATCGTCGGGGAAGAGTAAATTCCATTTAATTTCTTGACAATCGTAAAAAACAAAACGATAAGGCAAGCGATCATCAGGATCATATACACAATCAATCAACACTTCCTTACTCCGCAAAACGAATTGTACGTTTGTAATCAAAGAAGTAGAATCTCTTAAGCTGAGTAAAGCTAAGTCATCCATAATATAACTCTTTATTTGACACGTTATCATCTACAAGACTTACGCAACTGGCACAATCGGTCTGGGTGCGGCTTTGCCGCACCTTCAATATCATTAATGGTTTAGTTGATGATACATTAATGATTACCCAATGCCTTGATCAATTAAACTGGCTTTGAAACTTGCTCATCCAGACGGCGAAACAAAAATACCCAAAGAGGCAGGGAACTATTAATCGCAATTAGTCGCACTAAATGACCAGTTGTGACAATTTCAACATTATGATTCAATGTCAGGGAAACTAAAATCATTTCTGCCGATCCTCCTGGTGCTGTGACTAAAAGACAGGTTAACCAGTCCCAAGAGGTTAATTGCATCGCCATTATAGCAGCGATCGCTCCCGCTATTAGGGTCATCCCCACAGACATCAAGGCATAGCCGACAGTCCGCTTTCTAAAGTTGGGTTTGTCTCCCCAATACTCACCAATAGTAATTCCCAGGAGCATTTGACCCAATAAGTTTATTATTGGCGGTGGACTAAAGCTAATATCACCTCCAAAAGGTAGCCAATGTAGCAAAGGATTAAATCCGATACCAATCAACAATGCACCAAAGAAATCGCCAGCCGGAATTTTAAATAATATAGCTGGATAAACTACTAATCCAGTAATTACTAATACTAACAAAAGTAATTCTATTTGAGATAGATCGAAATTGAGCCAAGCAGCGTTGATTGGGAGTGTTTGTGGATAGTAATTACCAGTTGATGTCTTAGCGATGAAGGGAATTAGAATAACTACTGAGGTGACACGAATCGCCTGAACTAAGGCAACCAAACTAACATTTTTATTGTAATCGGCAGCGATCGCTGCCATAATTCCCACACCACCAGGAACTGTAGCCAGCATTGCTGTTAACAGGTTGGTTTTGCTAAGGCGCGAGTAAATATAACCAATACAGCTTCCACTCAGTAGCAAAAACAAGGTAAGAAAAATAAATATGGGAATATTAGAAGCAACACTAGCTAGATTACCGTGGGCATTAGAAGCGCCGACAGTTAAGCCTACAAGTGCCATTCCCACTTTTCTAGCAGTGCGGTTAGGTTGGGGGGAATATTCATAAAAAATTCGACATCCTTGAAGAACCACTGTACCAGCAGCAATCCCGCCAAATATCCAGGCAATCCTACCAATTTGGAACTTTGCCAAGAGTAAACCCAAAGGTAATGCTAGAAGCATTTCCAAGACAAGGACAATTAATTGCTTTGTAAATAGCTGTTGTTTGCTAATAACGGGATTTTCATGAGTGTGTTCTTGTAGGTTAGGAGCAACACTTAGGCTTTGATTCATCTATAATAGGCTTTTTTATTAATTTAACTTATGTGCTTAAGCTAGGGCGATAGTCAAGTTTGCTTAGTTCGTAGTGAGCGTTTTAGCGCTCAAATCTAGGACTTTAGTCCTTACCCAACGGGTTCGTTAGTCGCTCCTGGGGTTTCCCCCTCTGAGCGACTAACTCACTACGAACTTATTCATCCATCAAAGTTGGTCTGGTGGACTACTAGTAGTCTGGTGTCATTAGTTTTGCGGGGCTGCGAGATCCCCGACTTCGCAGAAGTTGTCGGGGATGTGAACACCACGAACCTCTGAAAACTTTTGGGACAGACTACTAGAGTCTATCAAGTCAAGTTTGCTGCGAACATCCCAATTTTGGCTTAAATCTTTTCCCTCACCCCCAGCCCCTCTCCCAAAAATGGGAGAGGGGAGACATAATTCTAGTTCCCCGAATCCCATTTTTGGGATTCGGGGTTAGGGGATGAGGGCTATCAAGGTTTTTGCACCTGACGGGATGCTCTCAATTTGCTTAGTTCGTAGTAAGCACGCTTTATGCTTACTACAAACTTAATCAGACAGACCACTAAATGTAAATTTACCGCGTATTGTATTCAAACAAAAATGCCTGTAGAGAGAGGATAGGGACACAAAGATTATTGCGTCCCTACAAATAATTTATATTCCTTTCAATCGTGGTTCAGCCGTTTAATCTTCGTCAAGGGCCGGGAAAGCTTCTTCAAGCTGCCACAACCTATCTTTATTTTCAACGAACCAAATACGAGTTTCTGGAGTTAATTTACTCCAAATGTCTTCAACAGGGATGTGAGGAGATGCATATTGGTACTGCTGACCGAGTGATTTGAGATTGTCTGCCACATGATGGGGAATTCCGAATTGCTCCCAGTCAACTGTGATATTTCTCCCCGAAACTCCTGCTGTGGGGTCAAAAACCAATTGTGCCGATCTGACTAAATCAGCAAAGTGTTTCGGTTTGAGTTTGGTGATCTCCTGAATTTGGAGTGATTCGTTATGGTCTTGAGACATTATCGCCGCAGTGGTAAAGATTAGGGGTGTATTGAACTTACTGCCAGAGATTTTGATCCCAATATTTTTTAGTTTAGCGCAGAGCCACTAATATCGTGTCTGCTTAAAGACTTATCATTAAGACTACAAGGGGGCAGGGGGAAAGAGGGTTTGTAGTAAGCATAAAGCGTGCTTAGAGAATAAGGACTAAGGGACTGACAAGAAATAAATTATTCCAATAAACGAGCCACAAAGCCACAGAGAACGCAGAGAGAAGAAATAGAGAGAGTTTTTGCGTCAGTTTTGGAACATTTTTTTATTTGTCAGTCCCTAAAGTCCTGATTACAAACTGTGCTTAGTCTTTATTTTAGTGACGAGTGTAGGAACGCTCAAAGTGAGTTTTGAGTGTTTGAGCGATCGCGGACATTACAACTGCTGTTATAGAAAGCGATATTGCTGCAATTTTAATTCTAGAATCATCTGTAAGTATTGCTACAGCAGCTAGAGCGATCGCTACCCCTATACAACTTTGCTTAACCCTATTTGTAACTTGATAAGCTCGATTGCAAGAACTACAAATAAGTGTGTGCCGCGAGAATCTATCTAACAAAATCGGCTTGGGATTCAACTCACTATTCTCAACATTTTTCCATGTGGAATAGCCTTGATAGAAAGGCAAAGATGACCCAAATTTATCTAGCCACTTGCGGTACTCAACTACTAATGTGTCAGATGTTTTCAGAGGCAAATATAGTTCTTTTAGACTTGTTTTTAAGCGCTCAATTTCTGACTGTTGTCCCGCAATGAGAGGTAAATCCTGCTCTAATATTTTGTTGGTATTTAAGTGATCTAGCCAGCGTGGTCTTAGCTTGACTCCCCAAGTCATGAAATTACGATAACCTCTAGCTAAAAGACGGCATCGCCCTTTACCTAAAGGAATCGCATATAAAGCTAATCCAAATGTCCAACCTCGTTCTTCAATATAAGCATTGTTCAAAACAAGAGTTGGGGCAACAAAATTAATATACTTCCAAGGTTCATTTGATTTATTAATTCCCCGCCACTTAGCTCGAATTCCCTCAGCCGAACTCTCTAAGACTTCCATTTCTAGCGGTTGGGCATTTTTACGATTACTACCCCCTCTAGTGCCATGATGGCTAATAGCAACATGAGCCGGATCGGTGACGTTCTCTATTAGATATGTTTGGTCATAAGGCAGATCCAATATAAAGTCTGCACAAACAAATCCCGGCTTATCTAAATCTGGCAAAATTGGGATATTTTCATCAACAGCAGTTTCTTTTTCACCAGCCCACACCCAAATCATGCCTTGACGTTCCACAACCTTAAAAGATGGTACGCAAGCATTGACTGGAATTTTTGCATCTGCTGGTAATTGGGGAATATGCAGACATTGACCATGACTACCAAACTGCCAACCGTGATATAAACACTCAATTTTGCCGTCAATAATTTGTCCTTCAGAAAGTTTGGCTGTACGGTGAGGACAACGATCTGTTAAACAAATAAACTCTCCATCTTTGCTTTTGAACAAAACCAAAGGTTCATCGTACAACGAAAAGCTATGAGGGCGGTCGGTAGGTAAGTCTTGCACAAAGGTGACGGGATACCAGCATTGCCTCCAGTTAAAGTCTTGCTTCTCCTCAAGCGTCTCAAAGGTAGAACTTGGTGGTGTTGCCTGTAGTGTCTCTGTTTCTAATGACATAGTTTTCTCCAGGTTTCTATGATTTTATACCTTTGTATTAGCAAATATTTAGTCCTAGAGATAGAACATTTCTAGAGTAATTCAAAAATTAACGTTTGCTTGCAGAAAATATCAAAATGAGTAAGTCAAACGTCATTTTGCTTGCGGAAAATACCAAAAAGAATAAGTCATAAGGCATTTTGAGTAAGTCAAATGCCATTTTGATAAAGCTAGGACTTACGCAAAATATCTCTCCAACTCTTATTTCTCCGTGTCCTCTGCGCCTAATAAGGTTCGTTATTAATTTAAAAGTCCCTCTCCCATATATGGGAGAGGGATTTAGGGTGAGGGCAAAAACTACGGTTCTCAACTTAGCTCCGGTTTAAATTCTTATTTTTCTGAAAAAGATTCGTAAAAACTGCCGTAAAAATAGAATGAAATAGCCCTGCCTACTTATCTTCGATTAAAACTGTAACAGATGCGATCGCAATCAACATTTCATCATTTTTATCATTGAGTTCAGGAATCGCCCGCCCTTGAACTATCATCCCCCCAGTTTGTACGGTAAGGCTTTTCCGACCAAATGGTAGTACAGCGAGTACCTCTTCTTCTCTAACTTGTTCGGGGTATGGAACTGCTACCTGAACCTCTATAATCATTTCATTGGGGTGACTCAAAAGGGCAACTTCCCAAACACCAGGTAAAGCATTGTGAGCGATCGCATTTCGTACTGCCCTAGATGCTGCTACTGTCGGTTCTTGTCCATGCTGATCTATTCCCATCCCCATCTCAATAATCAATCGTTTATGCGCCATTGCTACTTCCATTAAATCTTTCATGTTTTACCAAAAAAGGCAGAAGCCAAACATGACTCCACTTTTAGTGCCACACAGGTCATTGTACCCTTAGCCCTTTTGTCTTCTGAGGTACTTTAGACGATATGCTGCAAGCGACTCAGCCGCTCTGAGTAACTTCTCATCACCTGTAGGGCAAACATAGGGGTTTCCTGAACAGCAAAGAGAAATTTTTGTTCATCAAGGAAACCCAGTTTGCTGTCCACCTTGGCAATAGCTGTGTAAGTTCTATTTTTTACTCCTACAAGTACCCCAACACCAAAAACTTCGCCCGTGTCAATAGTTTCTACAACCTTGCCATTGACTAATATATCTATCTGTCCTTCCATAATGCCGTACATATTATCACCAGGCTGTCCTTCTTCAAAGATGACTTGACCTGCTGAAAATACTTGAGGGTCGGGTTGTTTTTGAAAGATACTGACTGTTACCACAGGACTTAGCATTAGAGCAACCCCACAATTATTGGTTTTTAGACGAAACTTTTAGATAGCTTTAGGCGAACCCAAAAAAGTATACTACTTTCTGTTGATTAACTCTCAATCTCCGCAAAATTCCTGATTAGTCTCCTGGTTGCCTAGAAACCTCTAAGAAGGTTTTACTAGGTAAAACCGTCCCTGTCCGAGTCGGAAAGGGAGAGACTTGAGTGAAAATTCAGCTTTTTGCTCCCCTCTCCGTTTCGGAGAGGGGCTAGGGGAGAGGTCAAATAATAGTTATCAAACTCAGGTTAAAATAGCAAATTTTGGTTTTCCTGTCATCTTCTATAATTAATAAAACCTGCACACCTAATTCTAGGCATGAGACTGTGACCGAATCAGGAAGTTACAAAGATACTGTAAACCTACCCAAGACTAATTTTGATATGCGGGCAAACGCCATCAAGCGCGAGCCGGAACTCCAAAAATTTTGGGAAGAAAATAAAATTTACGATCGCCTCTTTGAAAATAACCCCGGCGAATTATTTATACTGCACGATGGGCCTCCCTACGCTAATGGCTCACTCCATATTGGTCATGCCTTAAATAAAATTCTCAAAGATATTATTAACCGCTACCAAATGCTACAAGGTCGTAAAGTTCGCTACGTCCCTGGTTGGGATTGTCACGGGTTACCAATTGAGTTAAAAGTTTTGCAGAACATGAAGTCAGCAGAACGACAAAATTTAACGCCTTTACAACTGCGACAAAAAGCAAAAGAATTTGCCCTAGTTACGATAAACGACCAGCGTCAAAATTTTCAACGCTATGGTATTTGGGGTGATTGGGAAAACCCTTATCTAACTCTGAAGCCGGAATATGAAGCGGCTCAAATTGGTGTGTTTGGTCAGATGTTCTTAAAAGGCTACATCTATCGCGGTTTGAAGCCGGTTCACTGGAGTCCTAGTTCTAAAACTGCTTTAGCTGAAGCTGAGTTGGAATATCCAGAAGGTCACGTTTCCCGCAGTATCTATGCAGCTTTTCCAGTTACAAGTTTAGCCCAAGCTGTAAAACCACTGTTAGCCCAATATCTGTCAGATTTGGGTGTGGCTATCTGGACAACTACACCTTGGACAATTCCGGCAAATTTGGCTGTAGCGGTGAATGCAGATTTGAATTATGCAGTGGTGGAAGTAGAACCCCACCCCCCAACCCCCTCCCCGCAAGCAGGGAGGGGGAGTGAAGAAGTAGCTTCCCCCTCTCCGTTAACAGAGAGGGGGACTGAGGGGGTGAGGTTCCGCTATCTCATCGTTGCTGCTGATTTAATAGAACGTTTATCTTCAACCTTGGGAGTTAAGTTAACTCTTCATACCACCTTCAAGGGGAATGATTTAGAACATACTACTTACCGTCATCCTTTATTTGACCGGGAAAGCCCGATTGTTGTCGGCGGTGATTATATCACTACTGAGTCGGGTACTGGGTTGGTACATACAGCCCCCGGTCACGGTCAAGAAGATTACATCGTTGGTCAGCGCTACGGGTTACCCATCCTTGCACCAGTAGATGACAATGGCAATTTTACCGAAGAAGCGGGACAATTTGCGGGGTTGAATGTGCTGGGTGATGGGAATCAAGCGGTGATTGATGCTTTAAGTGCGACTGGTTCTTTGTTGAAAGAAGAAGCATACCCCCACAAATATCCTTATGATTGGCGGACGAAAAAACCAACGATTTTCCGCGCTACTGAACAATGGTTCGCTTCCGTGGAAGGATTTAGAGAAGAAGCATTAAAGGCGATCGCCACGGTAAAATGGATTCCAGCCCAAGGTGAAAATCGCATCACGCCAATGGTGGCGGAACGTTCCGATTGGTGTATTTCTCGTCAGCGCAGTTGGGGTGTACCGATTCCCGTCTTCTACGATGAAGCCACTGGGGAAGTACTGCTAAATGAAGAAACTATCAACCACGCCCAAGCAATTATCGCTGAAAAAGGTTCTGATGCTTGGTGGGAATTATCCGTTGCAGAGTTATTACCCGAATCCTATCGCCAAAATGGGAAGTCTTACCGCAGAGGTACAGACACAATGGATGTATGGTTTGACTCTGGCTCATCTTGGGCATCTGTTCTCCAGCAGCGTCCAGAGTTACGCTACCCTGCTGATATATATTTGGAAGGTTCCGACCAACATCGCGGTTGGTTCCAATCAAGTTTGCTTACCAGTGTAGCAGTAAATGACATTGCACCTTACAAAACTGTGTTAACTCACGGCTTCGCTTTGGATGAACAAGGGCGAAAGATGAGTAAGTCAGAAGGGAATGTCGTTGACCCCAATACAATTATTGAAGGTGGGAAAAATCAAAAAGTAGAACCGGCTTATGGTGCAGACGTATTGAGATTGTGGGTATCATCGGTAGACTACTCTGGGGATGTCCGCATTGGGAAAAACATCATCAAGCAGATGAATGATGTTAGAGGGAAGATTCGCAATACAGCGCGGTTTTTGCTGGGTAGCTTGGATGATTTTGACCCAGAAAAAGATACAGTCCCTTTTGAGGAATTACCAGAACTTGACCGTTATATGCTGCACCGCATCAGTGAGGTGTTTGAGGAAGTAACCGTTGCCTTTGAGAGTTTCCAATTCTTCCGCTTCTTCCAAACAGTGCAGAATTTTTGCGTGGTGGATTTATCTAACTTTTATTTAGATGTCGCCAAAGATAGGCTGTACATCAGTGCAAAGGATGCTTTTCGCCGTCGCAGTTGTCAAACGGTGCTGAAGATAGCAATAGATAATTTAGCACGAGCGATCGCACCAGTATTATGCCACACCGCCGAAGATATTTGGCAATATCTCCCCTACAAAACACCATATAAATCAGTGTTTGAAGCCGGTTGGGTGCAAGTAGAGGAAAAATGGCGTAATCCAGAATTAGCCGAATTTTGGTCAGCGCTGCGACAACTCCGCACTGATGTTAACAAGGTGTTAGAACAAGCCAGGATAGAAAAACTAATTGGTTCTTCCCTGGAAGCCAAAGCTTTGATTTATATACCTCATAAACAGTTAGGCGATGCTATCAAAGCCTTTAACCCCCTTAAGGGTAACGGGGTTGACGAACTGCGGTACTTACTGCTGACTTCCCAGGTGGAATTGTTAGATTCGGCTGAGGGATTGCAAGGATTAGAATACACAGCGCAGACGGAAGATTGGGGAATTGCGGTAGTGAAAGCAGATGGGCAAAAATGCGTTGGCAAAGCCTACACGAAGTGTATTCGCTGTTGGAATTACTCTACTTACATGGGAGAATCAGCAGAACATCCCTTAATTTGCGAACGATGCGTTGCAGCCTTAGCCGGAGAGTTTTAACAGAATAAAACTCATAACTCTTGTGGGGTGGGCATCTTGTCCGCCCAAATTAGACATCTCCAGAAATTAAATATGCGTTATCTAGAACCCTTGTAGAGACGCGAAATTTCGGGTCTCTACATTCATTGTCGGAGATATCTTTTTTTCAAATTGGTATAAAATTCAAAATTACTCAGTGGTTTTTGCGTATTGACTAGATTTTTGCTCTGAATTCTTCAAACGTGTCGCCTGACTTTTGCGGATGCGATCGCTTTTGCGAACAGCACCCGCCATTTCATATTCACGGCTGTCTTTACCGTATTTGAAAGCAACTCCAATCAGCATTTTCTCAACCAAGTCATTTAAGTTTTTGTCTAATTCATCCATTTCAGTTCTAGAAGAGTTAATCACGGCTAGAGCAGTATTATAAGCATCTATCTTGCTACGGTACTGCTCAATTAGTTGTGTCACGTTTTGCAAGTTGCGAATATCCCCAAAATCCATACTCGGATCAATCGCTTTAAATCCCGTCAGTCTTAATTCAGCTTTTTCTAAAACGCGATATGTACGTTTTTGAGCAGTCATAAATGTATCCTTTTTATTGCCTTAGAGCTAGTTTGCCTTACTAAAGCCGGATCGCAGTTCAGTAAAATCCTCATTTAATAGTATACAGAATGACGTAAATATCAGTATTTATCACAAAAATTATGCTTTTGTTGATGAAATAGTCGCTTTTGTGAATAAAACAGTCGCTTTTGTTAATGAAACAGTCGCTTTTGTTAATGAAACAGTCGCTTTTGTTAATGAAACAGTTGCTTTTGTTGATGAAACAGTCGCTTTTGTTGATGAAACAGCGATGATAAAGCACCAGACGCGATTTATCGCCGTCTTTGGAATTTAGAACAAAGGCGGTGTATTAATAAGTTAGATAGCACACACATAGCCAAGGCAGGATATGATACTTGAGACTGCGGCGATCGCAATTGGTTCTGTAATAGCCACCAAAGCCTTAGAAAAAACCACTTTGCCCATTCCTCTGCCTCTTCGTTGAACTCAGCAGTTCTAGAGCTATAGCTTTTGCAATAACTCCTGAGTTAACTGAAAGAACGCTTTTGAACCAGCTGATTGGGGAGCGATTAAAACAGCTGGCATAAAACTATCGACAGCCTTAGCAACATTGACATCAACTGGTATTTGTACCTTACAAATTTTTTCTACACCGAAATCTTCAACAACGCGGTGCATCACTTGTTTATAGTATCTGCCAGTGAGAAGGTTAGCGCTGGACATGCTAAATACAATTCCCAGCATTTTTATATCTATTTTGGTTTCATGTCCGTGACTGTCTTTTAATTGGGCAATGCGTCTTTCTAGCAGTTGAATACCCACTACAGATAAGGGTTCTGGTTTAGCAGGAAGTATGTAAAAATCACTAGCAGCTAAAGCGCTACGAGTCAATAAATTATATCCAGGTGCACAATCCAAGAGAATAAAATCATATTCTTGACGTACAGGTTTTAAAATATTATTAATCAAGACTCTTTCAAAGCGATTCCAAATTGTTTCAAAGTCCTGTTCACCCAAAGCAGTTGCTTGCTGATGCAGCATTTCTGATACAACAAATTCATCATATAAGTCGATATCTCCTGGTAATAAATCCAGACCGGGAAGATTACAAACCTGGGATTGAATGATATCTTTAATTGTCAATTTTGCTTCTGGTTCAGGATTGATAACTTGGTCTATCAGATACCTAAATGTCTTACTTTGTTTACGACGCTTGGCAAAATCTAAAGGCGACATCAAACTGAGTGTGGCGCTGATTTGGCTGTCTAAATCAAGGACAAGCACCCGTTTACCATGATTTTTAGCTAAACAGGTAGCTAAGTTGACAGTGAGGGTGGTTTTACCAACGCCACCTTTCATATTTGCAGTAGCAATTACATATCCCATTGGTTGAGTCCTCTGTTGACGCATTTCCATGTAGATAGCGTACACCTGTCTCGATCCATTAAATATTTCATTAAATTTAATATTTTGGCAAACTCATTTCAGTGAGATTGCCCCCGACGATGGGATATTTTTTTTACTGGAAGTCTCTAATCTCAGGCGTGGTAATGTTTTTTGATGAAATGAGCTAGTTAAACCGCTATCACTTTGGTTGAAAGCTAGATAACATTAGATTCGGCGTGTTTACTGTTCGGGAGTGCCAAAATGTCTAAGCAGCTGGGTCAAAAAATCGCACCTACACCTATATCAAATGATATCAATGTGGTGGATTTGATCGATCAATACTTTACCGCTTACAACTCAGCACGGTTGCGGGAAATCTGCCAACTACTGAGTCGTGATGTGCTAACCGAAGGTGTGACGGTGGGAGTTAGCCTTTCCGGTGCAATGACGCCAGCAGGATTTGGGGTTTCAGCGCTTGCACCCTTAATTCGCAACGGCTTTATTGACTGGATGATTAGCACTGGTGCAAATCTTTACCACGATATGCACTACGGTTTGGGTTTTGAACTTTTTGCTGGTAATCCGTTTTTGGATGATGTGAAACTGCGCCAGGAAGGCACTATTCGCATTTATGACATTATCTTTGGTTACGATGTACTGCTAGAAACTGATGCATTCATCCGCAAGATTCTGCAAGGGGAAGCGTTTCAGAAACGGATGGGAACTGCTGAGTTTCACCATTTACTGGGTAAGTATGTTCGAGAAGTAGAAAAGCAGTTGGGTTTACAGCATTCCTGTTTGCTGGCCACAGCTTACGAGTATGGCGTGCCTATATATACGTCTTCTCCAGGAGATAGTTCAATTGGGATGAACGTGGCAGCTTTGGCTTTGGAAGGTTCGCAGTTGGTGTTAGATCCATCAATTGACGTAAATGAGACGGCTGCGATCGCATATAATGCCCGTGAATCTGGAGGTAAAAGTGCGGCTGTAATTCTTGGTGGCGGTAGTCCCAAAAACTTTTTGCTACAAACGCAACCGCAACTTCACGAAGTATTGGGGCTAGAAGAACGAGGACACGATTACTTTGTACAATTTACCGATGCGCGTCCAGATACAGGCGGTTTGTCTGGAGCAACCCCATCGGAAGCTGTCAGTTGGGGTAAGATTGACCCGGAAGAGTTACCTAATACTATTGTTTGTTATACCGATAGCACGATCGCTTTACCATTGGTGACAGCATACGTCTTAAACAAATGCCAGCCTCGTCCCCTGAAGCGTGTGTACGACAGGCGAGAAGCTATTTTGGATAAACTGCAAAAAGACTATCTAGCAGCCAAAAGCCAATCATCGGATCAAATTCCAGCAGCGGTGGCTGAAAGTGCCCAAAAGCAAACAGCGACTTATCCTTGTGGGCGGTTGATTCCGAATGCTAATTAGGGAGTAGGAATTTTAATATAGTGCTTCTGTTGAGTCCAATAAAGACCTAACCCCCAACCCCTTCCCTATAAGGGAAGGGGAGTAAGATTCAAATTTGCCCAATCAACAAATAAGTGGTGATTTTCCCTTTGCCTTGAACTTCGATTTCGCCCCGCTTTTCAAATAAAAATTCATTACACAAAGATTTATAAGTATTTTCTGTAACTTGGATTTTACCAACAATACCTTGCAATTCCATGCAGTTAGCGATGTTTACTGTGTCTCCCCAGAGATTATACGTAAGTTTTTTGAAGTCAATTACTGCCGCAATTACGGTATCAGTATGGATGCCAATACGGATGCTGAAGTTTTGGTTATTCTGAGTATTAAATAGAGCGATCGCAGTTTGCATCTGGAGTGCCATTTGAGCGATCGCTTGAGCATGATCCCGGCGGCGTGGGGGCAAACCACCAACTACCATATAAGCATCGCCAATATTTTTGATTCTCTGTAAACTATTTTGTTCGGTGAGGCGATCGAAAGTTGAGAAAATCGAGTTGAGTAAGTTTACCAGTTGAATTGCACTCATAGAAGCAGCATTTTCGCTAAAGCCGATAATATCTGCAAATAGAATTGTGACATCAGCAACGTCTTCGACAATGTTAGCTGCTTCTTTCAAGGGTTTGGAGATTGCTGCTGGCAAAATATTCAGCAATAAATGTTCGGTTTCTTCCTGCCGATGGCGCACCGCTTCTTCTGTTGCTAGTCGCTGGGTGATATTGCGAAAAATGCCGCGAGTTGCAACTGGATGACCTTCGACAAATTTACAGTTAATATTACCTTCTAGAAAGATTGTCTGACCGTCTTTAGTCACGAATGCGGCTTTTACTTGCCCGATCTTTTCTCCTGACAGCACCCGATAAAATCTTTGCAAACAGTCTTGTTTAAATTCTGGATGTATTATATCGAAAACATTCATATTCATAATTTCAGCTTCGCTATATCCCAAAGCTTCTCGCCATGCACGATTGACATACAAAAAATGACCAGATCCATTGACGCATTGAATCAAATCATTAGCATTTTCAAATAAATCTCGATATCTTTCTTCACTTTCTACAAGTGCATCTTCTGCTTGTTTGCGTTTGATAAATTGGGCGATTTGACTACCAATAGAACCCACCATTTGCAATAAGTCTTTATCTTTTGGTTGTAGATCCCGGCTAAAGAAAACCATCACTCCTAAGATTTCACTATCGTCTAAGATGGGGAAGCCAAAAGCTGTGTGCAATCCAGCCTCACCAGCAGGTTGCGATCGCCGATTGTCTCCATTTTCTGTGATATCTTGAATCCACAGGGGCAAACGTCTAATCCAAATTCGACCAGGTAGGCCAATACCGGGTGTATATGTAGTTTGCCAGGTGATTGCTTTAAACTCTCGTGCAGAAATTACTCTACTTGACCAAATTTCCACACACCTTAGTACTGCATTGAGGCTATGTCCTTGTACCGAAGTGCCAATATATTGACTTGGTGTCCAAAGTTCGCCTAAATCCCATCCCAAATTTTGACAAATCGACTGCAAAATTTGCGGAATTACCTGTTTTACAGTTTGGGATTCTGACAATATACGAGTGATAGCATACTGGGTACTTGTACGCTGTTCTCGGTGCTGCCGAGCAGTAATATCCCGACCAATGTAGAGAATATCTTCTAATCCTTTTATTTTTTTCGGAATTACTGAACAAGAAAAAGCAATCAACCGCTTTTCTCTAGTCTTGGTTCGGCAAGCTACCTCTAAATTCTCAAGATTTTTATGAAAAAAACAATGCTGGTGAATGGCTGGTATTAAGACTTGTTCATCATCAATTATCAATGATATTGGTTGATTAATTAATTCTTTTTCACTAAAACCAAATAATTTTTGAGCAGCACGATTTACTTTTTTTATTTTTCCTAAATTATTGGTTATAAACAAAGCATCTGCTATTGCAGTAATCACTTGATCCATATAATTTTTATATTAAATTCAAGAACAGTAAATTTAAAGGTATAGTAATATAGCATTCCTATTTGATTCGGGAAAAATATAAATAAGAAAACGAAGCAAACGAACCGCAAAGGGCGCAAAGGGAAGAAAGAAGAAAGAGATATATAATTACAAATGATTTAGGACTGCTATAGAAAAGTTAAATTTTTTGCCAGATGACGCAATCATCACACTGAGTTTTAATATTAAACCAAATCTTAGTTGAGAACTGTCGTTTTCACCCTCTCCCTAAATTCCTCTCCCAAATCTGGGAGAGGGAGTTTGAAATTTTGGCTCCCCGAATCCCAAATCTGGGATTCGGGGTTGGGGGATGAGGGCAAATCCTTTTCATAAATGTCAGCAAAGATGATATTGGTCAGTTAATGCTGTTTAACACTTCAGTTTTGGAAGTTCTTTCTTGTAAGTATGTAGCTAATCTTGCTGTTGTCCATCGTCCAAATTCATAGCCTAATTCACTTGGCTCTTTGGGGAACTGATGGTTTAATAAGCAATCAAGCGGACATGATATTAGTCATTACTTATTCTCCCTCATCCTCCCTACTCCCTACAAGTCCCAAACTACGTCAAAATTTAGATAAACGCGATCGCACTTACCGACAATGCAGATTACCCAAAGTCTCCATACAGCAATTCTCGTCACTGACTTAGAACGCTCTGAACACTTTTATGGCAAAATATTAGGATTATCCAAAATAGATCGTTCCCTAAAATATGCTGGTGCATGGTATCAAGTCGGCAACTATCAAATTCACCTGATAGTTGCACCTACTGTCCCCACCGAAAACTCAAACGAAAAATGGGGACGCAACCCCCACGTCGCTTTCTCAGTCGCTAACTTAGACACTGCCAAACAAGACTTGCTCAATCATAATTATCCCATTCAACCCAGCGCTTCTGGTCGCCCTGCTTTATTCATTCAAGATCCTGATGGAAATATTGTCGAGCTAAGTCAGCAATGATACCAATTCACGAAAATCCTGATACATATAGATTTCTCGTAGGGGTATGGCAATGCCATGCCCAAACAGCAGCGTATTTGTATCATTATTAAAGTGAAATGGTATGAGGGGGAGTGGGGAGGTAGGGGAGCAGAGGGGCAAAGTTCAAAGACTCATCAGCGAGTATTAAAGACTCATTAGACATCTAGTGACAATGAATGTAGAGACGCTTTCTTCGTAGCGGCACGTTCGCGGAGCGTCTCGTAGAGAAGGGCAATTTCGCGTCTCTACAAGGGTTTCAGGTTACGCATATTTAATTTCTGGACATGTCTATTCACGAGTATCAAAGACTCATCCTCAATGCTCCATGCCCAATCCCCAATGCCCAATTACAATGAAAATAATTGCCTATTCTTACACCAATCCGCTATTAGAATCTTCTCCCGATCAAGCTGATTGGGGATGGGAGGTGGATCGGGTTTATGAAGATTTGGGTAAGCCAGAGTCTTCTGCACAGGCTATGCGAGAGTCCTACGGACACGCTATGCGATCGCAATTACAACAATTATTTACCGATTGCGAAACTGAACCAGCAGATTATCTTTTAATTCGTCGGTTGGAAGAATTAGGGGATACTGTAGAGGAAATTAGCGATCGCTTACATCAACTCGAAGTAATGGGAGTAGCGATAATTGCCACAGAACAACCCTACACTTCCGAAAGTTACCCTCAAGGCGCTGACTTGCTGAATTCGTTACACGCAATCCAACGTCAGCAACGGAGCCGTCGCATCCGTCAAGGACACGCCCGTAATCGTCTTGAGGTTGCACCGCCACCCGGCAAAGTTCCCTACGGGTATCGCAGAGGTAAGGGAAAATATACCATTGATCGCAGTACTTCACCAGTAGTCAAAGATTTTTTTGAACACTTTTTACTCTATGGTTCCTTACGGGGTTCGGTTCGTTACTTGGCGAAAAAATACGGCAAAAAAATCTCTGTCACCACAGGAAGACGCTGGCTAACTAATCCAGTTTATCGCGGCAATACAGCTTACCAAAATGGTGAAATTATCTCTAATACCCATATTCCGATAATTTCTAAAGAAGAAGCGGCCCAAGTTGACCGACTTTTACGGCGTAACAGCCGTTTCCCATCCCGAACTGCTAGTGCACCCCGTTCTTTAGCTGGGTTAGTTGTTTGTGCTGAGTGTCAGTCACATCTAACAGTTACTCGTGTCACTCAACGCAACCAAGATAAGGAGTATCTTTATTTACGTTCTACTAGCTGTCCTCAACGCCCCAAGTGTCAGGCTATTCCCTACCAAGAGGTTTTAGAACATACAATTGAAACCGTTTGCCGTGATTTACCCTTAGCTGTAGCGGGGATGAATTTTCCCCAGTTGGATGCAGTCAAGAATAGTTTAGGGCAAGCGATCGCTCGTCAGCAAGAAATCCTTGCTCAGTTACCCGCTTTAATTGAAACTGGAATTTTAGATGTTGAAACAGCAAAGTTAAGGGCTTACAAACTCCGCACAGAAATTTCTGCACTCGAAGCAAAGTTGGCCACTCTTCCCCCAGTTAACTTGCGTTCTGTTGCTCAAGCTGTTTCTATACCACAATTTTGGTTAGATTTATCAGAAACAGAGCGACGATTTTACTTTCGAGAATTTATCAGGCAAATTGACATTACTTTTGAGAATAAAGAATTAAAACTCCAAGTTATTTTTATTTTTTAGTTGAAACGCTATTTCTGAGTTGGTTGATCCTTAGTATACGCAACAGGTTTTGGCCCTGCATTTCGCACATTCACTAGTTTATTTAGGATATCAAACCAAAAAGGCGCACCCATCGAAATAGCCAAACCACTTACAATCCAACCGCAAATTAATTTAAAACCCTGCCAAGTTCTGATTAATACAACATTTTCCCTATTCGAGTCTTTAGCATCTAATAACTCAAACTGCTGATTGATATTTTGCCATCCAATGGGAACAGAAGCATCTCCTAAAAGTTTCTCAATTTGCCTTCTGGCTTGTGGATCATTGATAAAATCGGCTCGTTGACTTGCACTTTGAGTAATAGCAGAGCGGATAGCCGAATCCTGCGACAATCTACTAACTAGGTGAAATGTATCAGTATTAGTGAATATAGCAACTGATATCCCAATTAAAATTGCAACTCCTTTTGCATTGCGCTTATAAACGCCACTGGTTCGATCCATAGAGCGATCAAACCATGTTTCGACTTCATTTTGAAACTGATTCATTCCTTCAGTGAGGTTGCCAATCTTGATCCTACTCCGTTGAGCAATCACCCCAAGACTCTTAATTAAATTATCAGGTATATCATCCGGCAAATCTTTATTAACAAAATCTCTAAATTTTTGGTCAATATCTCCATAAATCGCTTTGATTTTTTTGTATTCTTCACTATCTTGATTATTAACACCTATTTTAAGTTCTTTGTAAAATGCTAATATTATATGTAAATTAGTTTCAGCATTTTCACTAGAATTTTTAACATAATTAATTAGCTGGGGAATTTTTAAGGTATCTAATAAAGTAATTGCAAAGGTTTCAGAAGGAAGATAGGAAGGTCCGCTTTGTTTTTCTCCTAGTCCTTTTGTATCAATATTTTTACTAATTCCCCGAAACTGCTTTTCTATTTTCCCCTTGGCTTGTTGATTCAAGGTATTAATCAAAGGATCAGTATAAAGTTTATTTACCAATTTTTCTGCTTTAGTAATTTCTGATTCTTCGGTTTCGCTACCACCTGCTAAAAGTAATTCAATTGAGTTTTTTAAATGTTTAGCTCTCCATTGTAAAGATGTAGAAATCAACTCTTGAATTTCAGAAGCTATCAAGCTCAAAATGAAGTAAATAACAACTAAACCAATAGTAATATCCACAATCACAGGTAAACTCATTGACAATGCTCCCCTAATTTTCTAGCTGTTTATTCTTTAGGATTTACGTAAAAAGGCACTGAAAACCTTGATTTATCGTAGGGGCAATTCATGAATTGCCCCTACATTTCGTACTTGATGCGTAAGTCCTATTCTTCTAAAAAAATGCTTTTACAGAATTTTATAGTATAGATGTTCCAATTAAATAATTACTTAATCAAAATTAAAGTGATAAAGCTTAGTTTATTAAATCGCTTTTTTCAATAATTAAAAATAATTCTTTAACATTAAATCGATTTTTTAGGTAATAAAAAATGAACTTTTATTTTTAAAATTACTAATCAAAAAAATAAGGTTTTTGCACATTTGGGATGCTCCCTTTTGACAATAAAGGACTTCCAAATAAAAAAATACTCAAAAAACTGGCGAAAAAACTCTCTCCTCCTTATTCCTCTATGTTCTCTGTGTCTAATAAGGTTCGTTTATTTGGATAATTTATTTCTTGTCAGTCCCTAACTTAACACGATTGGAATTTAATTAGATAAAAACTAAGTATGTAAAATTTAAACTAAGCGTCACATTAAAAAAAAGACAAGTTCATTTACGGACTATCCAACAGGTAATAAATAATTTATGGAATGTATTCTTTTTATCATTTGTAGGCAAAAATGTTATTTAAATAACCAATATAAATTTTTCAAAAAATAGGGCTAATTAGATAAAGTTGAGTTAATCTTGGAAACTAGCAATTGTTAATAACATACGTTGTTACTGGGTGACAACATTGGAGATTCGCTAGATGTCTCTATGTAATCAAACCAGAAAGTAAAATGATTAACATAGAATATGCAAGAAGGAAGCTTTATCTGGAGTCATCTAGAAAAACAGCATCGCCCGGTTGGCAAATGGATTGATTGGGTATGGCTAATAATATTGCTATTGGCAGCAGTGTTACTCTTTAGCATCAATCTGGGAGGATTGCCGTTGCGAGATTGGGATGAAGGGACTGTGGCACAGGTTGCTCGGGAAATTTGGCACGCTCCAGCAGGTTCAATGCGTTGGCTTTACCCAACGTTAGGAGGTGAACCATATCATAACAAGCCGCCTTTGATGCATTTGCTAATTGCTTGGGCTTATTCTTTAGGAGGCGAAAATGAGTTGACAACGCGCCTGCCTGGAGCAATTTTAACAGCGACATCTGTACCTTTACTGTATTGCATTGCTAGAGAGATATTTCGCCAACGATGGGCGGCTATTTATAGCGCCTTGATTTATTTAACAATGCTACCTGTGGTGCGTCATGGGCGGTTGGCAATGTTGGATGGGGCGATGGTAAGTTTTTTGATGGTGATGATGTTGTGCGTGTTGCGATCGCGCCGAGATTTACGCTATTGCCTTGGTGTTGGGATTAGTTTTGGGCTGATTTGCCTGACTCAAGGATTATTAGGTGTATTACTAGGTGCGATCGCCATCGTATTTCTGTTTTGGGATACGCCACGACTGCTCACCTGTTACTATCTGTGGATAGCAATTTTAATTGGCATTTTGCCTGTCGCTACTTGGTATGCTGCCCAACTAATTCACTATGGTTACATTTTCGCCCAAATTGGGCTTGCAAACCCATCACTAGTCCGAATTGGCTCATTTGTAGAGGGAAATCCTGAACCACCTTGGTACTATGTTATTGAACTTTTCAAATACACATGGCCGTGGCTATTATTTTTACCGCAAACTATCCGCTTAACCTGGGAAAATCGCAATCTTAGTTGGGCAAAATTAGTAATGGCGTGGAGTGGTGTTTATCTGCTGGTAATTTCTTTCATGATTACCAAAGTTCCCTGGTATTTATTCCCGATTTACCCTAGTTTAGCTTTAGCTTTTGGTATCCAATTATCAGATACAGAAAATTCGCCTTTACTCTCATCTTATCCCCGTGCTTGGGTTGCTGGTTTAGCGATACTTGCTGTAGCCGCTTCTGCTGGTAGTATTTATTTCAGTTGGGGTACAACACCAAAAACAGACTTACAACTGATTTTTGCAGCAGTAGCTTTAACTATGACCTTAGCAGCTATTTTGGCAGAACGAGGTGATGGGCAATTTCTGAAGATTTTGTTTTGGGGAAGTTATATTTCGCTGCTACTGTTAATGAAATCTAACTACTGGGTTTGGGAATTATCTGAAGCTTATCCAGTTAAACCAGTCGCCGCGATGATCGTGCGGGCAAATCCAGCTACGAGGAAGATTTACACATCTTTTCCCTATCATCGTCCCTCGTTGGATTTTTATAGCGATCGCACCATCATACCCGCTTCTGTTGGCGAACTCGAATATTATTGGCACTACAACGGGCAACCCTACTTTCTGCTTCATGCATCTGCTTTCAACAATCTCGAATTAGAGTCAATGAAGCTAGTTGACGAAGCTGAAGGCTGGAAGTTAGTTACAAAAGATACTAATCGTCTTTAAGTTTAGGGCATTGGCAATGGGGAAGAGGCAGAGGGGAAAATTCTTCTCCCCTGCCTCCACTGCTCCCTCATATCATGTTCGCTTGATTACTTATTAAACCAGGAGTTCCCCACCCCTTAATCCCCTCCCCGCTTTTCGGGAGGGGAGACGAAGCGTAGCTTTGGCGGGGTGGGGTGCAATCACTGTGGAAATCATAACTAATTATGTGAACCTGATATCATCTAGCGATCGCCTTTTTCCAAAAAGTCTAAAAAACCTGGGATTTAGTTTGAATAATAAATGACAATCTAAGTATTATTACGGTCTGCATAGTGCTATTATTTACTTACAATAAGAATCTTACGAAATATTTCATTTATTAAATTTAGTAATTAGGTGCTTATAATGCCACACAATCTTTCATTGTTAACAGAACCAGTAAGAAGGTTTGAGACAGTAGCAAATCAACCATTTTCAGAAGCGTGGGCGAAGAAGTATTTGCGAAATCTAGCTGAACAGGACGATCGCATCGAAGTTCTCAAGTGCAGTGAAATCGCAAGTGAGGTTGCAACAACGTTAAAGCAAGCACTCCGAACCACGAGTCTGCAAGCGTGGGGAAGAACAGAAGCGCTTTTGTCTCAAGAGATGATTCGGCATCAAATTGACCCTGAATTAATTGATCCGTGGGAAGTCGCAAAGGATACCCACAATATTTATCAAACTGCCCTCTCAGCCTATGCCCAACAGATTCCCCCAGCGAAGTTTTCTACTAAGGTTGCCAGGGATTTGGGAAAAATTCGGCAGAAGTACACAGCAAATGATCCTAGAGTAATCGGCTTCATTAGTATGCAGTTTCACTACGGCGGACAAATACTACTCAACTTGACACCGCCAGCGCAGCAAGCATCGCTGAGAGCTTACTTTAAGGTGATTGATGACCATCTCTATATGCCGCTCCAGCGTGCTTACCAGGCAGCAGCAGAATATGCTTACGATGCACCACAATTACAAGCTGTCCAAAAACTTTTGCCATTGTCTAGCGAGATTGCAACCAAGATTGCGGAACGGGTGATGCAGATGTATCCCAACTATCAATGCCATACAGGTCGTTTAAGTGACACTAGCGTTCAGATTTCGAGTGTCCGTGATATAGAGATGTTCCAGGTGTATCTGTGGGTCTGTATTTTGGAAAACAACATTAGCGCCATACAACAAGAGCTATTTCCATTGTGTGTCATGTTGTATCCCCGATTAAAGGTACGCTGGGAATTGGTGCGGCAATTGATTCACTTGCTCGGCACTGAGATCCGCTCTCGTCTGGAACCCCAACAGGCTGCTTATTTTCTCCCCTACTATGACTCGTTGTGGGCAATGTTTTCACCCGAAGTATTGCCGGATGGTAAATTGTAGCTCCTCTGGTGTCCAGATTTTCTCCATTGTTTGGCTAAACTCAAAACATCTGCTGTATTCTGCAAAAAACTAAGGAATCATCGCTACCTTAATTACCTGACGCGCTTTCATCTCATAAAACACCTGTTCTAAATCTTTTAATGGCCGCTGTTCACTAATAAGTAACTCAAAGGGAATTTTGCGACTAGCGATCAGTGCCAGCGCCTCCTGCACATACTTTGGTGTATTATGAAACACGCCTTTGATGGTCAGTTCGCTGTAGTGTAGCTGTTCTGTGTTGACAGTAATGCTGGTATCCCGTGGACATCCACCGAATAAGTTGACTGTTGCACCAGGACGGGCGCAAGCGATCGCACTTTCCCAAACACTTGGTACACCAGTTGCTTCAATCACTACATCTGCGCCCCATCCTTGGGTAAGTTCTTTCACTACGCCGGGAATATCTGCGATTTGATGATAATTAAAGGTCTGGGTTGCACCCAATTTTTGACCAATTTCTAGCCTGTGGTTATTACCTCCCCACAGCAACACCTCAGCTTTCTCACTCAACGCCGCCACAAACATCAACCCGATCGCCCCATCTCCTAAGACGACTACTCGATCTTTGGCTTTGACGTTAGAACGGGCTACACCATGCAACACACAAGCTAAGGGTTCCGTCATCGCTGCCAATTCCCACGGCAACTCATCGGGAATCTGTAATAAATTATGCTCTACTATCGGTGCAGGAATTTTCAAGTATTCCGCAAAGGTACCATTATTCCAGGTCAGGTTCGGACATAATGAATATTCTTGACGTTGACAAAAAAAGCATTTTGTGCATGGGGCGGAATTATTAGCGACAATGCGATCGCCTATTTGCCAATTTGTAACCCCTGCACCCAAGGCAACAATTCGCCCAGCCCCTTCGTGACCAAACAGCGTTGGTGGTATCAACATTTTGGCATGACCACCACGCCGCCAGACTTTCAAATCTGTACCACAAGTTGTTGCCGCCCCCACTTGGATCACAACTTCGCCAGCCGCCGGAGTGGGGTCAGGAACTTGCTCTAAACTTAAATTTTCTTGCCCATAAAGTAACGCTGCTAACAAAGCTTTTAACCTATTAATTAGCTCCATCCGATTTTATCAGCTGAAGCTAGTACCGCAAGGCAAAGGTCAGCCCCAACCCTTGGGGACGCACTCGCGTTCGGGGAAGTCACGCATTCACGCATTCAAAAATTTACCAAGCCCATAAATAAATTTAGTTGCTCTGAGTCAATTGAGGTAGTATTTCACAGCATGTCGTGTCACTACATACATATTTTTTATTTTCCATAAATAAATTTACTTGCTCTGTACGTTTTTATCAGGATTCAAAGGAATTCCCCATCCGTCTGTACGGTGGGGATGGATAAGCTAATGCGGAGCGGAGCGGAGTAGACAATCATTCTTTGCCGCCTGACTGTCCTTTAATATAAGCCTTAACTATTTCCAATGGCGCTCCACCACATGAAACCACACATTTAGAATCGTGCCATAGTTTAACTTTCTCACCCCAGTAAAACTTACCTATCTCCGACTTGTATTATTACCGAGAAGCGGAATAGACAAGTTAGGGATGCTGTTAATAAAGCAGCTAGATTGATTTTAAATCACTGCCTTGAAAATAAAATAGGGACAATCGTTTTTGGTTGGAATGATGGTCAACGCCAAAACATTAATCTTGGTAGCAAGACTAATCAAAAATTTGTGCAGATTCCTACTGCTAGATTGAAAGATAGGATATCTCAACTGTGTCAACAGTACGGACTAAGGTTTGAAGAAACGGAAGAAAGTTACACGAGTAAAGCGAGTTTTTTAGAAGATGATTTGCTGCCTACATTCGGCGCGAAACCTGAAGGGTGGCAACCATCTGGAAAAAGAGTTAATCGTGGTCTGTATGCTTGTGCAAACGGCATAAAAATAAATGCTGATGCTAATGGTGCGGCGAACATTCTAAGAAAAGTAGCGGTGAAGCTTGGGCTAGACCTAAGTGGAGTCAGTAGGGGTGCGTTGATAGCGCCTTTGAGAATCCGTTTTTGGATTGCTTAAGAATCCCCATCCGCCTATGCGGTGGGGAGTATCAATAATCTAAAATGCCGTCAAACTAGGAATTCACTACTGGCTGAGGAACTACTCCGGTGTTCCGGGTTTCCACATTAGGCAAGCGAGTAGCAGTTAATAGCGGTACTTCTTGTCGGCACGACACGCAAAACCAATATAGTTCACCATGTCGGGCATGGCGCAGGAGGGAACCACCGCAGCATGGGCAGGTGTTGGCTCTCGTACTCATACCAATGTCCTCCTAAAAAAAATTATTGTTTAAGTTGGATAAAAAAGCAGTTGATTAAAAGTGGATCTTAGCTGCATAAATCCGACCATTCGATTCTATGCGCTCTTTAATAATTTGTCTGTAAACACCTTCATATCCGTTAACCATTTGGCTAACACTAAAGTTGTTTTCTACATGTTTTCGACAGGTTTGACGATTGAGTTCCAAAGCTAGTGGAATCATTGCCGCCATTTCTGCATAGCTATTGCAGATAAAACCTGTTTTACCGTGGGCAATCACTTCAGGTACGGAGCCGAAATTCATGGCAATGACTGGTGTACCAGTTGCCATTGATTCAGTCATTACTAACCCAAAAGGTTCTTGCCAGCTAATCGGGAAAAGAGTTATGGCAGCATTGCCCAGAAGTTCAGTTTTTTGGGCGTGGTTGATTTCGCCTAGATATTCAATTTTATGACCATCTATGAGGGGGGTAATCTCTTGTTCAAAAAACTTAGAGTCTTGGACATCAACCTTTCCTGCCATCTTTAAGCGCCAACCACTCTGTTTAGCAATAGCGATCGCATGTTGGGGCCCTTTCTCTGGCGAAAAACGACCTAAAAATGCCAAATACGGAGATTCTGACGGTTGGGCTACGAATGGATAATCTGCTAGCTCGATTCCGTTATAAACCGTGTCAATATAATTGAGATCCATTTGACGCTGCGAGTTACTAATGCTGACATAAGGTTGCTTTTTGTGGTAGCTAAATGCGTGACGGTTATCCGTTGTAAAATTATTGTGCAGGGTATGCACTGTAGAAGTTGCTGTTATCAAACTCGCTAAAGGTAATGCCGAAATCCCTACATGAGAATGGATAATATCAAATTGGGCAGCAGTCTGGTAAACTTGGCTTAGTTCTAGCATTTCGTACACTGCATACTCTTTGACATTTGGATCTAAGCGCAATGCCCGTGGATAAACTGCTTCTAAATTAGCCAAAGTTTGAGAATCGCCAGAGGCAAATAAGGTTACCTCATGACCGCGACGAACAAGTTCATCAGTCAAGCGACTTACTACCAGTTCTATTCCTCCATAATTAGGAGGTGGAACCCTTTCCCATAAGGGGGCAACTTGAGCGATTTTCATAAGTTTTTTTGGTTCAGTCTATGAAATTGTCCTCAATATAATGAGTTGCATGATTATTTTATGAGGAAAGAGCATTTGTACTTACTCTTTTGACATTTAAATTAACCTAACAGGCTACGAAAAGCGCAATAATGGTTAACGTTGCTGTAAATTTTTTACCGACAAATCTCATGGACTATCGGTAAAACTCAACCCTGAGCTATCTTTCTAACTTAAGGTAAATCAATTACTTGTTGCATCTGCCTTGGGGATCACAAAGAGGTAGAATATTTTGTAGCCTAACTTACAAAAAGGAATATTTTGTAGCTATAACTACTAAAATATCTCATGGGATCAAGCCATTAAAGCTTGGTTTAAATGTAATTGGGAAATGGAACAGAAATTATAAATATTAAGTAACTGTACAATAATTACATAATTTGTAATTATTAATTTACAAAAAATCCTGATAAGTAATGAAAATAGCTACTTGGAATGTCAACTCAATTCGCACTCGTCTAGAACAGGTTAACGATTGGTTAACTGCCAATCCAGTTGATGTTCTCTGCTTGCAAGAAACCAAAGTTGTGGATGCCGAGTTTCCGCGATCGCCTTTTGAGCAGTTAGGCTATAAGCTTTATGTATCAGGACAAAAATCTTATAACGGCGTAGCCATAATTAGCCGCCAGCCACTCAAAGACGTAAGTAGCGGGTTTAGGGCGATTTTGCCAGATTTACACCACGAATGGGATGAGCAAAAGCGGGTGATTACAGGTGTAATTGATGGTGTTCGGATTGTTAACTTATATGTTCCTAATGGTGCAGCAGTAGGAACTGAGAAATATGAATACAAAATGCGCTGGTTGACAGCGCTACACGAGTATTTACGATTGTTGGTGCTGTCAGAACCTGCAATTTGTGTGTGCGGTGACTTCAATATTGCCCTAGAAGATAAGGATATTCACGAGCAAGTGAGTACAGAAAATCACATAATGGCAACAGAAACAGAGCGCCAAGCCTTAAGGGATATTCTGAAATTGGGATTTGCTGACGCTTTTCGCAAGTTCATCACAGAAGGCGGAAATTATAGCTGGTGGGATTATCGCGCCGCCGCCTTCCGTCGCAACTTAGGTTGGCGGATTGACCATCACTATCTCACACCTATCCTATATGAGCGTGCTACAAGTTGCATCATTGATGTCGCGCCCAGAAAATTAACCCAACCCAGCGACCATACGCCGGTAATTGTAGAATTTTGAATCGGGTATTGGGTATTGGGTATTGGGCAATCCTGGGATTTTTAGCGGGTGGGTTTACTTTGATTGGGTTTCAATCCCTAATAGGGATTTTGATGAATTGCAATTAGTAATAGTAAATTGTTGAGTTGTTGTAGGTATGTTTCAATCCCTAATAGGGATTTTGATGAATTGCAATGACCATTTACACGGAAGTGATAGCAGTTTTTGACGTTTCAATCCCTAATAGGGATTTTGATGAATTGCAATTTCCCCGGCTGCGGTCGCTGTGAAGTAAAAGTGGGTTTCAATCCCTAATAGGGATTTTGATGAATTGCAAGCCCTTGGCTGTCTCCTAAGTACTCCGTTGCTTAAGGTTTCAATCCCTAATAGGGATTTTGATGAATTGCAAGCGATATTTCATTCATTAGTAAATACACATTCCCGTTTCAATCCCTAATAGGGATTTTGATGAATTGCAATCTAATGGGCATAGTTAAAGCTAAAGTAATGGCTGGTTTCAATCCCTAATAGGGATTTTGATGAATTGCAAATTATACATTTGATTCATTATGGATTTTTCATAACTAGGTTTCAATCCCTAATAGGGATTTTGATGAATTGCAAGGCGGGAGCCTGAAACCCAAGCTATATTTAGTTTTCAAGGTGCGGTTGCGCGATTCAAAGGCAATCATAGCATTAGAGAATTTGTTTGGGAAGAGCGCCAGGAAAATTTAAAGGCTGAAATTGAATTTTGGTAAGCATTTCAGAGATTGCGCGGATGAGGATTAGGCGAGTAATGGGTTAAAAGCCTTGCTGGAGTTGGGATAGAAGCATTTTTTTGGGGCTGTGAAATTTGTACACCTACCCCTCCGCGCATTTTAGATGGAGGAACCTAGCTAGAAGGGGACTCAGCAAAGAAAATTGTTTCATCTCGTGGTTGTTCTCCGCCAATACGTTCGACTTTTCGCTGACAACAGCCACAGAGAAAATAAAAGCGCACGCTATCGGTATCGGGTTTAATCAATTTAGCTAAACGCGATCGCAGTTTACCCGGATTTCTCACAACTAAGAAAAAAACACTTGGATTAGTCAGATTTAAGATGATTTAATTAATACATCATCAAAATATCTTTAGAGCGTGG